>DASWVE010000137.1:0-29228 GCA_036401315.1 Candidatus Acidiferrales bacterium
CTAACACGGTCCGTGTTTCCGCAAAAATTCGAGGTTCGTGTATTGAATATTGGGGCGCTTCGGGAAGGCTTTGATGAAGAGGTTGAGGATTCTGCGATCCTAACAGCCGGCTCATGCCCGGCTCCTAGTGCGTTTAGCCGTGGCCGCCACCGCCACTCAACTCACGCACGATGGATCCCACAAACGATTTCGCGTCGCCAAATAGCATCAGTGTCCGGTCGAGGTAATACAGCGGGTTGTCGATGCCCGCAAAGCCCGGGCTCATGCCGCGCTTGATCACCATCACCGTCCGCGCCTTGTCCACATCCAGAATCGGCATGCCGAAAATCGGGCTGGAAGCGTCATTGCGCGCCGCTGGATTGGTGACGTCGTTCGCGCCAATCACCAGCGCCACGTCGGCCTGCGGAAACTCGCCATTAACTTCGTCCATGTCGAGCAGTTTGTCGTAGGGAATGTCCGCTTCGGCCAGCAACACGTTCATGTGCCCCGGCATGCGTCCGGCCACGGGATGGATGGCGAACTTTACGTCCACGCCGCGCTTGCTCAGCGCGTCGTACAATTCGCGCACTTTGTGCTGCGCTTGCGACACGGCCATCCCGTAACCCGGAACGATAATCACTTTGCTGGCTGCGCCCATAATGGCCGCGGATTCTTCCGGAGTCGCGCTCAGAACTGGTTTCGCTTCCTGCGCCGTGCCAACCGCCGCCTGTTCCTGCCCGAACGCGCCGAACAGCACATTGGTGAACGAACGGTTCATCGCTTTCGACATGTTCACCGAAAGGATGAATCCCGAAGCGCCATCCAGCGCGCCGGCGATGATCAGCAGCTTGCTATCCAGCACAAAACCCATCGCCGCCGCGGAAAGTCCCGCATACGAATTCAACAACGAGATAACCGTTGGCATGTCCGCCCCGCCGATGGGGATGATCATCAGCACGCCGAAAATCAAGGGAATCGCGATCAGCAGAGGAAAGAGCAGAACGTGGCTGGGGTCGTGAACCAGATACGCGGCGATGCCCACCGCGACCGCCAGAAACGCAAGATTGACGAAGTTCTGTCCCTTGTAAGTGATCGGACGCTGCGGCAGGAGTTCCTGCAATTTGCCGGCGGCCATCAGGCTGCCGGTGAACGTCAGCCCGCCGAGAATTACTTCCATCGACAGGACGCCCATCATGAATCGCGGCACCTGCGGAGCACGCAGATAAAATTCCGCGGTCCCCACGAGCGTAACGCAGAGCGCGCCGAAGGCGTGGCTCAGCGCGGTCCGCTGCGGCACCGCGGTCATCTGCACTTTGCCCAACGGTATTCCGATAATCGTGCCGAGCACCAGCGCGATCAGGATCCATTTGTAATCGACGATGCCGCGGTGCAGCAGCGTGCCGCCGATCGCCAGCGCCATGCCGATTTCACCGGCAAACACTCCGCGCCGGGCGGTCACTGGTGATTTCATCCAGATCAGCGAAAGGATGAACAGCGCCGTCGCAATCAAATAAGTAATTTCGATGAACGTGTCGGTTCCAGGCCAGGCGGTCATTATTTTTTCGGCCCGCTCGCTTTGAACATTTTCAGCATTCGATCGGTGATGATGAACCCGCCCACCACGTTGCTGGTGGCGGCCACAATGGCAATCGTTCCGAGTATCGTCGCCAAGGTGCTGCGATGCTCGCCGGCCAGGATGATTGCGCCCACCACCGCGATGGCGTCCAGCGCGTTGGTCAGCGACATCAGCGGCGTGTGCAGCAGCGGCGTGATGTTCCGGATCACCTCAAAACCGATAAATCCGGCCAGCATGAAAACGTAAAGGCTGGTCAACAAGTCCATCTTCATGGATTTTTTCCCTCCGCGGCCGCGCCCGCTGCCGCCGGCAACGAGTAGAACTCCCGCAAGCGCTGGTTCACGATCTGGCCGTCATTCGTCAGCAAAGTGTCGCGGGTGATTTCGTCCGCGGTATTGAGCTGGAGTTTTCCATCTTTCACGATGTGCAGCAGGAACGCGGAAATGTTTCGCGCGTACATCTGGCTGGAATGATACGGAACGGTGCTGGCGAAGTTGTACCAGCCGATGATGGTCACACCGTGCGCCATGATTTTCTCGCCCGGCTTGGTCAGTTCGCAATTGCCGCCGCGTTCGGAAGCCAAGTCCACAATAACGGAGCCCGGCGACATGCCCTTGACCATATCGGCGGTGATCAGCAGCGGCGATTTTTTCCCGGGAATCACCGCCGTGGTGATGACCACGTCGCTTTCGGCCACCACCTTGGTCAAAAGTTCACGCTGCTTCTTATAGAAGTCCTCGTCCTGTGCGCGCCCGTAACCACGCGCGTCCTGCGCGTCTTTCGCTTCGATTGGCAATTCGACAAAACGTCCGCCCAGACTTTGCACCTGTTCCTTCGCCGCCGGTCGCATGTCGTATGCCGAAGTCACCGCGCCGAGCCGCCTAGCCGTGGCAATCGCCTGCAAACCGGCTACCCCCGCGCCAATAATAAGGACGCGGCCGGGCGTGATGGTTCCCGCCGCCGTCGTCAGCATCGGAAAAATTCTCGGCAGTGTATCCGCCGCGGTGATCACCGCTTTGTAACCGCAAATCGTGCCCATCGAAGACAGCGCGTCCATGCTCTGCGCGCGCGTGGTGCGCGGGATCAACTCCACCGACAGCGCGATTACTCCGCGGTCGGCAATCTGCTGAATTGTTTTCAATTCTCCGAGCGGTCGCAGGAAACCGACCAGCACCTGGCCGCGGCGCAACAGCGGCAAATCCGCTTCGCCAGTTTTGTCGTTCGATCCGTAGCAAAGCACCTGGGCGACGATGTCCGCCGCGCGAAATACTTCGGTGCGGTCCGCGACGATTTTTGCGCCTTTGGCTTCGAATGCCGCGTCGGGGTACCCGGCTTCAACTCCCGCGCCGGCCTGCACCACCACCTCGAAACCGCCTTTGGCTAACGTCGGTACCACCGCGGGCACCAGGGCCACCCGCCGTTCGCCCGGGTAACTCTCGCGCGGGACTCCCACAATCATGAAGCTCGCCTCCGGTAAACCGCTCAAAACCTCGGCAGCATACCACGTTGCCCCAACTATATTAATTCACGATTTGAATTACTTGTGGCGCGAGCTGGAAGAAAATCGGGTCGCGGGCAAATGGCTTAAACGAAATCGGGATTATTCAAAGCGCAGAATTTCTACCGGCAGAATGCGCGACGCGGATTGGGCCGGCACAATGGTAGCGGCCACGCTGATGGCCAGCGCCGCCGCCGCGATCCAAACCGCATCGAGCGCGTTGGTGTGAAACGGCACGTAAGGAATCGCGTAGACCTCGGGATTCAAATGAATCAAACGCCAGTGGTTCGCAATCCCCGCGAAACTGTATCCCAGCAACAATCCCAAAGCCGTCCCAGCGACGCTCACCACCAATCCCTGCATGATAAAAACTTTCCGGATCTGCTGCCTTCGCGCCCCTAAAGCCATCAACACGGCGATGTCGCGGGCGCGGTCGGTGACCGTCATGGTCAGCACCACCAGAATATTCAGTCCCGCGACAAACGTAATCAGTCCAATGAACAGCGCCGTGACCAGTTTCTCCAAGCTCAACGCGCGGAACAACGCCCGGTTTTCGTCCATCCAGGTTGAAGTCGTGAACCCTGGTCCCGCGCGTTTCAGCAAGTCGTCCGCGATCGGGCTGGCGTCATCCATTTTCGTCACGCGAAATTCCAGCAGGCTGACCACGTCGCCAATTCCCGAAAGCGATTGCGCCGAAGGCAGATTGACGAAACCCCAATTCGCATCGTAGTCGTAAAATCCGGAATCGAAAATTCCGGCCACGCGGAAACGCCGCGACCGCGGCATCATTCCCAGCGGCGTCAAATTTCCTTGCGGGCTGGTGAGCGTCACGTAGTCGCCCGCCGAAATTTGCAGATCGTTCGCCAGCATGTACCCGACCAGCACCGCCGGAATGCCGTCGCTATCCGGCGCGAAATCTGCGGAGCCCGATTGAATCTGGTGCAAAGCTTCGCTGGCCTGCAGTTCCAATTGGGGATCGACGCCTTTCAGCACGATGCCGCGCGCATGGCCGCCCGACGACAGCAGCACCGTCGCGTAAATCGCCGGTTGAATCGAACGCACACCGGGAGTGCCGCTCAACCGTGAGATCAGTGGGCGATAATCAGGAATGCCGTTAGGGCCAATCGGTTTGAGGTTGATGTGCGCGGTAACGCTGAGCAGACGGTCGCGAATCGCCTGGCGGAATCCGGTATTCATCGACAGCGCGATCACCAGCGTGGTCACGCCCGCCGCGACGCCGATCATCGCCAGTAACGTGACGATCCGCAATACCGCCGGCCGGTTCGGCGACTTCAAATAACGCAGCGCCACCAGCCATTCGAAGCTCATTTTTTCGGGGCGCCAGGGCCCGCATTTGGTGCCACGACCGGCGCGACTCCCGCCGCCACTTCCCCGCCTTCTTCAGCCTGAGCCTCGCCGGACTCCGCGCGCAGCAAAGGAAACAACACCACTTCTCGAATCGCGTGCGAATCGGTGAGCAGCATCACCAGCCGATCGATCCCAATGCCTTCGCCCGCCGTCGGCGGCAATCCATGCGAAAGCGCCCGGATGTAATCGACGTCCACTTCCTTCGGCGCTTCGTGCCCGCCCTTTTCCACCTGCGCCCGGAAACGCTTTTCCTGGTCGACCGGATCGTTCAACTCCGAAAAGCCGTTGGCCAATTCCATGCCCGCGACGTAAAGCTCGAAGCGCTCCGCCACCGATGGATCATCGGCGCGCGCCTTCGACAGTGGCGAAATCTCGATGGGAAAATCGTAAATGAACGTCGGCTGGTTCAAATGCGGCTCCGCCACCGCCTCAAACAATTCACCAATCAGTTCCCCGCCCGAAAGCTTTCCGGCATTCGCGATGAGGTCCAGATGATTCGCTCGCGCATAGGAATTAAACCGCTCCGCCACCGCCAAAGCTCCGCCCGCTGCGGAGAGTTCGGCCAATGATGGCGCCGCGCCGGCAGCCGCCGGCCAGAATTTCACGATGGCTTCTTTCATCGAGAACCGATCGAAATGACCGAAATCAATATCGGTCTCGCCGTACTTGAATTTCGTCCCTCCGCAAACCGCCGTCGCCAATCTCCGGAACAATTCCTCCGTCATATCCATTAATTCCGCGTAATCGCTGTACGCCTGGTAAAACTCCAGCATGGTGAATTCCGGCTGGTGAATCGCGTCAATACCCTCGTTGCGAAAGTTGCGGTTGATCTCGTACACCCGGTCGAGGCCGCCGACCACTAGCCGCTTCAAGTACAATTCCGGCGCAATCCGCAGGTACAAATCCATATCGAACGTGTTGTGGTGGGTCACAAAAGGCCGCGCCGTAGCTCCGCCCAAAATCGGGTGCATCATCGGCGTTTCCACTTCCGAATAGTTGCGCTCGTCGAAAAAATGCCGGATCTCACGAATGATTTTCGCGCGCCGGATAAAAACTTCGCGCGCCTTTTCATTGACGATCAAATCCAGATAACGCCGCCGGTAGCGCTGCTCCACATCCGCCAAACCGTGCCATTTCTCCGGCAGCGGCAGCAGCGACTTGCTGAGCAGTTCGAGCTTTTCGACCTTCACCGAAAGCTCGTTGGTCTTGGTTCGAAACAAATGCCCGGTAACGCCGATGAAATCCCCTATATCCATCAACTTGAAGAGCTTGTAAGCGTCCTCGCCCACCACATCCTGCCGGACGTAAATCTGCACCCGCACCCCGTCCCCCGCCACATGGGCGAACGCCGCCTTGCCGTGCGGCCGCAGCGCCACAATCCGGCCTGCGACGCTCGTAGTAACCGGCGCAGCCTCCAGTTGCGGCGCGGTGCTGTCGTGATACTTCTCCAGCAACTCGCTCGGCCGGTGCGTCCAGGCAAACTTGCGCGGGTAGCCGCTATGCCCCAGAGCCTCAATGTCGCTCAAATTCTTTTGACGTTGTTGATATTGGTCCAGCGGTTCAAATTCCAACGAGTTTTTCCTTTCGGCGATTCGGCGGCCTGCGGACGACTAAGGCCCCGGCAAATGAGGCGTTTCGGCGAAACCGGACGCGAGTATAACGGCCCCCTTCCGCGAGCGTCAAGAAATCGGCGCGGAAAGCGCTCCGGCCCAAACCAATGATATACTCCGGCGTCGACTTGGGGGCTCAGGTGTTCTCTAAGCGGAACAATCGCTTCGGTTCCACAAAACGAACTGTTTCCGACGACTGGATTGCGGCGTTACCCCGCGATAAAGCCCACCTTTTTGACGTCGTCGTGCGCAGCTGGGAATCCTCCTACGCCATGGCCAGCGTTTCCCTTAACGAAGCCTTTTCGTTGCGTTCCCGCGGAGAACTGGTCGGGGCCCGACTGCAAGTCGCCGTTTCCGCCGACCTGCTCGCACGCGCCGCCGTAGTCCTGGTCGAAGCCTGCCAGTCGATATCCAACCGCGGCCGCCACATCAGCAATGTTCCGCAGGTCCTGCCTTTGAACACCGAATTTTTCAAAGGTCAAACCGCCCAAAGCGCTGCTTCCTGGAACGAATTTCTCCACCGCGTGCTCTTCGCCGATCGTTCTCGGTTCTTTCAGAAACTCCGCATCCTGTCTGAGACGCTCGAAAGTCTGGGCGGTGAGTTTTATGCCGAAGCCGACGACTTGTCCGGCGCCCGGTCGGTTCATCCCAGCGATTCCTGGAAAGCTCTCGAGGGCCACCATTATGATTTCAACACCTGCCTGCGCGAGTCGGAGGTTCTCCTCAAATGCTTCCTGCGGGCGCTGCCAACCGAACAGTTGGAAGCCTTCGGTGCCGAACTGGACGTCGTGCCATCGCCGGAAAAGATGAAGAAAATCCGAATGGCAGGCCCCCGCCTAAACCCGCAGCACCGGCACAGCCCCGCGACGGCCTAGCGCCGATCGACTGCAAATCCCGTGCCTGCCGGTCCCGGCTGGACGTTTGAGCCAAATCCGATGACAATATCTTCTTAATCTTGCGATATCCGAATACTTGGAGCACGGTCAGTCATCCCATCTTTGTGTCCGGCGACACCATGTTTGCCGGCGCAACAGTGGATTTTCAAAGTACAACTCAGGGAGCCGAGGGCGCATCGGAACTAGGAATGCGTCCAAACGGGTAGCGTGGCCCGAACGAGACGAATAGACACTCCCGGCGAAATGCCGGAATCGGAAGCAATCCGCTTGGCCCAGCAAGGCAGCGCGCCTGCGTTTGAGCGGCTGTACCGCCTGCATAATCGGCGGGTTTACTCCCTGTGCCTGCGGATGGTCAGCAATACGGCCGAAGCCGAAGATCTAACGCAAGAAGCGTTCCTTCAGCTTTTCCGTAAGATTGCCACCTTCCGAGGAGAGTCGGCTTTTTCAACCTGGCTCCATCGCTTGGCCGTCAACGTCGTGTTGATGAGGCTGCGGAAGAAATCGGGAACCGAAGCTTCCCTCGACGAAATGACCGAGCCCGACGATGAGTCCGGCGGACCCCGGCGCGATTTCGGCGGACCTGATCTCCGGCTCAGCGGCTCGATTGACCGCGTGAACCTGCAGCGTGCCGTCGAGCAATTGCCGCCCGGGTATAAGGCCGTGTTCGTGCTGCATGACGTGCAGGGCTACGAACACAATGAGATTGCCAAGATCATGGAATGTTCCATCGGCAATTCGAAATCGCAGTTGCACAAAGCTCGAATGAGGCTTCGTGAGCTGCTCCATGAAGCGCTTCGAGATAAGGCTCGGGAAGACCGCAAGGCCGCGAGCGGAACAGCAGGCGGCAAGGACTAGTAATGATCACCAACGAATGTAAGAAGTTTTTGACTTGGTTGGAAACTTGGGATTCAGATCAGCAGCCACTCGATTCCCCGCCGCACGCGCGAGGGTGTTCCTCCTGCCGCGCCGTCTTTGAGGATTTGAAAGCCATTCACGCCGAAGCGCACACCTGGAGCGCGAATGAACCCGAACCCCCGGCGCACATCTGGTCTTCGCTTCACGCTCAGCTCAAGGACGAGGGTCTAATTCGCACCCCGGAAGCCGAGCGTGTTTCTCCGCCGGTCGTTTCCTCTCCGGGCTGGTTCGCCAATCTCTTTGCCCAGGTTCCGCGGCCTGTACTCGCGGGAGCTTATCTTTCCCTGCTGGTCGCGGCAGGTTTTGCACTAAGCGGGCCCTTCGGCCGGCCGTCCAACGAGGCGATCTGGTTGCAAGGAACCCAAGTTGTAGCGTCGCCGCTCAGCGCGCAACTCGATACCTTCGAGCAGAATCCAATGGCCTCCCGTGGTTACGTCAGCCCGGCTGTGGCGGCTTCGCTGCACCAGAACCTGGCCATCGTTGACAACTACATTTCATTGTGTGAAAAAAGTGTGCAAGAAGAACCAGAAAACGAAGTGGCGCGGGATTATCTCTTTGAGGCGTATCAGCAGAAAGCGGATTTGCTAGCGCAGATCAACGAACGCGGAGAAAACGTCCAATGAGTACCGGTCGCTTGGTTCCCACGCAGCTCTCGTCCAAATCGCGGTGGAAGGTTGCGGGACTCGTGGTTCCCGGCTTGCTTCTCTGCAACGTCGTTTCCGCCGGCCCCATTCGCCACGAACAGCATTTCAAAGTCGCCGCTCACCCGGTAATTACCATCCACAACCCGGAAGGCTTGATCACCGTAAAGGCCTGGACGAAGGGTGAGGTCATGGTTATCTCCTCCCCGGCCAGCACCGAAGTTACCGTCGATGCCGAACAGGCCGGCAATCGCGTGGATATTTCCACCCGCGCTTTGTCCGATTCCGTGGCCCCGGCGGACATGAAGACCGATTTTCAGATTAACGTTCCGGAAGATGCCGAGCTGCAGATCCACAATGACGCCGGCTCGGTTACCGTAGCCAACGTCCTCGGCGATATGAATGTCGAAACCGTCGCGGCCGGCGTGGACCTCGAAGACACTACCGGTTACCTAACCGTAAAAACCGTCGGCGGCGCCTTTCAGTGCCTGCGCTGCGCGGGACGCATCGAAGTCTCTTCCATCAGCGGCAGCTTCAAGCTGATCGATCTGAAGAGCACCCATGTCTGGGCCCAGACTTCCACGGGAAACATTCTTTTTAATGGCCAGTTTCTGCCCAACGGCACTTACTCCCTGAAGAATTACAGCGGCGTTATCGAAGTTCGCTTTTCACCCTCGGATTCTTTCGACATGAGCGCCACTTCGCTGAAGGGCAAAGTAAACAACGAAGCCAAGCTGACTCCTTCGACTCACGAGCACCACTTCATGCCGCGCTGGGGGAATGCGCTGTTTGGAACCTTCAACCAGGGCCGCGCAAAAGTCGAATTGACTTCCTTCGACGGAACAATCAACATCCTCAAGCGTGACTGATTTTTTATTCCGCCAACCGTTGCGCGCCGCGAAATTCCATGTCCGCTGAATCGCGATCACGCGCGCTCGTCTGCCTCACTGGCTTTATGGGCACCGGCAAATCTACGGTAGCTCGCCTGCTGGCGCGGCAAATCGGCTGGCTGCACATCGATCTCGATAAACGCATCGTCGAAGCCGCCGGCCAATCCATCCCCGAAATTTTCGCCAAGCGCGGTGAACCCGAGTTTCGCCGCATCGAACACGAACAGATCGCCCGCATTCTCGGCGAAGCCTCCGAACAGCAGCGCCCCCGGCTCGTTTCCCTCGGCGGCGGCACCACCGCCCAGCCCCAAAATCTCGCGCTGCTGCGTCAGGCCGGAGCCATCTTGATCTGGTTGCACTGTCCGGTCGAAGACCTGCTGAAACGCATCGCCCACATTCAGGACCGGCCGCTCTTTCGCGACGAAGCCAGCTTCCGAAAGCTGTACCTCGAACGTCTACCCTTTTATGAACTCGCCGAATACCGGGTCGAGTCCAATGTCGAACCCTTGCGCGTCGTCGAACAAATTCTCGCGCTGGGAATCTTTCCTAAGGTGGTTGCATGAATAAATCCAGCCTGCTCGCCCTTTTTCTGTCTTTGGGTTTTCTTGGAGCCGCCGCCCAAGCGCTGTTCGTTAAGCCGGCCGGCGTTTCTGCCGCCGCACCCGCGAAGCTCGCTCCGCTGGTCGCGGATCGCGGCAAGTTTCGCATCATGGTGAATGGACAACCTGTCGGCAAGGAAGAATTCGAAATTGGTCCCGGCGGCAACGATTGGACCGCGCATGCCAATTCCGAAATTCAGACTCCGCAGGGCGTCATGAAAGTGAACGGCACCCTGAGCCTACATCCCGACGGCACTCCGGTTCATTACGATTGGTCCACCCAGGGCATAAAAAAGGCGTCGTCGACCATCGCCTTCAGCGGGACCGGCGCGAGCGTCGAGTTGCACCTCGAAGGCGCGCGCCCGTTTTCTCAGGACTTTACGTTCAACACGCCGTTAGTCAGCGTCCTCGACAACAACCTGTACCACCAGTACGAACTGCTCGCGCGTCTTTACGATCGCGACGCCAAAGGCGCGCAAACCTTCACCGTTCTGGTCCCGCAGGAAATGACGCCCGGAAGCGTGACCGTGGATTCGCTAGGCAAACAAGAATCCGGAGGCAAGCAGCTCGAAGAATTACGCGTGCGTACCGAAGACAACGAGATCGATCTGTATCTCGATGGTCAGAAGCTGATGCGCCTGGTCGCGCCCGCGGCCAATGCCGAAATCGTTCGCGAAGAAAAGTAAGCCGCAAAACAAAAAGGCCCGGAGAAATTCCGGGCCTTCCTTGCTACGAAACGAAATCCTGAAACGGTCCTAAACTCCAGGCGACTGCAACAATCGAATCCCGCCGTTCACCGTGCGCACCGAAATTTCTCCGCCACCCGTTCCCAACTTGGCCTTGAAAGCGTGCGGCGCCAGCGGCCCAGCCGTTCGCGGAAGCGGCAACTCCGAGTAAACGTCGCCATTCATGCTCAAAACTTTCAGGTCGGCCTTTGCTCCCGCCGGCAAACCCAGCAGCACGGAGCCATTCACCGTTTCCAGATTCATCGGTCCACCCTCGATCAGCTGATGCAGTTCGAGCCGGATGTCCCCGTTGGTGGTCTTTTCGCTGAATCGCCCCGACGAATCCGAGACTTCGATGTTCCCGTTGACCGAGCGCAAGTCGCCGCCGCCTTCCACTCCGCGAACGACCACGCTCCCATTCACGGTTCCGACGCTGCCCAGCAGCACCCGGTACGGCACGTGGACGTGATATTCCACCGCGACCTCGGCGCCCTGCCCTTTCGGATAAAGCGTATGCACTGAAATTTGGTTTGGCTTGCTGCTGTCCACTTCGATCTTAACCTGCTGCACGTCGTGCGACTCGTTCGTGCCGGTCTTCACCGCGCTCACTTCCACCTCGTCGCGGTCCCAACCTTCCACGTGAACCGACCCGTTCACGTTTTCCAGCACGAAGCTGCCGCCTGCGCCCAGCGGATACACGTGGTGAAATGTCTCATCGTACGCGCGGCTCGGCCCGCACAGCACCGCCAACCCCGCCAAAATCACCAGACCCCGCAACGCCACTCGGAACGCTGCGCTGTTGCCGGAAACCAGACCACTCGGCTTTGCCTGCAACTTGCTGCCGCATCGCATTTCCATGGTACGCCCCCTCGACTGCCGCTCCCGCCCGCTGGACTTCGGCCGCTTCTAGTCGGCCGCTTCCGTCGGGCCAATCCTAGGGAAGGTTCTGCGCTTGCCTCGTCTCTGGGACCAAGTGCAACTGGGATGCCAAATTCTTCTGCAACTGGTCCATCTGCTGCTTGTACAACTGCAACTGCTTCGACGTGTCGCTTAGAATCACCTTGATGTTTCCGCCCGCCGTCCGCAACCGGATCACTTCGCCCCCGCCATTCAGCAGCCCCTGCGCTTGCACCCAGTTGTTCCCGGCGGCATCGTTTTTCTGGATTTTCGTATCGAACGCCGGATCGAAGAACAATTGATGCTCATCACCGGACTGCACCTGCGCGTCGATCGTCACCGGCAACTGCCGGGGGATGTAAACCACGATGTCTCCGTCGGCCGAATGGAATTCGCAGCCGTTCGTGGGTTTCGGCGGAGTCACGAACCAGGCCGTAATTCCTCCGGTGCTGGTTGAAGCCTTCACGTCGCTGTCCACCTGCGTCAGGTAAATGCTGCCGCCGGCCGTTTCCAGATTGGTGGGGCCCGAAACGCGCACCACGCGAATTCCTCCGCCACCATTCTTGGCTTTCACCAGGCCAGCCGATTCGCCCACTTCGATCTGTCCGCCCACCGTGTCGGCCACCAGTTCGCTTCCAGAATGTTCCACCGAAATGTTTCCGCCACCGGTCGAAAGGCGCGCCAGGCCATGAATTGATTCCGCCCGGATATGACCACCGTTCGTATGCAGGTTGGCGCTGCCCGATATCGCTCCGGTCGTGATGTGGCCGCCGCCCGAAATCGCGATCAGGTCGCCGTTCACGTTCTTCACCGTCAAATGTCCGCCCGCCGTTTCCAGATGCGCGTGGCCCTGAATATTGCCGGCGATGATCGTGCCCCCCGCGGTGACCAACGAGACGCGTCCGTTCATATCGTCCGTTTGAATATTGCCGCCACCGGTCACCACATCCACGCTGTAGTTTTTCGGAATGCTGAACTCCACCGTGACCCACAACCGCCCGCTGGGCTGGTGGCCGAAAGTCTGCCCGCGAAAGAAAATGCCGTCGGGCGTACCTTTCGCGCTGACCACAAAATTGCGCAGCAGGCGCTGCGCGTCTTTTTCCGCGGAATTCACTTCGAGATGAATTTTGTAATCGACCTTGCCGCTGTTCCCGGTTTTTATAATTACATTGCCCAAATCCAAAGCCACGTGCAGCCGCTGTCCGTCACGCGTCGGCAGGCTGCCCTGCCCTTCCGACACCAGGCGCGAACCTTCGTTCGCTTGGGGCGCACGCTTTTCTCTGCCGTCGGCGGCGACGGCCATCGGCCACGCCAAGCCCACGGAAACGAGCAACGCGCAAACGAATTGGAGAAAACGAAATACAGGCGTGGCCGAACCGCGGACCGCAAAAATGCGGTGATGAAATACTGAGGATGTGGCGGGCATGATTAGAACTTTTGCCGCGGGCCGAGATCGCGAATCACGGCCGCGCTTTGCAGGCGGATGTACGTGCTGGGATCTTTCTTGATGCGTTCGTGCAGGACTTTCAGCAACTCGTCGTCCGAATTGATTCGCCCTTGCGCCGCCAGATCGCGCAGCTCATTGATCGCTTCCACCCGCACGCCCGGATTCTGATCGTCCACCAGCGCATCGAGCAAAGTCTGGCGCACCAGCGTCTGCGGTTCGGCCCCGTCCAGGGCCTCTACGGCCTTCAATCGCACCGCGGCGTTATGGTCGGTATGCACCGCGTGGCACAACGCGGAGCGCACTTCCGGATCGTTATTGCGCAAACGCAAAAGCTCCACGGCGTCGAGACGCACGTCGGGATCGTAGCGCTGGCTATCCTGCAACACATGAATCAACAGCCGCTTCACATTATCGTTGTCCACCGTGCCCGAAACCGTCATCGGACGCTGCGCATTCAACTGCACTTGAACCTGGGGCAGTGCGTCACCGCCTGCCGGGGAAACATTAATGCCGGCCACGTCCGCGGAATGAACGTCCAGCGAACTGATCGGCGAGATTACCTCTGCTTCGGGAATGTTCGCGTCGGCGGGTTGTGCGGCGGAGATTGTTCCGGTCGGAATTTGATTTGCATCCACTGCCCGCGGCGTATGACGCAGCAGCCGCGGCCCAAACAAGCCCACGGAGAATCCGATGATCAGCAGCAGCGCCGCGCTCCACGCCGGATCCGGAGAAATCCAGCTCGACGGCAAAAACGATCCCGCGATTCGCCGCAGCCAGCCGCGCTCTTCCTGCTGATCCAGCGCATCGAACAATCCCGCGCGGCAGCTCGCCAGAAAATTCGCATCCGGCTCGGTGCGCTCCGCAGACATCAGCCCCAGCAGTTCCACTTCCTGCTGCAAGGCGCTGCGACATCCCTCGCACGACTGCACATGCTTCTGAATTTCTTCCGCTTCGGATGTTTCCAACTCGTCCGCGGCCAGCAGCGTCAGTTTGCTTTCAAACTCGCCGCACGCGGAACTTTGTAATCCGTCAAATTCTTCCTGATGCATTCTTCCGGCCTCTTCGAATTTCACTTAGCGCATGCCTTCCAGGCTCGCGCGCAATTTTCGCGTCGCCCGGAACAGCGAATTCTTCACTGTCTCTTCAGACGTGCCAAGCATGTCGCCGATAGCACGCAATTTCAATCCCTGATAATGCTTCATCTCGAAAACCATGCGCTCGCGCGGCGACAACCGGTTCAGGGCCGTGGAAATGTGCTCGCCCAATTCCTGACCCAACAAATTTCGTTCCGGATTGGACGCCGCTCGAACTTCCGGCTGGCGGTCGAAAAAGTCCCGCGTAGTTCCTTCCGAGTCTTCCGGCACCGGAGCCTGATCTTCCTTGCGGCTGGTTCTCCGCCGCAAATGGTCGAGCGCCACGTTGGTCACGATGCGGTACAACCAGGTATAAAAACTGCATTCGAAGCGGAAACGGTGCAGGTTCTTATAAACGCGCAGGAAAGCTTCTTGATAAATATCGCGCGCATCCTCCGCGCGATGCACCAGGTTCAGCGCCAGCCGCAAAACTTCGCGATCATAACGCCGCACCAGCTCTTCAAACGACAGCCGATCGCCGGCCTGTGCGCTGCGCACCAGACCATGCTCTTCCTGAACTTTCGCCGCTGCTGCTAGGCGCGCATCCCCGTCGAGTGCGACGCTCATCCCCATGTTGTCAACCGCCGGCCGAGATCCGCTTCCAGTTATTCCGCCATTGCCAGAAGCTTGAGCTGCTCGGTTTCCGGTTCCAAATGTGCCTGCGGAGTTCATCATAATAGACGGCTCTTCTGGTCGAAGGTGAGCATTGTAAGACGGTGTTTTCCCACTATCGGACAACTGCCCCATGTCCCACCACTTTTTCTGATGCCTAAGCTCGCTAACGCGTTGTCTGCGCTTGGCTTAGCATCTCGGACCATTCGACGTTTAAGCGCCATTCCCAATATTGCAGATTCCCGGCCAAAGCGCCTTCCTCTCGGGCTCAAGTCGCGTGCCCGAATGTCCGAGCCTGCCGCGACACTACCCGCCTCAAACCGATGATATAAACTATCGCGGTCGGCCTCTGCCGCCGCGTTCCGCGTGCCTGTCACCCTCGACAATTCGGTGAAATACCTTCGCGGCGTCGGACCGCATCGCGCCGCCATCCTCGAAGAGCGCGGCATCCTCACCGTCGGTGACCTGCTCGGCTACCTCCCCTTCCGCTACGAAGATCGCATCCGCTTCACGTCCATCGCCAAAATCGTCCCCGGTCAGGTGCAAACCATCTTCGCCGAAATCGCCTCCGCCGGCAGTACCGTGCGTTTCGCCCGCTCGCGCCGATCGATTTTTCATTTTCCGGTGCAGGACGCCACCGGCATGGTGCACGTCCGTTTCTTCCACGGCGGCTACCTGGAAGGCAAGCTCAAGATGGGCCAGAAAGTCGTCCTCCACGGCAAAGTCGAGCAGGACCTCTACCGTCCCGGCCGCCTCGAAATGGTCAATCCGCAAATGGAGCTTCTCGGCGACGCTGAAGCTTCCGGCGCGGACTCCACCGAAGTCGGCCGCATCGTGCCCATCTACGAAGCGCTCGGCGGAATCAGTTCCCGCATGCTGCGACGAATCATTTACGGCGTGCTGATCAATTTCGAAGGCGAGATTCCGGACGCGCTGCCCGCCGGCATTCTCGAACGGTATCGGTTCCCTTCGCGCCGTGACGCCGTCATGTACGCGCACTTCCCGCCCAAGACCGAAAGCGTCGAACTGCTGAATCAATTCCGCAGCCCCGCGCAAATCCGCCTGATCTTCGAGGATTTTTTCTACTACCAGCTGGCGCTCGCTTTGCGCCGCCGCGGCGAACGCAACCAGCGCGGAATCGCCATGCGTATCCGCGAAGAAAAAGTTCGCGACGCACTGAAGCGCATCCTGCCCTTCAAACCAACGGTCGCGCAGAAGCGCGTCCTGGTCGAAATTGCCGGCGACATGGAAAAATCCTACCCGATGCACCGCCTGCTCGAAGGCGACGTTGGCAGCGGCAAAACCATCGTCGCCCTCGAAGCCGCAACCATCGCCATTGAGAACGGTTATCAAGTCGCGCTGATGGCTCCCACTGAAATTCTCGCGGCGCAACACTATCTCTCTGCCACCCGCATTTTCAAAAGCGTGGGTTACGGCGTGGAATTAATCGTCAGCGGCCGGAAACAGTCGGTGAAAAATGAAGCGGTGGCGCGGGTCGGAAGCGGCGAAGCTCAGCTCGTCGTCGGCACTCACGCGCTGATCGAAAATCCCGTCGCCTTCAAAAAATTGGGCCTGGTCATCGTCGATGAGCAGCACCGCTTCGGCGTGATGCAGCGCAAAAAGCTTATGGATAAAGGGGCATCGCCGCACGTGCTGGTCATGACCGCGACACCCATCCCGCGAACCTTGGCCCTCACGCTATACGGCGACCTCGAAATTTCCATCATCGACGAGATGCCGCCCGGGCGCACTCCCATCGAAACCCGCTGGGCCGATGAATCCAAACTCGCCGGCGTCTGGCAATTCGTCGCCCGTGAAATCGCCGCCGGCCGCCAGGCCTACGTCGTCTACCCGGTCATCGAAGAATCGAAGCAGGAATTGAAAGCGGCCACCGAAGAATTCGAACGCCTGGCCACCATCGTATTTCCGAAACTACGCGTCGGCTTGCTCCACGGCCGCCTGAAAAACGACGAGAAAGAATCGGTGATGGAAAAATTCCGGCGCAATGAAATTCAACTTCTCGTCTCCACCACCGTGATCGAGGTCGGCGTCGACGTCCCCAACGCCACGGTCATGGTCATCGAGCACGCCGACCGCTTCGGCCTGGCTCAGCTTCACCAGCTGCGCGGACGCATCGGCCGCGGCACGGCGAAATCCTCTTGCATTCTGATCGCGCCAAAAAAAATAAAAGGCGAAGCATTA
The DNA here is from genome assembly GCA_036401315.1 of Candidatus Acidiferrales bacterium. Lineage (GTDB taxonomy): Bacteria > Acidobacteriota > Terriglobia > Acidiferrales > UBA7541 > Palsa-295. The sequence goes on from DASWVE010000137.1 coordinate 16,989, forward strand.
GCGCGAATCGAAACCATGGTCGCCACGTCCAACGGATTTGAGATCGCCGAGCAGGACTTAAAGCTGCGCGGCCCCGGCGAATTCTTCGGCACCCGCCAGCACGGTGACGCCGCCTTCTCGGTAGCCCAGCCGCTGCGCGATCGCGAGATTCTCGAAATCGCCCGTCGCGAAGCCTTCGCGCTAGCCGAAACGCCGCAGCAGGCTTCCGAAGTGATCGCCAAGTTGGAATCGCTAAGCCCGGCGTGGCGAAAACGGTATCATCTGGCCTCGGTGGGCTAAAAAAATGCGCGTGATCGCCGGAAAATATCGCAGCCGCGTCCTGAAGGGTCCGGGCTTGCTGAAACTCCGCCCCACCAGCGACCGCCTGCGCGAAACGCTCTTCAACGTGCTCGGCCCTGCCGTCGAAAATTCGCTTTTCATCGACGTCTTCGCCGGCACCGGAGCAATCGGCATTGAAGCCCTCAGCCGTGGCGCCAGCGAAGCGATTTTCATCGAATCCTACGGAAAAGCCGTGCAGCTCGTCCGCAAGAACCTCGAATCTCTCGAGATTCAAAACGCGGAATTAATTCAAGCCGACGCTATCGCCGGCCTGGAAAAAATTGCCGGGCGCCACGCCGTCGCCGATTTTATTTTCGTCGATCCGCCTTATGAAAAACTGGACGACTACTCCCGGGTGCTCGATTTTCTCGACTCCTCGCACCTGCTCGCGCCCCAAGGCGTCGTCATCGTCGAGCACTTTTACAAAGCCACGCTGCCTGACCGCTTCGATCGCCTGGAGCGCACCCGCGTCCTCGAGCAAGGCGACGCGTCTTTGAGTTTCTTTCGCCTGGCAGCCGCAGCCTAGCCTCAGCGCATCCAATTCGCTCAGGTATAATGACCGGACCTATGCAGCCTGTAATGCAGCGCGAACGCGAGCCGGAGCCTCTGCCCGAGGAGTTCGTCGAACTCCCTTCGCACTCGCGTCTGCCGCGTTTGGACCTCGGCGTCGACTGGGGCTCGCCCTGGGACGAATTCCGTTCCAGTTGGCGGAATTTTTTCGACGGCAGCAAAGCTCCGGCCAGTTCCGAGTTGCCCGCCGATTCCGACTTGCGCGTCGATTGGATCGAAAATAAAGTTCCCGGCAAAGCGTTCGGCTCTTCGATTCTGTGGCACGCCGCGATGCTCGGCCTGCTGTTTCTTCCCATCTGGCATTTTCTGCAAAGCCCGCCGCCCGACCTGGCGTTGCCCCGAATCGAATTAACTTGGACCAACCCCTCGCAGGACTTGCCGCCGATCTCACTTCCCGGGCACGCGCCAAAACCAAGTCCGCAGGGCGACCCCAGCAAGCCGCTCACGCCAAGCGGCGCCGACGCCTTTCATCCGCGCCAAACAATTCTGTCGCAGCCGGTACGCGCGAATCATCCGCGCCAAACGCTGATTCAGCCCGATGCTCCCCCCACGCCCCCGAAAATTGAAACGCCGCTGCCGAATATTGCCGAATGGGCCGCCGCGCCGACGCCGCCCAAACCGACGCTGCGCATGGAGAGAGCCGCGGCGCCCACTCGCCAGAATCGCGCGATCAAAGATCTGGCCGCCCCTGAAGTCGCGAATCAGGAAAAAAATCCCGCCGAGCTGAATATCGCCGCTGCACCGGTCATCAATCCGCAGCCGCGACTGGCCCTCAGCGCCTCCTCGAAAGCCGCCGAACGCCAGATCCGAAATACGGAAAATGCAGCCGCTCCGGAAGTTGGCTCGGCGACCTCCGGTGACGACAATCTCCATCGCCTGATCGCGATTTCGGCGGCTCCCGCGGCGCCCGCGCCGGAAGTCAGCGTGCCGCAGGGAAATCTTTCCGCGCGCGTCGCCATCTCGCCCGAAGGCACGCGATCCGGCGCTCCCGGCGGTGCCGAACACGCGATCGCCAATAACGGCGGAACGGGCGGAAACTCTTCCAGCGGTGGAGGAGCGGATAAATCCTCGGGAGGAAATGGAGCGGCAATTCCGGGGTCGGTGAGCATCAGCGGCGGCGTGCGTCCTGCGAGCGGCGGCCTTTCGCCGTCGGGAAGAAAGAACAACGGGCTGATTCTGAAACCGCTCGATTCGAACGCGCCGCCCTCCGCGCACAAAGGCCCTTCGGTCATCGGCCCGATCGATCCGAATGTCGCACCCGAAAAAATTCTTTCCGGCAAAGAAATGTATACGATGCACATCGACATGCCGAACATGACCAGCGCGTCCGGAAACTGGGTCATGAGTTTCGCGCAGCTCGACGAAAGCGAACTGCCCTACAACAAACCGCGCGGAAAACTTTCCGGCCCGCTGCTCGAACGCAAAGTCGACCCGAAATATCCGCAGACTTTAATCAAGGAGCGCGTCGACGGCGACGTGGTCCTCTACGCCATCATTCGCAAAGACGGCACAGTGGATAGCATTCAGTTGGTTCGGGGAGTTGACCCGCAGCTCGACAAGAATTCGATGGACGCCCTTTCGAGGTGGGTCTTCAAACCTGGAGCAAGGGACGGTCAGCCCGTCGACTTGGAAGCTGTCGTCCGGATCCCCTTCCATTTCCGCAAGCCTGAATAATTTCCGCTAGAAGTGCGACCTTAATTCTCGAAAGCTGGTCAGAATCAATAATTTTCCCGTGCCACTTTCCAGCTCTGCGTGTTCCAAATGCCAGGTGTTTGGGTGCGGCAGAAAAACGGCGTTCAGTCCGATCTTGAGCGCCGGATTTATGTCGCTGCGCGGACTGTTACCCACCATCCAGCCTTGAGTCTTTACGATCTTGAATTGCTCGATCATCCGCTCGTACACCGCTGCATCTTTTTCGATCACGATCTCGATCGCATCGAAATACGATTGCAACCCCGAGCGTTCGACTTTCGCCGCTTGCTCCGCCGCTTCGCCCTTTGTGAGCAACACCAGCCGGTGATGTTTGGCGAGGTATGCCAGCGTTTCCGGAACGCCATCCATGATGTGAGGCGGTGTCGCTTCCAGTTCGACCGCGATACGTTCGATTTCCTGCACGAGTTCGCGGCGCGCCGCGTTTCCCGCCAGCTTTAAATAAGTCTCTTCCAGCGATCGCCGGAAACTGCGCACGCCGTAGCCATGCTGGCGGATGTTGCGCTTTTCGGTTTCGTTCAAAATGTGCCGGATGTACTCGCGCGTGTAGCCCAGATGCTCCAGCTGGGTGATGAAATGGTCGATCGACTTCTCGAAGAAAATATTATTTTCCCAGAGGGTGTCGTCCGCATCGATCAGTATCGTTTGGCGTGCCATCGGTCTTTCTCAGCTCCGGAGAATTTCAGGCATTGGTACTTTTTCGCGTGCCGGCCGCCAGCCGGTCCAGAATCTCGCGTGCGGTTTTCTGCAGGTGACCGAAATTCGTCAGATATTCCTGGAATTCGCGATTCAAATCGAGCGCAGCGGTCGGCTCGAGCTTCGTCCGCAAAATCATGTCGCGTAGATGGACCGGATGCGGCAGGATGGCATCGTCGCGCAACTCATCGAGCGCTAAATTCGGGTCGTAGTGATACACGCATCCCCCTTAAAAAATGAACGAACCGGAATTTTACTCTGTTTCGAGGAACTCGTCAGGAGCTGGCTGGAAGAAATTCGTAGCGGTCGATGCGCGCGGCAACTCCGCGATTGCCGTTGTGCGGCTCGACGCGAAGTACCCGGGCGTAGCAGCGAATATGCACATCCCCCGCCAGGGTGATCTGTTGCGGAAGAGTCAGGACAAATTCGATCGAGGCGCCTGCTTCCATGCTGCCCTCGGTCGTGAAATACAAACCACGAAAACTTACGTCGCGGGTCTCGCCCTGCTTTTCGAGCAGATTGTCGTTTTTGGAGAATCGGACCTTCAACGGCAACATCATCGAGAACCGGCGTGCGGCGCGTCGTTCAACAGCGTTATCCATCGGCCTCCTCCGCTTCTCTTTTCGTGACGCTACCACCGCTGGCTTTCCGGCGCAATGGGATTAACGCCGACCTCGCGCTGCGCGCCTCTAAATTTCGGAGCGCCTTTGCCCGATTTTCGCGGCGAAGCCTGTTTACTACCGGGGGTCGTGCGCCAGTTTGACGTTTGTGGATGGCGCAGCTAGGATAGCTCGCGATGAGCCAGCTCGCGGCCAACACGTTTGTCGAGATGCGCAAGCATCCTCGCGCGCAAATTCGAATGCCGGTGCGCCTCCGTTGGCGCGGCGCGCTCGGAATGCGCATCGAAGTTACTCGCAGCATCGACGCTTCCCGCGAAGGACTGCGCATCCCGCGCAGCGAGGCCTGCGAGGTAGACTCTCGCGTCTGGGTAACTTTTCCATTCGACACCAGCTTGTCAGCGCCAGCGCAACCCGAAACTCCAGCGCGCGTCGTGCGGGTCGTCGCCAACGCCCAACGCGGCTTCGATGTGTCGCTGCATTTGGAACTTCCGCGGCGCCATGCCGAGCGGGCCAAGGGCAAGGAACGGCGCGCTTCTTCTCGGCTCAACTTCGCGGTTCCGATTTTTGTGCGCGCCGCCGGTTCGCCGTGGCCGGAAGAATCCATGACCCACGACATTTCGCGTGCAGGTGCGCGGTTTGAATCGGCGCACATCTACAACGCTGGAGATCAGGTTCTGGCCAAGGTGCCGTGGGGCGAGTGGGAACGCGCCGGCGAAGTTCGCGCGCGGGTGGTGCGAGTTGAAAATAAATCGACGCCGCTCGGACCTGCGCCGCGTGCGAATCCAATCGCTGGGCTGAGCGGGATGCTCACCTCAGTTTCGATCCGCTGGGATTCGCCTCCGAAATTCTGAGCCTGAATATCGAAATGATTCTTTTCGCGTTCGCATCTTCCGTAAATTTCCGTCCGGCTGCTTGCCAGGGTTTTCATGGCTGAAATATTTCATCGCAAGTTTTTTCTCGATGGTCCGGCAGGCAAGCTGGAATCCCTACTCTGGACCAGCGCCGGGACCGAACCAGAACTCGCCGCAGTGGTTTGCCATCCGCATCCAATCTTTGCCGGAACCATGCACAACAAGGTCGTATACCAGGCGGCCAAAGCTTTACACCTGCGCGGGATTCCGGTTTTGCGATTTAATTTTCGCGGAGCGGGATTAAGCGAAGGCACCCACGACAAAGGCCGGGGCGAAGCCGACGATGTGCGCACTGCGCTCGATTTCATGGCCGCGGAATATCCCGGCAGCCACCTGCTGCTGGCTGGATTCAGTTTTGGATCTTGGGTGGGATTGCGCGTCGGCTGCGCCGATCCGCGCGTGACCGATTTGATCGGCCTGGGAATCCCGGTGGACCGCTCCAGCCTGGATTATCTACTGGACTGCGCGAAGCCGAAACTTTTCGTGCAGGGCGGCAACGATCAATTTGGCTCGCGCGAGAATGTCGAAAAGCTTTTTGCGACGCTGGCGGAACCGAAGAAATTAGTTTTTGTCGATGGCGCCGATCACTTTTTTACGGGCCGGCTCGGCGAAATGGCCGCGGCCATCAACGAATGGCTCGACGAGCGGCATCCGCTCGCGCAAGAATCTTCGGGCGACTAACGCCGCTGCTCGAATAATCTCAGAAATTGCTCACGCGACGCAGGTTCCACCGACACCAGCTCGGCGTTGGCTTTCACATGTGCAATTTTGCTCATGCCGACCAGCGCGGTAGTCAATCCCGGCACCGAGCGCGCGAATTGCAGCGCCAGCGACGCATTATCCTGCAAGCCCAGGGCACCAGCGACGAACGGTGGCAAATTTTTGGTCAGCTGACCTTGCAGCAGCGCGGCGCTGGTAATCAGGGCGATATTCAGTGCGCGCGCGGCCTGCACCATCGGGACCAGTTTCCCGTCGATCATTTGATTCGGGCGGGTCAAAGCTTCGGGCATGGCGATGTTGAAGGGCAGCTGCACGAAACGAAAATGATGATCGTCACCGGCCACGTCTTTGGCGATGTCGGCCATTTCCTTCAATGACATGTAACCCGGCGCCTTGGGATCCTCGCGAAAAGAATTCCACGTCGCCAGGCCGTAGGCGCGAATCGATTTCGAGGCCACCGCCGATTCCAAAAAAAGAAACGCTTCGCGGATGCGCGCGCGAAAAACTTCAGGCGAAACTTCGCTGAGTTGCGTTTCCGGGTTGTGCAGATAAAAGACATCGACCGTCGCGAGACCGAGATTGCGGCGACTGCGTTCGAGCTGATCGGAAAGATATCCCGGCGCCATACAGTGGCAACCGGCGGCGATATCTTCAGCGGTGAAAATGTCGCGCTCCAGAAATTCGTGCGCGAAATAAGAATTCGGATCGGTTGGCATTTCCCCATCGGGCGTGAGGAAGCCAGCCTTGGTGCACACCACAATTTCGTCGCGCGAGAAACCCTTGACGAAGAGTTTCTTCAGCGCGTCGCGCACCGAGCGTTCGCTCCGCTGAAACCGATAATTAATGGCCGAGTCGATCACGTTGATGCCGGATTCGACCGCCGCGACAATCGCGTCCGCATAAGCTGCATCCGTCGACGGGTCCGGATCGCCCAGATAAGTGCCGATGCCAATCGAGGAAAAGACCAGCCCACCGCGAATTTCGCGAAAGTGTCCGGCGGCGGAGCGGCCCTGGAATCGCGCAGCATAGCGCAGCGTTCCATCCGCGGTGGCGGATCCGGTTTTGCGCTCGTCATCGAGCGGCGCAGTGGACGACATTCGTTTCCCTCGCTGAAATTCCGGTCGTGAACAAACGGGCAGTATAGCAAACCACGCAGCCGCGCCCACGCCCAACGCATTTCACGAGACACCCCGCGCCGCGACTTCTTCGGGCGCTTCGGCCGCGACCAATCCTTGGGCGTCAATGAGCTGGTGCGCTTCGAAACGCAGCGACGGCAATTTGCGCAGAAATAATACCGCGCCGATCACGGCTCCGACGCCGCCGATGGCGACGGTTAGCGGCGCGCCGATCCAATCCGCCAGTAATCCGGAGAGCAGCGAGCCGATCGGCGCCATGCCCATAAACATCATGGTGTACATCGCCATGGCCCGCCCGCGCAATTCGTCGGGGACCATGGCTTGAATCAGCGTGTTGGAGCTAGACATCTGCAGCATGACGCCAAAACCGACCGGTACCAGCAGAATCGCGGAGAGCCAGAACATTTTGGAGAAGGCAAAAAGAATCAGCGACACGCCGAAGACCGCGGCGGCGTAACCGACGACGCGACCGAGACCTTTGACGCCGTGTCGACTCGCGAGGCTGAGCGCGCCGAGCAGCGCGCCGACTCCCGCCGAACCCATCAGGATGCCGAGTCCGTGCGCGCCGCGATGCAAAATCTGGTCCGCGAAAATCGGCATCAGCACGGAGTACGGAACGGCGACGAGGCTGACGATTCCAATCAAAGTGATGAGCGCGAGAATCGGCGCGGTTCGCTGAATGTAGCGAAAGCCTTCGGCGATGTGCTCGAACGGCGAGGTCCCGGCGGGAACCGGGCGATACGGAGGAAGCTTCATCATCAGCAGACCAGCGATGACCGCGATATAGCTGGCGGCATTGGCGAAAAAACACCAACCTTCGCCGATGCGCGAAACCAAAATTCCGGCGATGGCCGGACCGATGATGCGCGCTCCATTAAACATGGAGGAATTCAGCGCAATCGCATTCATCAAGTCCTCGCGCGAAACCATTTCGATCAGGAAAGACTGGCGCCCGGGAATGTCGAAGGCGTTCACGGCGCCCAGCAGCGCGGCCAAGGTGATAATTTCCCAAGTCTTTACGATGTGCAGCAGCGTCAGCGCAGCGAGAGCGAACGCGAGCAGCATCGACGCGACCTGTGTGCCGATCACGATTTTGTGGCGATTCCAGCGGTCGGCGGCGAGCCCTCCCAAGGGGGAGAGCAGGAAAATTGGAATTTGGCCGGCGAAGCCAACGACACCAAGTAGCAATGACGAGCCGGTGATGCGGTAGACCAGCCAAGCCTGCGCGACGGTCTGCATCCAGGTGCCGATCAGTGAGATCAATTGCCCACTGAAGAAAAGCTGAAAATTGCGATGGCGCAGCGAACGCACCGTGGCGCGAAAACGCGATGGTTCCGGTGAGCCAGATTTTTTTTCAGCGACGGGCGCGCGGGCGGCCATGATTACAAGTTTACGATGCAATCGCATCGACCCGGATTGGTTTTGCGCATCATGGTTGCTGGGGCTCCGGCGGAGCTTGCGGCAATGGCTGCTCCGCCGCGGGTTATTCCTGCGGATTCAGCAGGCGCGCGCAGGCGCGGAGAATCCGGCGGTACGGCCAGCCGCCTTTGCGAAACAAAATTTCCCCTTCTCGAGGTTTCGAATAAAACCAGCGCGAGACGAGCGCCAAATGATCGGACAGAAATGGCGGCGCTTCGTGCAAACCGAAACGAATACGCGAGGCGTCCGCTAAGGCGGTTTCGGTGGCACTGAAGTTCAGAACCTGTTGTTCGTTGCCGCCTGGTTGTTCGTTCTCGCTCTTTTTTTCTTCAACCTTTACAGCGCTGGTAAGTGGTTCGAAGGCGTCGCGCAGAATGGCTTCGACCGAGCGCGGCTCGCTGGAAATTTCGGCGAAGCGAAGATAGAACGGGTCGGCGAACGTCCCGGCGTGCAGCGGAAAAACGAGAATTGATTGCGCCTCGGAGCCTCGCTGTAAGATCACGGCGTCGAGTTCTTCGACGCGGCGCGCAATATCCGGCAGGCCGCGCAGCGCCCCGGAAACTTTTTCGATGCGCTTGTGCAGCACCGCGGCGCGTTCGAAATCGAGCGACTCACTGGCGGCTTCGCGCTCGCGCTCCAATCTTCCGGCCAGGGAAAAACCCTGCGAGGCGAGGCCTTCGACGACCTGCTCGACTTCAACGTCGTATTCCTCTTTGGTGCATCCGGCGTAGCACGGCGCGAGGCACATTTTCATTTCGGAGTAGATGCAGCCGGGAAAATCCGGATCGCGGCGAATTTTGATCTGGCAGCGGCGCGTTTTGAAAAGATCGAGAAAGCCTGCACTGAAATCCTCCGCAACGCTACGCGAAGGAAACGGGCCGAAGTAAAAACCCTGGTCGGCGCGAACCTGGCGGGTCACGTAGCAGCGCGGATAAGCATTGCGCAGATTCACTTTCAGCATCGCCGGTGGACGAATCCGCGCGAGGGTGCGATAGCGCTTCGGAAAAAGAGCGTGGGCATTCTCGTAGTGAGAAAAAGATTGTTCGAGTTTCGAACCGGTAACGCGGTAGCGAATATTTCCCACGACTTCGCGGAGATTGAGACGTTTGGAGGCAGGATCGGGCGGCGACAACAGGCGTTCGGCGGCGCGGCGAATGTCGGCAGTGCGCGCGAGGTACGGTTCGGCGCCCACTGCCTTCATTTCGAGCAGAAACACGCCGGAGCGCACGGGCAGAGCCGCGAAGAAGTCGGCGTCAAACTCAGGAAAGAAGGGCAGCCCGCAATCGAGCTCCAACATGAGGTCAAGAATACAACGAGGATCGGCGGCAGGAGAAATTCCCGCGTTCCACACAACGTAATCGCCACGCGGAATTTAGAGCGGCGTTCCCTAATATGACTTAAGGACCCAGGAAGCGATGACCAGGCGCTGAATTTCGCTGGTGCCTTCGTAAATTTCGGTGATGCGGGCATCGCGGTAATTTCGTTCCACCGGATATTCGCGGCTGTAACCGTAGCCGCCGTGAATCTGAATGGCTTTGTGCGCGACCCTGGTGGACATTTCGCTCGAAAATAATTTCGCGATGGCGGCTTCCATGGAAAAACGCTGGCCGGTGTCCTGCTTCCAGGCGGCGCGGCGCGCAAGCAAACGGGCCGCGTCAATTTCGGTGGCCATATCGGCCAGCATGAACTGGATGGCTTGAAAATCGGCGATGGGATGGCCGAAAGCCTGGCGCTGTTTCGCGTAACTGAGTGCGGCCTCGAAAGCTCCCTGGGCGATGCCGATGGCTTGCGCGGCGATGCCGATGCGGCCGCCGTCGAGAGTGGCGAGAGCGATCTTGTAGCCTTCTCCTTCTTTGCCGATGCGATTAAATTCGGGAACCTCGCAGTCGCTGAAGGAAAGCTCGGTGCAGGCGGTGGCGTTGATGCCGAGCTTCTTTTCTTCTTTGCCGACGCTGAAACCGGGAGTTCCCTTCTCGACCACCAGCGCAGTGATACCCTTTTCGCCTTTTTCCGGTTGCGTGTTCACGTAGACGATCGCGGCATCCGCCGCGCCGCCATTGGTGATCCAGGCTTTGGTGCCGTTGATGAAGTACTTTCCATTCTTCAGCACCGCTTTAGTGGCCAGGGCGGCGGCGTTCGAGCCGGCTTGCGGTTCAGTGAGAGCGAAGCAGCCGATTTTTTCGCCGCGGGCGTACGGGGCCAGGAATTTCTTCTTTTGTTCTTCGGTGCCGAAATGGTGGATGGGCGCGCCGTACAAAGAATTTTGCGCCGAAAGAATTACGCCAGTCGAGGCGCAGACGCGGGAAATTTCTTCGATCACGATGGTGTAGGAGATGTGATCCATGCCCGCGCCACCTTCGGATTCGGGAACGGCGACTCCGGTGAGGCCGAGTTCGGCGGCCTTAGCGAAAAGTTCGCGGGGGAATTTTCCTTTCTCGTCGTTTTCGCGGGCGAGCGGTTTGACCTCGGCTTCAGCGAATTCGCGAACGCTTTTTTGGAGGAGTTTTTGTTCTTCGGTGAGTTCGAGATTCATCGCGGGTCTCTATTGTAGCGTTTGTAGAAGGAAGAGGAAAGCCGATTGCTCCGAGCTGAGGCGCGGTTTTTGGTGGTGGCGGGTGAAAAAGATGGCTACAGGGGCTGAAGCCCCAGGTGCTTGGTACTTTTTATGATGGCACTAAAGTGACGCCGTTCCGGATCGTTGAGTGCGCGGATTTTTCGTTCAAGCTTTGGATAAGAACGACGAATCTTGCCGACGGTAAGACACGGCGAACCGGCAGTTTTACGGCGGTAAGAGATCGGACGGTTCGGCGCATTCCACTCGTCCGGGGGCGGAAAAGCAATTACTGCGTGAGAACTGAGGATCTCACAATCGGCAAAAAGTGGGCGGAAGGGCGGGACTTCAGTCCCGTCAACAAGAAGAGTCGAGCGCGGGGGCTTTAGCCCCTGAAGCCACGGGCCATGCATCGAGCACAAACTTTCCGGCGGCCGAACCATGAAGGTACTCCGCTAGCGTTCGCGCGAGATTTCCCCTCAGCGGATTTTGGTCGATGTAGGCGACGTGGTTGTCGAAATCTGTTCGATTGCGAATTTGATGTTCGGTGAAGCCGGGGCGCCAGATCGGGAAACGTACTGGATTGCTTTTGCCCAGCTCATGCGAGAAGCCGCCCTTAATAAGTTGGAGAGCCTTTTCAAGCGCCGTGTCTTGGTTCGGCGTGAGCAGGAGGTGGAAGTGATTGGGCATTACGACATGACGGTGGACGCGGAAGAAACCTCGGTCGCGATAGTGGAAGATTTGATTTTCGAGCAGTGATGCGAATTGCGGGTTTTGAAATAAGGGTCGGCGTTGCCAAGTGTTGGTGGTGACAAAGTAGGTGCCTCCGGGCGTGGTGCGATGTCTTGGCCTGGACATATGGCTTCAGGGGCTAAAGCCCCACGTTCAATTCTCGGGTTACGACGGGACTGAAGTCCCGCCCTTCCAAATAATTGTTAGCTCGCATGATACTTTATCTTATTGCCAAATCGAGGCAAGAACGAACGGAGCTTAGACGAGGGCCGCGCGGAGCTTGTCGTACGTCGTCGATAGTTCCTCGGGTTCGACGCGCGTTTCCGCCACGACGGTCATGAAGTTGGAGTCGCCGGACCAGCGCGGGAGAACATGGAGGTGCAGGTGGTGGGTTACGCCGGCGCCGGCGGCGCGGCCCAGGTTCATGCCTAGATTGTAGCCCTGAGGGTGATAGGTTTTTTCCAATGCGAGCTGAACACGTTGGGCCAGAAGCATCATTTCGGCCAGCGTTTCAGGCTCAGTGGCAGGCAGGTCGGCGGAATGCTGGTACGGGACGACCATGACGTGGCCGGAAGTGTACGGATAACGATTGAGGATGACGAAATTTTTGGCGCCGCGAAAAACAATCAGCGCCTGAGGATCGTCGTTCATGGCCACGGCGGCACAGAAAACGCAGCCTTCATCTTTGGTGGCGTCGGCGATGTAGCGATACCGCCACGGCGTCCACAGATAATCCATCGTCACGTCCTCGACAGCCCGCGTGCAAGCAACCGGGATAGGCTAACAGAACAGCCCCGCGCCGCAACATCACCATAGAACAACATCGCCACAAAACAACATCGCCATAAAACACAAAC
>DASWVE010000138.1:0-10774 GCA_036401315.1 Candidatus Acidiferrales bacterium
GCGCCGAATATTGTGAAGCGGCCCGCTCGCGAAAAAAAATCGCCTGCCGCCCATTCGTGTTGCAGGTCCACTTATCGAACACCAGCATCCCCAGAAAATCCGCCAGATTCGCCAGCCCCTGCAACTGCTCGTCCGGCAAAAAGTCATACACCGCGACTTCCGCCGGTGTCCCCGGATAACGCGACCCAAACTGCTTGCCCGCTTCGCACGGAGACCGCCCCCGCCCCACCTGCATCACCAAATCTTCCGTCCGCGCGATCAGCTCCCGATCCACGCTGACCACGTTCACTTCCGGCACACGCAATCCCAGCCGCGCCGCCAACCTCGTACCAAGCAATTCGTTCACCAGAATCCGTAACCCCTGTGGATTGTTCTGAAACTTAACTACGTAATAGCCCCCATCCGAGCAGCGCATCAAATGCGATTGCGCGCCCCCGCGCATCCTCCGCACCTGTTCCAGCGCCCTGACCATCGCCGTCTATGCTATCGGCCACCACTGGGTCATGGCAATAAAAACATCGTCATATAACGATTAAAGTAACATTTGAATTAACGGGTTGAAGTAACGGGTTGAAGTAACGATGGCCCGCGGCCCGCCGGTATTCTCGTCGGGATGGAGTTACGCTGTGCCCCGGCCGCCAGCGCGAGTCATTGGTGGTTCCCCAAATAAAAAAGGCCGTGCGCGAATCCATCTCGCAGCACGGCCCTCGGCAATTCCTAATGTTTCCGATCTAACGCTTTTTTTTCTTTTTCGCCGCCTTCTTGCTCTGCGCTTTTTTGGCCGGCTTTTTCTTGGCCTTCGCCTTGGCCTTTTTCTTCACCGCCGGTTTCTTAGCTTTCTTCGCCGCCGCCTTGGCCTTAGCCGGTGGCGCACTCTTGCGCGCCGCCGCCGGAGACGCTTCTTCCTCGCCTTCTTCTTCCGGCTCTTCGTCGATCACCACTTCGTCGATTTCTTCCACGATCTCCGCGTGCGGACGCTCCGCGCCTTCCTCATCGTCGTCGGCTTCGAAGTGGGGCAGCTCGTCGTCTTCGTCGTCGTTCATCATTGCGTGGAACATTGACCCTCCGTGGGCTCGGGCGAAAAACGAAGCAACAAGGCCCCTCCGCGCATATAAACGGATGGCCGGAAATTTGTCAAGCGACAACCAAGAAAATTGAACGGGCGGGCGGAAATTTCGAGCGGAGACCAGCGACGCTATGCGTTTCAAGAATCCAGAATTCCAGTAACTACCTTATTATGATGGGGATAAGAGGGCAATGCTGTCCCGCAGAACTAACGCCGAATCGCCAGCAAATCACCGGGCTGAATGGCCCGTTCCGCCAGGAAAGGGTTGGCCTCTTTCAGACGATCCACCGTGATCTTGTAGGCATGGGCAATCGAATACAGCGTCTCGCCCTGCTTCACCCGATGCTGCCGCTCCGCACCGGTCGCTCCGTCGCCCGCCGCAACCTGCTCCACGGCGGCGTGTCCGGAAGTCGCTTGAGCCGACTTCGTCTTCGACCGCGGAGAATCATCCGGCGACCCACCCGCGTAGATCCGCAAGCGCGATCCGCGCGGCGCGCTCGAACCATGAATGTTGTTCCAGCGCTTCAATTCCGAAACCGTCACGTCGAAACGTTCCGCGATCCCTTCGAGCGTATCGCCGCGCACCACTTTGTAATGCACCAGCCGCACAATCGGAGGCGCCGCCGGAATGTTCAGCATAAATCCCGCCGGAACCGTCGCGTGCAGTTCCAGATGATTAGCCAGTTCAATCGCCGGCACCGTCACCCGATAATGCCGCGCGATATCCCCCAGCGTCTCGCCCGCTTCCACCTTATGCAGCCGCCAGCTGGTCCATTTATCCTGCGGCACCTGGCTGATCGCATCCTGAAACTTCTCGCCATAGCCCGCTGGCAGCTTCAATTCGAAATTCGCATCGTTCGGCGTAACGTTCCGCAGCAACTCCGGGTTCAGCTGCCGCAGATCGTCGATGTCCGCGCCAGTCGCGTCCGCCACCAAATGCAGGTCGATCGAATGCTTCGGATAAATAATGTCCGTCTCCGCCGGCTTTTCCGCCGCAACGTCCACGCCATACAGCGCCGGATCCTTGCCCACCAGCGCCAGCGCGATAATGATCGGCACGTAGTTCTGCGTCTGCTTCGGCAATGCATGCAGCCGCGTCAATTCCCAGAAATCCGCGTATCCGGTGCGTTCGACGCCCTTCACCACGTTCATCGGCCCGGCGTTGTAAGCCGCCATCACCAGGTACCAGTCGCCGAACATGTCGTACAGGTCGCGCATGTGGCGAGCCGCCGCGCGAGTCGCTTTTTCCGGGTCGCTGCGTTCGTCCACCCAGAACGTCCGGTCGAGATCGTATTCTTCGCCGCGAAACGGCATGAACTGCCACAGCCCCCGTGCCCCGGCCTTCGATACCGCCGTCGGCTGAAACGCGGATTCCGCCTGCGCCAGATACATCAAATCCTGCGGCACTCCCTCTTCCTTTAATACCCGGCGAACCATATCGTTGTACAAACCCGAACGTCCCAACCCATGCGCCACCGTGGCGCGTCCCCTGGGAGTCGAAAAATAACTCAGATACTGCAAGACGGCGGGATTCACGGTCAGCGGCAGGTCATGCTGTACCCGCATCATTTCTTTCTCCGCCAACGCGGACAAGCGCGGGTCGCCCGCCGGCAAAGTCAGGTCGGTCAATTCATCAATCGGCGCCGGCGTCCCGGGATTTTCCTCTTCGTCTCCCGCGTTCTGCCGCTCGTTCACATCATAAGAATGTAAGGTCTCGCCGATTTGATCCAGCAACTCCGCAAGCCGCGGGTCCGAATCCGACTGATATCCGCTCGCCACGATCAAGGCCACCGCGCGATCGTATTCCGTCCGCGCCTTGTCGAATTCACCCGCCTTATATTCTTTTTCCGCGATGTTAAAGCTAGCCTGAACCTTGGCCACCAGAATATCGATCGCCGGCCGCCGGTCGTACAGCTCAAAAGTAGCCGGCAAAGTTTCGGGGAACGGCAATGGCTCGTGAATCGCCTGCAAGGCCGACGACGGCGTCGCCGCCGGCGGCCGCACTTTGGCCTGCTTCGACGAAACTCCGTCGTTGCAACCCGCCAACAGCAGCGCGCCTGCCGCGATTCCCACAATAAATTTAAATTTCGATTTCATGTCGTTTTCTGCCAACCTCGGAACATGCCAGCACCCGGCATAAGTGCACTCAGCGTTGCTTCGTTATATGTCGTCTACCGGTGCAAAGGCAACGGTACCGCTGGTCCAGCCGCGTCCGCACCCTTAATTCTTATCGGCGGCCATCGCAAGACCGATTAGACCTGCGCAGCCACTTCGTTTCTCGACCCAGGCCGCCGGATATCCGGCTCTCGAAAAGCTCCGCGATCTTCGAATAAAAATCTTACGGGCTGCCCACGCTCAGGTCAATGGGCGTGCCCTAGATGGCATTGCCAATCCCACGACATCGAGTACTACGCCTCCGCACCCACCGAAGTTCTCCGCACGCCCAGAAGTTTTGGGCCTCAGCGTGCTTTTCTAAATCACGAGCCCTTTGAACTGATTCAGGAACAAGTTGTAAGTCGATTGAAATGATGATATTAAGCAGCAACAGGCTAGGGGTGGAGTACCGAAATCTCCAAATTTACGGAAAATCTCATTTTGCGGATATGCGTAGCCTTTCTCGATGAATTTTCGACGGATCGTGAGCATCACTTGGGGGGAATGATGAAGGCGACAAAGGGTTTTGGACTTTCGCGGATTTTGGCGGTCGTACTTTGCGTTTTGGGCCTGACCTTTGTCGCTCAGGCGCAGTCAGTTTCCGGCGTGTCCGGTGTTGTTTTCGATCCTTCTAAAGGCGTCGTACCGGATGTGGCTGTCACTCTCACCAACCCGCAAACCGGATTCTCCGCCACCACCGCGACCAATAGCTCCGGCCAGTATGAATTCTCGCAGGTGCCTCCGGCTCAAGGCTACATACTGACCTTCACCAAGGTTAATTTCCGGGCCCTCAAGGTAGAGAACATCGACCTCGGAGTAGGCACCACCGAAACCAGAGACGCCAGCCTCGAAATCGGCGAGACCAAACAAACCGTCGAAGTCAGCGTCAGCGGCGAAGCCACCCTTAACACTGCCGATGCCAGCATCGGCAACGTGATTACTTCCGCTCAGGTGCAGGAACTGCCCAGCCTCATTCGCACCAATGCCGCAGTCCTCTTGCAGCTTCAGCCCGGAGTTCAGGTTTCCGGTTCGGATTCGCAATACGGTTCGGTGACCGGTTCCCGCGCCGATACCGCGAACATCACCCTGGACGGCCTGGACGTCAACGACGAAACCATCGGCCAGGCTTTCATCACCGTCAACCGTGCTCCGATCGATTCCGTTCAGGAAGTCCGCACGATCGTCGGTGGCGCCGATTCCACCTACGGCCGCAGCAGCGGCGCGCAGATCGACCTGGTCACCAAACAGGGCACCAACGATTTCCATGGCTCTTTGCACGAATACAATCGCGTTCGCGCCTACGCTGCCAACGATTGGTTCAACAATTTCGCCGGTGTCCAGCGCCCGGGCCTGATCCGCAACCAATTCGGCGGAGACATTGGCGGCCCGATCATCAAAGAGAAGCTCTTCTTCTTTTTCGACTACGAAGCGCGCCGCGACACCATCTCCGATCAGGAAATTCGCACGGTGCCGCTCGACGCTCTTCGCAACGGACAAGTGAACTATATTAACGACGGCCCGGGTTGTGATTCCAGCGCAACACTCGCTAACAATCCCGGCTGCATCTCGACTCTCCCTACCTCCGGGTTGCCCGGATCGAACTCCGTTCAAGGCCTGGACCCTTCCGGTATTGGCGGCGACGCCCCCTTGGTCAGCTACATCAATAGCCGATACCCCGCGGCGAATTTTGTTGCTGGCGCGGGCGACGGCGTGAACACCGGTGGCTACCTTTTCAATTTCCCGCTCCGCTACAAATTCAATACTTACGTCAGCCGGGTCGACTACAACCTTTCGGCCGCTCACAAGATCTTTGGCCGGGCCAGTTGGGACCGCGACGATCTCGACTATTCCGCGCCGCAATTTCCCGTCGATGGCGAGCCATCGCTCAAGGAAATCAACCATAGCCGTTCATTTGTAATTGGCGATACCTGGCTCATTTCACCAACGCTCGTGAACAACATATTTTTCGGCGTGGCCCGCAGCGTTTTGGATTTCCCGGTCACGAGCACGTCAGGCGAACCGAATTCTTATGGTTTTGGTCCGCTGACAGCGCCACTTCCGGGCTTGAGCAGCCAAGGTCGCAACGTGTCCGTTCCCGAAATCCGCGACGCCTTGACCTGGACCAAAGGTAAGCACACTCTCGCGTTTGGCACCGACATCAAGCTGATTCAGGACAAATCCAACCTGAATAACAGCATCAATAATATCTCCGTTGGCTTGGGCGGCAACCTGCTGAATCTCGGTGGTCCGGGTAGCTCGCTGCACCCCACCGATCTCTATCAAAATCCTAACGATCCCGGCGCCATGGACCAGTTCGATAGCGCCTATACCTTCTTGCTGGGCCACTTCAGCGAGGCCTCCGCCAACTACAACTACGATTTGCCCGGAAATCCACAAGCTCTGTATACCCCGGCCAATCGCAAGTACATCTACAACGAATATGAACTCTTTGCCCAGGATACCTGGCGGGTGCGTTCCGATCTGACCGTCAGCGCCGGTCTGCGCTGGCAGTATCACGCCGTACCTTACGAATCGAATGGATACGAAGGCATCGCCAGCATCGACGAGCAACAGTTGTTCGGCGCGCGTCTGGCTGCAGCGGCCCAGGGGGTTAGCGGCAACTCCGCCGCCCCACTCGTGAGCTACAGCTTGGGCGGCTCCAAGAATCACGCTCCCGGCTACTACAATCCAGACTACAAAGACTTCGCGCCCCGGATCGGATTGGCTTACACCCCGTCTTTCTCCCACGGCATTCTCGGCGCCATATTCGGCGACCGGAAATCTGCCATTCGCCTGGGAGCCGGAATTAACTACGACCGGATCTTGAGCACCTTATCGTTTGAGCTGGATCAGCAGAATTTCATCTTTTCGAACACCATCGCCGATGTCTACGATTCGGGCAATCCACCGGCAGACTTGAATGGCGATCAACGCTTCACCGCCTTCGGTGCTCCCCCTTCCGCAACGCCGCCACCGACCTTCGACCGCTCAGTTCCGTTCACCCCCAACGTGGATTCCAGTGGCGACCCAGTTGGGCTGGCCAACGGAGGTTTCCCCAACTTTTTCCAGCTGAATCGAACGCTGAAAACTCCTTATGTCATCAGCATGTCGTTGGGAATTCAGCGCGAGCTCTCGCATGGCTTCAGTTTCGAAGCGGACTATTTCGGTAAACTTGGACGCCGCCTACTCGCCGATGGAGATGCGGCGCAAACGCTCAACTTCAAAGACGCAACTTCAGGACAGTTTCTATACACGGCCTTTGCCGGTGTTCAGTCCCAAATCCAGGGCGGTACGGCCCCGAATGCGGTAACCGCTCAACCCTGGTTCGAAAATCAAATCGGCCAGGCCGTAGCTCAGTTCGGCCTCACCTGCCCAACGACGGCGCCGTTCTTTGGTCTCGCTGCGGCAAACTGCACCCAGTTGGCGGCCCAAGTCGCTCCGTACTTTCCAGTCGGAGACGTCTCCAGCGAAATCCTTGTCCTCACCTCGGCGGGCATTCTTCCTCCAAACACAGGTCTCGACGCTCAGACTGGCTCGGCGGGCTACGTCGGCAACTACGGAAGTTCGAACTACAATGGCTTGCTCCTGACTCTTCGCAAAAAAGTCTCGGCCGGCCTCCAGTTCGATTTCAACTACGCTTTCTCCCACGCGATCGACAACGTCTCGGACATCACCAACAACGCCAACCAGTACTCCGGAACCGGCCAATTCCTGGTTTGCGACTTGCGTAACCTCCGCGTCTGCCGTTCCAGTTCGGATTTTGACGCGCGCCATACCGTAAGCGCCAACTTCGTCTATTACCTGCCCGTGGGCAACGGTCAACACTTTCTCGCCAATTCAGGAAAGCTTCTCAACGCGCTGGTCGGCGGCTGGGGAACTTCGGGTATCGTGACCGCTCACACCGGTTATCCCTTCAACCTGCATACCGGCACCTTCCCAATCAACTTTACCCAGGATGCTGCGCCGGTTTACGTCGGGACCTCGGCCGATGTGAAGCACGGAATCCACGTCGACCAAGCCGGCCAGACGGTGCAGTACTTCAACGACCCGACCTCCGGATTCAACGCCTTCGCTTATCCCTTCGGCGGCGGCACCGGAGATCGCAACACCCTCCGCGCTCCTGGGTTCTGGAACGTCGACATGGCGCTCTTGAAGAATTTCACCATGCCCTGGTCCGAGCGCCAGAAATTGCAATTCCGCGCCGAGGCTTTCAACCTGTTTAATCATCCGAGCTTTGCGCCACCCTCGGGTGACACGATCGCCAATCCCGGCACCTTCGGCAACATCACCTCAACCGAAAGTACCGCGCGCCAGCTTCAATTGGCCCTGCGGTACGATTTCTAGTACCAGCCGCGGTCGCAGCTAAATAAAAAATGGCGGGTTCAGATTCTGAACCCGCCATTTTTTTTCTTCTGATCGGCCCTCCGATCGTCTAGCCCAGCGCCTGCCGCAAATCCTCAATCAAATCCTCCGGGGCCTCCAACCCAATCGAAGCCCGCACCATCCCCGGCATCACTCCCGCCGCGCGCAATTCCTTTTCATTCATTCGGTAGTGTGACGAATACGCCGGCAACAACACCAGCGATTCCACCCCGCCCAAACTCGCCGCCAGCACGAACAAGCGCGTCCGATCGCAGAACCGTGAAGCCGCCGCCAACCCGCCCTTCATCTCGAACGCCATCATCGCGCCGAATCCCCGCATCTGCCGCTTGGCCAGTTTATGGTCGGCGTGCGAACTCAGCCCAGGGAAGTGCACTCGCGCCACCTTAGGATGCTTCTCCAGAAACTTTGCCACGATCATCGCGCTCGCACACTGCGTCTTCACCCGCACCTCCAACGTCTTCATCCCCCGAATCAGCAAAAACGCCGCCTCCGGATCCATCGACCCGCCCAGATAAATCACCATCTCCCGAACCTTCTGAATCAAGCTGCGCCGTCCCACCACCGCCCCCGCGATCACGTCCGAATGTCCGGCCAGGTACTTCGTCGCACTGTGCATCACCAGATCGAATCCGAATTCGAGCGGTTTCTGCAAAATCGGCGAAGCAAACGTATTGTCGACCAGCGAAATCAAATCCCATTCCTTCGCAAATGCGGCCGCCTTCCGCAAATCCACCAGCCGCAACGAAGGATTGGTCGGCGTCTCCACGTACAGCGCCTTCGTGCGCGGATTCACCAGCCGCTCCACGCCCGCCAGATCCGCATCCACGTGCCGCACCACGATCCCCATCCGCGGAAAAACATCGCGCATCAATCGATACGTTCCGCCGTACAGCGACCGGATCGCGATCACCTCGTCTCCAGCTTTCAGCACCGAAAGCAGAGCGCTCGAAATCGCGGCCATGCCCGAGGCGGTTACGATGCAGGCTTCCGCCCCTTCCAGCCGCGCGATTTTCTCTTCAGCCACCGCCAGCGTCGGGTTCGCATACCGCGTATACATGTATTCCGCGCTCGTTCCTTCCGACCACCGTTTCATTTCCTCGGAATTCGCGAATGAGAATGTTGCCGTTCGCGAAATCGCCGTCCCCACCGGCCCGTTCTTCTGAAATCGGTCTTCACCGGCGTGAATTGCGATCGTCGCGTCCGACCTTCGCCTGCTCTTCGTCGAATTTTTCATGGCGATGAGCTTGCCGCAGGGCCCCTCAGAACCGCAAGCGCGAAATTCGCCATCCTCTGTTTCGAATCCGGCGCCCCTGCTCCTCGCCCAGCCGCGCCGTGAGCATCCGGCTTGACCGCACCAGGCATTTATAGTACAAAAGTGATACAGTCATGAATGACCTATTGCTCCTCGCGGCGCTCCTCGAAGGCCCTCAGCACGGCTACGCCCTCAAGAAACAGGCTGGCCTCATCTCCGGCCAAACTGATATGCATAACAACCTGGTATACCCGTTGCTGCGCCGCTTCGTTGCCCATGGTTGGGTCACGCGCAAGAAGGCCGCCGGCCAGCGCGGCCAGACCCGGCAGGTCTACGTGCTGACCGCCGCCGGACGAAAATCGATCGTCGATCGCGTCTGCGATCTGGATGAAAAGGCCGTTGCTTCGGGTGATGAATTTCGTCTGCGCGTGGGGCTATTCTCGATTCTCAATTCGACGCAGCGCCTGACGATTCTTGATCGGCGCCAAACCTACCTCCTCCGTCGCGCTCAGCGCTTTGAGCCCCTCAAGAAAGCCATGAACTTGGGCGAGTACGGCGGGGCGGTCATCCTGTTTATCGAGCAGCAAATCCAGAACGAATTGGCCTGGATTCATAAGTTGCGCCGTCGTGACCTACGCCCCGGAAAGGTGATCGGCAAACCTGTAGGAGGTAAACCATAATGACCTACGTCCTCGAGCAGTTGATCGTTCACCTGCACGTCGCGGCCGGCTTCTTCTGGTTTTTGTGGCGGTTCGCCGTGGTGTGGCCAGAATCGTTTCGCTGGTCGCCCGGCTCTCTGCTTGGTTTTTCCTGGCTGCTATTCGCCGGCTACTGGTTCGTAACGGCCTTGGGCGCGAAAAAGCCGTCAAAACAAGAAGAACCGCGCGCGCGGCTGGCTTACGTTGCTTACATGGTAGTCGGCTTCTTCCTTCTTTATGACCCGGCGCCGCCCCTTCTCGGCTTGCTGAACCGCCGTTTCGTTTCCGATGCCCCGGCAATCCCTTGGTTGGGTGGCTGGTTGGCTCTCGGCGGCGTCCTTTTTGCCGTGTGGGCGCGGGCGACCATCGGGAGAAATTGGAGTGCGGAAGTACAGATTAAGCAAGACCATCAGCTCATCCGCACCGGGCCTTACGCTCACATCCGGCACCCCATCTATACCGGAATCCTGATGGCTGTGGCCGGCTCGGCGCTAGCAATCGGCGAGTATCGCGCCCTCCTGGGGCTCGTCGTCCTGGGCTTGGGATTCGCCCGCAAGGCAAAGAAAGAGGAGCGCCTTCTTTCCGCCCAGTTCGGTCCGGCGTTCGCTGAGCATCAACGCCACACCGGTTTTTTCTTGCCTCGATTCTCGTGAATCCCGCCAAGGTACAAGAGCCGGGAGAAGTTTCGCCTGGTGTTTGCTGTGTTTTCGGACAATCTTCGCCGCGAATTCCATGCATTCGACGGGCGATATGCCATCATGGCACTAACGAAAGTCACCCTTCGTCGCGCGCACCACACTTTGAATTTCGTTGGGAGGCAGGGAAAATGCGGAGCAAGCTTGCGTACGGAGTCACTCTAGCTGCGGCTGCGTTTTGCCTGTCGGGATGCTCGTACTTCCGGCCCACCGGCCCCTGTTTCGGCACCGGCTGCCCGTCGCACACTGCCGGTCAAAGCGGCCAATACAAGGTAGGCCAAGGCCCCAAAGCCGCTGCCGCTACCGCCACTCACGCCACTCAAACGGCCGCGCCACCCCAAAAAACCGCTGGACCGTCCTCCGGGTTTGCCGCGGCACGCGACAAAATCGCTCGAGTCTTCTCGAAGTAATCTTTACTTAACCTAGCCCAATTTCCCTTCGTCCGCCGAAGGCCCGTAAACCGACGGCACCGGCACCTCATTCATCCTCAAATACACGCCCAGCTGCGCGCGATGATGCACGATGT
>DASWVE010000139.1:0-3621 GCA_036401315.1 Candidatus Acidiferrales bacterium
GAACCAAACTGTCGCGCTGAAATTTTTGCCGGTGACGATGCATGACGACGAAACCGCGCGGGAACGTTTCTACCAGGAAGTGAGGCTGGCGCGGGAAATCGCGCACCCCAACGTGTGCCGGGTTTTCGACGTGGGCGAAATGGAAGGACGGCTGTTTCTCACCATGGAATATGTCGACGGCGAAGATTTGTCTTCGCTGCTGCGGCGCATCGGGCAATTTCCGCAGGCCAAGGGTTTGGATATCGCGCGACAGATGTGCGCGGGCCTCGCCGCCGCGCACGACCATGGCGTGCTGCATCGCGACCTAAAGCCGGGAAACATCATGCTCGATGGGCGCGGCCGCGTGCGCATCACCGATTTTGGTCTGGCGGCGCTTTCAGAAAATTTGGGCGCCGAGGAAGTGACCGCCGGAACTCCGGCGTACATGGCGCCGGAACAACTGGCGGGAATCGAAGTGACCCAGCGCAGCGACATTTATTCGCTGGGGCTGGTGATGTACGAAATTTTCACCGGGAAGAAAGCGTACGAAGCGGCGTCGCTTGGAGAATTGCTGCGGCTGCGCGAATCGAGTTCGCCTTCGAGCATTTCGGTGCTGGTGAAAGATATCGACCCGCTGACCGAGCGGGTGATTCAACGCTGTCTGGAAAGAGATCCGGCGAAACGGCCGGCGTCGGCGATTCAGGTGGCAGCGGCTTTGCCGGGAGGCGATCCGCTGGCCGCGGCGCTCGCGGCGGGAGAAACTCCTTCGCCCGCGATGGTGGCGGCTTCGGGCGAAAAAGAAGGGCTGCGTCCCGCGCTGGCATGGGCGTGCATCGCGCTGATCCTGGTGGGGCTCGCGGGACTGGCGGCGCTGTCGAATCGCATGGAGGTGTTGAATCTGGTGCCGCTGCCGCTCGCTCCGGAAGTGCTGGCGGAGAAGGCGCGGGAATTAACCGCGAAACTCGGCTACGCGGCGCCGGTGGATACGTCGTATGGGTTCGGACTTTATAGTGGATTTCTGACGCATATAAAGGATACGGACAAGAGCCGGAACGCGTGGGAGCAGCTGAAAGCCGGATTCCCTCCAGTGGTGGCGTTCTGGTATCGGGAAAGCCCGCAGTACATGCAGAACAATGACTTTACCTGGACGCCGGGAGCGTTTCCGGAACAGCCTCCGGTGCGAATTTCCGGGATGGTGCAGGAATTTTTCGCTCCAGACGGAAGGCTGACGGAATTCTTAGCGATTCCGCCGCAGTTCGAGAAATTGACGGACGTGAGCAGCCCGGCGCCCGCGCCGGACTGGACGCCGCTATTTGCGGCGGCGGGACTCGATTTGAAAACTTTTCAGACGGCCGTGCCGCAGTGGAACGGGCTGGTTTCGAGCGACACGCGCGCGGCTTGGACCGGAACGTGGCCGGGGCGCGCTGATTTGGCGCTGCGCGTGGAAGCGGCGGCGTATCGCGGCAAGCCGGTGTTCTTCAGCTTGTATTCGAGTTGGGATACGCCGGACCGGCAGCGCGGCGACACGCGAACCACCGGCGACAAAATACAGGGCGGAGTTTTTCTGGGAATTTTTTCAGTGATTGTGGTGATGGGCATCGTGCTGGCGCGTGGCAACGTGCGCGCGGGGCGCAGCGATTGGAAGGGTGCGGCGAAACTGGCCATGTTCACGTTCGTGCTGGCGGTGGCGGCCATGGCGTTTTTCGCGCATCACGTTCCGACCGTAGGAGAAGTAAGTCTACTGATGATGATGTGCGGCTGGGCGCTGGTCGGCGCGGCGCTGGTGTGGCTGATGTATGTGGCGCTGGAGCCGCATGTGCGGAAACGGTGGCCGACGTCGCTGGTGTCGTGGTCGCGCGTGCTGGGCGGAGAGATTTTGGATCCGGTGGTGGGACGCGACGTGTTGCTGGGCGTCCTGGCCGGGATCGGATGGGCGGTGATCGCGAATGTGGGAAATCTGCTGCCGGGATGGATGGGGAAGACTCCTTCGCCTCCGGTTTGGCGGCTGGATTTTATTATTCTGGGCGGGATGCACTACACCATCGGAGACATCCTGCTGAACCTGACGCTATACCTATTCGGATCGCTGGCGCTGTTTTTCATTTTCTTCGTGGTGCGGCTGCTGCTGCGCAATCAGTGGCTAGCGGTGGCGGCGACGATCCTGCTGTTCGCGGTGCCTTCGGCATTCGGCGAGCATCCAGTGTTGCACGTGGTGGAAGATGTGCTGGTGTTCGGGACGGCGCTGCTGATCCTGGTGCGGTTTGGTTTGCTGGCGCTGCTGGTGGCGCTGTGCGCGAATAACGTGCTGGAGGCGTATCCGCTGACCGGGCATTTTACGGAATGGTACGCGCAGCCGACGATTGTGGTTTTTGTGATGGTGGTGGCGCTGGCGGTGTTTGGGTTCTACACGGCGACGGCGGGGAAGTCGCGGTTGGGGAATATTTCGCTGGATGGATGAGGCGGTGGCAGCGAGGCGTAATTATTGCGGGCGTACCGCGTGCGAACCTAGCCGTTGCCCGATCATCTGGTCCCCGGTATAATTACCGGTAAAGTAACTGTGATTTGGGAGTTTGCCATGTCCGACGTGCACCTGCTCACCGCCATCGCCAAATCCTACGTCAAGCTAGGCGCAGGCGAGCGTATTCGCAAAATCAAAAAGCTGGCGTCCGAGTCCGAAGAAAACGACAAATTCATCCGCAAATACTTTCCGGAATTCTACGAAGAGGCGTTTCCTACTTCTGGCGCGGCGCGTGAGTCGTGGGAATCAGACCGGCATTCTGAGCTATCCGCAAAGCCTCGCTAGCTTCAAGCTTCATCCGCTTTCCCCACTGGACAATTAGCTTGCGGCGATTGGTCGCGCCGTACACATTCCGGGTCACGGCCCGGAATACTTCAGCCGGGTCCATGCCGCCTGCGAGGGCCATGTTCACGGCCGCTTGCTTCTCTTTCGAACTGAGATGGTCGAGCGGATCAGTCATAAATCCGTCACGAATGATGACATAGGCGGGACGTGCATTGCCAGTATCACCGGGGCATCGATCGGCTTCTGCTGAAGCTTCCCGGCGGGTGGTTGCGACAGGGCTGGGGCGTTTAAAGCGGCGGCAGAGCCGCCGCACTCCAAAAGCTCTTGAGGTGGAATTTTATATCGGCGCCTTGCGCTGATTGTTTTGGTGACGTGATGTAGTGAGGAACACCTCGTCGGCTGTTTTCGAATCCTGGTGCAAATGGGCGGTTTTGGGGACTTTTTGGTCATTCTTGCGTCGGGGTGTGCCGTTTTGCGGCGCCGTTTTATGGCCGGGAAAAGGGCGGGCCATCGAGGGAAAAGTGCGACCTGGGGCGGCGTTTTCGCGGAGTGGAAGGGCTTTGGTTTCAATGCGGGGAATGGTGGTGGGCGTGCAATGTAGTGCTGCGTAGTCGATGCAGCCGTGGTGAGTGTGTCTCAAGAAGCGACGAGTTTCGGGACGATTCGCATGCAGTGCCCGACTGAAACATCAGCGGCAAACGGAACGGTTGGAAATGAACGGAAATAACCCAGCGAGATTCGGAGGCAAGATGTTGAAGAAATTGGCGATTTTGGTTCTGGCGAGTGGCTGCTTCCTGACGGCGGCGAAAGCCGATGGCGTGGGCGTGGCGAGTTCGGCC
>DASWVE010000140.1:0-7892 GCA_036401315.1 Candidatus Acidiferrales bacterium
CCGCAACTCTTTCAAAATAAAGGCCCGACGTGATTTCTAATCGACAATTTTTTGGTAACATTTCTACCCCATTCGCTCCAGTTGCAACTCGCCCGGTTTCTAATCGACAATTTTTTGGCATTTTCGCGCGATTAGAAACACCACCCAACCCCAACAAAACAAACAGCGGTCGTGATTTCTAATCGACAATTTTTACGGCCATCGGCCCCGCCAGTTGCAACTCCGTCTGCCACCTCCTTCTGCCGCTCCTGTGTTACTTTGTCTGCCGGCAGGCTGCCTTTGCGGAGCAAGATAAGATGAAGGTCAAGAACAAGATCAAGAACACTCCCGCTCGCGCCGGTCGCAAACTGACCGGTAACTCCAAATCCGAATCCCGCATCTTCGGCCCCAACGTCGAAGAGCGCCTGGCTCTGGGAAAAGCCCTGCGCGACAAAGTGTCGCGCGCCTCACACGCCAAATGGGCCCCGGGGGCCAAGCGCAAAAATCCGCTTGAACTCCTGCGCCAGACGAACGAGGGGCGAATCGAGAATCTGCTCCCGATTCGTTACGGCCGGATGCGCAAGTCACCATTTGCGTTTTTTCGCGGTGCCGCGGCGATTATGGCCGCCGACTTGGCGACGACACCGGAGACCAGGTTGCACGCCCAGCTGTGCGGCGATTGCCACCTGTTGAATTTTGGCGGTTACGCCTCACCCGAACGCCGCATCGTTTTCGACATCAACGATTTCGACGAAACCTTGCGGGGACCCTGGGAATGGGACGTGAAAAGGCTGGCCGCCAGCATCGTGCTCTCCGGGCGCGAATCGGGATTAAAAGATCGTCAATGCGGCGATGCGGCACAAGCGATGGTGGCGTCGTACCGGGTGCATATGCGCGAGTATG
Organism: Candidatus Acidiferrales bacterium; assembly: GCA_036401315.1. Classification (GTDB taxonomy): domain Bacteria; phylum Acidobacteriota; class Terriglobia; order Acidiferrales; family UBA7541; genus Palsa-295. Next base: position 883 of record DASWVE010000140.1, read on the forward strand.
CGCAAATGCGGGCACTCGACGCTTGGTACTCGCATCTGGAAGCCGACCTCCTGGTCAAAGAAGCCTCGACTTCCGCAAGTGAGAAATACTGGCAAAAGCTGCTGGACAGCGCAGCGCTCCAGACTGATCTGCGGGTATTTCCGAAGCTGACTCACGAAATCCACGGAAAGCGGCGATTCGTCGATAATCCCCCGCTCGTGTATCACCCGCACGACATCGGCAAGATTGGCATTCGCGTGCGCGCTCTGTTTTTGCGCTACCGCGCCACGCTGCCGGAGGAACGCCGCGTGATTCTGGACCGCTACCACGTGATCGATATCGCGCGAAAGGTGGTGGGGGTGGGCAGCGTCGGAACCCGCTGCGACGTAGCGTTGTTGATGGCCGGCGAGAATGATCCGCTGTTCATTCAACTCAAGCAGGCTTTGCCTTCGGCGCTCGATCCCTACGCCGGAACCAGCCGCTACAAGAATCAAGGCGAACGCGTAGTGACCGGGCAGCGCATGCTGCAGGCCGCGAGCGATGTGTTTCTAGGCTGGGCTCGCGACGATCGTGGACATGATTACTATTTCCGCCAACTCCGCGACATGAAAATGAAATTCGACCTCACCAAAATGAGCAAAGAGGAGTGGCTCGAATACATTGAGATTTGCGGCTGGACGCTGGCGCGGGCCCACGCGCGCACCGGTGACGCTGCGACCATCGGCGGCTATTTGGGAAAAGGCGAGGCGTTCGACGCGGCCATTGCGACATTTGCGGAGGCCTACGCGGATCAGACCGAACGTGATCACGCGCTGCTGGTCAAGGCGATTCGCGCGGGCCGGATACCGGCGCACCGCGATGTCAGCTAAATTTACAAATCGAGCGGCAGCGGGCTCTTGCCGGTAATCAGGCGCGCGGAGCGGTCATAGGTCAGATAGAGCCAGGCCCACTGGGTCATGACCAGCAAGCGGTTTTGAAACTGAACGATGTAAACGAGGTGAATGAAGATCCAAATGAGCCACGCCGGCAGCCCGGAAATCTGGAGCCAGTTCAGATCCGCGACTGCCGCGAATCGGCCGATCGTGGCCAGATTTCCTTTGTCGAAATAATGAAACGGTTTGGGTTTCTCGCCCCGGAAGCGGTCTTTAATCACTTTGGCGACGTATGCCCCTTGCTGAATCGCGGGCTGCGCGACTCCCGGCAGCGGCTGGCCGGTCTGATGGCTAAAATTCGCCAAGTCTCCGACAACGAAAATCTCCGGATGACCGGGCACGGTCATGTCGGGTTCGACCAAAACCCGACTAGCTTTATCAAGCGGCGCGCCTACATTTTCCGAAAGAATTTTTCCCAGAGGAGAGGCCAGCACACCCGCGGCCCACAAAACCGTGCGTGTGGGAATTTTTTCGGTGCGCTCGCCCTCTTTTATGGTGACGCCCTCCGCATCGATTCCGACGACCATGGTGCCGGTGCGCACCGTAACGCCAAGATCGTTGAGCATCTTGCGAGCCGACTCCGAAAGTTTGGGAGGATAAGACGGCAGCGGCCGGTCGGTGCCCTCCACCAAAATGATTTGCGTCTTGGAAGGATCGATGTCGCGAAAATCGTGCAGAAGCGTGTCGTGCGCAATTTCGCCGAGTGCTCCGGCCAGCTCGGCCCCGGTGGCGCCGGCGCCGACGATTACAAAGGTCATCCAGGCGCGAAGTTTTTCCGGATCGGTTTCACGCTCGGCGGCTTCGAAGGCAAGCAGAATGCGCCCGCGCATCGCGGTCGCGTCGTTGAGATCTTTCAGGCCGGGCGCGAACTGTTCCCATTCATCGTGACCGAAATATTGATGCGTGGAACCAGTAGCGACAATCAGCGTGTCGTAAGGGACTTTCCCATCGCTGAGAATGACTTCACGTTTGGTGGTATCGATCCCGACGGCTTCGCCCAACAGCACCTGGGTGTTTTTCTGCTTGCGAAGAATTTGGCGCAGCGGGCCAGCGACGTTTGCCGGCGAAAGCGAGCCGGTTGCCACCTGATACAGCAGAGGTTGAAACAAGTGGTAGTTGCAACGGTCAATCAAGGTGACTTGCACCGGCGCATTCTTGAGCTTCAGCGCGGCGGTAAGGCCGCCGAATCCGCCACCGAGAATGACGACCTTATGCGTATCCATCCGCTAGAAATTCCTCAAAAACAGGCTAGCATGTTATTCCCCACACCAATTAGATGAAACTACGACTGCGAACGATTGCGACAAATCTGCCGGTGATCATTAGCGTGAGTTTCTTGACCCGAGTTGTATTCGCCGTCGATCAAATTCGGCAGATGCCGGCAAACCTGGTCGGCTTGGTGCCATTTCTGAATGAGGCCGGCAACATCGCCTTCTCGTTGGTCAAGGGCCACGGCTTCAGTTCGCCGTGGTGGCAGGAAACCGGGCCGACGGCATGGCTAACACCCGTGTACCCCTGGACAGTGGCGCTGATTTACCGCATCTTCGGAATTCATACGCCGCACGCGCTTTACGCGGCAGTGCTGCTCAATATCATTTTTTCCTGTGCCGTCTGCGTGCCGATTTATTTCATTGGGAAGAAAGTTGTGGGATCTTCTGTTGGATATGGTGCCGCGTGGTTGTGGGCGATCTTTCCCAATGCGGTCATCATTCCTTACGAATGGATCTGGGACACTTCGCTTTCGGCGCTGTTGATGGCTCTGCTGTTGTGGGCCACGCTGGAACTGCCGGAAAGGCCTCGCTGGCGCGCATGGATTCTCTACGGCGTACTGTGGGGATTCTCGTTGATGACGAATCCCGCGCTGGCCTCGATGCTACCGGTGTTGTTGGGGTGGGCGGCGTATCGAGCTCTCCGCGAGCATCACGTTTCTCTCGCCCGCCCGGCACTGGCCCTGGGCCTCGCGGTTTTGTGCTGCGTCCCCTGGACGATCCGGAACTACACGACCTTCCATAAATTCGTCCCGCTGCGTTCTAATTTTCCACTGGAATTGTGGGCCGGCAATAACGAGAGTTTCGACGAAAATTCGCAAGTCGCTCCGCCCAGTGATCCGCAAAGAGAAGAACTGCGAAAGTACATTCGCCAAGGCGAGACGGCCTACATGGCCGAAAAATGGCGGATTGCGACGCAATTCATTCGCACGCACCCGAGGCTAGAAGCTGTGCTGTGGTGGCGGCGATTCGTCGCTATATGGATTGGCTCCGAGACGCCGCTTAAAGGATTCCGCGACGCGGACTCGCTCCTGGTTCGGGCGGTACTGGTGTGCAACCTTCTGGTCGCGTTGGGGACGCTAACCGGGATCGTGACACTCATTCGCAAACGGAGTGCTTACCTCTTACTACTGGCGGGATTTCCGATCCTCTACCCTGTGATTTACTACGCCACTCACCCCTCTTTGCGTTATCGTCACCCGATTGACCCGGTACTGCTGGTTCTTGTGGCTGCGGCTATCGCGGGTGCTCTGGGCCCGTACCGCGCCCCATCCTTCGCTACTTCCCAGGAAGTCCGTCACGACCCTCTTTAGGCAAGACAACTGCAGGGTCCAGAAGTGCTGAACCGCCGAACATTGAATAATCCTTAGAAAATCCTTACGAATCGCTTACGGCTCCCTGATGCGGACTGCGTACCCTTACTTTCGACGAGTTGGGAGAGCCTAGATGAGCGATACAAGCAGGTCGAATTTGCGAGCAGCTGTAGCCCTGGTGGCCGTGCTGGCATTCCCGTGGATGGCGCACGGACAAGATCAGTCGAAAAAAGCTGAGACCGGCACGGCGACGGTCAGCACGAGCGCGTATGGCAACTTAATCCCGGGCGACGACCAGAATTCGACAGCAAACACTGGGCAAGCTTCAGCATCGACAGCTTCCAATTCTTCCGCTCCATCCGATCAGAGCGCCAGCACCAACGTTGCCCAGGGCAACTTCTTCTCGCGCTTCATAAACGCCTATAAGCAGGATTGGTTTCCCCCTGCGACGGCAGCGAGCAGCCCCGCTCCGGCACGCCGGGGTTTCCCTGCGCCGGTGACCAACCCGCCATTCCCATTTGCCGACTGGCCGTACGGAGGATCGCCGACGATCGGTGCGCCCTGGACGCAGTCAGGACCCTTGATGCAAGCCATCTGGGGCGGATCGCATGGCGACGCCTGGAAGCGCAGCGGCATTCAAATCTACGGCTGGCTAAATTTTGGATTCAATGTGAGCACCTCGAACAAGAGCCGCTACGCCAATTTCCCCGTGTCCTACGACGAAGTTGCCAATTCAATCCAGCCCGACCAGGAAGTCCTGTACATCGAGCGACAGCCGGACACGGTGCAGACCGATCACTTCGATTGGGGATTTCGCCTGGCGCAACTTTATGGGCTGGATTATCGATTCACGACGGCCAAGGGAATTTTCAGCAATCAATTGCTGGGGAAAAATCTGGAGTATGGCTATGACCCGGTCATGTTCTACACGGATTTGTACTGGGGGCAAGTGGCGCAAGGTTTGAACATCCGGATTGGGCGTTACATTTCCCTGCCAGACATCGAAGCGCAGCTGGCGCCAAACAATTACACCTACAGCCATTCATTGCTCTATACGTTCGATTGCTACACCCAAACTGGCATAAACGCGACCGTGAAGGTGAGCGATCACTGGCTGGTGCAGGGGGGAGTTTCAGCCGGATGCGAAACGCCGCCATGGAATTCCAGGGACGCCAAGGCAACGCTCAATTTGGGCGCGGAGTATATCTGGAACGACGGCAATGACAGCCTGTACCCGATGTTGAATGCGCTGAATGACGGCAAATATGCGTACAACAACTTGAACGCTTTCTATCTCACCTGGTATCACAAGTTCCGCAACCATCCTTCGCTGCACACCGATACCGAAGCCTGGTACATGTGGGAGAAGGACGTGCCGAATGTACGCAACGCTGCTGCCGCTCCCTTGCTGGAAGTCGGAGCCAACGGCGCGTATTGCAACACCACTACCCAGCTCACGTGCTACGCGCCGGAATGGGCGTTTTTGAATTACGTGGAAAAACAACTCAACGGGAAGAATTACATTTCGATTCGAAACGAGTATGTGAACGACAGCAAAGGCCAGCGCACCGGGACGAAAACGCAATATTCCGAGCACCTGATCGGGTGGGGCCACTGGGTCGGCAGCACCATTTTGCTGCGTCCGGAATTGCGTTACGACCACTCTTACGACCGGCCCGCGTACGATTCGCCCTGTTTGCAATTGGGCTGCCCGGGCACCAAGAAGAATCAGCTGACGGCGGCCGGCGACATCATCTTCTTTTTTTAGGCGACAGCGAAGCAGGGGGCGGAAATGCAGGACCTCGTTTTTATTTTGGTGACTGTGGCTTTTTTTCTGGTGGCGATGGCTTACGTTCGCGGCTGCGATCGCCTGAAGTAAGGGAGACCTGATGCTCGGAAACATTATTTTGCTGGGAATCTGCGTGCTGATTCTCGGCTATTTGTTCGCGGCACTACTGTGGCCGGAGAGGTTCTAGCGACGATGACCGCGAATGGATGGCTGCAGATATTCGTGTTTTTCCTTGCGGTATTTCTGGTGACGAAGCCGATGGGCCTGTTCATGGCGCGCGTCTTCGCTCGGCAGCGGACATTCCTTGATCCAGTGCTGCGGCCGATCGAGCGGCTACTGTACAAACTGACCGGCGTGGACGAAACGCGCGAAATGCGCTGGACCGAATACGCTTTCGCGATGCTCTGTTTCAGCGTGGTGCCGATGATCGTGCTCTACGCCATCGAGCGCTTGCAGCAATGGCTGCCGTGGAATCCGCAAAAACTCGGCGCGGTCGCGACCGACCTGGCGTTCAATACCGCCGCCTCGTTCACCACCAACACCAACTGGCAGGCGTACGTCCCCGAAACCACCATGAGCTATTTCACGCAGATGGCGGGGCTCGCGTACCACAACTTCACCTCGGCAGCGGTGGGCATTGCGCTGGCGATTGCGGTGATCCGCGGAATCGCCCGGCGCGAGCAGGAAACGATCGGGAATTTCTGGGTGGATATGACGCGTACGATTCTCTGGGTGCTGCTGCCGGCTTGCCTGGTCATCTCCATGATTTTTGTATCGCAGGGCATGATTCAGAACCTGAAGCCTTACGTCACCACTCAGCTGATCGATGCGCAGACGGTGCAAACCACCGGAGCGGACGGCAAGACGACGAGCCAGGTGGTAAAGGAACAGATAATTCCGCAAGGCCCGGTGGCATCGCAGGAAGCCATCAAAATTTTCGGAACGAATGGCGGAGGATTTTTCAACGCCAATAGCGCGCACCCCTATGAGAACCCCACGCCGCTGACGAACTTTCTTCAGTTGATTCTGATCTTCGCGATTCCGGCGGGACTGACCTACACGCTGGGCCGAATGACCGGATCGCAGCGGCACGGATGGGCAGTATGGGGAGCGATGGCGTTCTTGTTTGCCGCAGGTGTGGCCGGGGCGTACGCGGCAGAAGCCCGCGGTAATCCGCTGCTGACCGGAGTCGACCAAAAGGCCAGCGCATTGCAATCCGGCGGAAATATGGAAGGCAAGGAGGTTCGCTTCGGAATCGCGAATTCTGCCTTGTACGCGACGGTGACGACCGATGCCAGTTGCGGCGCGGTGAACGCCATGCACGATTCATTCACACCGCTTGGCGGAATGGTGCCGCTGGTGAACATCATGCTGGGCGAGGTGGTGTTCGGCGGAGTGGGTTCGGGACTCTACGGGATGATTGTGTTCGTCATTCTGTCGGTATTCATCGCGGGGCTGATGGTCGGGCGAACGCCGGAATATCTGGGGAAGAAGATCGAAGCCTACGACGTAAAGATGGCGATGCTTTCCGTGCTCATTTTCCCGCTGGTGATTCTGACGTTCACTGCGATTTCGGTGGTTTCTTCGAAATTCGGCACACCTTCGATTTCCAATCCCGGCCCGCACGGGCTGTCGCAGATTCTCTATGCGTACACGTCCGGAACGGGGAACAACGGCTCGGCCTTCGGCGGATTCAACGGAAATACGCTTTGGTACAACACGACGATCG
>DASWVE010000141.1:0-9039 GCA_036401315.1 Candidatus Acidiferrales bacterium
GGTGAATGGCGGTGGGTGGGGGGATTTTGGCGGGGGGCGGTATGAATCGAAGTGTCGGTCTACATCGAAGAGATCCTTCGTCGCGGAAGGCGCTCCTCTGGATGACGGCCAACTACGGTTTAGTGGCGAGGGTGCATTTGGCGGCGGAGCTGGACGCTTGGTTGGCGGGGCTTACGTCGAAGAGAGGTCCCTCGTCGGCGCGGCAAAGGCGGCCGTGCCTCTGTCGGGATGACAACGAAAGGCAAAAGGCAACGGCAACGGCAACTGCAAAGACAACGGCAGCCGCGAAACTGCGGCTAAGGCGAAGGCTTTTGCTACGAGATGGTCATGCCGATCCAGAAGGCGGCGGTTAGGACGGCGGTTAGGATTAGCATCAGGCGGAGGCGTTTTTTGCGGACGGCTACTACTACTACGGCCATGGCGCAGAGGAGGAAGCCCAGCTCGGGCCAGAACATGCGGGCGTTGAAGACGTTGCCGGCCTGGCCGGCGGAATCCTGGAGGAGCGAGCTGGCGTAGGAGGTCGCGGCGGTGAGCGAGGCCGCGACGGCGGCGGCCAGGGCGACTCCTTTGGCCCAGTCGGGTACGATCCAGCTGCGTTTCGCGTCGCGCCAGTCAAACCAGGTTTGCGCGACGACCAATCCAACCACTACCAGAACGAACAGCGCCATAAATCCCCCAAGCTCGGCGGTTCGTGTGAGGATCCCCGCGGTTTTATGGGGCTCTGCCTGCGGGGCGAGAACCCGTTACCGCTTCCTAGCACGAACAGCGCGAAGGCTGCTGCCGTCGAAACACACCCTCAGAACGCGGCTGCCCTGCCTTAAGGCAGCTGTGCTGCGTCGACTGACATCGGTGCCCGTTGTTGCTGGTGCTGCACTGCTATACACCTTCCTCCGTAGCGCCGCCAAGGAATTTTCGCGGCTACGACGGATTAAACTGGTTTTCTAAAATCATGCGCTCGCTGAGGATGCGGGCCCGGGTGAAACGTTCGATGACTTCGGGCGGCTCATCGTCGGCGAGATCGCTGAGAATTTGTTTTAGTTCTTCGTCGAAAATTTTGGTGATGAGCTCGGGCGTGTGCGCGACGGGCTGCGAGTTTTCGTCGAGAATTTCGACGGCGTCGCGATGGCGCAGGCGCTGGGCGAGCATCAGGCGGTAGATGCGGTCGGTGGCGAGGTCTTCCATGTAGCCATCGAGCAGGCTGGCGCCGCGGCCGTTGAGGACGCCGTTGCGGTAGCGGATGACGGTGCGAACCGCGGCGTGGGTGCCGGCTATGGTTTTCTGGCCGACGCCGGTTGGAGCGGGGCGCAGGTCGGGATGCGGGTCTTGGTTTTTGGGGCGCGCGTTCAGTTGATTGGGGGCCGGAAATTGTTTTACGGCGATGGCGTTCTGGTCGGGATGGCCGGTCCAGGCGCCGTCCATGAGGGAGTGCGCTTCGTTTTTCTTGTCGGCTTCGAGGGTGGCGAGGGCGCGGGCGTTGAGTTCGGGATTATCGCGGCTGGGGTAGAGAGCGGTCATGCCGCCGATGGCTAGCAGGCCGTGTCTGTGGCAGACGTCGGGGAGCAGGGTGCGCAGATTTTGGAAGAAGGCGACGTCGTGCGGGATGGTGTTGCGATCGGGCAGCACCCAGTTGGGGTCGTTCAGATTGAAATGGATGAGGCTGGCCATGTAATCCCAGCGGCCGAGATTTAGCGCGAGGATGTGGTCGCGCAGGTTGTAGGAGAATTCTTCCATCTCGTAGGCGGCGGGATGCGATTCGACGAGGGCCATGCATTTGATGTAATTCGGCGCCCAGCCCTTGGCGCGGGCGATGGCACGGAAGAGATCGCGCCACCAGATGGCTTCGTCGGCGGATTCGGATTTCGGGATGTAGAAGGTTAGGGGATGCTTGAGCTTCGCGGCGTCGACCTGGAAAGCGATGAGCGCAACGTCGAAGAGCGAGGCCGGAAGGCGCTCGCCATTGAGGACGCCGGTTTGGTGGAGATGCAGGCCGCGCGGGCGAATGGAGATGACTGTATCGCTGGGCTCGATGGTGACGTTGCGGTTGCGCTTGCGGTCGTCGTAATTCAGATCGCCGCGCAGGGCCGCGAGAACATTGGAAATGCCCTGGGTGACGTGCGACCAGGAATTGGCGGTGGAGTCTTCGAGGTCGAGCATGACGCCGGGGGCGCCGGAATTCAGCATTTTGACGACGAGTTCGGCGTCATCGGCTGGGCCGGTCATCTGGTTGCGTTGGTCGCGGCACCATTCGGGAAGCTCGATGCGCCAGGCTTCGGCGGTGGCGGGCGACGGCGGACGGTAATTCGGCAACTGGCCGCGGTGAGCGGCGGCGAGGGCGGCAGAACGTCTTTCGATGAGTTGGCGCTGATGGGCGGTTAGGGCGCGATGCAAGGGCAGCAGGAATTCGATGAAACCCTTGGGCAGGTCGCGGGCGGAATCGAAGCCTGCGGGGGCTGAGTTCATGGGGAACAGTGCGTCGTGGTCGGGTCCCAATTTTGTTCTCGCACTTGCCATGCGTTCCGAAACTCCGCCGGCGATTCTGGGTACAGCTCGACCGGGCGCTCTGAGAGTAGCGAGGAGGGGTGGCAATCAGCCTTCCAAAGGCGAAAGGAACTTGGTACTAGGCGGTACAGCATATGTGGCACAAAAAAATAGAGTTAGTAGGTCTGTTCATTTTGGTGACGGTGGGGCCTGGCGGCGGAGTAGATGAAGATGTCGACGACACTTCCGCGCGGGCCAACACATTGTCCTAAATGGGCAACGCTTTGCATCGAGGATAGGCGAAGGGCGAAAGTGAGGCGGGGTGTTACTTGCAGAACGCCTACGGGTTCCTGCGGATAGCCGGGGACACTTTGTTTGCTAGGATGAAGGCCTGATGAGAAAGCCGTGGGTGATTGCGCATCGAGGGGCTTCGGGGAACGCGCCGGAGAATACGCTGGCGGCGTTCGAGCGCGCGGTGGTGCTGGGCGCGGGGTTCATCGAAACCGATCTGCATCTGACGCGCGATTCGCATTTCGTGGCGATTCACGACGAGACGCTGGAACGCACCACGAACGGACGAGGGAACGTCCGGGATTTTACTTTGGCGGAAATCCGGAAGCTGGATGCGGGGATGTGGTTCGACCGCGAGTTCATGGGACAGCGGGTGCCGACGCTGGACGAGATTATTCAGTTTGCGGCGAAGCACGACGTGATTTTCTATCTCGAGCTGAAATACGAAGCGGCCTGGGGTATGCATCATTCGCTGCTGGGCGCGCTGCAAAATTCGGGTGGGGTGGCACGAAGCATCGTGATTTCTTTCAGCGAAGCCACGCTGACTTCGCTGCGGCAAGTGGATCCGGCGGCGATGATGGGATTGCTGATCGAAGAGCCGATGCAGGATTACGCGAAGGCGGGGATCGAACTGGGCGTACGGCAATTGTGCCCGCACTATTCGCTGGTGACGCCGGAATTGGTGGAACAGGCGCATGCGCTGGATTTGCAGGTGGCGACGTGGACGGTGGATGACGCGGCGGTGATGCGCGCGATGATTGCGGCGAAAGTGGATGGGATCATGACGAATTTTCCGGACCGGCTGCAGGCAATCCTCGAAGACATGGCGTAGGCGCGGTTTCTCTTGAATCACACGAACGGCAACGGCGATTAATTATTCAGTGTGGGCATTTTCCTGTTCGTCGCAGTGATTCTGCTGCGACAGCATGGATGAGATTCTTCGTCGCGGAAGGCGCTCCTCAGAATGACGAGGTGGCATCAATTTGCGATGGCGGACGCGCGGAGATTGGGTGGAAATCCGCGGGCCGGTCTGAGACCGGCCCCTACAGGCGCGAGCGGCGATTGCGCCTTCTACATTCGACGCTACCGGTTAAAAACTTCGAGTGGGCTGGGTGAGTTGTTGGAAGATGGCGGCGAATTGCGCGAGGGTGAGTTGTTCGGCGCGGGCGTCGGGGCGCAGGTTGGCGTCGGCCAGGGCCTGGTGGATGCGGGCGTCGTCGGAAATTTCGAGCAGGTTGTTGCGGAGGGTTTTGCGTTTCTGCTCGAAGCACATTTGGATGAAGTTCAGGAATTTCTTGCGGTCGGTGATGCCCAGTGCGGCTCCATCGCCCGGTAGAGTGAGTTGGACCAGGGCGGAATCGACTTTGGGCGGCGGGCGGAAAGCTCCGGGCGGGATGCGCAGGGCGATCTTTGGTTTGGCGTAGAACTGGCAGAGGGTGGAGAGGTAGCCGTAATCGCGCACGTTGGGATGGGCGGCGATGCGCTGGGCGACTTCGAGCTGGATGACGATGTGGATTGAGGCGATTTGCGGCGCCCATTCGAAAAGGTGATGCAGGATCGGCGAAGTGATGTAGTAGGGCAGGCTGCCGTAGACGTGAAAGCGTTCGCCTCCAAGTTTGCCGAGGTCGGCGTTGAGCACGTCGCTGTAAACGACTTCGAGTTGGGGCCAGCGGTCGGGTTCGGTTTCGATATTTTCGCGTAGCGTTGTGGCGAGATTGCTGTCGGCTTCGATGGTGATGACGCGGCGGCCTTCGCCGACGAGATGCTGGGTGAATTCGCCGTGGCCGGGGCCGATCTCGACCCAGGTCTGGTTGGGAGCGAGGGGCAGCGTCTTCAGGATTTTTTGGCGCCAGCCGACGTCGCCGAGGAAATGTTGTCCGAGCCGCTGTCTGGACATGTCTTCAGCGAGTGTAACAACTCGGGCGGGCGGCCAACAAATCTACAATCGGGCGCACGTTACACCGGCTGCCTGGCGCAGGCGAGGTGCTTGACGCGGGCTAACGGTTCCGTTACCGTTTTCCCGCTGCGCGGATTTGCCGGATATTTGCAAACATAAACGTGAAAATCCTCTTCTTATCCTCGGAAGGCTTGCCGTATTCGAAGACGGGCGGGCTGGCGGACGTGGTGCAGGCGCTACCCAAAGCGCTGGCGGAGATGGGGCACGAAGTCGCGGTGCTACTGCCGCGCTACCGCGGAAATAAAATTACATCGACATTGGTTTCGAGCGTCACGGTGACGATGGGCGACCAACTGCGTTTTCCGGCGATCGCGGAGGGCGTATCGGTGGCGGGCGTACGGTATTTTTTCGTGGTGGACCGCGGATATTTCGACCGCGAGCAGCTCTATGGCGAAAAAGGCACGGACTATCCGGACAACGCGGAGCGATTCACGGAATATTGCCGGACGGCGATTGAATTCGTGAAGCGGGTGTGGCTGCCGGACGTGATTCACTGCAACGACTGGCAAACGGCGCTGGTGCCACTGCTGATGCGCACGCAGTATGGCGACGATCCGGTGACGCGCAACCTGCCGGTGGTGCTGACGATTCACAATCTGGCATATCAGGGCATGTTTCCGCGCGCGGTACTGAAAACCACCGGGCTGCCGGAATCGCTTTTTACCTTCGACCGGCTGGAATTTTACGGAAGCGTGAATTTCCTGAAGGGCGGAATTCTTTTCGCGGACTATCTTTCGACGGTGAGCCGGCGGTATGCGCTGGAGATTCAGACGCCGGAATACGGCAGCGCGCTCGATGGAGTGATTCGGGAGCGGTCGGGGAATCTGGTGGGGATTCTAAACGGGGTGGATTACGCGGCGTGGAGTCCGGAGACCGATACGTTTATCGCGCAGCATTATTCGGCGCAGAATCTGGAAGGGAAGAAAGCCTGCAAGAAGGACTTGCTGCAATATTTCAAATTGCCAGCGGACAAGCCGGAACATATGGAGCGGCCGCTGGTGGGGATCGTTTCGCGATTCGCGGACCAGAAGGGATTCGATCTGATCGCGCAGGTTTCGGCGGAATTGATGCAGGAGAATTTGTCGCTGGTAGTGCTGGGAACGGGCCAGGCGGAATACGAGCGGCTGTTCCGTGGATTGGCGGAGAAGTATCCGGCGCGAGTGGGCGTAAAAATTGGTTATGACAACGCGCTGGCTCATAAGATTGAGGCTGGGGCCGATATATTCCTTATGCCTTCGCGATACGAGCCGAGCGGGTTGAACCAGATGTACAGCATGAAGTACGGGACCGTGCCGGTGGTGCGAGCGACCGGCGGCTTGGACGACACGATTCAGGATTTCGACCCAGCCACGAACCAGGGAACAGGCTTCCGGTTCGACGCCTACAGCGGCACGGCATTGCTGGAATCCATGCGGCGGGCGCTGAGCGTATATCGAGAGCCGAAGGTGTGGGAGCAGTTGCAGCGAAACGGGATGGCCAAGGATTTTTCGTGGAAGGCTTCGGCGGCCGCCTATGTCACACTGTATGAAGCAGCTAAGAGGTCCCGAATCCCCAGAGTGGCTATTACATCTAAACAGTAGCGCACCGGAAGCTCGACCAGCCCGAACGGCGGCCCGGCGCGACAAGGAAACCAAATGGCAGACAATATTCAGGCAGTGACCGACGCGAGTTTCGAGGCCGACGTGATCGAGGCCAGCAAGACCCAGCCGGTAATGGTGGATTTCTGGGCCGACTGGTGCCGTCCGTGCCACATGCTTTCGCCGACGGTGGAAGAAGTCGCGCGCGAGAACGCGGGCAAATTGAAAGTGGTGAAGTTGAACGTCGATGAGAACAGCAACGCCGCGGGGAAGTTCAACATTCGCGGTATTCCGACTTTGCTCGTTTTCAAGGGCGGTCAGGTTGCGGATCAACTGGTCGGAGCAGTGCCCAAAGACCAGATCACCAAAGTCATTCAGCGCCACATTACCGCCTAGGCGCGTTTCCCTACGACGACTGAAAGTATGAGCGACGGGCGGCCGAATCGAGACTCGATTGCGGCCGCGCCGGGGCTGAAGCTGTGCGCGGCTTGTGGGTGCAGCTTTGCGTGTGGGGCGGAGGCGGGTTCGTGTTGGTGCGAAGGGGTGGCGCTTAGCTCGGCCGCGCTCGAGAGTTTGCGTTCGCGATACGCGGATTGCTTGTGCGCCGAGTGTTTGGCGAGGGCGTCGAAATAATTCTCTATGAAAGCTAAAGCGGTTAAAACCGAGACGCGGTGCCATTGGGCGCAGAAGCCCGCGATGATCGAGTATCACGATAAAGAATGGGGGAGACCCGTGCATGATGATCGCGTCCTTTTTGAATTTTTGATTTTGGAAGGCGCGCAGGCGGGATTGAGTTGGGAAACGATCTTGAACAAGCGCGAGAATTACCGGCGCGCTTTTGACCGCTTCGACGCGAAGAAAATCGCGCGTTACGATAAGCGCAAGGTGCGAGAGCTGCTGGGCAATGCCGGGATTGTGCGGAACCGGTTGAAGATCGCGGCGACGATTTCAAATGCGCAGGCGTTTCTGGCGGTGCAAAAGGAATTCGGCTCGTTCGATAAGTACCTCTGGCAATTCGTCGGTGGCAAGCCGCTGGTGAATCGCTGGGAGAAGTCGACGAAGATCCCGGCGCGGACCGCGGAATCGGACGCGATGAGCAAAGACCTGAAGGCGCGCGGGTTCCGGTTCGTGGGGACTACGATCTGCTACGCGTTCATGCAGGCTACGGGTTTGGTGAACGATCACGCGCGCGACTGCTTCGCACGATAAGGCTGGCGGCTCGCGCTTGCGTTGGGTGCGCTCCGAGGTTTAGGATTACCTGTTGCGAATTTCGTTTGGCCCGCCTGTACTGCTTCTGTGGTGAGTGTGAAACGGTAGGGAGATGGTTCGGCCGGAATGGCCGGGGGGCATTGAGAATTGACCGAGAAGCCACGGGCCAAAGCGATTGTCGTGGTGGGCGCGCAGTGGGGCGATGAAGGAAAGGGCAAGGTCGTCGATTATTTGGCGAAATCGTTCGACTATACGGCGCGCTATGCGGGCGGGCACAACGCCGGTCATACGGTCATTTTCGATAATCACAAATACGTCTTGCAGCTGATCCCCAGCGGGATTTTGCGTCCGGGGAAGAAAGCGGTGATCGGCGCGGGAACGGTGGTGGACCCAGCAGCTCTGCTGGTGGAAGTGGAAAACCTGAAAAAATCCGGGATTGAAGTGCGCGAGCGGCTATTTCTGAGCGATCGCGCGCACTTGATTTTTCCGTATCACCGCGAAATGGATAAGGCCGCGGAAACGGCGCGCGGGGCGGCGGCGATTGGCACGACTTCGCGGGGAATCGGTCCGGCGTATGAAGACAAAATGGCGCGGCGCGGGATTCGCGTCTGCGACTTGCTGGATGCGGAAGGATTCAAGAACAAACTGGAACGGGTGATCGAGGAAAAAAATGCGATCAGCCGCGCGACGTACGGACATCCGCTGGAGACCGCGGGCCTACTGGATCAGTATCTGGAAATTGCGGCGCACATTCGCGGGTTGGTAGTGGATACCTGCGTTTTGCTGAATGACGCGCTGGATAAGGGCGAAGCGGTTTTGTTCGAAGGCGCGCAGGGCACGATGCTGGACATCGACCACGGAACGTATCCTTATGTGACGTCGTCGAATGCGACTTCGGGCGGAGTGGCGACGGGATTGGGAGTGGCGCCGACGCGGATTCAGGGAGTGGTTGGAGTGACGAAGGCCTACACGACACGCGTGGGTAGCGGACCATTTCCTACCGAGATGCCGGACCTGGATGCGCAAGCGGTGCGGGAGCGCGGCAAGGAATTTGGCGCGGTGACGGGAAGGCCGCGGCGCTGCGGCTGGTTGGATCTGGTGGTGCTGAAGTACGCGAAGATGCTGAACGGCATTGATTCGCTGGTGGTGACCAAACTGGACGTGTTTGACACGCAACCGGAAATTAAGATTTGCACGGGTTACCGGTACAAGGGCAAGTCGATGGGCGTGATGCCGTGCGACGTCGAGACGCTTTCGGCCGTGGAGCCAGAGTACAAAACTTTGCCGGGGTGGCAACAGCCTACGCCGGGAATTCAGGATGTAAAAGATTTGCCGAAGGCGGCGCGCGAATATCTGGATTTTATTTCTGGCGCGCTGCAGGTGGAAATCGGAATGATTTCTACCGGGCCGGAACGCGATGCGACCATTGTTCCGCGCGGCACGAAACTCGCAGCCTGGGTCTAAAATTCCTCCATGCTTTCCTACGAAGCGGCACGCGCGAAAGTCATCGAAGTGATTTGCGAGCTG
>DASWVE010000142.1:0-6235 GCA_036401315.1 Candidatus Acidiferrales bacterium
GAATCCAGCGCCGTCATGTAGCAAGATTTCTGGTGAAGGTCCACTCCTACGTGGATCATCGCGTGCCTCCTATGGGTCTGTGCTTCGAGCACGATCGTACCCCCGGGAGGCACGCCTGTTTTCATACCATCTGAGGAGCGCTGTTTGCGACGAAGAATCTCATCCATGTTCCCGCACCCGAACCGACACGAGGAGGCGTCGCTCCGTTCGCAGCCGTGTCCGCCCGCGCAACCGGGCGAACCGGGGACCTTCAAAACACACTTCAAGTAACGCTTCGCGTCGAAGCTCCGACAATTGATGTTGAACGTGAATTGAAAATCTTAACGGTTTGCCGAGGATTGAAACGCGCCTCGCACTTCAAGCGCTACTTAATCTAAGCCGCGTGCGGCCCGCGCAGAATGCGCCCAGGCAAAAACAATATACCCTTGAGCAAATCCAGCACGCCTTCCACCGCAATGCCCAGAATCCGGAACGGAAGCAAAATCAGCCACACGAACGGGTAGAGGATCAGCGCGAGCAACGCCAGCGGCCAGCACAAGAACAGCAAAATGACCCACAGTAGGAATTTCATCGGCAGCCTCCGACCGTCTCTGTAATATACGCGCGATCTGCTCGCGGAGTTCCCTGCTAAACCGGCAACAAAGACCGAATCTTCTGCGTTACTAAATCAATCCCCACGTCATTGTGCCCGCCCTCCGGGATAATCACGTCCGCATACCGCTTCGAAGGCTCCACAAACTCCAAATGCATCGGCCGCACCGTGGTCAGGTACTGCTCCATGACCATCTCCACCGTCCGTCCGCGCTCGCGAATATCCCGCTTCAGCCGCCGGATGAACCGCAAATCCGCATCAGTATCCACAAATATTTTAATGTCCATCAAATCGCGCAAAGGTTTGCTCTCGAAAATCAAAATCCCTTCCACGATAATCGCCGGCAAAGGCTCAATCCGCACCGTCCCGCGCAACCGCTGAAAATTGGGAAAATCGTAGGTAGGCCGCTCGATCGCCTGCCCCGCCCGCAATTTCCGCACGTCCTCAGCCAGCAAGGGCGTGTCCATCGAATCCGGATGATCGAAGTTAATTTTGATTCGTTCTTCGTAGGACAGCCCCGGATAATCCCGATAATAATTGTCCTGCTGGAGGACCACTACACTCGTATTCGAAAGCGCCTCGATAATCCGCCGCGTAATCGTCGTCTTGCCGGATCCAGTGCCCCCGCAAATACCGATAATCAGCGGCCGTTGCCCTGCTCGCAGTGTGCTCACGCTTTTCGCTTCACTTTTTTCTTCCGCTCTTCAATCACCGCCTGCGCCGCCGCCAACCGCGCAATCGCCACTCGAAATGGCGAAGCGCTCACATAATCCATCCCCACTCGATGGCAGAATTTCACGCTCGGCGCGTCTCCGCCATGCTCTCCGCAAATTCCCACCTTCAATTTCGGCCGCGTCTTCCGTCCACCGGCAATCGCCCATTCGATCAGCAGCCCGACTCCGGCCACGTCCAGGGTCTGAAACGGGTCGAAATTAAAAATTCCCGCCTGGCGCTCGTCGATATATGCTGGCAAAAACCGCCCCGCATCGTCGCGCGAAAGCCCCATGGTGGTCTGCGTCAGGTCGTTGGTCCCGAACGAAAAGAATTCCGCCACTTCCGCAATCTCGCCGGCCAGCAAAGCCGCGCGCGGCAATTCGATCATCGTGCCCACGATGTATTCAAGCTTCACTTTAGCTTCTTTAAGAATCGCGTCAGCGACACTTCGTGTCCGCACCGCCAAAATTTGTAGCTCTTTTTTGTCCATCACCAGCGGATGCATGATCTCAGGCGCTACTTTAATTCCGCGCTTCTTGGAGTCCACTGCGGCTTCGATAATCGCCCCGACCTGCATGTCTAGAATTTCCGGATAAGTAATGCTCAGCCGGCAGCCGCGGTGCCCCAGCATCGGGTTCGATTCGTAGAGCTGCGCCACCCGCTGTGCCACTTCCTCCACCGGGATGCCGATCTTCTCCGCCAGCACCGCCTGCTTCTCACGTTCATGCGGAATAAACTCATGCAGCGGTGGATCGATCAACCGAATCGTCACTGGAAATCCGTCCATCGCTTCGAACAGCCCGATGAAGTCTCGCCGTTGAAACGGCTGCAGTTTGTTCAACGCTTTCTTACGATCCTCCGCCGTGCTGGCCAGGATCATTTCCTGAATCGCGAACTGCCGCTCCGCGCTGCGCTCCGGAAATTCGAAATCCTTGAAGAACATATGCTCGGTGCGGCACAGGCCAATGCCCTCGGCGCCCATCTCGCGCGCCAGGCGCGCGTCTTGCGGCGTATCCGCGTTGGTCCGCACCCGCATCCGTCGGATTTTATCCGCCCATTTCAGTAAGGTCGCAAACGCCGGAGGCGCCTCGGGCCGGATCAGCTCCACTTCTCCGGTGTAAACGGAGCCGTCGCTGCCGTCGAGCGTAATCCACTCTCCTTCGAGCACCGTCTTGCCATTCGCTCGTATCGATTTCGCCGCGAAATCGAACTCGAGCGTCTCCGCTCCCACGATGCAACACTTGCCCCAGCCGCGCGCCACCACCGCTGCGTGGCTGGTCTTCCCTCCCGTCGCCGTCAGAATTCCCTGCGCCACATACATCCCGCCTACATCTTCGGGGCTGGTTTCGTGCCGCACCAAAACGACTTTTTCGCCCCGCGCGGCCCATGCTTCGGCTTCGTGCGCGGTGAAAACCGCCTTGCCCACCGCCGCGCCGGGCACTGCATTATTTCCAGTAACGAACAACCTCTGCTTCAAATCCCCGTACAGCGCCTTGGGATCGATCACCGGATAGAACAGGCGCTCGATATCTTCCGCCTTGATGCGTTCAAGTGCTTCTTCAACTGTGATCAGATTTTCGCCGGCCATATCCACGGCAATCCGAAACGCGGCTGAAGGCGACCGCTTCCCGTTTCGCGTCTGCAGCATGTACAGCTTTCCGTTCTCGACCGTGAACTCCATGTCCTGCATATCGCGAAAATGTTTTTCGAGCTTGCTGCGTACCTGCTCGAGCTGCTTGTACGACCCCGGCAGCCGCGTGGCCATTTCCTCCAGGCGCAGCGGCGTACGAATTCCCGCCACCACATCCTCGCCCTGCGCGTTCACCAGAAATTCGCCGAAGAAAACTTTCTCGCCGGTGGAGGGATCGCGCGTAAAACAAACGCCCGTCCCGGAATCGTCACCGGTATTTCCGAAGACCATCTGCACCACGCTGGCCGCCGTCCCCGCGTCGTCTGGAATTTTCTCGGCGATTCGATATTTCTGCGCCTTCTCGCCCAGCCAGGATTGAAACACCGCGCCAATCGCGCCCCACAACTGCTCGATCGGATCCTGCGGAAAATCCTCGCCGCGCTTCTGCCGGTAATACGCCTTATAGGCCTCGGTCAGCTCGTTCCATCCCGCCGCCGTCACGTCCGTATCGTCTTTTACTTTCAGCCGCCATTTCAGCGCCCGCAGCTTTTCTTCCAGGTCGTCCTTGGGCAGACCGTTCACCACCGTCGAATACATCTGCACGAAGCGCCGGTACGCGTCATGCGCGAATCGTTCGTTGCGCGTCGCCTGCGCCAGGCCCTTTACCGACTTGTCGTTCAGTCCGAGGTTCAGCACCGTCTCCATCATCCCCGGCATGGACCGCGCTGCGCCCGAGCGCACGCTGACCAGTAACGGATTCATGGGGTTGCCCAGTTTTTTCCCGGTCAGTTTTTCGAGTCGCGCCAGGCTTTTGGACACCTCGGCGCGTAGTTCGCGGGGGAATTTTCGGTGCTGGAGGTAATACGCGCAGGCAGTGGTAGTAATCGTGAATCCCGCCGGGACCGGCAGCCCGATGCGGGTCATCTCGGCGAGCCCGGCACCCTTTCCGCCGAGCAGTTCTTTCATCTCGCCATTTCCTTCGGCCTGACCTGCTCCGAAGGAGTACACATATTTCGTGGTCTTCACCGAGTTGTCACCGAGTCGCCCCCGAATCGCATCCGATTCGTCGCCCACGGCAGCTTGCATCGACCGAGAAAATCTAAAGTCTTAATTCAACCGCCGAAGCCGTCGAACTTCCGACATCTCGCCCTTCACTTTAAATGCCGACGAGCCGACAATCAAACCTTCGAAGCCTCGTCGCCACCCAGCTCCGAGAAATCTGCAACCGTAGAAAACTCTTTAAGTAAATTTCCGAGCAGCGCGATCCGGTTCGCCCGTACATTCTTATCTTCAACCATTACCAGAACCTTGTCGAAGAACGCATCGATCGCCGGGCGCAGCTCCGAAACCGCTTCAAGTGCTTCTCGATATTTCCGGTTCTTCTTTTTGGCCCGCGCTACTTCCCCGATGCGCAACGCCGCCGCGTGCAGTTCCTTCTCGGCCGGCTCCCACAGCAACTCGTCGCTGACCGCCGCATGCACTTTGTCGCTCCCGCCCGCCGACTTCTCCAGAATATTCCGTATCCGCTTGAACGACGCCGCCAGCGGCACAAAATTCTTCATGTTCCGGATCGCTTTCACCGCCGCCACCCGGTCCGCCGCGTCCACCAGATCATCGGCCCCTGCCGCAAATGCTGCATTGATCTCGTCGTAAGCGAATCCGCCCTTCTCCCGCAAAATAAACTTCGCCCGCTCCACCAGAAACGCCAGCACCTGCTTCTGCACCGCCTCGGACGCTTCGATTTTCGGCGCATGCTCACGCAGCGCCTTCGCGGCCGCGGAAATCGCCGCCGAAAGTGACATCGGCAATTTACGCTCGAGAATAATCTTCACGATTCCCTGCGCCGCGCGTCGCAAAGCATAAGGATCGCTCGACCCCGTAGGCACCGCGCCCACCGCAAAAAACGCCATCAGCGAATCCAGCTTGTCCGCCAAAGCCACCGCGCACCCGGTCAAATTGCGCGGCAACGGATCGTCGAGCCCCACCGGCTTATAATGGTCGTACACTGCCCACGCAATTTCGTCCGATTCACCTTGCGCCCGCGCATACAAACCGCCCACCACGCCCTGCAGTTCGGTGAATTCCCGCACCATCTCGGTGACCAAGTCGCATTTCGCCAGTTCCGCCGCGCGATCCGAACCCGCCACATCCGCATGAGTCACGCCCGCGGTGAACCACTGCTCCGCCAGCCAACGCGCCAGCGCCCGCATCCTCTCGACTTTGTCGGCGTAAGAGCCCAATCGCGACTCGTACGTCACCGCTTTCAGCTTCGGCAACTGGTCCGCGAGCTTGGTCTTCTGATCCGTCTCCCAGAAAAATTGCGCATCCGCAAAACGCGCCCGCAGCACCCGTTCATGCCCCGCCCGCACCAGGCCTTTGGGATCGCTCGGCAGATTGATCACCGCCAGAAAATGCGGCGCCAGTTCCCCGTTCTTCTGCTCCAGCCCAAAATATTTTTGGTGGTCGCGCATCACCGTAATCAGGATCTCGTCCGGCAGCGATAGATACGCCGGATCGAAATCGCCCAGAATCACCGATGGATACTCATTCAAATACGTCACCATTTCCGTCAGGCCCGCGTCATCGTGCACGCGTAGCCCATGCTTCTTGGTGATCGCCCGCAACTCCATATCGATTTTCGCCGCCCGCGCCTCCGGCCGGCACAATACGAAGTTCTTCTTTAACTTTGCCTCGTAGTCCTGTGGCCCTCTCAGCGCAATGTGGGAGCTACCGAGAAAGCGATGCCCGTCGGTATGCGCGCCGGACTTAACCTCGGCGTAAACGCACGGCACAACTTTCCCGTCGAGCAGGGCCACGATCCACCGAATCGGCCGAATAAATCGCTGCTTGCCCAATCCCGTCCAATACATCGACCGCGGCCAGCTGATCTCCACAATCACCTGCGGCAGCACGCTCGTCAAAATTTCGGACGCCAGCTTGCCCTTCACTTCCTGCTTCGCCGCCAGGTACTCGCCCTTCGGCGTCTGGATGATCGTCAACTTAGAAACGGCCATTCCCTGCTTCTCGGCGAAACTCATCGCCGCGCGCGTCGGCTCGCCGACCGCGTCGTACGCGATCGCCTTCGGCGGCCCGGTAATTTCCTTCACCACATCTTCTTGTTTCAGTCGAACATCCCGCACGATCGCCGTCAGCCGTCGCGGCGCACCAAAAGTTTCAATTGAACTTGCCGCAGAAGCCTCTTCAAGCAAAGCATTCGCCAAAAAATATTTCTCAAGCAGCGCTTTAAGTTCCGCGCAAGCCTTCACAATCATTCCCGCCGGAATTTCTTCACATCCAAT
>DASWVE010000143.1:0-8965 GCA_036401315.1 Candidatus Acidiferrales bacterium
GGAGACAAAGATTAAGAGCGAAGATCGGTCGCTCCCAAACGTCAAGCCGTTGGAAACCGCAGAGCGAATCGTAGAGGTGAAAAAACTCGTACGAGAGTTAGCCGAGACAGTCGGACTTCAGGCTCAGGTTACCAACAGAATTTGGCTCGGAATGATCTCGGTGGCCGGAGCTGGCGTGCTCCCGCGGCCGAAGGCTTCAGATCCCACAGTGCAAGTCCTAACGTTCGCCGTCCCGACGGCAAAGTTTTTCATTTCAGTCTTTGCGGCGCTTTTCGTCCTGATCGTGGCTTTTTCCGCGGCCTATGCTGCCCAGGCGCGAGCACAAGAACTTGCCCAAAGCTATTTGGAGTCTTTGCCGCCGGATTTCGGATTGCCTGGATTCCGAACGCCTAGAGGGTTTTACGACGTTCTGAGGCTGCCGACATTTAATAGAATCGCGCCGCTGCCACAACTGCTTTCCGGGAAGTACCAACTGGGAAAGTGCGGACCTAAAATCCAACGACGTCTGCGCGGGTTGAAGCGTGTCTATTACTGGGTCTTGAAGATTCCGGGTGCGGGCGTTTATTTCGTATTTCCTGGCGTCGCCCTCATTATTCTCGGGATCGGTGCATGGGGATATTCTGGCGGTTTGCTGAAGGTCGCGATCTTGGCTTCTGGCACGGTGGCATGCGTAACGCTACTCCAGGTCTTGGTTAATGATCTTCGTTCGGGAAGGACGGCTGCGAACACCGTCGCTAAAGACGACTAGGATGTGCATCTTCGCGGTTATTATAATCTTGCAAGAATCACTTTAGTACTCTAGCGAATGTGCGATTTAATATACGAATCTTGATGACAAGAGGAAAACGAAGATGGCTGAAGATGACGACGAGCGTCGCGTGTGGTTTGATGATTACGTGGAGGACGTTGAGGACTTTCAGATCGAGGAGTACGACATCACAGCGGCACCCAACGACTTCAATGTGCTTACAATTTACAGTTTTCTAGAGTCAGGCGCTGTACGGATTCCAGGATTTCAAAGAAATTTCGTGTGGGATCTGGGGCGCGCCTCAAAGCTCATCGAATCGCTGATTCTCGGTCTACCCGTGCCACAAGTCTTTCTCTACGAGACGGAACGCAATAAGTTCATCGTGATCGACGGTCAGCAGCGGCTAATGTCGATCTACTATTTCGTGAAACAACGCTTTCCGTTGAAGGAGAAACGCTCAGAGTTGCGCAGAATTTTCGATCAGCACGGAAAGATACCCGACGACATAGTTCACGACGATCGCTATTTCGAAAATTTTCGCCTCAAGCTGCCTGAGGTCTTATCAAGTCGCCCAAACCGATTTAAGAATTTAAACTATTCGACGCTAGGTTCATATAAGACTCAGTTTGAGCTTCGCACCATTCGGAACGTTATTATCAAGCAGTCTGCGCCTCAAAACGACGACTCCTCGATGTACGAAATCTTTAATCGTCTAAACACTGGAGGCATAAACCTTAAGCCACAAGAGATTCGTACGAGTATGTACCATTCAAAGTTTTACGAAATGCTGTATCGCGCAAACGCGAAACCTCAATGGCGAAAAATCTTGGGTAACAACGAGCCAGACTTACATATGAAAGATGTCGAGATACTTCTGAGGGGCTTCGCAATGCTTATCGATGGGCCTAGCTACGCCCCATCGATGGTTAGGTTCTTGAATCAATTTTCGCGAAAATGCAGGGCTCAGACTGATGATCAGAATCTGTATCTCGCATCGCTGCTAGATTCGTTCTTTACATCTTGCGCGGATTTGCCCGATGGCGCGTTCATGAATAAAAAGAACGGTCGGTTCAATGTGGCACTTTACGAAGCTGCGTTCGCATCAGCCTGCAGCGATGCTTTTGCGGCGGGGAGGCTACTCCAATCTTCAATATCCGCGGAAAGACTTGCCGAACTTGAGAACGACAGGGAATTCGTGGGCGCAACTATCGAGGGCACTACCCAGACGAAAAACGTCTCTCTTCGTCTCGATCGGGCGAAGGGAATACTTGGAAGCTACTAACTATGGCAGCCGCTACGCCGATTGACCGGTTATATTCTGACGCTCTTGCGGTTGCCGTAGACCTTGAAAATCGCGGTGAAGTGTCGTTATCTGTTTCTGCTAGCGACAATTTTCGAAAATCCCTTCTCTTGGCGGCGGCGAGCTACTTCGAACATTTGATGTGTAACTCTGTGCTCGAGTATGTTCGGGAGAGGACACAGGATTCAGACCTCCTAACGAATTTCGTTAATAACAAAGCGATAAGTCGTCAGTACCACAACTGGTTCACTTGGGACGCTGCCAACGCGAATCAATTCTTTGGTCTGTTTGGAAAAGACTTTCGAGAAGCCATGGTCCAAAGCGTCGCCGCGTCTGAACCCCTCCAATCTGGAGTAAAGGCTTTCCTTGAGATTGGAAACGAGCGGAACAAATTGGTGCACCAAGACTACGCCACGTTTCCCCTTGAGAAAAATCTCGGGGAGATATACGAGCTCTATCAAAAAGCGCAGGTGTTTGTAGACCACATACCGACGGCGCTGCGCGAATGCGATAAAAAAGCTGAAGAAGGATCGGCCTAGCTGCCATCGTCCGTGTTACGCGGTTTGGCCGTTAGCATGGGGCGCTGGAACCTATACATGCAGAATTTAGCGAAAGAGGGCCTCATCCAGCCCCTCGACCCATTTGTTGCGCTCGTCAGCCAGCGTGTGCCATTCGCCATCCATTATAAGGGCCGCATCGGGCGGTGCGAATAGCTTGTCCAGGCCTTGACCAAGTCCCATAGGCGAGCTTGGGGCGACCTCACGGCCATCTGCGATGAAAAGTAAATGTTTCGTGATTGCCCGCTCGACTCTGACGATTGCTCGGTGAGTCTGCTCAACGTCTTTCAGCTTTATGCCCGCGAACTCAAGCGAGTTGCGAGATTTCCGATCCGCCGCGTGTGCTAAAAATTTATGACTCAGCTTAACCAATTTTGCTGCCGGGCTAGCCTGTAGCCACTTCGTCAAAGTCTCAAAAATGCCAGGCCGTATTACGTCGTCCCGCTTTCGTCTTTCGGGTTCAACCCCGGCAAGAAGGTCAAATCGCTCTTGTCGAGACTTCGACCCGAAAAACTTGTCCAACCCCGGCGTCGCTAGTCCCAACATTTGCTCGTCTGTGGAATGAGGTAGATTTGTCCATGAATCGTCGTATGGGAGACCATCGTAGCAGACATAGATTTCTCGCGTGATCAAAGACCGATTGGTCTGAATGTCGTTCAATAGCCGACGGACCGAAATCACGTCGTCAGCCGGATCCAATAGTCTGCGAATAGCGAGGATCTGGTTAGCGACGTAACCTTGATCAAGCAATTGGACCAAAAGTCCACTCGACGCTGCATATTCTTGCGCTCTTTCGCGCTTACGCAGATTCGCGATCATTCTGTAGCTCAAATCAACAAAGATCATCGCGAAAAGTTGCGCCTCGATGCTGTTCGGCTCGGAAGAATTAAGATCGTACCAATCCAACCATTGTTCCCGCTTGACTCGGTATTCTTTCAGCCTTGCCTGATTGCGAACATCGCAGTCTTCGGCGACGGTCTTGTAGCGCGTCATCTCGGAACACTCCTGTGGGCGAGTCGACCACGTCGCACGGCAGCTTTTCCGTGCCATGGGACGTATGTACTCACAATCCATCCATATCGGAACGGTATCATGCGGAGAATCGCGGCGGGAAGCGAGGGAGGTCGGAGGGTTGAGACTCGCGCGGCGTGCAACGTCAACGGCAGACGCGAATGGCGTCAGGGGCGGACGCGATTCCCGTCGCTTGGCCCTAGACGCTGCGCGCCGGGCTCTTTGTCGTGGCTGAAGCCACGACCCACAAAGCATCGGTGCCGCATTTGCGGCGCCGATGTGCGCAGCGAGTCGCATCGCGATTCGCTGCTTGAGCTGAGGGAAGCGGCGGGGGACGGCGGCGGACTTTATGTCGGAGCTGAAGCTCCGACCTCCTAACGGGCGTTTCGTCCCATTTGCCGACTGCTGTCTATTGTTGCGCGCCTGGCGGGCTTGGCGGTTTGGAAACGAAGGTGAGGCGAAAGGGCTCGCGGTCCGTTGACACTGGTGGCGCTTCGGTATAGCTTGGCAACACTTCACCGATTGAGAACTGGGCCCCAGGTCCGCGGTTCGGCTGCCGCAGCTCGTGGTAACCCTTTCTCCTATGGCACCAGAAAACACTGCGACGGCAGGGAGAGGGCCCCGAGCATGAATCGAACCCAGCGATTCGTTTGCCTTCCGGTAATTTTTGCGGCGATTTTAGCAGTGGCGATGGCCGCGGGCTGGACGCGTCCGGTCGAGGCCGGCGACGACTGGCAGCCGATTGCTCCGGCCGATCTGGCGTTGAAAGACAATCCCGCTGAACCCGGGGCCGCGGCGATGATTCTCTACCGCCAGAGCGACGTGGAGGCCCGGGAATCCACCGAGCACGAATATTTGCGCGTGAAGATCTTCACGCAGGATGGAACCAGCCAGGGCAACGTGGAGATCCCCTTCGTAAAAGGGCAGGAAGACATCCGGGCGATCAAAGGGCGCACGATTCAGCCGGACGGGACCATCGTCAATTTCGACGGAAAAATTCTAGAGAAAACGATCGTGAAAGCCAGCGGGCTGCAATACCTGGCCAAGACGTTCACCCTGCCGGACGTGCACCCCGGCTCGATCGTGGAATACAAGTACACGGTACAACGCGACTCGAGATACTACTTCAACAGCGCCTGGGTGGTCAGCAACACGCTGTTTACCCGCGATGGGCGCTTCTCGATCAAGCCCGACACGGCTGATTATGCGCTGCCGCTGCTCTACCGGCAATATGGCCTGCCCGCGAACACGGTGCCGGTGAAACAAAAAAACGGCGACTTCACCATGGATGTGCACAATATCCCGGGCATCGCCGACGAAGACTTCCGGCCGCCGCTGCGGGCGCTGCAGGTGCGCGTCGATTTCTTCTACAAGAATCGCGACGACCCGGAAAACGAAACCGAGCAGCAGTTCTGGGATCGCATCGGCAAAGCGCGGGCCGCGAACGTCGACAAATTCATCGGGAAGAAGGGCGCGCTGGAAGCCGACCTGGGCCGCACCGTGGCTCCGGGCGATGCGCCGGACGTAAAACTGCGCAAGATTTACGCGCGGGTGCAGAAAATCCGCAACCTTTCGATGGAAGACGCCAAGACTTCGAAGGAAGAAAAGCAGGAACAAATCAAAACGAACGCCAACGTCGAAGATGTTTTTAAGAACAATTACGCCAACTCCGACGAACTGAATAACGTTTTTATCGGCCTGGCGCGCACCGCGGGATTCACCGCCGACAAGGTGTACGTCGCCACCCGCGCCAACAGCTTTTTCAATCCGCAGATGCGCAACGTGGCGGAGTTGGAAGCCGATTTGGTTTTCGTGCACGCCGGGACCCAGGATTATTTTCTGGATCCTTCGGCCAGCACCTATCCCTTCGGGATCCTGCCGTGGTACGAAACCTCCACGCGCGGGATCCGTTGCACCAAGAGCGGCGGCGAGATCGTGACCGTCCCCGGCGCCCCGCCCAGCCAGGCCACGATGGTTCGCAGTGCGGACCTCGCTCTCGATGAGGAAGGCAACGCCGCCGGGAAGTTGCAGGTGGATTTCACCGGGGCCCTGGGCGCGGAGCAACGCGAGAGGCTGCACAGTTCCGACGAGGCCGGCCGCCGCAAAACTTTAGGGGATGTCATCAAAGGCTGGCTGCCCGCCGGTTCAGGCTTCGAAGTAACCGCCGTGACCAACTGGGATAACGACGAGCTGCCGGTGCATATTGAAGGCACCGCCAAGATCCCGGGACTGGGAACTTCCGCGGGCCGGCGCATGCTGGTTCCGCTGACCGCTTTCCGGGCGCTGCAACCGGCGTCGTTCCAGCCGGAGAAGCGGCTCTACTCGGTGCATTTCAATTCGCCGTACGAAGAAATCGACACCATCAAATTCACGGCGCCGGAGGGGTACAAATTCGAGGCGGTTCCGGCGGCCAAACAAGTCCACCCGGGAGTGGTGAGCTACGATATCGCCGCCACGCAGCAGGGCGCGACGGTGGAAGTGAAGCGCACGCTGGTGCTGGACGGACTGATGTTTCCGGTGAAGAACTATCCGGCGCTGCGGAATTTTTTCAACCAGGTGAAAACGAATGACGACGCGCAAATCGTTTTGCAGAATGCCCAATCCGCGAAAAACGATTAGCGCCGTGGTGGTGGGCGCGGCTTTGGCCGCGCTGTGTTGCGCGATTCTGGCGCGGCCGGCGGGTCAGGTGTGGGCCGATAACGCGCCGGACTGGCTGCGCGTGGCCGCGAAAGAAACGCTGCCGGAATATCCCAAGGAAACCGTGGCGGTCACGCTGCTCGACGAACAGCAGACCACGGTGAAAGACAACGGCGAGATCGAAGTGCGCTACCGGGTGGCCTACAAAATCCTGCGTCCAGAAGGGCGCAAGGATTACGACTACGCCCAGGTCTATTTCCGCAACGACACCAAAATCACCTTTTTCAAAGCCTGGACGATTACCGCCGACGGCCGCGAACTCGAGCTGAAAGAAAAAGACGCAATGGAAAGCCAGTTCAGCGCCGACGACGAATTCAGCGACCTGCGCGTGAAGTACATCAAATTTTCCGCGGTGGAGCCGGGCAATATCGTCGGCTACGAATATGTGCAGAAACAGCGGCCGTTCGTATTCGAGGACGAGTGGGCATTTCAGAGCAAGATTCCCACCCGGCGTTCGCGTTTCTCGCTGGTGATCCCGCCGGGCTGGGAATTTACCGATCGCTGGGCCAATTTCCCCAAACAAGAACCGAAAAATTCCAGCGGCAACAGTTACACCTGGGAAGTGGAAAATATTCCGGCCATCGAAGTCGAGCCGGATATGCCACCGGTTCGCGCGCTGGCCGGGCGCATGGACATCAAATATTTCCCGCGCGATCCCAAGCTCCGCGAAAAATCCACCGGCAGCTGGGACGACATCGGCGTGTGGTATTCGAATCTCACCCGGGGCAGCCGGGCGGACTCGCCCGAACTCGATAAGAAGGTAGCCGATTTGACCGCCGGGATGACCAACCCCTGGCAGAAAATGCAGGCGATCGCCGGCTACATGCAGCGGCAGATCCGCTACGTGGCCATCGAAATCGGCATCGGCGGCTACCAGCCGCATCCGGCCGCGGCCGTCTTCAAGAATCAATACGGCGACTGCAAAGACAAAGCCACTTTGATGAGCGCGATGCTCAAGCAAGTCGGCATCGAATCCTACTACGTGATGATTCACACCGAACGCGGGATGATCAATCCCGATTTTCCTTCGATCTACGGCGACCACATGATTTTGGCCATGCAGGTTCCCGAGGGCGTTCCGGACGCCAGTCTGTACGGCATGATCCAGGATCCCAAGCTGGGACGTTTGCTGGTTTTCGATCCCACCAATTCCTACGTGCAGCTGGGCTCGCTGCCGAGTTATTTGCAGCAGAATTACGGCGTGCTGATCACGCCCGAGGGGGCCCGGCCAATTTTGCTGCCGCTGCAGCCTGCGGCGACCAATCGATTGCTGCGCACCGCGACTTTCACTTTGTCGCCGACGGGCCGGCTGGATGGCCAGGTCCACGAACTGCGCTACGGCGGACCGGCGGTGGAAAGCCGCGAAGAATTTCTGAACGCGACCGCGGCCGACCGCACCAAGATGTTCGAACACATGCTGGGGTCGTACCTGAACAATTTCACGCTGACCGGCGCCAGCATCGGCAATCTGAATGAATACAACGAGAGCCTGACCCTGAGTTACAACTTCACCGAAAACGATTACGCCAAATCCGCCGGAAATCTTTTGATTGTCCGGCCGCGGGTGATGGCCCGCCACGGCGGAGTCGCTCTTTTTCCCGGCGGCAAACCGCGCAAGTACCCGATCCAGTTCGACGAAACCAGCCTGTCCTCCGACGTTCTGGACATTACTTTGCCCGCGGGCTACGTGGTGGACGAACTGCCGCCGGCCGTGGACGCCCACTGCGAATTCGCCAGCTACAAGAGTGAAGTGCAGGTCAAAGACAACGTGATGCACTACGTGCGGACGTACGAAATCAAAGGCATCACCGTGCCCACCGAAAAGCTCCCCGAAGTCCGCGAATTCTTCCACCAGGTCCAAGCCGCCGAAACCTCCAGCGCCGTCCTGCGCCGCGCCAACCCATAGCGGAGTTGGCTGTGCCGTTGAGGCCACATCAAAATTAGCCCACCTGAAGGTGGCCGCTACGTACTGCCAAGGCGACAGGCGCCGCTTCCGCGGCAGTAACGCAAATCGATCCGCCGAGAACTTTTGGAGTGCGGCGGCTCGGCCACCGCTTTTAACGCGCCGTCCGCCCCGCCCAAACCGGCGAAATCGCCGCCCGCAAGTCGTCCGGCAGCTCGTCCAGCGCTTCGTACCTGATGCTTTGGGTGCAAGTACGGTGGATCCGCAAAGCGGCGGCAGAGCCGCCGCACTCCAAAAGTTCTGGTCGCATCGGGGCTGCGTGAACTGGGCTGTTGCGCCCCGACGAGGAATCTCTCCCCGCCGTTGGCAAGGACGTGAAAATGGGTAGAAATTTGTGCGGGAGATTGAAATTAAGTTGCGATTAGAACGGGTATGAATGTTGATACGGCGCGGGTTAGGTGCGTTTCTAATAATCCATTTTGCGATTAGAAATTTAGGGGCGGGGTCTGGTGTGGGGCGGGGGTTCGCCACGGCGTGGGATCGTCCTGACTGCGTGGAGGACGTTCCGGCGGGCTGCGAAACGGGTGCAATACGCGGCGCGAAGATATAGTGAAAAGTGTCGATTAGAATTTTGCTTTGTCGTTCATTTGCTAGGAGATGAGTATGGTTTCTAATCGCGCAAGATATAGTTTTGTGTCGATTAGAAATTTGGCTTTCCGCCGAGCAAAAATTCCGTTGGTCGGTTGAAT
>DASWVE010000144.1:0-3647 GCA_036401315.1 Candidatus Acidiferrales bacterium
GGTGAGGCCCTGGGTCCAGGTGACGCCGTAAGTGCGGACGACGACGGAACCGTCGAGGCGTTTGGGAGATTCGGGCGCTTTGCGCGTTTGGCGCTTTCTCGACATTTATTGGCAGTATAGAGCAAGACCGCCCTTGGTCGGGGGGCCTATTCTGCGCCCGCTGGTTAGGCTGGATTTCGGGAGGAATGTGATCATGCCAAACGTGCGGCACTACTCGATTAACGCGGATGATTTGAAACGTGCGCAGAAATTTTATGGCGGGGTTTTCGACTGGAAATTCGATCCTTGGGGGCCGCCGGGGTTTTACATGATTAATACCGGGGACGATTCGACGCCCGCGATTTTGGGTTCGCTGCAGGGGCGGCGGGAATTGGTGCCGGGACAGAAGATGACGGGATTTGAGTGCACGATTGCGGTGCCGTCGATCACCAAGGCGATTGCGGGAATCAAGGAGCACGGCGGAAAATTGATTATGGAGAAAACGGTGATTGCCGGCGTGGGGAGTTTGGTGTTTTTTCAGGACACCGAAGGCAATTCGGTGGGCGCGATGCAGTACGACAAGGACACGGTGTAGCGCTGATCGGGTGCGCGGCGGGTGGTGAAACACGCCGCCGCGAGGATTATAGTTCGCGGTATTCCGGGACGGGCTGGCCGGCGAGCCAGGCTTGGAGCATGGCGTTGACGGCTTCGGGAGCTTCCTGCTGGATCCAGTGGGAAACCCCCGGGAAGACGCGGAAGGTTAGATTGGTTACGTAATTTTCGGTGCCTTCGGTGCAACGGAAATCGAGAGCGACGTCAGCATTACCCCAAAGAAACAGCGTGGGAATTTCTATTTTCGGCAGGCGCGGTCTCGCTGCGCCCGGTTGGGTTTCTTGCTCTTCCCTTCTGCGCTGAAAAAAGGCTCGATACCAATTCAACATGGCGGTTAGGCCGCCGGGCCTTAGGGCATTGTCGCGGTAGACCTGGATCACATCATCCGGGAAACGTTCCGGATGATGGGTGCTGCCGCGAAACATGCGGCCGATCAGGGCGGCGCCATTTCGGCGGAGCAGATATTCGGGGAGCTTGGGAATCTGGAAGAAAAACATATACCAGGATTTTCTTAGCTGGCGGGCGCGTTTGAGTTCTCGTTGGAAGCAGGCGGGGTGAGGGAGATTCAGAATCACGAGGCGGTTGATGAGTTCGGGCCGACGCATGGCGAGAATCCAGGCGAGCGCGCCGCCCCAATCGTGGGCTAGGAGCAAAACTTGTTTTGCTCCGGAGGCTTCGATCAGAGCTGCGATATCGGCGACTAGAGTATCGATGGTGTACGCCGAAATTTCCTGGGGTGAATCGGTGGCTCCGTAGCCGCGAAGATTTGGCGCCCAGACGCGATAGCCGAACTTCGCGAGCAGCGGCATCTGGTAACGCCAGGAATAGGCGTGTTCGGGAAAACCGTGCAAGCAGAGCGCGAGACGGTCTTCTGAAGGTTTGATTCCCGGCTCCGCGGCGGCCGCGCACATCGTCGCAACTTCAAAGGTGATGCCGTTCGCGGGCACGCGAATCATTTCCACGCCGGGCCAGTTCATGCGCTTCCCTCCTTCGCCGACTGCTTTCCTTGACTTTCACGCTGCGGGATTGTATTTGATGGCTGCAATCGGCCCCGTTCGCGGTGGTGCTTCAGGTTTGGGCGGTCCCTTCTCCACGAGTTCATAGAATATTGCGGAAGAGTTTGCAACAGCATCTTCTGCGCGAGGCCCGACGATGAATTGGACACAGGTGTACGACCCGCTGGGCCACTGGTGGCTTTCGACGCTGGTGGCGGCGCTGCCAATCGTGGTGCTGCTGGGATTGCTGGCCGGAATAAAATTGCGGCCACATTGGTGCGCGATCGCGGGGGCGACGACTTCGGTCCTGTGCGCGATTTTTGTTTTCGGCATGCCGACGCGGCTGGCGCTGGCCAGCTTCTTGTACGGCGGGGCGTTTGGGCTGCTGAAGATTGTGTGGATCGTGATTGCCGCGGTTTATCTTTACGACATATCGGTCGAAACCGGGCAATTCGAAATCATGAAGCAGTCGGTGGCGACGATTACGCCGGACCGGCGGCTGCAGCTTTTGCTGGTGGCGTTTTGTTTTGGCGCGTTTATCGAAGGCGCGGCGGGATTCGGAGCGCCGGTGGCGATTGCCGGGGCGTTCATGATTGGATTGGGCTTCAGCCCATTTCAGGCGGCGACGCTGAACTTGATTGCGAACACGGCGCCGGTGGCCTGGGGCGCGATTGGAACTCCGGTGCATACGCTGGCAGCGGTGTCGGCGCTGCCGGAAAGCGATTTGAACGCGATGATCGGGCGGATTCTGCCGTTCACGGCGGTGCTGGTTCCCTTCTGGCTGGTACGCACGATGGTGAGCTGGTCGGAAACTTTCGAAGTGTTGCCGGCGATTCTGGTGGTGGGATTTTCGTTCGCGGGCGTGCAATTTTTCTGGTCGAATTATATGGATAGCAATTTGGTGGACATCGTGGCGGGCGTGACTTCGATGGTGGTCACGATTTTATTTTTGCGGGTGTGGAAGCCGAAGAAAATCTGGCGGTTCAAGGGAGACGATGCGGTAGCGGGTTTTGCTCCGGCGAAAACCGCGGCGACTGGCGGCACGGCGAGCGCGAAACCGGTGGTCGTGGATCAGATGGACGAAGAGTGGGACGTGCGTCAGCTGCAGACGAACGCGCCGCTGGTGAAACACACCGGCGGGCAGGTGGCAAAGGCGTGGCTGCCGTTTGCGATTCTTTCGATTTTCGTGCTGCTGTGGGGATTGCCGGCGGTGAAAGGCGCGATGGGACGGGCGACGACTCCGGCGTTCAAGACCGGAGGATGGGAAGTTCCCTATTTGCATAAGGCGGTATTTCGCGCGCAGCCGGTGGTCTCGAAGCCGACCGCGGAAAATGCGAAATTCGATTTCAACTGGCTGACAGCGACGGGTTCGGCGTGTTTTCTGGCGGCGCTTTGCTCGGGGCTGATCCTGGGCGTACCGTTGGGAAAAATGTTCGGGATTTTTGGGAAGACGCTGCATCGATTGCGATTTGCGATCGTGGCGATGACGTTCATGTTGGGATTGGGATACGTGACGCGCTATTCGGGAATGGATGCGGTGCTGGGGCTGGCGTTCACGCGCACCGGCTGGTTTTTTCCATTTTTCGGGACGTTCATTGGGTGGTTGGGCGTGGCGTTAACGGGAAGCGACACTTCGTCAAACGCATTGTTCGGAGGATTGCAGCGGATTACGGCGGAGCAATTAAATCTGAGCCCGATTTTGATGTGCGCTTCGAATAGCGCGGGCGGCGTGATGGGCAAGATGATCGATGCGCAATCGATTTGCGTGGCGACGGCGGCGACGAATCAGGTGGGCAACGAAGGATCGATTTTCCGGTTTGTGTTCTGGCATTCGGTGGCGCTGGCGGCGATTGTCGGAGTGATTGTGATGATGTATGCGTACGTGTTCCCGCATTTTATTCCGCATGGGTTGACGTTTGTAAGGTAGAAGCGGGCGATTACTTTACAGCTTGATTAAGCGCCGCAGTGCCGCGTTGACCGGCAGTGTGTTTTCCTCGAACGCCGCCCTTCAGCTTAGAAAGATCGTACTCTTTTCGTAGTTCGGCGCTCGTTTTCTTTTTC
>DASWVE010000145.1:0-9228 GCA_036401315.1 Candidatus Acidiferrales bacterium
CTTCGATTCTTCCTTGGTCTTGAATGACCCCGGATCGTCCAAAACTTCGCCGTCGCGGTTGCCCAGGATATTCGTCGAAAACCATCCGCTCAATCCCAGCATGCGCGCCTTGAACGCCGGCGCCAAAACCGTCTTGATCAACGTCTGCCCGGTTTTGAAATCCTTCCCGCCCACCGGAACGTTCTTCGACTTCGCGAAATCTTCCAGAGCCGGGATATCCACGGTCAAATTCGGCGCGCCGTTGGCGAAGGGAACTCCCTCGGCAATCGCCGCGTAGGCATAAATCATCGACGGCGCAATTGCCGGATGATTTTCCTTCATCCCTTTTTCGAATGACTCGAGAGTCTTGTGCACCGCCTCGGCCTTCAAAAACACTTCGGTCGAAGCGCACCACACCATCACCAACCGGTCGCACTTGTTCTTTTTCTTGAAATCACGGATGTCCTCGCGCAGCTGCTGCGCCAGGTCGAATTTATTCTTGCCCTTCTTGATGTGGGTGCCGTGCAGGTTCTTCACGTAATTCTGATCGAAGACCGCTTTCATCGGCTTGATCGACTTCAGGAATTTTTCAGCCTTGGCCAGGTCTTTCTCTTCCAGCACGCCCGCCTTCTTCGCCGCCTGATACGCGTCGTCTGGGAACACATCCCAGCCGCCGAACACCAGGTCTTCCAGCTTAGCCAGCTTGATGAAATCCTTGATTTTCGGCGTGCGTCCGTCGGTACGCTTGCCCAGCCGGATCGTGCCCATCTGCGTCAGCGAACCCACCGGCACGGAATGTCCCCGCCGCACCAGCTCCACTCCCGCCATGAACGTCGTGCTCACCGCGCCCATCCCGGGCGTTAGGATCCCCAGCTTGCCCTTCGGCGGAGCCACACTTGCAGGCCTGCGCATTCTTTTCCCCCAGTCAGTTTTTCAGAATTTTTATCGCGCTTCTCGCGACCCATGTCACCACACCAGCTCCCGCCCGTAAACCGCCAGGCATCGAACCGCGCTCCAGGCGCACTAAACGGCGCTAATACGAATCCAGCGCCACCCAAATTGTGCGGTGATCAAGTCAGTGCGATAGCACGCATCAAACCACAAAAGCAAAACACCTTATCATCCTGCACCCACAATACTTTTGCAAATCCAATCGAGTTCCGCCGAAATCCATCAAATCGTTTGGCCGTGTGACGCACGGTGAGGCTAACATCCAAACGCTCCAGCTTCGCCGCCGAACAATCGACCTACTCCGCGTCATCCTGAGGAGCGCCTTTCGCGAGGAAGGATCTCATCCATGCTCCCGCGCCCGAATCAATGCGACGAAGTCTCGCTCGACCGTCCCAAAAACAAAATCACCCCGGAAGTAACCCGCCGGGGTGACTGCAAAACAAAAATAAATAAAAACGTCGCTAAATCTTCTCCACCCGAATCGATCCATCTCCCGACGTCACCGAAAGCGTCCCGCCTCCCGCATTCAACTTTCCATGTACCGCCGACCTGTTCAGCGACCCCGAAACCTGAATCGGAAAATCCAAAGTGATATTCCCATCGCCCGTCCGCGCTTCCAGATTCGCATTCAAATCCGAAGGCAGCCGCAAAGTGATCGACCCATCGCCCGAGTGTACATTCCACGAATTCGCGACCTTCGACCCAGTGCCGGCCTGCGCGTCAATGCTGCCATCGCCGGTTTTCAAAGCCAGCGAATCGAAGCGCCCTTCCACTTTCATGCTGCCGTCGCCCGTATCCGCGTCGAGCGACCCATCGAATCCATGACCATCGATCCGTCCGTCGCCGGTATGCATCCGCACATCGCCGCGAATGTTATTCGCCGAAACGTTCCCATCGCCCGACTGAAACTGCAGCTTCCCCGAAACGTTCGTCGCCGTCACGTTGCCGTCGCCGGTCCGCACGTCCAAATCCAGTTCGCGCGGCACCTTCACGTCGACTCGCAGCGCATGATGTCCGCCGCCCCACATGTGCCAGCTCATATGCGGAAATTTGATCTCGATCGAAACCCGGTCGCCGCTCTGGCTTTCCACCACTTGCACGTCATTCGGCCCGATTTTGTAACCGTCGCCAGTCACCGTCGCGTCGATGGTCCGTTGGTCGCCGCCGGTCACCGTCACGTCGCCGTCGCCGGTCGACACCGTCAGATTCGCGCGCCCGCTGATCGGGTAAGACTTCTTCCACTCGTCAGCCCGCGTCGGCGCCGCGCCTAAGACGGCCGCGATTCCTGTCACGACCATCGCGCCAGCCAGGTACTTGGAAATTGAAATTCGCATCATCGTTTGCTCCTCGTGCGACGGTCGCTTTCGCGACGCATCGCCTTGCTCACCCATAGATACGCCACTTGGGGTAAATATGTTCCCTAACGCCCGCCCTTACGCCGACTTCCGCCTAGCCGCCTTACCGGGCATCGCCGCTGGCGGCGCACCCGGAGCGGGCACCCCTCCAGCCCGTGGCCGCAATGCCGCCAAAAACTCGCCCAAGGGCAGGGTATTGATCACATCCTTCTTTTCCAGCCAGCCCCGTCGCGCGGTAATCACCCCATATTTCATCTTCGGGAAATGTGCCGACGAATGCGCGTCGGTCGAAATCACCACCTTCACCCCGCGTTCCTTAGCCATCCGCAGGTGAATATCTTTCAAATCCAGCCGGTCCGGATAAGCATTACACTCCACCGCCACGCCATGCTTCCTCGCCGCATCGAGTATCTGCTCCATCTCGTACTCGAAAGCTTCCCGCCGCAACAGCAGCCGCCCCGTCGGATGCGCCAAAATGTGCACATTCGGATTCTCAATCGCCGCCAGCAGGCGCTCAGTCATTTCGTTGCGTCCCATCTGCATGAACGAATGTACCGACGCCACCACCACATCGAGCTGCGCCAGCGTCTCGTCCGCCAAATCGAGCTTCCCATTTTTCAAAATATCTACTTCGATTCCGGCCAGCAATCGAATCCCCGGCACTCGCTGCTGCGCGTCGCGAATCTTGGCCAGCTGCTGCAAGGTGCGCTTGTCGTCCATTCCGTTGGCCACGGTCACCGCTTTCGAATGATCGGTCAGCGCGATGTATTCGTACCCGAGGTCGCGCGCCGCCTCGCCCATCTCCTCGATCGAATTCCGCCCGTCTGACGCCGTCGTATGCATCTGCAAATCGCCGCGAATGTCTTCCAGCTTCACCAACGCCGGCAAAGTGTGATTTTCCGCCGCCTGAATCTCTCCGGTGTTCTCCCGCAGCTCCGGCTCGATGTAATCCAGCTGCAACTTGGCGTAAATATCGTGCTCCGTTTTTCCCGCCACGAACCGTCCGGATTTCAAAGTCGTCAGCGCGTACTCGTTCAACGTCCAACCCATATCCCGCGCCCGGCCGCGCAAAACCACGTTATGTTCCTTCGACCCGGTGAAATACAGCAGCGCCGCGCCCAGGCAGTCCTTCTCCAGCAGCCGCACGTCGACCTGCAAACCATTCCCCAGCACGATGCTCACTTTGTTCTCGCCATGCGCCAAAGTCTGATCGATCCCCGGATACTTCAAAATATGTCCGGCCACTTCGTCAATATCCGCCTGCTTCGACCGCTTCGGCTTCAGCGTCACCACCAAATCCACGTCGCCAATGGTTTCCTTCCCGCGCCGCAACGAACCCGCCGCCGTAATAAATTCCACGATGTCGCTTTTCTGCCCGATATAAGCGATCAGCTTGTTCGCTTCGTTTTCCGCCACGTCCAGCTTGAACCGACCCGAAGCCCGCTTCGCCACCGCCGTCGCCTTCAAAATATTTTCTTCGCTCTTCTCGCCAAAACCTTCCAGGTCGCGCAGTTTCCCCTCGCGCGCCATCTGCTCCAAACCCTCCACCGTGCACACCTTGAATTTCTTATACAGCAGCGCCACTTTCTTCGGCCCCATCGATTGCAGATTCAGCAGATCGAGCAGCGTCAGTGGATATTTCTTCAACAGTTTTTGTCGCAACGCGTAATCGCCCGTCTCCAGAATTTCCACGATATGCGCCGCCATGTTTTCGCCAATCCCCGGCAGCTCGCGCAGCTTCTTCGCATCCTTGGCCACATCCTCAATCCGTTCATGAATGCTGAACAAAAGCTCCGCCACCTTCTCGTAACTCCGGTAGCGGCCGATAATCGCGCCATCAATTTCCAAAAGCTGCGCCGTCTCGCGCAGGATCCGAGCTACTTCACGGTTTTCCATGGGATTCCTCGTTCATCGACCAGGATTATAGCCAGAATTATAGATTGATTTGTGCCCGCGAATGAAGCGCCGGACAGGGACGGGGACTACGCCGTAGGAGGGAATTTCTTCGCCGCTTCAATATCCTTTAAAACCTGCTCGCGCAGCGCATCAAAATTCGGAAACTTCTGCTCGTCGCGCAGCCGTACCTTGAACCGCACTTCCATCGGCCCGGACGTCACCATCTCCGAAAATCCGAACAAATTCGATTCAATCGACAGCGTCTGCCCGTCAAACGTCGGCCGCACGCCAACATTCGTCACCGACTGGTAAGTCTTCCCGCCAAGGACCACCTCAGTCGCGTACACGCCATTCCCGGGCATCAATTCCTGCGCGCTTGCCAAATTCAAAGTCGGCACAATCAGCTCCCGCCCCTTGCCCGTCCCAGGACGGATCTCCCCGGCCAGCGCAAACGCCCGCCCCAGCATGTGCCAGGCATCTTCCATGCGCCCCTCGCGCACCGCCGCCCGAATCGCCGAACTCGAAACCACCGTGTTCCCGTCGCCTACCGGAGCAATCACGTCCACTTCGAATCCAAATTTCTCGCCCAGATGCTCCAGCGTCCGCACGTCGCCTTCCTGCTTGTGCCCAAACCGGAAGTTCTCGCCCACCAAAACAGCCTTCGCGCCCATCGTCGCCACCAGAATTGTTTCCACAAATTCGCGCGCCTTCACCTGCGCCAGCTCCGCCGTAAACGGCAACACCAGGGCCGCCTCAATTCCGAATCGCGAAAATCCCTCCAGCCGCTGCGCCAGCGTCTCAATCTGCAAGGGAGCCGCCTCCGGCCGCAGCACTTTGCTCGGATGCGGATCAAAAGTCAGCACCGCCGGCATCCAATGCGACTGGTGCGCTCGCTGGGCCACGTCCTCCAGAATTTTCCGGTGCCCGGTGTGCACGCCGTCAAAATTTCCTACCGTCATCGCCGTCGGCGCGCCCGGATTTCCAAAACGCTCCCGCCATTCCGCGAGCGACCGCGCCACCACGATTGGCTTCCGCGGTTCGCTCGGTGGAATTTCCTCGCGCCGCAATTGTTCGTACGCCATTAAATCTGCACCTCGAACTTCAACCCATCGTAAGCGAGTGCCACGCCTTCCGGCAATTTCGCATTCGCCGCCGTGTGTCCCAGGTCGTGGCAGATGTGCGTGAACCACGCCCGCTTCGGCTTCAGTTCCGCCACTAGCTCGAGCGATTGCGCCACGTTCGAATGCATCGGATGCGGCGTGTAACGCAGCGCGTCCAGCACGAAATCGTCCAGCCCGCGCAGCAGCGCCTTCGATTCCTCCGGCACCGCGCTGAAATCCGTCAAATACGCCGCCGCTCCAAATCGAAAACCCAAAACCGGCTGCTTCCCATGCCTGGCCGCCACGGGAATAAATTTCAGTCCAAAAAGCTCGAAAGGCCCGTCGATCGTATGCATCTCCACGCCCGGCACCGAACTCTCTGTCGGCCCTTCGTCGAACACATACGCAAACTGCTTCCGCAAAGTCGTCTGCGTATCCGCCGACGCATACACCGGAATCACGCCGCCCTGTTTCAAATTGAACGGACGAATATCGTCGAGCCCCAGAATGTGGTCCGCATGTCCATGCGTGTAAATCACCGCATCCAGCCGCTCGATTTTCTCGCGAATCGCCTGCGCCCGAAAATCCGGCGAGGTATCGATCGCCACGTTGTGCCCATTGTAGGAAAGAAGCAGGGAAGGCCGGGTACGCTTGTCCCGCGGATCGTTCGAATCGCAAACTTCGCAGTGGCAACCAAGCGTCGGCACTCCCATCGATGTGCCCGACCCGAGAACAGTGACTTGCAATGAGGACATTATGGTGAGGTGACGTGAAAACTTGCGAATATCAGAATTTGTTTTACGTAGCGGCCGCCTTTAGGCGGGCTAGCGATTGAAACCGAACTTCGGTGTCAAAATCGAAAAATCTACTTCGTCGCCTTAGCCTTCTTCGCCATCTGCTCCGCCGCAGCCTTGGAAATCTCCATGAACGTCAGTTTCAAACTTCCCAAAACCTCGATCAGCAAATTATCGTCTTCCTTCGACAAATTCCCCCGCGTCTTTTCCCGCAGCGCGTCCAACATATCGATCACTTCCCGCGCACCTTCCAGGTCAACATACGCCTGACCGGTCCGCGGATCCGGCATTCCACCCAGCATCGCCGCCGCATTACGCGTCAGAAAATCGATCAACATCTGAAAGCTGCGCGAACTCGCGCTCACTTCGCCCGCCGGACCTTCCGGCCCAGCCAAATCGTCCGCCCCGCCGTGTGCCAGTTGCTGCCCGTCAAATCCGCTTCCGGGCAGCCCCATCGTGTCGCCGCCCATACCCGCCGCCGGCGAACCTGTAAAATTCGGCGTCTGCGCCGGAGCCGCCGATGGCTGGCTCGCCTGCGCTTTGGCTTGTGCCGCGGCCTTCTTCGCCGCCGCTTCGTCGTCGCGCCGCTCCTGTTCCACCACTTCCGGGCGAATCTCGCCGCTCTCGCTAAAGAGCCGCCGGTCAATCACTTTGAAAGAAGTATCTTCGTGCTTCGGGTCGGCCACGGTAGGTTTCCTTAATGCAGGATAGAGTCTGCTGCGCCTTTTCAGGTTACACGCCAGTTTAACATCCGCCCCGAACCCGAACAAGCCACGCCGCCCCGGCCCTCCACGCCTCACAAAAAGGTCGAAATTTCGCGCAAATCCTTTTTCGAGATGTCCGGCACCTGCGCATCCGCCTCCGGATACCCGACCACCAGCAGCAGGAAAGGCCTCTCCTCCGCCGGCCGCGCCAAAATCCGGTTCAGGAAACTCATCGGGCTGGGCGTGTGCGTCAGGCTCACCAGCCCCGCCATGTGTATCGCCGAAATTAGCATCCCGGTCGCGATGCCCACCGATTCCGTCGCGTAATACATTTTCATTTTTCTTCCATCGGCCTCCGCCCGGAACGACTGCGCGAAGATCGCAATCAAATACGGCGCCGCCTCGAGATACGGCTTGTGCTCGTCCGTTCCCAAAGGAGCCAGCGCCTCCAGCCATTCCTGCGGCGCCCGCCGGCTGTAAAATTCCGCCTCTTCTTTCTCCGCGGCCGTACGAATTTCGGCTTTCACCCGGCCGTCGCTGACCACCACGAAGTGCCACGGCTGCAGGTTCGCCCCGCTCGGCGCGCTTCCTGCCACGCGCAAGCAGTCCTCGATCACCTCCCGCGCTACCAAACGCGGCGAAAATTGCCGCACCGTCCGCCGCCGCAACATTTCGTCTTTGAAATCCCGCGCCCGCCGCCGCATCTCCTCGCCCGGAAATTCCCGGTA
This sequence comes from Candidatus Acidiferrales bacterium, assembly GCA_036401315.1. Lineage (GTDB taxonomy): Bacteria > Acidobacteriota > Terriglobia > Acidiferrales > UBA7541 > Palsa-295. Next base: position 7,508 of record DASWVE010000145.1, read on the forward strand.
CGTCGTCAACGGCACAAACACCGCCTCCTTCATCGTTTCCTCTCTTCGCTTTCGGGGTTTCGCACTCTCTTGTAACCGCTCTGCTGTGCCTGTAAATTGTCTGATGCGCAGGAGCGAAATACGAGACGTGGCCGCCCCCAAAAAGAAAAAGTCTGGAAAATCGAAACGCAAGAACCTGCGGCCCGCGCCTCGCGGCCCGCGCATCCCGATCACCGCCCGCGACCGCCGCGCCGGCCAATGGTTCGAAAAGCTAGTCGCCCTGCAAGCCCGACTCCGCGGCCCCGGCGGCTGCCCTTGGGATCGCGAGCAGACCCACCAATCCCTACGCAAATTTCTGATCGAAGAAACCTACGAAGTCCTCGACGCCATGGAGTCGGGCGACGCCAAACATTTCGCGTCCGAACTCGGCGACCTACTCCTTCAGGTGATTTTTCATTCGATCCTCGCCGAAGAAACCGGCGCGTTCACGATCTCTGACGTCATCGAATCGATCCATTCAAAAATGATTCGCCGCCATCCGCACGTGTTCGGCAACATCAAAGCCAAAAATTCCAAAGAAGTTCTGAAAAACTGGGAACAGATCAAAGCCCAGGAACGCGCCGAGAAAGCTTCGGACTCAGCCGCAGCCAATTCCGGAAAACTCACGGAGCCGCCTATCCCGGAGTCGCTCCTCGGCGACGTCCCCAAGTCTCTCCCCGCCGCGCTCGAAACCTACCAGCTCACCCGCCGTGCCGCCCGCGTCGGTTTCGACTGGGACGATCTGAAAGGTATCTTCGACAAAATTGACGAAGAAAAATCTGAAATCGTTGACTCGCTCGGTCACCTGGCCAAACGCGCAGCGGAAACCAAAACCCAAGTCGACCCGAACACGAAGCCCGCGCCTCCCGACCTCGCGCATCTCGAAGAAGAAGTCGGCGACCTGCTGTTCGCCGCCGTCAACGTCGCGCGCTTCGTCGGCACCGACCCCGAAATCGCCCTCAAGCACGCCAATCGTAAATTCCAACGCCGCTTTCAGTGGATGGAACGCGCCGCCCAAGCCGAAGGTAAAACCTTCGCCGACCTACCGCGCGAACGCATGGAATCGCTCTGGGATCTCTCGAAGCAATCCGAATCCGCAAAAGTCAGAGCAGGGCAGGGTTCCTCCGCAAAATGAATCGCGCCGACCAGTCAACTTCCGCCGGTTCCGCTGAGGTCGAAATTCGTCACTGCCACAACCTCGCGGAATACGAACAGTGCGTCGAACTCGAACGCATCATCTGGGGCGAGCGCATCGCCGTGCCCTCCACCGTTTTGCTGGTCGCTCAACACACCGGCGGTCAGGTTCTCGGCGCTTTCGTCGCCGAACAGTTGATCGGCTTCTCGCTCTCTTTTCGCGGCCATCGCCAGAGCCAGACCTACCTTCACTCGCACATGACCGCCGTACTGCCCGCCTATCACAACCAGGGAATCGGCCGAAAATTGAAGCTCTTTCAAAGGCAAGACGCTTTGAACCGTTCCGTTACCCTCGCTGAATGGACCTTCGATCCTCTGGAACTCAAAAACGCGCACTTTAACTTCGTGCGCCTCGGCGCTGTGTCGCGGCGGTTTATCCCCAATTTCTACGGGCTCACCGACAGCAAACTCGATGCGGGCCTGCCCACCGACCGGCTGGTAGCCGAATGGTGGCTCGATTCGCCGCGCGTGCAAAATATCCTCGCCGGCCACGCTCCCTCGGATCAGCC
>DASWVE010000146.1:0-9596 GCA_036401315.1 Candidatus Acidiferrales bacterium
GGTGTTCGAGACGGGCAGCGTGGCGTTGGCCGTTGCCGCGGCGGCTTCGCTCGATGCTGTCGAATTTTGTGGCGCGGCTGCGATCGTGGTGCCGCCTGGCGCGAGAATTGTCGTTGAGGTTCGCGCCGCGAGGCTCTGCTCCGTCACGTACGCCGAAGCCGGTAAGCCGCCGAGCGTTTCCGCATCGGCGGCCTTCAGTGCGTAAGGAACGCTCGCGAGTAAAACTCGCGGCATCTCCTCGTGACGCGCAACCGTCACACCCAGCCAGCGTGACGATCCGGTTCCAAAGAGTTCCGCGGGTACGCCGGCCGAAGTCGCGGCTCCCAGCAGAACTGCATAATGTCCATTCGCATCGGCCAAAACGTTTTGCGTTTCGGACCACAGCGCGGTGCCGCCATCCTGCTCGGCATAAATCGCAAAAGTAACGCTGGCGACTCCGCTGACCGCCCGCGCGGCGGCGTCCTTCAAGCTGCCATTGAATTGCACCAGCCGCGGAACGCCGGCTGGAACGCCGGCTGGCGCCTCGGTGCCGCGCGCGATGGTCGTCAACGCCTGCGGCTGCGGCATCGGCCGCGCCGCTGCTCCGCCAGCGCAAATCAGGTGCGCTGCAATCAGCGGCGAGACAAACGACACCACGCCAGAAAACTTCATCAGAGTCCTCACTTACGCGGAAATTACAGCGCGGGGAGCGCGAGTCGCGCAGCAGGTGTCTCAAATCCACGGCACAGCGTCAATGTTGCGCAGGTGGATAAACGGTGAGCGTTTGGTGAAGGGCCAAGCGTAAGATTCAAAGCGGCTTAGATGGTGGTTTCGACTGCGCGACGTGTAGAAAGTCGCGGCGGCGAGGATTCAGTTCCTCGCCGCCACGGAGCTTTCGATCAGTTTCCGCTGCCTGATGCGGTGCTCTTCGGAGCGGCACCGGCAGCGGTTCGCGTCACAGTGGCATGTGCCGCCGGAACGGCCTTGAGTACTGGAACTGACGCCGGAACGGCCGAGCCGTGCGCTGGCAAAATGCCCTGCTCCGGCGGCGCGCCGAAAAGTTCGGGATGGATGTAGCGTCCTTGTTCGTTCGCGGGTTTTTCTTCTTCGGTGGGGATGCGATGCGCATTGGCCCAGGCATCGTGGCGAATGCCGGTGACCATCCAGGAAATTTTCACGTGCGGCTTGCTGCTGCGAATCGTGAATTTGCGATCTTTGATTTCGCTGGCAACCATGGCCTGCGCAAATTGTCCCACCGGCGTCAGCTGATAACGAAAATCGCCGTTGAGCGCTTCGAACCACGCCGGCATGGTGACCACCGCGTAACCTTTGGCGTTGGTGACCACGTTGCCGTTGTAAATGTTCATCATGTCCGGGGATTCGACGAATGAATGCGACAGATATTTTTCCCCGGGCGCGATGGGATCGTCGATCTTGAATGAGCCCGAAGACTTGGAAAGATTTCCGGCCACTTGCACATTGCCGCCAAAATAACCGGCCAGTCCTCCCGCGGTATTTACGCCGACCACGCCGCTGCCGGCCATGCTCGCGGTGGTGAAATATCCGCCGTTGGAGGAGCCCGAGGTGGCGGTGTTGTTGCCGAAGACAGCGTTGTCGCCGGCCACGGCCGAAATGCCCGCCATGCCCGCGCCGTTAATGCCGCGGTCGATCACTTCCAGAGTGTATTGCGGCGTTGGCGTGCCGATGCCGACGCTGACCGCGCTGGTCCCCGTGCCGCCCAGGGCCATCGCATTGCTCTGCCCCACGTTCGAGTTCGCGCCGATGGCGACGGCGTAACTCAGGTTGGATCTTTCCACGTCCGCGGCCGAGCCCAGAAACAAATTGTTGCTGCCCGTGACGTTGGTGAATCCGGAATATTGCCCGATGGCGGTGTTGGCTATTCCGCCGACGTTCGACCCCAGCGTTTCATATCCGATGCCGACGTTGCTGCCACCGGTCGTATTCGCGGACAGCGCTCCCACCCCGACCGCCACATTTGAACCGCCGGAGGTATCCGAGCCGAGAGCTTGCGCGCCGACTCCGGTGTTGGACTCTCCGGCAGCCGTCTCCGAAAAGCCCCCGGCAGAAACGCCTACGAAAGTGTTCAACGGTCCGCCGTAGTTGCTGATGAACGACGAGCCGCCAATAAGAATGGGGCCGAGGCCCGGAGCCGTCGTGTTCGGCAAGTTTAGGTATCCGGTGAGGGTTTGGGTCGCGGAGTTGAAGGTCTGGCCCGGCGCGAAAGTCATAATCCCGGTGCTGCTCCAGGAAACGCCGGTGTTGACGAAATCTGAGCCGCCGTTGGGAATGAAAAACAAATCGAGAGCGGCGGAGGGATTCGTCGTGTTGTTGTTCAGCGGCTCGGCGCGGAAGCCGAAGCTTTGCGTGGTCGATTTGGCGGTGCCGCTGTTGAACGACGACGCCTGGAACTGGAACGAATGTGATTCGTAGCCAGACGATGCGATCGCGTCGTGGCCCGGAGGCAATTGGAATGAGCCGCGGAAGATCGAGTTGCCGTTCACGTCCAGCGTTTCGGTGGGAGTGGTGGTGCCCACGCCAATTTTTCCGCCGGTTTGATACAGCAGCGAATTACCGAGTACTGTCCCGGAAGTCCACAGTGGCACGTAATTCGTGGTGCCGCCGCCGGTGGGCGTAGCGTTGGTGACTGGCAGGGTCGCGGGCGCTGCCGCGGAAACGGGCGACGACGCATCGGGCGTCGCGCCGGAAATCGCGCCGCTGCCCGGCGCAAGAATCGTAGTGCTCGTTCTCGCTGCGAGGCTCTGCTCCGTGACATATGCAGAAGCCGGCAAGCCGCCGAGCGTTTCCGCGTCGGCGGCCTTCAGTGCGTAAGGAACGCTCGCGAGCAACACTCGCGGCATTTCCTCGTGACGCGCGATCGTCACGCCCAGCCAGCGTGACGCTCCGGTTCCAAAAAGTTCCGCGGGCACGCCGGCAGTCGTGGCGGCTCCCAGCAGAACGTTGTAATGTCCATTCGCATCGGCCAAAACGTTTTGCGTTTCGCTCCACAACGCGGTGCCGCCGTCCTGCTCCGCGTAAATCGCGAAGGTGACGCTAGCGACGCCGGAGACCGGCCGCGCGGCCGGGTCTTTCAACGTGCTGCTGAACTGCACCAGGCGCGGGACGCTGACGCTGACTTGTGGCGTCGCCTGCGCGAACGCGCCGGTCGATGCAGTAGCGCAAAACGCCATCAGCATCGCGAACCTTCTGATCTTTTGAGATGTTTTGCTCATTTTTTCTCCCTTCGCTTTTTCGCTCGACTTCATCTTCATCCGCACTGGTCGTCATCCTGAGGAGCGACTTGCGCGACGAAGGATCTCATCCATGCTCCCGCCCCTAAATCGTAACGACGAGGCGGGCGGCCCCCACACTCCAACCGTCCACCCTCAAAAGCTGCTTGGTTGCTTGTTGCTCGATGACTTGCTTTGCGACGGCTCACTGCGCGACGAATCAGTTCGCAACGCCGCCGCGTGCGCCGCGGCCGGGCGATGCGTATCGGGATCGAGCGCTGGCGTCGTCGACGGCAGCGACGATGGCACCGATGTGTCGTGCGTCGCCGAAATTCCCTGCTCCGGCGGCGCGCCAAAAAGTTCGGGGTGCATGTAGCGCCCCTGCTCGTCAGCGGGTTTTTCTTCTTCGGTGGGGATCCGATGCGCTTCGGCCCAGGCGTCGTGGCGAATGCCGGTAACCATCCAGGAGACTTTCATTCGCGCCTTGCCGCCAGCGATCTGAAAACGGTTGTCGTGAATTTCCGCGGCAATGTACAGCCGCGGCCCCGGCGCTCCAATGGCCGTCAACTGATACCGGAAATCGCGATTCAAAGCGTCGAACCACTTCGGCATTTGAATCACCGCGCGGCCATGCGCGTCGAGCGTCACGTTGCCGTTGTAGATATTCATCATGTCCGGCGATTCCACGAACGAATGTGATAAATATTTCTCCCCGGGCGCGATCGGATCGTCGATCTTGAACGACCCGCCCTCTTTGAACAGATTTCCGCCGACCGTCAGGTTGCCCTCGATTACCACATTGCCGTTCGAGGCGATCGACATCGTGTCCTGCAGGCCGGTGTTAACGCCGGTGCCATTCGCTTGAAAAATGATGGAGTCGCTGAAGCTGCCATTGTCGAAGGCCAGGATTCGCGCGTCCGGGTTGTAGTTCGAACCGTAGACCGGCGCGGAGGTATTGAAATCGATGGCGACTTTCGCATTCGTGCCGCCCGCGGTGTTGGTCAGCGTGATGTCCGGATTCGGCGGAACGCCCAGCGTGGTGTCGCTGTTGTTGGTGCTTAGTTCGAGCAGCGACTGCGGCGTCGGCGTGCCGATGCCGACACTGACGGCGTTCGTTCCGGTGCCGCCCAAAACAAGCGAGTTGTTGGCGCCGACCAGCGCGTTCGCGCCGATGGCCGTGGCGTTGGTCAAATTTGAATTTCTCAGAATCGCGTTCGAATGGATGGCGTCGGGCCCGGCGCTCCGGGCATTGGTGATAACCGGCACGTAAATATTGGCGCCAGCGCCCAGAAAAGTGTCGTTGGAGCCGCTGATGATCGTGGTCCCGGCCATTTCTCCCACCGCCGTGTTGGAATCGCCGGTGGTGACCCCGTTCAAAGCGCTGGTGCCAACAGCCGTGTTTTGCGAGCCAGTGGTGTTGGCGAAGAGCGCGGCGTTGCCGAACGCGGTATTGAATTCCGCGCTGTCCGCCACTTCACCCGGTCCGCCGGCGTTTACGCCCACAAATATGTTGGTCAAGTCTCCGTTGTTGCTAATGAGCGGCTGGCCGCCGAGGGTGATGTTCGCTCCGCTGATTTGCGGCAGATTGAGCGACCCGCTGAGCGTTTCCGATGCGCCATTAAAACTTTGGCCCGGCGCGAAAGTGACGATGCCGTTAGCCGCAAACGATAAGCCGGTGTCAGTGAACGGCGCGCTGCCGCCTGCACCGAAAAACAAATCGAGTTTGGCCGAAGGATTCGCGGTGTTGTTGTTCAGCGGCTCGGCGCGGAAGCCGAACGCTTCGGTGTTCGAAGTTTTTGTAGTGCTGTTGAAAGACGATGCCTGGAATTGGAACGAATGCGATTCATAGCCACTCGACGCAATCGCCGGATGCCCTGGCGGCAATTGGAACGAGCCGCGGAAGATCGAGTTGCCGTTGACGTCGAGTGTTTCGGCCGGCGCCGTGGTACCGATGCCGATGTTGCCGCCGGTTTGAAACAGGATGGAATTGCCGAGGGCGGTCGCCGAAGTCCACAGCGGAACGTAATTCGTGGTGCCTCCGCCGGTCGGCGTGGCGTTGGTGACGGGCAGCGCCGCGGGCGTTGCCGCGGCGTTAGCCGCTGCGGAATTTTGCGGCGCGGCTGCGAGCGTCGTGTTGCCCGGCGCGAGAATTGTGGTCGTCGATCGCGCGGCGAGGCTCTGCTCCGTGACGTATGCGGAAGCCGGGAGGCCGCCGAGCGTTTCCGCGTCGGCGGCCTTCAGTGCGTAAGGAACGCTCGCGAGCAACACTCGCGGCATTTCCTCGTGACGCGCGATCGTCACGCCCAGCCAGCGTGACGCTCCGGTTCCAACCCCAGCGCTAAATAGTTCCGCGGGTACCCCGGCGGCGGTCGCCGAGCCCAGCAGCACGTTGTAATGGCCGCTCGTATCGGCTAGCACGTTCTGCGTTTCACTCCACAACGCGGTCCCGCCGTCCTGCTCGGCGTAAATCGCAAACGTCACGCTGGCCACACCACTCATCGGCCGCGCCGCCGCGTCCTTCAGGGTGCCGTTGAATTGCACCAGGCGCGGAACGCTGATCTGTTGTGGCGCCTGCGCGAACACGCAGGTTGCTGCGGTGGCGTACAGCGCCATCAGCATCGCGAACTTTCCGATCTTCTTTCGGGCCGCACTTTCGGATATTTTGTTCATTCTTTCTCCCTTGGATTTTTGCCGGGCACGATCGAGAATCTTTTTCATTCGAATCTCGTGGAAGCTTCAGGGGCCGCAGACCCTGAAGCTCGCCAATCCTTTTCTGTCGCGGCTAAAGCGGCTTCGGGTACTGCGGGGCTTTAGCCCCGCAGTTCCCTGGCGCGCCCGGTGCTTCGATCAGTTTCCACCGCCTACGGCCTTTGCACTCGGCGACTGGCTCCGCAATGCCGCTGCGTGCGCTGCGGCGGGACGATGCGTATCCGGATCGAGCGCCGGCGCCGTAGACGGCAGCGACGACGGCACCGCTGCGCCGTGCATCGCCGAAATTCCCTGCTCCGGCGGGGCGCCGAAAAGTTCCGGATGAATGTAATGGCCCTGCTCGTTCGCCGGCTTCTCCTCTTCGGTGGGAATGCGGTGCGCGTTGGCCCAGGCGTCGTGGCGGATGCCGGTGACCTGCCAGGAAATTTCCTGGCCTTTTTTTCCACCGGCGATCTTGAATTGATTGTCGTGAACTTTTTCGGCGATGTAGAGGCGTGGCCCCGGCGCGCCGAGGGCCGTCAACTGATAACGGAAATCGCGATTCAGCGCGTCGAACCATTCGGGCATTTGCACCACGGCTTGGCCGCGCGCGTCGAGCGTGGCGATGCCGTTGTAGATATTCATCATGTCCGGCGATTCCACGAACGAGTGCGACAAATATTTTTCCGCCGGTGCGATGGGATCGTCGATCTTGAACGAGCCGCCGCCCTTGCTCAGGTTGCCGGTGACCTGCACGTCTCCCGCGAAATATCCCGCTTTGCCTCCGGCGGCATTCACGCCCACCACTCCGGTCCCGGCGTTGCTGTCGGTATAAAAATACCCGCCGTTGGATTCGCCGCCGGTAGCGGATTGGACGCCCTCAATGGCGTTATCGCCGGAAACAGTGGAGAGCACCCAAACTCCAGCTCCGCCCGTACCGCCGTCGATCACTTCCAGCGTGTGTCCCGGACTCGAGCTGCCGATGCCCACCTTCGATTCGTACGGAGGGATGCCGCCCAGCACAATGGAATTACTCGTGCCGACGTAAGCGTTCGCCCCAATCACCACGGCATTGGTCAGGCCGGCGCTAGCCGGCTGAGCATTGGCTCCGATGAAGATATTGGAGCTTCCGGTCTCATTGGCGGATCCCGCGAAAGCTCCCACCGCAACGTTGTTATCTGCGGTCGAGGTGAATTCCAGCGCCTGCTCGCCGACCGCGGTGTTATATCCACCAGAGGAGTCAGCTTCCAGCGCGGATGCTCCAGTCGCGGTGTTGTTCATACCCGTCGTTAAAGAGGCCAACGCTCCCCCGCCCACGGCCGTATCGGATGACGCTACGCCATTCACTACCTTTGTCCCGTTACCTGCTCCCACGAACGTATTGGTATTTCCGCCGAAGTCGCTGATAAAGGTTTGGCCACCAATGTTGATCGTTCCGGTCGTCGAACTGGTGCTGGTCGGCAGGTTCAATGAGCCGGTCAAAGTCTCAGAAGTTCCAGAAAAAGTTTGCCCCGGCGCAAAAGTCATAATCCCAGTGCTGCTCCAGGAAACGCCGGTGTTGACGAATTCCGAGCCGCCGTTGGGGATGAAAAAAAGATCGAGCGCGGCGGAAGGATTCGCAGTGTTGTTGTCGAGTGGTTCGGCGCGGAAGCCGAAGCTTTGCGTGGTCGATGCTTTGGTGCCGCTGTTGTACGATGATGCCTGGAATTGAAAAGAGTGCGACTCGTAGCCGGCGGAAGTGGTCGCGTCGTGGCCCGGAGGCAACTGGAACGAGCCGCGGAAGATCGAGTTTCCGTTGACGTCGAGGGTTTCGGTCGGCGTGGTGGTGCCTACGCCGATTTTCCCGCCAGTCTGGTACAGCAGAGAATTGCCGAGCGCCGTGCCGGAAGTCCACAGCGGGACGTAATTCGTGGTACCGCTGCCGGTCGGCGTGGCGTTGGAAATTGGCAGCGTGGCCGGGGCTGCCGCAGAATTCTGCGGCGCGGCGATGATCGTCGTGCTCGCGCTGTTGCCGGAGAAAGGCGCGGCCAGCCGCGCATTATTCTGCGCCAGCGATTTCGCCGTCACATACTCGGAGGCCGGGAGGCCGCCGAGCGTATCCGCGTCGCCAGCTTTCAGCGCGTACGGCACGCTGGCCAGCAACACGCGCGGCATTTCCGCCTGACGCGCGATGGTGATGCCCAGCCAGCGCGATTGTGCGGCGCCGCTACCGGCGCCAACCCCAGTGCCGATCCCGGTGCCAGCGCTGATGCCAAAAAGTTCCGCAGGCAAGCCGTTCGCCGTCGCGCCGCCGAGCAGCGCGTTGAAGCGCCCGCTCTCGTCGGCGATAACATTTTGCGTTTCACTCCACAGCGCGGTGCCGCCGTCCTGCTCGGCGTAGACCGCGAAGGTCACGCTGGCCGCGCCCGAAACCGGGCGCCCCGCCGCGTCCTTCAACGTGCCGGTGAACTGCACCAACCGCGGCACCGAAACCGCCGCGGGTTCCCCGCCGCTCGTGCGCTGCGCGACGAACGTCAGCGCCGTTGACGACGGCGCCACCTCGGACGACTGCACCGGCCCGGCGTGCGCCACGCGCGCGCCCCAGATCAAACCTGCCATGGAGAGAACCACGAGGAATTTCGCAAGCGTACTAGGAATACCGGCCATTTTTCGCCTCCAGAGTGCGGGGTGGAATCAAAATCCTAAGCGCACTGTGGGGGCGGGCGGCCCGATCGTCAATCAAACAGCACCTAAATTCTATCTAAACTGGTATCTTGCACTGGCAGAGGCAGTTGCGCGCCGCACGCAAAGGCGCGCGCAGCGAAAAAAATACCCCGCTTGCCCGCCGTTTTTTAGTGATTCGCGGAATTGCACGAGGATCAAGCCCAACGGTCGCGACCGCCGGCCGCAGCGCCGGCCAAGTTTTTGAGGGTGGCCCATTCTTCCCGCCTCTGGAAGGGTGGGGATTTTGCCGTCCGCCAGTGGCGACCGTGGAATTGGTGGCTCAGGACGCGTGGCTCACTTGGCCGGTCGTTACTTTCGGGCGTCAGGGCGCGTATTGTATTAATGACCAGCGAATCTCGATGACCTTTATATCCATCACGCGCCTGCACGTCCGCTCCTACCTCTACCTGCCAGTCTTCGTCTGGCGCGCGCAGCAATCCATCAGCCAGTCCCAGAGCGCGCCCGGATTCATCCACGGCCGCTTGATGCGTGAATCCAGCAACACCTGGTGGACCATCACCGCCTGGGACACTGACGCGGCCATGAACGCCTTCCGCACCTCCGGCGCGCACCAAAGCGTCATGCCCAAATTGATGGTGTGGTGCGACGAAGCCTCGGTCGTGCATTGGACCCAGCCCACCACCGACCTGCCCACCTGGGCCGAAGCCCACCGCCGCATGCTCGCCGAGGGTCGCTTCTCCAAAGTAAACGACCCGTCGCCGGCGCAGATCGCCAAAGAAATCCCCGCCCCCATCCCCACCCGCATCACCCGCGAACTACAACCCGCCACGCCGCCGCGCTGAGTTTGCCTTCAAGTGCAGCAACCCACCACCCACGCCGCCGTCATTCTTCTATGAAAACAGGCGCACTTGTCCAGGGCCTTTGCTTTTGCGATGCGACAAGCTTCTATTCGTGCTCGAGGCACATAAGGATTGTCCGGATATTCCGCCGCCCCATCTGAGGATGGTCCTCGAGGGA
>DASWVE010000147.1:0-7949 GCA_036401315.1 Candidatus Acidiferrales bacterium
GCTCGCGGCCACGGCGAGATGGATTCACTTAATTTTACTACCTGAAGCGAGTCGGGACACTAATGTTGCGCCACTCATTTCGAAACTGCAACGCCCCCGCCTCCGTTTGGCAAAAGTTTCACTCGCACGCAGCGGTCATCCCGAATCCCGCAACGCGGGTGAGGGATCTGCTTCTTACGCGCGCAGGGCAATTAACAATCGCAAAGAAAATCGCAGAAACGATGTCTTCCGCGATGGCGCCAACCGCTCCGGAAGGGCGGGACTTCAGTCCCGTCATACGAACCGCAAAAAAAGGGGCTTTTGCCCCTGAAGCCTTCTTTCCGCGACGCCATCGAGATCAAAGCCCCCACGATGATATCGCACGCCCCACGCCGTGCGTATACAATGAACTCCGTATGAGCAGCGATCGAAAACTCATCCTCGGCATCGAATCCTCCTGCGACGAAACCGCCGCCGCCGTAGTCGCCCACGGCGAAAAAGTCCTCTCCAGCATCGTCGCCTCCCAGATCGAAATTCATCGCAAATACGGCGGCGTCGTACCCGAACTCGCCTCCCGCGAACATCTCCGCCAAATCGTTCCCGTCGTCCGCGAAGCCGTCGAGCAAGCCGGCATCACTCTCCAGGATCTCGACGCCGTCGCCGTCACCCAGGGCCCCGGCCTCGTCGGCGCCCTTCTCGTCGGCGTCACCTACGGCAAAGCTCTCGCCCTCGCTCTCGGCAAGCCGCTCATCGCCGTGAATCATCTCGCCGGTCACGTTCACGCCGTTTTTCTCGAAGCCTGCGCCACCGGCGATCGTCGTCCCGAGCTGCCCACCGTCTGCCTCATCGTTTCCGGCGGCCACACCGTCATCTATGAAGTGAAGAACGAATCCACCAACGGCGTGCGCCACTTTTCCTACGTCCGCATCGGCGGCACGCGCGACGACGCCGCCGGCGAAGCCTACGACAAAGTCGCCCGCCTCCTCGCCCTCGGCTATCCCGGCGGCCCGGTCATCGACAAACTCGCCGTCCACGGAAATCCCCAAGCCATCCGCTTCGCCGAGCCCAAAATCCGCGGCAGCCTCTACGATTTTAGTTTTAGTGGAATTAAAACGGCCGTCCTCTACCACATCCAAAAACATCCGGAGCTGCAGCCGGAAATTGCCGTCAGAAAAGAAGCCATCGCGCGAGGCGAGCGCGGCGCCGAGGCCCTAAAAAATCTCTGCACCCCGGCCACGCTCGATTTAATCGCCAGCTTTCAGCGCTCCGTCGTCAACAATCTGGTAACCAGCACGCTAGCCGCTGCGCAAGCATCCGCCGCGCGCTCGATTCTCGTTTCCGGAGGAGTGGCCGCCAACAGCGAACTCCGCGCCACCTTCGAACGCGAAGCAAAAAAACTCCACATCGAAGTATTTTTTCCCAGCCGCGCCCTCTCCACCGATAACGCCGCCATGATCGCCGCCGCCGGCTACAGCACCTTTGCCGCTGGCCACTTCTCCGACGCGACCCTCGACCCCGTCCCCAATCTCCCGTTAGTTTAGTTCGCTTTCGACCGTTCAATCAGGCGCTTAGCAGAAAGCCCGACGGCTCCATATAGGGCGGAATTTAACAGCGCGATGATCGCGAAGAGGAAATAGAAAGCACTCGTTCCCGTTTCGGCGTCAATAACCGGGATGGAAATTAATGATGGTGGGCACAAGACGACGAAGACCGACAGAGCAGGAATATTCAGACCATCGGGTTTCACTACGTTCGCTACAACCTGATAGGCCACGAACACTGCGGTGACGGCGAAGCCAGCGGCAGCGCAACGAAATATCACCCTCCAATCGAGTTTCGAGAGCGTATTCAGCAAGTTCAACTCATCGCCGGTTCGTAAACGTAAGCCATCCCGTCGTTCGTCACCGCGTAACCCTTTGACCCATCCGCGTTCCACCGCAAATCCGCAATATTCTCCGCCGGATGCTCGTCGCGAATTTCCAAAGTATTCAAATCGACGACAAACAATCGTCCCTTCGCCGAATTTTTTAGCCACGAGCTAAAACACAAGCCCAACGGCAACTGCGGGTGGCACGCGCAAAGCTCCGCGCCAAACGGCAGCGCCTCCGATTCTTGTCTCACCACGTCCAGCCGGTAAGCCTGCCCTCCCGCGCAATACAAAATCTGCCGGCTGTCCGCAGTCCACGCAATATCCGTGATGTGTCCCTGTCCGTTGAAAACGTTTTTCTTCGCCAGCGTCGCCGCGTCTACCAGCACAATCGAATCGTCCGCCCAATCCCCACGAATTTCCGCCACGCTCGCCAGCGTCATCTCATCCGGACTGAATGCCAACGCCCCGTATCCCGCGAACGCGCCTTCCTCGCCGAACTCTGCCTCATACGTTTGCCGTTCAAATCCCTCCGGCAATCCCATTTCGTGCTGCGCCACAGCAGAGCAGGGCATTGGCCCCTCGCCCGCGCTCCACACCCGCAACGAAGCGTTCTTTCCGCCGGATGATGCCGCCGCAAAATGCTTTCCGCCGTTCGACCATCCCATCCGCGCCGGAAAATTCGCAAATTCGCCAAACGCCCCGGCCAACACCTTCGAATGTAGATCGAAAATATGTAGCGCCGGCGTCCGCCATCCCTCCCACGCCGCCACCAGAAATCGCGATCCCGCCGACCACGCAAAGGCCGCCTTCAAATTCGCCGCCGCGCCCGCCGTCTCGTCTGGAACCGACAAAGCCAAAGTCGGCACATTCATCTCAATGTCGTACAAAACTAATCTTTGCCCCGCGCCCTGCCCGGCATTCGGAATCGCGCACACTTGCCCGCCATCAGAAATGGCCACGCGCCGGCTGTAGCCCGCAAAAACCTTCTTGATCAGCCAGTTCGAATCGCGCGCCAAGTCGCGCAATCCCCGCCGCACCAGCGCCGCCGAACGCACCGTCAAGCCCTGCGATTCCGCGCGCGCCAGCGCCCGCGATTCCGTCGCCGTCGCGCCTCCGATTTTTTCTGCGTCGCTAACTTCCATTTCCTACACGCCTCGTTTCAATTAAACGAAATTACCGCGACGGCGCCAGCACCGCATCCAGCCGCCGCTTCGCCTGCGCAATCTGATCGTCAACTTTATCGATCATTTCCTTCAGCACGTCGTGCCCGCCCTGTTGCGCTTCGTCCACTCGCGTTTTCAGCTGGTACAAATCCGACCGCAGCAATTCCTGCAATTCCGCCTCAATCTCCGCCAGCCGTCCGCGCGCCTGGCTAATCCCGCGAATCACCCGCACCAATTCCGCGCCCGCGCCTTCGCCGCGCACCTGCTCCGGGCTCCACTCATACTCCGTCAAAATTTTCGCCAGCCGCGCTTCGTCGCCCTGCTCGTAAGCCTTGTTCGCTTCCGCCATCAAGACCTGCCGCTTGGCCCGGTCCTGCCGGTCGGCGGTCAAATCGGGATGAATGCGCTTCGCTACGTCGCGATACAGCCGTTTCATTTCCGGTGACGCCTCGAACGCCCGCGGCGAAGTCTCTAAAATTTCTCCCGCCGCCGACTTCGTTTCCCGCGCGTGCTCGCGCGCTTCCTGCGCCGCGTGCTGCGCCTTCGAATTTCCCGGCTGTTCCTTGGCCGCGCGTTCCGCGATCCCCGCCCGCAATTCATCCAATTCCGCGTAACGTGCGCCGACAAAATGCAAATACTGCTGCTCGAACGCGCCCAGCTCCGCCCGCAAATTCGCCGACCGCAATTCGCGCTCCGCCAATTCGGTCTCGATCACCGACTGCTCCGCGCGTTTCCGTGCCAGCTCCTGCTCCTCGGGATTCAGCGGCAGCTTTCCCGAAGTCTGCAGCCCCGGCTTTTCAGTTGTGTTTGATCCCACCTGGTTGGCCTCGTTGACCCGCATCGCAACCGGCGGAAGCAAAAGCCGCTACCGCCAGCAAAAATTCCTGAAGAAATATCTCAGCGGAACCATCCCGAATCCGCCCCAGCCTTGCGCCCTTCATCTTCAAGCGTATCCATCTGCCGCTGCAGCCCATCCTTGCGCCCTTCCAGTTCTTTGATCTGCGCATTCCGGTCCGTGATGTAAATCACTCCGGCCGAAAATCCGCTTTGCGGATCAACCGACACCGCGCCCTGCTTCGCAATTTCTGCGCGCAGCCCGTCGATCTGCCGGTCGATCTGCGCCATCTGATCGTGAATCGTCCGCGCTCTTCCGCGCCAATACTGTTCCTGGCTCGCGCCCGCCTGCGGAGCGGCCGCAGCCTGATCGCTCACGAAGTCCTGCCCGTCACCCGATCCGCCCGAATTGCTGTCACCCACCACCGAAACGCCATGCCCCGAAAGGTGCGTCACCGAATCGTCCGTATACACCTTCGGCGCGGCACTCTTCGGCTTCTGGGCCTTTGCTCGACGCGCAGCTTCCGCCAAAGAATCGGCCGGCGGTGCCGACTGATCCTGCATTTGATAATCCGCCGGCGCATTCGCCGGCTTTTGTTCCGCGGATTGCGTTCCAGCGCCACCCGCGTCAGCCGTTTTCGCCGCAGCGGAAGGCGCCGCCGGTTGCGTCGGCGCCTGCGCTCCCGCCGCCGACTGTCCGAATGCGGCCGGCATGCACCACAATATCGCCACCGAAAAAATAGAAATTGCCCCGACCCGCGTAAACTTGCGTCCTTCGCTCATGGGAAATACCTCCAGATCGGCAGGGCTCTAATTCCACGTTAGGCGGGCCTGCGGGCGGGGTCAATCGTAAGGGTCCGTTAGGTAGCCGCCCGGTAACCTGTACTTCGGGGCAGGGAAGACATTCGCCCAAAATTTCGAATTTTCGCCGCCGTCCACCCCGCCAATTTGGCCGCGGCCCACCGATTTAAGCGGGCCAAGCTCTCTTTTGTCCCGGCCGTCCGTCCCACTACAATCACCGCGGGAAAAAATTCCAATCCAAGGGAGCCATCGCCCATGAACCCGAACGAAACCGCCCAACAGTACATCCAACGCATCCTCGGTCACGCCGCCGGCCACGAACCGCTAAAAGTTCAAGGAGCCACTCCAAAGAAAATCAAATCCCTGATCAAAGGCCACTCCGCCGCGTCCCTTCGTAAACGCCCCGCCCCCGACAAATGGTCCGTCGCCGAAATCGTCACCCACCTCGTCGATACCGATATCGTCGGCGGCTATCGCATGCGCTTCATCCTCGGCGCCCCCGGCACCCCCATTCAGGCCCTCGATCAAGACGTCTGGGCCTCAGCCGGCCACTACGCCGAACGCGACGCCCACGTTTCGTTGCAGCATTTCGAATCCCTCCGCGCCGCCAATTTAGCCATGCTCAAAACCCTCACCCCCGAACAATGGCAGCACTTCGGCATGCATAGCGAACCTGGCCAGGAAACCATCCAGCACATCGTCACCATGTTCGCCGGCCACGACCTGAATCACCTCAAACAGATCGAAGGAATCGTCGCCGCCACCAGGAAAAGCAAGAAGGGAACCGCCAGGAAGAAGACCAGGAAACACTCGAAAAAACGCTGACATTTTGTTGCAGCCTAATCGCTTCGGAGGGGCGGGACTTCAGTCCCGCCGAGATGCCAGTGCTATCGACGGGCTTCAGCCCCTGAAGCCATTTTGCACGTCGTCAGGCCACGCTTGCAAATTTTCCTCGACCAAATTCGGCCCAGAGCATTGATTGTCATCCCGAATCCCGCTTGCGGGTGAGGGATCTGCTTTTTGCGCGCCGAAGGCAATCAACAATCGCGAAGATAACCCGCCGGGACACGGGTTTCGTCAGGGCACGGCTTTAGCCGCTGAGGGACCTCCACCGCCGCCCCAAAAATCCACGCCAGCACCAAAAAAAAGGGGCACGGCCTCGAAAGGCCGTGCCCGCCAGGGCGTTACCAAAAATATTTACTCCGGAATCGGAGAGGCTTCCGGCATCTGCAGCTTGGCTTTTGCCAAAGCGCGTACCAAATTCGCTTCCACCGTGGATTCCGACGTGTTCCGCACCGTCGCAAGCTCACTGACCAGAAGATACTTGGCGCGTTCCAGCATTTTCTTTTCCCGGAACGAGAGCGGCTTGGTTCGGCTGAGTGCGACGAGGCCCTTCAATACCGCGGCCACTTCCATCAGCGATCCCGTGCGCATCTTGTCCGAGTTTTCCTTGAAGCGGTGTTTCCAATCGTGGTGGGAAGCGGAGCGGCCTTTCTCCAGGAACGAAATCACTGCGCCGGCTTGTGTGTTACGGATGATCGGCCGCAGTCCGACGCAATCTACGTTCGTCTGCGGCACCATGACTTTCAATCCGCTGGAAACGATCTTCAACATGTAAAACCGTTCCGACCGTCCATTAGCTGTTCCGTAACTTATCTGCTCAATCACCCCAACACCGTGGTTCGGATACACGACTTTTTCGCCTAGCTTGAATTCCATAGACATAGGTGGAAGTCCTCTCCCGGAGAAGCTATTGAAAGTTTAGGCACACGTCTACAAAACGTCAAGGAAATAGGGCTTTTCTGCCGCTGCAGAACTCCCAGAAAGCCGCATGTTTTGAGCGGTTTGGCCACCAAATTGCCCTATACTGGTGCACGTGTTAACCCTTGCACTCGACACGTCCTCCCTCTCCGGCAGCCTCGCCGTCCTCAAAAATGACTCGCTTCTCGGCGTTATCTCCACTCGGTCCGACGAAAATTATTCCTCCCGCATGTTCCGCCATCTCGATTTTCTCCTCTCCGATCTCTCTCTCCATCTCCGCGATTTCGATTTATTTTCGGTCGCCGCCGGCCCCGGTTCTTTCACCGGATTACGCATCGGTCTCACCGCCGCCAAAGCTTGGTCCGAGGTCTACAACAAGCCCGTAGTCGGCGTAAGTGCCTTGGAAGCAGTAGCAATCCAATCATTCCGCGTTGCAGATTCCACCAACAAAAGCCTCTTCGTTCCAGTCCTCGACGCTCGCCGCGGACAAATTTACTCCGCGTTTTATCGCGCCGACCGCTCGCGCCTGATTCTCGAAGGCGATCAAGCCGTCATGACCTGTGAAGAATTGCTAAGCGCGCTTCAGAAGCAAACCTCGGACGCTTGCGTAGTGATCTCCACGCCCGAACCACAATTAATTTCCGATGCCTTGTCTCGATTTGAGAATTCCGTTCCTTCAAACTCGCGCCCATCTCTCGCTCTTCAAGTCGTCTCCAGCGTTCTCGCTCCCTCGATCGGTAGCTTGGGTTTTGCCAGCGCGCAGCGCGGCGAATTCAGCAACGCGCTAACTCTCGACGCCAACTACGTCCGCCGCTCCGACGCCGAACTTCAACTGAAGGGAAACTAAATCGGTGTCCATTCGCCCCCTGGAATCTCGCGACATCGAATCCATCCTGGCCATTCAAACCGCCAGCCCCGAAATCGCCCAATGGAAATCGTCGGACTACGAACGCGTCACCCAAGGCGAAATGCTCGGCTGGGTTTTTGAATCGAATCTGGAATTAACTGGCTTCCTGGTCGGCCGTCTCGTCGGCACCGAATTCGAAATCCTGAATTTCGCAGTGAACTTCAACGCCAGGCGTCAAGGCACTGGCGCCGCGCTTCTCGACGCCGCCTTAAATTACGCCCTCTCCCTCGCCGCCGAAACAGCCATCCTCGAAGTTCGCAGCACCAACCAACCCGCCCTAAATTTCTACACGCATCACAATTTCCAAATCGCCGGCCGCCGCCGCAACTACTACAACGCCCCCCCAGACGACGCCCTCCTCCTCACCCTCCCCCTCACCTTGTCGCTCAAGTAAAATTTGTCATCCCGAACCCGTTGAAGGATGAGGTACCCGCCTCCTACGCTTTAAACTTAAGCGCGAAGCGCCACCACAAACTTCCCAACCTCCACCCACCCGTCGTCATTCTTCTATGAAAACAGGCGCACTTGTCCAGGGCCTTTGCTTTTGCGATGCGACAAGCTTCTATTCGTGCTCGAGGCACATAAGGATTGTCCGGATATTCCGCCGCCCCATCTGAGGATGGTCCTCGAGGGA
>DASWVE010000148.1:0-10350 GCA_036401315.1 Candidatus Acidiferrales bacterium
CGCCAAATTCCTAACCATCACCCTAGCCGTGATCTTCCTGGCTGCAGCCACCGTCCAAGCCGCGCCGCAAGCGACGACGTCCGGCTCAACCAGCACGACCCACAAATCCACATCCAAAAAGAAAAAATCCAGCCACCACCACACCGCCCGCCGCGAACCTTTCCAAAAATCCCCCACGCCCGACCGCATCTCCGAAATCCAATCCGCCCTTGCCCGCGGCGGCTATTTCGAAGGCGACGCCAACGGCAAATGGGACGCCAACACCGTCGCCGCCATGCAGAAATTCCAGTCCGCCAACGGCCTCAACTCCAGCGGCAAAATTGACGCCACCACCCTGCAGAAATTAGGCCTGGGCTCCAGCACCGCCGGAGTCGACGCTCCCAAACCCATAAAAAAATCCGACTCGGTCGCCACGTCCAGCGCGTCAACCCATCCCGTAACCGCGGCGAACGCGAATTCCGCCTCAAACGTAACGCCTGCCCCGACCCCAGCAACCGCAGCTTCGGCCACCAAGCCCCAGCACTAAACTCGTCGTAATCCACCGCACCGATTTTCTATTTTCGAAATTCCATTTTCCGCTTTCACTCGTTCGGCATTCCTGGCCCCAACTTATCTTCGTCCGAGCCTTCCTTCCGCCGAATCTCCGCAATCCTCGCCCGTTCCGTTTCCCGCATCGCTTCGATCTCGCGATTTTCGTCCTGCCAGTTCTCCAGCCGTCCGCGCACGCCGCCGCCCGGATGTTCCCCCGCGATCTTCACCCGCGCCGCGCGCTCCGCCGCCGTTTCTTGCGTCCGCACCGCGCCCACCGCGCCGCGCGCCGCCGCCCGCAGCTCCAGTTGTTTTTCGCGTTCGATTTCCAACTGCTCCAGCAACCGGTTATGACCGGTCACCACCCCCACCAGCGCGCTCGTCGTCCAGGCAAACGTAAACAATCCCGAAATACCGATGATCGGACTAATGTTCCGCCACATCGGATCGATGTCCACCGCTCCGTAGCCCAAAGTCGTATACGCGTTCGCGCAAAAATAAATCGCGTCGTTCGCTCTCAAAATCAATCCCAAATGCGCCAGCGCGAACGCCCACACCAACACCCCGAAAATGTGCAGGACCAACATCAGAAATACCGAAGTGCCGAACAGTATCGTCGCTTCGATGTGGTGCGGTCGTCCCAGCCACAGCCGCCGCCCGTTGCGCTGGTGATAAATTAAAATCCAGTGAATGCCGGCGCCGTGAAACAGCACCAGGCACACCAGAATTAGCGACCCCAGCATCAACGCCGCCCACGGCTTAAAATCGTCGGGAATCTGCATCAACAACGAATGGAGAAATTCCGTCAACCGCATCCTCCCGAATCAAGTCTTGCAGCGCCGCCATTCTAGCATCGCGCCGCCGCGAATTTTCCGGCGCATCTGGACGCTCGCCGCAAATCCAGATAATGTCGCTTTATTCTCTGGAGGTGCACCCATGTACGACATGAAAAATCTCGCTAAGCTGAAAAAACTCGACACCGGCGCGCCCGACGCCATGAAGGCCTTTTGGGCTTTCGATAAAGCCGCCATGGCCGAAGGCGCCATCCCGGTAAAATACAAAGAGCTCATGGCGCTCTCCGTCGCCTTCACCACCCAATGCCCTTACTGCATCGAACTTCACGCCAAACGCGCTCGTGAAGCCGGCTGCTCCGATCACGAAATCGCCGAAGCCGTCACCGTCTCCGCCGCTCTCCGCGCCGGCGCGGCCATCACCCACGGCAGCCACGCCTTTTAGCCGGTCTTTCGTTTTTCACGCACCGCTTCGCCCAATCTGCGGCGCGTAAAAATGAGTCATGCCAATCGCCCTCGCACCAAATCGTCGCCCTCCCGCCAAATCAGCCCCGGAGGGGCGGCATACGTTAGCCCGGCCCGTAAGGGCCGGGAAAGAAAATCGAAAAAAGATTCCGGAGCTCCGGAGGTGCGACACTCCGTGTCGACCCTCGGCCCGGGCGGCGAAGCGAGCCGCCCATGCAACCGCTTCACGTCTTCCGCGTCTCATCCCCCGAAGTTCTGGTACCAAATCGCCCGCTACCAAATTTGTTACAAATTCCCGAAACGGATTCGTCTGACTTGGGTTAGCTTAGACCCCGTTTCTTTACTCGAAATCTTTGGGGCCCGAGGCCAACGGCTATGTCCGCAAATAGAATCGCAGTGGCGTTCCTGGCAGTCATTCTTTTCGCAGTACTCTCCGGTTGTGGCGGTTCTTCCAGCAGCAGCGGCGGCGTAACTCCCGAAACCGCCACGGTGTCTCCCACCACCGCCGACCTCATCGGCGGCCAGACCCAGCAGTTCACCACCAACATCAACACCAATCCGAACAAGCTGATCTGGTCCGTCAACGGCACTCCCGGTGGCGACTCCACCGACGGCACCATCGACACCAACGGCAACTACACCGCGCCCTCGGCCCAACCCACCGCCGCCGTCACCATCACCGTCGCCAGCACCTCAAATTCTCAACTCACCGCCTCGGCCATGGTCACCGTCATCGCCACTGGCACCGTCGCAGCTGCCCCGGCCAATAAGCAAGTTGCCATCTACACCATCGCGCCGCCGGGAGTCACCACCGTCGCCATTCAATTCGGCCTCGACACCACCTACGGCCTCACCACTTCGCAGCAAGTGTCCGCTGGCGCCGCCGCCCCGCTCGCTACTTTTGTCGCCGGCATGAAAGGCAACACCGAATACCACATGCGCGCGGTGCTGATGCTCCCCGACGGCACCACCCTGAATGACGTCGACCACACCTTCACCACCGTCGGCCTGCCCGCCGCCATGACCCCGCAAATCACCGTCGCCAATCCCAACAACCTCACCCCTCAGCCCGGCGTCGAGATGCTGGACCTGATCGAACAGGGCACGCTGCCTGGCGTCACCGTTTCCGACCTGCAGGGAAATGTGATTTGGTATTACAAAACCGGCGGCACCAACAACAATCTCGTTCAACCCGTAAAAATGTTGCCCAACGGCCACTTCCTACTCGTCATCTCCCCGAATTCTACGGAGCCGCCCGCCGCGGTTCCGGCCGGCACTCTCAACGTCATCCGCGAGATCGATCTCGGCGGCAACACCATCCGCGAACTCTCCATGACCACGCTGAACACGCGCCTCGCCGCCGCTGGCTTCACCTACGTCGGGCAATACTTCCATCACGACATCGCCGTGCTGCCTAACGGCCACCTGGTCGTGCTGGTCAATCGCGTCATGCAGGAGACCGACATCACCGGCCACCCCGGCGTCAGCAACATCATCGGCGACGGCCTCGTCGACCTCGACGCCAACCTGAATCCCGTCTGGGTTTGGGATGCCTTCGATCATCTTGACGTGAACCGCGAACCGGAAATGTATCCCGATTGGACCCACGCCAACGCCGTCCTCTATTCCGCCACCGACGGCAATCTCATCGTCTCCATGCGCCACCAGAATTGGCTCATCAAGATCGATTACAACAACGGCGCAGGAACCGGCGACGTCATCTGGCACCTCGGCTATCAGGGTGATTTCACGCTATCAGGCGGCACTGATCCCATCGACTGGTTCTCTGGCCAACACGGTCCGTCCTTCGTTACTTCCACCACCGCCGGTTCCTTCGGCTTGACGCTTTTCGACAACGGAGATTTCCGCCAGCTCGGCACCGGCAAAACCTGCCAGAACGCCGGCCTCACTCCCTGCCCCTACAGCACCATCCAAACCATGACCGTCGACGAGACCGCCAAAACCGCCACGCTCACCTTCCTCGATAACCCCGGCGTCTACTCGCTCTTCGGCGGCAACGCGCAGACGCTCGCCAACGGCAACGTCGAGTACGACCAATGCAATGTTCCGACCACGCCCGTATCCGCCATGGTCAGCGAAGTCACGCCCACCAACCCAGCCCAAACCGTCTGGCAATTGTCAGTACCCACCGCCAACATGTACCGCGCCTTCCGCATGCCCAGTTTGTATCCGGGAGTTCAGTGGTAGCGGCGCAGGCTTTAACGTGCAGCGGCAGATATGCGGCGCGGAACGTCGAGCGCTAAACTTCCGGTGTCTCGCACCAGCGCCGTAGGCGCGGCAGAAGTTAGCCCGGTCCGTAAGGGCCGGGAAAAATCCGGCGCGAGCGCCAACCTCTAAGTCGCGCGAATCGCGTCGCCTTTCAGACGCCGTTCGCGCATGCCGTTGCCGTTGCTGTCGTTTTTGTCTTGGATTTGCCCGACTTGGGTTAGCTTAGTTTCCGTTCTCGCATCGAAATCTCGGGCCTCGAGGCGCATCGCCATGTCAAAAATTAAAATCGCATTCCTCGCCATCCTGATCTCCGCCGTTCTCACCGGATGTGGCGGCGGCTCCTCGAACGGCGGCGTCACTCCCCAAACCGCCACGGTTTCCCCCACGACCGCCGACCTCCTCGGCGGCCAAACCCAGCAGTTCACCACCAACATCAACACCAATCCCACCACGCTGGCCTGGTCGGTCAATGGCACCGTCGGCGGCAACTCCACCAGCGGCACCATCGACGCCAACGGCAACTACACCGCCCCCACCGCGCAACCAACTGCCGCCATCACCGTCACCGTTACCAGCACCTCGAATTCGCAACTGACCGCCTCCGCTATGGTCACCGTCGTCGCCTCCGGCACCGTCGCCGCCAGCGCCAACCCCCAAGTCGCCACTTACACCATCGCGCCTCCGGGAGTCACCACCGTCGCCATCCAATTCGGCCTCGACACCACCTACGGCCTCACCACCTCGCAGCAAATGTCCGCCGGAGCCGCCGCGCCGCTCTCGACCTTCGTCGCCGGCATGAAACCCAATACCCAATACCATATGCGCGCAGTCCTGGCGCTCTCCGACGGCTCCACCCTCAACGACACCGACCACACCTTCACCACCGGCGCCCTCCCCGCCGCCATGACCCCGCAGATCACCGTCGCCAATCCCTACAATCTCACCCCGCAGCCCGGCGTCGAGATGCTCAACCTAATCCAGAGCGGCCAGTTGCCCGGCGTCGCCGTCAGCGACCTTCAAGGCAACCTGATCTGGTGGTACAAAACGGGCGGCACCGGCTACAACCTCGTTCAACCCGTGAAGATGCTCCCCAACGGCCACTTCCTCCTCGTCATCGCCCCCAACTCCGGCGAACCACCCTCCGCGCTTCCCGCCGGCACGCTCGACGTCATCCGCGAAATCGACCTCGCCGGCAACACCATCCGCGAACTCGACATGCCCACCCTCAACACCCGCCTCGCCGCCGCCGGCTTCACCTATGTCGCCCAGTATTTCCACCACGACATTGCCATCCTGCCCAACGGCCACTGGGTCGTCCTGGTCAACCGCGTGATGGCCGAGACCAACGTCACCGGCTTCCCCGGAGTCACCAACGTCATCGGCGACGGCCTCGTCGACCTCGACACCAACCTGAATCCCGTCTGGGTTTGGGACGCCTTCGACCACCTCGACGTCAACCGCATCGGGTCGGCCTTTCCCGACTGGACCCACGCCAACGCCGTGCTGTATTCCCCGACCGATGGCAACCTGGTCGTCTCCATGCGCGACCAGAACTGGATCATCAAGATCGATTACAACAATGGCGCTGGCGCGGGCGACGTCGTCTGGCACCTCGGCTATCAGGGTGACTTCGCGCTGATGGGCGGCACCGCCCCCGTCGACTGGTTTTCCGGCCAGCACGGGCCGTCCTTCGTCACCTCCACCACCGCGGGCTCCTATGGATTCACCGTCTTCGATGACGGCGATTACCGCCAGCTCGGCGCCGGCGTCACCTGCGCCAACTCCGGATTGACTCCATGCCCCTACAGCGCCGCGCAGGTCATGACCATCGACGAGACCGCCAAAACCGCCACGCTCACTTTCAACGACAAGCTCGCCTTCTATTCCTACTTCGGCGGCAACGCCGACGTCGTCGCCAACGGCAATGTCGAGTACACCCTCTGCAACATCCCCACCACGCCCGTCACCGCCGCGGCCTACGAAGTCACCCCCACCAACCCCGCCGAAACCGCCTGGCAATTGACGGTCGCCAACACCAACATGTACCGCGCCTTCCGCATGCCCAGCCTCTATCCCGGCGTGCAGTGGTAAACGCACGCTAGTAAATGTTCAGTGGTAAGCGTCAGGCTTAGAAGTGCGGCGGTGAAGACGCAGCGATAAGCAAATAGTCGTAAGCCGCGGCGGTGAGGTGTTGCCGACGCTTCGGTTCACGTTGTCATCCCGACAGAGCGCCTTTCGCGACGAGGGAGCTCTCTTCGCTTCCCACTCCGGAGCTCGACGCCAACGCCGTCATCTGAATCGCGTAGCCACCCCAATCGCTCCCGCCACCTGTAGCGGCCGGCTTCAGCCGGGCCACTTGCCTTTGACGTTGACGTTGCCGCCGCCTCGTTTCTCGTTGTCATCCCGAACCCGTCCTGCGGGTGAGGGACCTGCTTCAATCGCCGTAGCCGTAGCTGTCGAACTTTGCCGTTCGCCTTCCGTCGCCATGTCTCCTAAGGCATCGGCGCACCGCGAATGTTTGAGTATCCCCCCGCAAATTGCTAGCGTAGCAATCATGAGCATCGCGGTCCCGGCCGACCTCCTCCCGCAGAACCGTCGCCGCAGCAAGCGCCTCCGCGCCCGCGTGCCCATCTGCGTCCGCTTCCAGGACGCCGCCAAGCGCTTCGTCTCCGAGCAGACCCACTCGATCATCATCAACGAGCACGGCGCGCTGATCCTGCTGGCCGCACCGGTGCGCCTGCAACAAGTCATCCGCGTGGAAAACGTCGGCACCGAAAAAGAAGTCCTCTGCCGCGTCGCGCTACTCGGCCCCACCTTCATGGGTAAGACCCAGGTCGCCGTAGAATTCATCATGCCCATGCCCGGATTCTGGACCGTCCCCAAGAATTCCGAGCCAGCCAATTCCGCCCCTCGCAACGAAAAGCCGGTAGCCTTGAAGAAATAAACGAACCCCGCGGACGATCGCGTAGCCTCTTCCGCCAAAACGCGGCCAGCCCACCTTGTGGAGTGCGGCGGCTTGCCGCCGCCTTTGCCACGCAGTGTCAGGGCGAGAAAGGAATAGGGTCCAGGACCCGGGACACAAATACGTCGAATCGCGCCGCCAGCCGAAACGCCCCCCGCCACCCGTAGCGGCCACCTTTAGGTGGGCAGCCGTTGCCGTTGCAGTTACCGTTGTCGTTGCAGGTGCCGTTGTCGTTGCAGGTGCCGTTGCCGTTGAAGTTGCCGTTGTCGTTGCCGTCGCCTCGGTTCACGTTGTCATCCCGACCGAGCGCCTTCCGCGACGAGGGACCTCTCTTCGCCTTCCGCCCCTGCCTCCGTACCCCCGGTCCCGCCAAGCGGGACCGCCATCGTCGCGCAATCGCAAAACGCTCAGCGCGAAACGCTCACCCAAATCTGGGCGCAACAAAAACCCAGCGCCGTAGGCGCGGCACACGTTAGCCCGGTCCGTAAGGGCCAGGTAAAAAACCGGCGCAGAAAGCGCCACACCCGCAAGTCGCGCGAATCGCGTCGCCCCTCAGACGCCGTTCGCGCCCGCCGTTGCCGTTGTCCCTTTATCGATTTGAAACCTTGGACGCAGCGGGGAACTGCACGCCGTAGAAGAATGAATTTTGACGTTCGCGGGCCGCTGAGAGAGTGGTTACAGCGGCATCTACCGGGGACTGGACGCCCGCACTCCCGCTTCGAACTCGTTCAATAATTCTATGTGAGTGCGCGTCGGGAGTGGAGCCTCTGAATAGTACTTGTTTTCTGCGAATGTCGCATCGGCGCGACGTTGTATCGTGAAAGGCGCGTGAAGAGGTTTGCGTGGCAGGGTATCGGAATTAAGAGTGAGAATCGTCGGAGCCCAAGCAATGGTATCGCCAGTCAACTCAGTGAAAGACGAATGAACTCTATTTGCTAGATGCGATGCCGGAGATTTGTCAGGACCGAGAATGGGTACGTCTGTCTGGAATATTAAATTGCTGACATAACCCGTCCTGCTTATCATTTTTGGATTATAAACAACCCCAAACGTCGAAGAGGCCCATTCGAGAGCTTCCCCGATAATACGTTTCGATTCGTCGGTCGATACGCGAGTGTCGAGCATTATTCCGTTGCGGTAGATTTTCAAAGTCTCGATCGTTACTCCTCCCCATTTTCCGGTCGAGAATTCAACTCCCTTCTGCTCATCAAAATCCTCGATCTTTTGAGGGAATTTCATAAAACCGCATGTCTCCACCAGGCTCCGAGCAACCTCGGGGAAAAAGGCGGCGCCTTTCGGATTAAGCTCGAAGCTATCAACAAACACCAATGCTCTAGCTAGTATGACCGCCAATACCTGCATGGGCCAGACCTCCACCGTACTCTGTCGGGGACAACACGATCGCGCTGTTCGCGAGTGCAGCTTCCATTCCGGTTTCCCGTTCGTTCTTGAACCGCGCATCCACGGCGATTAGACTCTCGTCCCGCCCCTTGGCCGTAGACCTTGCGGTGTTTTCAAATTCGTACAGGGCATCGTTCTCTTCGTCGAAACTTGGTACGTTCATCGTTCGGCTAGAAAGATTGACGTACCATCGGTCTAGTTCGCTGAATGGTACGAATCGACCGACGAACGCTACGTCGAAGCCTTCCGCGATTTTTAGGATGGTATTAACCGTTAAGTTCCCATAATCCTGGTCCTCGGCGCGCGACACCACGCCTTGTGTCACGGCCGCCTGCTCCGCTAGTTCATGTTGAGACCATCCACGCTTCTTGCGCAGAGTCTGAATTTGCAATGGAACTAAGCGCTTGAACTGAGCCCGAGCAAACGCGGAGCGATAAGCTTTGTTTTGTGCAAATTTCTGCCATACCTCAGAAAGCGTATTCACGAAGGGCTCCTTTGCCTGCCTCAAGCTGTCGCTTCAGGTTCATCGCGATTTCAAACGCTTGCTCGGGGTCGGTAGTGCCTCTACCCTTTTTCTCGCAACCCCCGAGAAACACGAACGTGCGTTCTTCCCGGAGCAATACTCCAATCGGCCGAAAGTGCCGCTTGCCGACTTTCAGTCTGAGCTCACATAGTCCGGCGTGCTGCCTATCAAGCTCTTTGTATTTAGGTCTCGCGTCATCCCAGTTATCGATCTCCGAGAGCGCCTTTACTTGGATGTCAAACTCGGCCTGAACTTCCGGATCGAGGGTGCCGTACCATTCGATGATGGGACAGCGGCGCGGTTCTTCCTCAGTGACATACTCGACGAACCGCCAGTAAGCCATTCTACGCTGCGCCCTTAGCCAATGCAATATTGCATTCCAAGCTTGACGCGAAATATGCAATATTGCATACTACATTCCAGTTGGCAGCATCGTGAGCTACCGTTGCAGGCTTTGTTCCCGCGACGGGTGCAGCGGAGCTAATCTCACCCAAGTTTTTCGGAGAAGCATCATGGCTAAGAAGGAACTGTACGTTGAACGTCGTCCCGAAGGAGATTACGCCGTCGAGCGCCCAGGTTCGAAGCGATCCAGCAGCGTGCACGGCACTCAAGCAGAAGCGATAGAAGCTGCTCGCGAGCTGGAACCCGGTGCTGCAATCCATGTCGAGCGCGTTCGCTACACGAGCGGCGGCACGCCAGACAAATGGCGTAAGCCGTAGGGCGCTTTTCATTCGGGTAGCTCGATTTCGGCTGTAAACACGACAAAATCGTCGGGTTCAGACTGTTTGCGATTCTTCGCGACTGATTCTGTCATAGCGACTCGCAATCCTCCGATCCACCCCCGAACAGTTTCGAGATCCGTTTCGATGCCTACGAGCTCTGCCAGTAACTCCATACGACCTTTTCCGCTTTCGAACTTTTTCGCTCGTTCCAGGAAAAACCGGTGGATTAGAAAATTGCGCCGGTCGAGCGCCAGTGCGATCTTCGCGTCGATCTCGTCGTCGCCGAATCTCACGTGTTTGCGCATTTCCACTAATAACGCACCCATGGTTCTCTTACCAGCTTTGCGTTCAACATTTTCGACTACCCCTGCGGTGTGAGTTTTGGCGATCTCATTGTAGGCAAGCAAGAAACGCTTCAACTCGGCCTCGAATAGTTGAGCGTGCTGCGCGGCAGATCCGAAACAAGCAAAAACAGCATTCAGCTGACCGTCTTTAGTGCGTAGCATTTTCAGGGACTCGGACATAACCTAAGTATACAAGTGTAATATCCGTTTTTGGTGGTAGCGGGCTTCAATCGCATCGACCTTTGATCGAGCGACAACTCTAAGAACCGGCGACCGTTCCGGCGTGCCGGCTTACGGGTACTGTTTCCGTATTTCTACGAATATAAATCCCACCCAAAATCTGTTAGCGTAAGTCGCGGCACTTTTCTCCAGCCCCGATATTTTG
>DASWVE010000149.1:0-50845 GCA_036401315.1 Candidatus Acidiferrales bacterium
CCAAGACCAACGCCGCGAAAGATGCTTTCTACTATCTCGCTTCGCTGCCCGCCGAAGTTCTGGCGTTCATCGAGGTGGAGCTGCCCAACCCGCGCGCGCTTTCCAAGATTCGCAATTACCTGCAGAAATGGCGCCCGCTGCGCATGGCTACGCCTGCCGGGGAACTCGATGCGCTCGGCGTCGAACGCGGACCGAAGTTCGAGAAGATCGTGGACCAGTTCTTCGAATTGCAGTTGCGCGGCAAAGGCAAGACGCCCGAAGACCGCACGAAAATTCTGAAGAACCTGGCCGGCATCAAGGACGAGCCCAAGAAGCCCGAGAAGGTGAAAAAAGAAAAGAAAGGCGAGAAAGAAGCTCCCGCCGCGCCCGATGTAAAAGGCAAAGGCAAACCGCAACCGGCCGCCGCAGGGAAACCCGGAGCCAAGGCGCCAGCCGCCGAACCAGCCGCGAAACCGACGCAGTCCGCGGCCGCCGCCATCGGAGCTCGCGCCCAAGCCAAGCATGACAAGGCGGAACACGACAACAAAGCTGCCGGCAAAGCGGCAGGGAAGAAAGCGGGCAAAGCCGCGAAGAAATCGAAAAAGTAATTTCGTTTTTATTTTTCGGTGGGGAAGCGGAAGACCTTACGCAAACTTTTGGAGCTGGTTTAAAATAGAAACGAATGGCCGCCTCGAACTTCGTTCATCTGCACCTCCATACCGACTACTCGCTCCTCGATGGAGCCTGCGAAATCGGCGAACTGACTTCCGAAGCCGCCCGCCGAGGCATGCCCGCCGTAGCCGTCACGGACCACGGCAATCTTTTCGCTGCGGCCAGTTTTTATCACCAGGCCACCACGCACGGCGTGAAACCGATCATCGGCTGCGAAATGTACGTCGCTCCCGACAACCACAAAAATCGCGGCACCGGCGCTGAGCGCTCCAACCACCTCGTCCTGCTCTGCGAAAACGAAACCGGCTACAAAAATCTGATCAAACTGGTTTCTACCGGCTACCTCGACGGTTTTTATTACAAGCCGCGCGTCGATCATGAACTCCTCGCCAAGCATAGCGAAGGCCTGATCGCGCTTTCTGCCTGCCTCCGCGGCGAAGTCGCCGACGCCATCCTTTCTGATAAATACGATCAGGCCAAAATCAACGCCCACCGCCTCCGCGATATTTTTGGCAAGCAGAATTTCTTCCTCGAAGTGCAGGACCAGGGTCTCGAACAGGATATTCGCGTCAATCGCGACCTGGTGCGCCTGTCGAAAGAAAGCGGCATCCCGCTGGTCGCCACCAACGACTGCCATTACCTCACGCAGTCCGATTCGCACGCGCAGGAAGTCCTCATGTGCATTCAGACCGGCAAGACCATGAGCGACGCCGCGCGCATGAAATTCGCCACCGACCAGTTTTATTTCAAGACCGGCGAAGAAATGGCCCAGGTTTTCCGCGAAATACCCGACTCCGTCACCCGCACCCTCGCCATCGCCGACCGCTGCAACGTAAAAATCCAACGCGTTAACAATCCTTTCCCGGAATTCAAAGTTCCCGAGGGCCACACCACCGATTCGTACTTCGAAAAGGTGGTGCGCATCGGCTTCGCCGAACGCGCCCAGGTGCTCGAGCAGCTCTCCAAAGAAAATCGCCTGCGCCATCCGCTGAACGATTACGAAGCCCGCCTCACCGCTGAAATTGAAATGATCAAGAAGATGCGCTTCGCCGGCTACTTCCTGATCGTCTGGGATTTTATTCATTACGCCCGCGCGCAAGGCGTCCCGGTCGGACCCGGCCGCGGTTCCGCCGCCGGCAGTCTGGTGAGCTACGCGCTGAAAATTACCGACGTCGATCCCATGCAGTATGAGCTGCTCTTCGAGCGCTTCCTCAATCCCGAACGCATCTCCATGCCCGATATCGACATCGATTTCTGCATGCGCCGCCGCGGCGAGATCATCGAATACGTCCGCCAGAAATACGGCAGCGAAAGCGTCGCGCAGATCATCACCTTCGGCACCATGGCCGCGAAAGCCGTGCTGAAAGACGCCGGCCGCGCGCTCGACATGCCTTACGGCGACGTCGACCGCCTGGCGAAAATGATTCCGCTGACGCTGAATATTTCGCTCGAAGAAGCGCTCAAGCAGTCGTCCCAATTTGAAGCCGCCTGCAAGGACGGCCCGAACAAAGCGCTGATCGATGTGGCCATGCGCCTCGAAGGCCTCGCCCGCCACGCGTCCACGCACGCTGCGGGCGTGGTGATTTCGCCGCAGCCGCTCACTGAGATCGTTCCACTCTACAAGTCGAACAAGGAAGAAATCACCACGCAGTACGACATGAACGCGCTCGAGCGCATCGGCCTGCTCAAAATGGATTTCCTCGGGCTCACTACGCTCACCGTGCTGGACGACGCGGTGCGCATGATCAAGGAAAACCGCGGCGTCGATATCAATCTCGCCACGTTAACCTTCGATGACGAGAAAACCTACGCGCTCTTCGCCCGCGGCGAGACCAGCGGTATTTTCCAGTTTGAATCGCACGGTATGCGCGACATTTTGAAGCGCTACCAACCCACGCGCCTCGAAGACCTCACCGCGCTGAACGCACTCTACCGCCCCGGCCCCATTCAGGGCGGCATGATCGACGATTTCATCGCGCGCAAGCACGGCAAGAAAAAAGTCACTTACGACCTGCCGGATCTCGAACTGATCCTCTCCGAGACCTGGGGCGTCATCTTGTATCAGGAACAGGTCATGCAGATCGCCAACCGCCTCGCCGGATTCTCCCTCGGCGATGCCGACCTGCTCCGCCGCGCCATGGGCAAAAAGAAACACGAAGAAATGGCCGCGCAGCGCGAAAAATTCCTCACCGGCTGCACCGCGCGCAAAGTGAATCCCAAGAAGGCCGAAAAGATTTTTGATCTGATGGCTGAATTTGCCGGCTACGGTTTCAACAAATCCCATTCCTGCGCCTACGCGCTGCTCGCTTACCAGACCGCCTACCTGAAAGTTCACTATCCCGTCGAATTCATGGCCGCGATGCTCAGCGCCGAAGCGGGGAACACCGAAAAAGTCGTCAAGTACATCAACGAAGCGCGCGGCATGGGCATTCGCGTCTTGCCGCCCGACGTGCACGAAAGCGGTCTGTATTTCACTCCGATTGGAGACGACATCCGCTTCGGCCTCGCGGCCATCAAGAACGTCGGCGAAAACACCGCCATCGCCATCTCCGCGACCCGCACGGAGCATGGTGACTTCCACGGCTTCTTCGGTTTCTGCGAAGCCGTCGAATCGAAATTCATCAACAAGCGCGTGCTCGAAAGCCTGACCAAGGCCGGAGCGCTCGATTGCCTCGGCAGCTCCCGCGGCCGCATCTATGCCGCGATTGATCAGGGCATCAGCCGCGGCCAGAAAAAAAGCCAGGCCAAGGCCGTCGGACAGGGCGGCTTGTTCTTAGTGAGCCCGGGCGCGTCGTCTTCCTCCGGCGATTCGCACTGGCAGCAGACCGAACTGCCGCCCGCCGAAGATTGGACCGAAGAGCAGCAGCTCGCCGGAGAGTATGCCGTTCTCGGTTTTTATATTTCCGGTCACCCGCTCGATAAATATGCCGGCCGCCTGAAAGATCTGAACGCCGTCGAACTCGCCACCATGGAAACGCGGCGCAACGGCGAAGACATCGTGGTCGCTGGAATCATCGTGCAGATGCGTCCGATGCGTTCCCGCCGCGGTGCGCGCTGGGGAATCTTCACGCTGCAGGATCGGACCGGCGTGATCGAAGCGCTCGCGTTTCCCGAATCCTTCACCAAGCTCGAACACGTCTTAAAAACGAACACCCCGCTGCTGGTCAAGGGCCGCGTGGCCATCGAAGACGTCGGCACCCGGCTGATCGTTGCCGACGCACGGCTCCTTGATGGCGTCGCCGACAAAGTTCCCACGCACCTGCGCGTGCGCGTCGACCTCAGCACCGTCGATTCCGGCGCGCTCGATCGCCTGGAAAAGCTTTTCGGCAGCCGGCCCGGCCGCTGCAAAGTTTCGTTCGATTTGGTGCAGAATGACGGCACCGAAGCCACGCTCGATTCCAGCAGCGCGGTCCTGGCCGACCGCGAGTTGGTCGAACGCGTCCGCGAAATTTGCGGCAGCGATTCCGTGGCGGTGGTCTAATGCGAACCATGAACCGAGAATCCGCGCGAGCGAGGGCCGGCGAGTGAGTACCAAAGACACCGGCACCCCCAAGAATGAGTTAAAGGTCGACGCCAATGGCAAGACCAAAGTGCCGACCAAGGGCGAAGCGCGAAAAATTCGCCCTCGCGCCGAACGCCGCGAGCGCCTGAAGAAATTCAAAGTTCTGAAAGAAGCCCGCCGCGCTAATCGCGAAGCAGCCGTCGCCAAAATCGCTGCTGAAGCCGTCCGGTCCGCGCCCGCAGCGGGGAAGAAAGTAGCCACTGCAACCAAGGCCTCCGCAGGCGCGCCCAAACCCGCCCAAGTTCAAAAGACGACCGTTAGCCCCGCCGCCGAAATCGAAAAACAAAAACAGCGCGCCATCGACGCGCTGGAACGCGACGTCGCCGAACTCAGCCGCCTTAGCGCTCCTACCGGCGAGCAGTCCGTAGAAATTTCCCGCATCCAAAGGGAAGTGGAAGAGCTGAAGCGCGATTTTTACACGCATCTCGGCGCCTGGCAGCGTCTGCTGCTCGCCCGCCACCCGCTGCGCCCCTATACCGACGATTACATCCGCCTGCTCTTTACCGACTTTTCCGAAATTCACGGCGACCGCAATTTTTCCGATGATCCCGCGTTAATCACCGGCATGGCCAAATTTCACGGACGCCCGGTCATGATCGTCGGGAACCAGAAAGGCCGCGACCTGAAGCAGCGCATGGCCCGCAATTTCGGCCAGGCCAAACCCGAAGGCTACCGCAAGGCTCTACGCGCCATGCAGCTCGCCGCGAAATTCGGCCGCCCGGTTATGGTTTTCATCGATACGCCCGGCGCGTATCCCGGCGTTGACGCCGAAGAGCGCGGCCAGGCCGAAGCCATCGCCCACAACCTCCGCGAAATGGCCCGCCTCCCGGTTCCGGTCATCGTCACCATTACCGGCGAAGGCGGCTCCGGCGGCGCGCTCGCGATCGCCATCGGCGACCGCATCTACATGCTCGAAAATTCCGTGTACTCCGTAATTTCGCCCGAAGGCTGCGCCACCATCATGTGGCGCGATTCGACCAAAGCCGAAGTCGCCGCCGAAGCCCTGAAAATCACCGCGTCGAATTTGCTGGAAATGAAAATCATCGACGAGATCGT
The DNA here is from genome assembly GCA_036401315.1 of Candidatus Acidiferrales bacterium. Lineage (GTDB taxonomy): Bacteria > Acidobacteriota > Terriglobia > Acidiferrales > UBA7541 > Palsa-295. The sequence continues at coordinate 5,270 of DASWVE010000149.1, forward strand.
CCCCGAACCCGAAGGCGGCGCGCACACCAATCCCGAAGCCACCGCGGCATTCCTCGATCCCATCCTGGCCACCGCCCTTAGTGAACTTTCTCAACTCACGCCTAAGCAGCTAGTCGACCAGCGCTACGACAAATTCCGCAAGATGGGCCAGTTTTTCGCCTAAAGACTTCCGGCCTCTAAAGCTTCTTCTCCCGAGTTTTTCCGCATTCTCTCCCGCGCAATTTTCGATATACTCCGCGAACCTTCATCGTCGCGCTCGAGGCGAGTCATGTTCAAGTTCCTGGCGGGGCTGGTTCTTTTTTTCGCGGCAGCGGTAACCGCAGGAGCCGCGCCCGGCGCCGTTCATTGCGCGCACCTCCTCGACGTTCGCTCGGGCGAAATCCGCGACGACCAGACCATAGTCTTCGCCGCGGACGGCACCATCACCAGCGTCGGCCCCGCAAAATCAGCGGCGATTCCAGCCGGAATCACCCCGCTGGAAATTCCGGGAACCTGCCTGCCAGGCCTCATCGACGTGCACACCCACCTCACCGACGATCCCCAGGATTCCGGCTACCAGGGCCTGGCCGTCTCCGTCCCCACCGAAGCGATCAAAGGAGTGAAGAACGCGCGCCGCACGCTCAACGCCGGATTCACCACCGTTCGCAACGTAGGCGCCTCCGATTTCACCGACGTAGCGCTGCGCGATGCCGTGAACGACGGCAGCGTCGACGGGCCGCGCATGCTGGTTTCCGGGCCGCCACTGGGCATTACCGGCGGCCACTGCGACGACAACCTGCTGCCTTACCAGTATCATCACGTCAGTGAAGGCGTCGCTGACGGCCCCTGGGCTGCGCGCGCCAAAGTCCGCGAGAACATAAAATACGGCGTCGACCTCATCAAGGTTTGCGCTTCCGGCGGAGTGCTGAGCAAAGGCGATCAACCCGGCGCGCCGCAATATACCGAACAGGAATTACTGGCCATCACCGAAGAGGCGCACAAACTCGGACGCAAAGTCGCCGCGCACGCCCACGGAACCCAATCGATCAAGGACGCGATTCGCGCCGGAATCGATTCCATCGAGCACTCCAGCCTGATCGACGACGAAGGCATCGCGCTGGCCAAACAACACGGGACTTACCTCGTTTTTGACATCTACAACGACGATTTCATTCTGCAGGAGGGCGCCAAAGCCGGAATGCTCCCCGAATCAATCGAGAAAGAAAAGAAGTTAGGCAAACTCCAGCGCGAAAATTTCCGCCGCGCCTGGCAGGCCGGAACCAAAATGGCTTACGGCACCGACGCCGGAGTCTACCCGCATGGCAACAACGCCAGACAATTCGCGACGATGGTCCAGTGGGGCATGCCGGCCATGGACGCCATTCGCTGCGCCACGCTGAACGCCGCGGACCTGATGGGCTGGTCCGGCAAAGTCGGAGTTCTTGAAACCGGCGCCTACGCCGACATCATCGCCGTCGACGGTAAAAGCCCATTGGATGACGTTACGGTCTTGCAGTCGGTCGGCTTCGTCATGAAAGGCGGCACGGTCGTTAAAGACAATTTTCACCCGCAGCGTTAGAATCCCTAACGAAAGTGGTAACCGCCGGCTCGGCCGGTTTCCGCAGGAGGGAAGCATGAGGAATCTTGGAATCGGATGGGTGCTCTACGGACTTCTGCGCCTGATCATGGCGCTCGGCGTTTTCATGTACAGCCCCACGCTGACGCTCATGTGGGGAGCGCTGCTCAACCGCGTTCCCAATCCCTTAGTGCTAATGGATTACTTCCACATCCTCCTGGTCTTCGCCATCATTCTCGGCATCGTCGCCGGAGTTGTCTCCATCATCGCCGGCCTCGGGCTCATGTCCCGCGGAGCCGCCGCGCGCAGCCTCGGCTTGGTCGCTGCATTCTTCGGCCTGATCAATGGCCCGCTGGGCATCGCCCTCGGAGCCTACACGCTGGTGGTTCTGGTTCCCGCGTCCGACCGCGCCGCCTGAAGCGAAATCTTTCCGCCACCGGGCAATCGTGCCCAACCCGAATTTGTCATCCCGAACCCCGCATTTGGGTGAGGGATCTGCTTTTTACGCGGAGAATGCAACCAACCATCGCGAAGAATACTGCCGCGACGAACGTCCCTCGCCGTATTCGGCCTCCGCGCGGGCCCGCAGCAACGCCCCACTTTCGCTTCGCAATTGTTTCCCCATTGGAAGATTAGGCACGTCACCCTAGCGTTTCGATTGCCGCAACGCGCGGACTCCTTTAATTTGCATGGCAGGGGTTCAGGCGTAATGTCCGATTCCAATTCACCGCTGATGGCCGACGTATTCCGCCCGTACGAGAAGCTGGTCGAGATCACCATTCTCGGCAAGACTTTCCTCGTGCCGGAGCGCAATTCGCTGCTGCGCGCCTTCCAGTTCATCAGCCCCGAAACGGTGCCGTACGGCCGCTTCTGCTGGAATCAGGAATGCCAGTATTGCAAAGTCAGCTGCCAGCTCGCCGACGATGACCAGCCGCGCCCCATCCTCAGCTGCAAATTTCTGGTTTCCGAAGGCATGAACATAACCGAAATGGCGCCCGAACTCGTAGGCTGCCTGCGCACCAAACTCGGCCAAGCCGCCACCGCCCAACAGCCCAAACCGGCCGACGCACCCATCCAGATCGCACTACCTATCGAAGAAGTCGCGCCCCCAGGCCAAGCCTCCGTAGCCCCCGCAATTCTCGAAGATACCCAAAACGATTAACTCGCCGAGGCGAAACGTGCATGCACCTGTAGCGGCCAGCTTTAGCTGGGCCATTTGCCGTTGATATGCTTCCGCCCCTGTTAGATTGCCTTTAATGTTAAGTATGTGTTTCTATTAGCCGCGCGTGGACATTCTGGAGCGTGTCGGTGGCCGACCTAACGATTCGCATTTCGGACCGCATGTTGAAGACTGCGGTTACGGTTTTGATGGTAGTCCTGGCGTCGTGGGGTGTATCCCATCTTTGGGCGTCAGGCGTGTTGCTCCCGAAATATCAAATCCAAATGTTCCTCCCCAATGAGAGTGGACTTCGCGCCGGCGCTCTGGTCACGTTGAATGGTATGCGGGTTGGAAACGTGAGCCGGGTAGAATTTGCGAAGGGCGCAACGGATTCCGACCGCAGTATCAAGGTGACTCTCAACATTCAGAACAGTGTTCGGGATTTTATTCGCGGCGATTCTAAAGCTACCTTGATTCCGCGGGGTCTGCTTGGCGAGCACTATGTAGATATTCAGCGAGGCTTCGGCGGTCCGCCCGTCGAAGCAGGCGGAGAAATTGGCGTGGTTCCAACGAAGCAAGTCAGTCTTACCGACGTGCTAAATGTTCTGACCCAAAAACGGGGATGCGGAAGCGAAGAAAAGAACTCGGCGGAGAACATGTCGCAAGCAACTCCGGCAAAAAACCGCACGACGCAGTAAGTAACTCTCCAAGCTTCCGGACGGCTTTAGTCGACCTCGCTTGCAACTTCTTCGCCCCGCGTGTCATTCTTTCGTTTCGCACTTTTAGGAGTGAAACATTATGCCCGTTTGTGACGGTTGCGGCGCGCAGGTCGACGACGCGCACATCCGCGCTCGCATTGAACGTCTGGAAATGGCTACGCGCTTCCGGCCGATTCATATTCAGGTGCTAGTCTTAGGTGTCGCACCGCCTGCAGCTCCCGAAGATTATTTCTACCGCGCCGCCCAGCAGGGAACAGAACGCTCGCCGGGAGGCCGCTATTTTTTCGACGCCCTCATTCATTGCACCGGAGAAAATTCTTTACGCTTTGCCAGCGAAGCGGAAGCCCTCAGCGAATTCCAGCGCCGGGGGATTTTTTTCACTCACGTCGTGGAATGTCCCGCCGCCAACGCTACAGAGAGGCAAGCAGCCATCGCCCGCTGCGCACCGTCGCTGGTAAAACGCATCCAGTTTTCCTACAAGCCGAAACACCTCGCGCCGGTTTGGACCGAGCTGCAAGCCGTTCTCCCGCTTCTCGCCGCCGCAGGATGGTCGGATCGCTTGATCCTCGATGGCGGCCAGCCTTTCGAACTCGTTGATAAGTCTGTGGCAGCAAGATTCGCGAGCGCCGTCAGCGAAAAACTGACCAAAGCCGTCTCCAACTCCGCCTAGCAGGACGCCAATCCCGTGACCGACGATTCCTTCCACATGACGCCCGAGCAGTTCCGCGAAAGCGGCAAGCGCCTGATCGACTGGCTCGCCGACTACTACCAGCAAATCGAAAAATTCCCGGTCCTCGCGCAAGTAAAACCCGGCGAAATCCGCGCCAGCCTGCCTCCGGATCCTCCTCAAAACGGTGTGGCCTTCGATGCCATCGTCGCCGAACTCAATTCCAAAATCATGCCGGGTGTCACCCACTGGCAGTCGCCGAATTTCTTCGCGTATTTTCCGGCGAATGCTTCGGAGCCTTCCGTCCTCGGCGATCTGATTTCTTCCGGCCTCGGCGTGCAAGGCATGCTCTGGGCCACCAGCCCAGCCTGCACCGAACTCGAAACGAACGTCCTCGACTGGCTGGCGAAAATGCTCGCGCTGCCCGAAAAATTCCACTCGCATTCCGCCGGCGGTGGCGTAATTCAAGATTCCGCCTCCAGCGCGTCGCTCTGCGCCATCCTCGCCGCCCGCGAACGCGCCACCAAATTCCAAAGCAACGAAACCGGATGCAAGCAGGATCTCGTCGCCTACACTTCGACCCAGGCGCATTCCTCGATCGAAAAAGACATCAAGGTCGCCGGCATCGGCCGCGCCCATCTGCGCCTCATTCCCGTCGACGAAGAGTTCGCCATGCGCCCGGAACTTCTCGAAAAAGCCATCGAAGAAGATCTCCAAGCCGGACGCATTCCATTCTTTGTCTGCGCTACCGTGGGCACCACTTCGTCGCTGGCTTTCGACCCGCTCCCCGCCATCGGCGAAATCTGCCGCAAAAATAATCTCTGGCTGCACGTCGACGCCGCCATGGCCGGCACCGCCGCCCTCTGCCCGGAATTTCGCTACATCCAGCACGGTCTCGAATTCGCCGACAGCTACTGCTTCGACGCCCACAAATGGATGTTCACCAATTTCGATTGCGACTGTTTCTACGTCGCCGACCGCGAGACGCTCACCCACAGCCTCAGCGTGGTTCCCGAATATCTCCGCAATCAAGCCACGGAGTCCGGCTCGGTCTTCGACTATCGCAACTGGCAAGTTCCACTGGGCCGCCGCTTCCGCGCGCTGAAGCTCTGGTTCGTCATCCAGCATTACGGCGTCGCAGGCTTGCAGCATCACGTGCGCCGTCATGTCGAACTCGCGCAGAATTTTCTGCAATGGGTTCGTGATGACGATCGCTTCGAAATTCTCGCGCCGGCGCCGCTGAACCTGATTTGTTTTCGCGTCGACGCGCCCGACGCGCTGAACGAAGCACTGCTCAACAATCTAAATGCCAGCGGTCAGCTTTACATTTCCCATACAAAACTTAACGGAAGATACGCGCTGCGTTTCTGTGTGGCTCAAACTCGCACCGAACTTCGTCATGTTGAAAACGCCTGGGCCGCCATCTGCGTCGAAACTGTCAAATTGCTCAACGCCGCCGAACGCGGAAGTGACTCAAAGCAATCGGCTTCGAGCAGCGATTAGCATTCCAGCCCGCTTCGCCATTGTGTTAGACTCCCTTCGTTCGCGGACTTTGCCTCGGGAGCATTCGCCTCATGCCAGCGCGGTCTAAATTCCTAATCGGCTCGGGAATCATCGTGGTCACCCTGCTGGCCCTGGCCTACGTCGGGTTCACCCAAAGCAAAACCTACTACCACACCATTTCTGAGCTTCCGACCTTGCAAGGTTCCGCGATGCACCAGCGCATGCGCGTTTCCGGCAACGTCCGCGCCGGTTCCATCGATCGCCTCACCGGCCGCGTAGATTTCGTGCTCACCGAGCAGGGCAAAGACCTGCCGGTCAGTTACGTTGGCCGCGACCCGCTGCCCGATACATTCAAGGACGGCGCCCAAGCCCTGGTCGAAGGCAAAATGATGCCGGACAATCGCTTCGTCGCCGAACAGGTTCAGGCTAAATGCGCGTCGAAATACGAAGCCACGCCCAACGGTGGCACCGTCGCCGCGCCGGGTAGCACCACGCCGGCGGCGCAACCCGGACAAACCTCCACCGGAGCCGGCGCCCGGCCTTCAGGGTACTGAAACTTTGCAACTCCCAGTCTTGCCGGCGGTTAAAATCGTGAACGTCGTGAACGCGAAGTCGCTGGTCGCTTTCAGCTGCGCTTTGCGCCGCGGGGAGTCTCCGTGGATATTTTAGGATCCGTATCGCTGCTGTTGGCCTTCCTCGCCGCGGTCTACGCCTTCGTCGCCGGAATCGTCGGCATCGTCACCCGCCGCCCGCTGATCACCAAAAGCGCCCGCAACGCCGGAATGGCTGTCTTCGGCTTGGTCGTCGTCGCTGCCGCGTGTCTCGAATATTTTTTCTTCGCCAACGATTTTTCGTCCGCCTATGTCGCCGAGCACAGCAATCGCGCCTTGCCCCTGTACTACAAATTTGCCGCGCTCTGGGCCGGGCAAGAAGGCTCGCTGATTCTGTGGTCCTTCCTGCTTTCGATGTACGCGTTTCTCGTTCTATTTCTGAATCGCAAAAAACATCCGGAACTGATGCCGTACGTCGGCGTGGTTTTCGCCGGTGTCCAAATATTCTTCCTCACCCTGAATAATTTCGTAGCCAGCCCGTTTCAGATGCTCGGCACCCTGAACAGCGGCGGCGTCATGCATCTCGCCCAGCTTTCCGACGGCCGCGGCTTGAACGCGCTGCTCCAATACCCCGAAATGGTGATCCACCCGCCGATGCTCTATCTCGGCTACACCGGATTCACGGTCCCGTTCGCGTTCGCGCTGGCGGCGTTGCTGGGCCGCTATCCCGGCGAAAAATGGATTCACATCACGCGGCGCTGGACCATGATCGCGTGGTGTTTTCAAAGCGTTGGCATTCTGCTCGGCGCGCACTGGGCGTACGCGGTTCTGGGCTGGGGCGGCTACTGGGCTTGGGATCCGGTAGAAAACGCTTCGCTGCTGCCCTGGATCACCGGCACCGCGTTCTTGCATTCAGTGATGATGCAGGAAAAACGCGGCATGATGAAAATCTGGAACGTCTGGCTGGTTTTCGTCACCTTCATGCTCTGCATTCTGGGGACGCTGCTGACGCGCTCCGGTGTGGTCAGTTCGATACACGCTTTCGCCCAGTCTTCCATTGGTAGTTGGTTCGTCGGCTTTTTGATTATCGTTTTCGTGGTCTGCTGCGGCGCGTATTGGAAAAATCGCGATTACCTGCGCAGCGATAATCAACTGGACTCGCTGGTCTCCCGCGAATCGAGCTTCTTGTTCAACAATCTTGTACTGCTCGCGGCCTGTTTCGCGATTTTGTGGGGCACTCTTTTCCCGGTGCTTTCCGAATGGGTACAGGGCAGCAAAATCAGCGTCGGGCCGCCGTTCTTCAACAAGGTAAATATTCCCATCGCGCTTTTTTTGCTTTTGCTCACCGGAGTCGGCCCACTACTCGCCTGGCGCAAAACTTCTTTTGATGCGCTGCGCCGCAACTTCGCCTGGCCCCTCGCGGGTGGCGTTGTTGCCGGGGTCATCGCGTTCTTCTACGGCTTCCGCGATGCCTATTCGTTGATGTGCATGATCCTCGGTGTTTTCGTCACGCTCACGATTGCTTCTGAGTTTTTCCGCGGCGCCCGCGTCATCTCCGCCCGCGACAATTCCAATTTCTTCTCCGCCGTGGGCGAGTTGACCATGCGCAATACCCGCCGCTACGGCGGCTACATCGTGCATCTCGGCATGGTCCTGGTTTTCATCGGCATCGCCGGCACGCCCTTCAACAAAGACGTTCAGAAGGAAATGAATATCGGCGACACCCTGCAGATCGGTTCCTACACCATCCTCTGCCAGAATTTCGACGCGGTGAATAACAACAATTACGAATCCGAGCGCGCCACCCTCGAAGTCTTCAAGGGTGGCAAATCGGTGATGATGCTCTATCCCGAACGCCGCTTCTTCCTCGCCAGCCAGGTCACCGAGACCATGGTCGCGGTGCAGTCGTCGCCGCTCCACGATCTCTACGTCGTCTTCGCCGGACGCAGCCCCGAAGGCGGTAAGCCCGTCATCCACGCCTACGTCCTGCCGCTGGTGAAATGGATTTGGTTCGGCGGCATCGTGCTGGTGCTGGGCACTCTTCTAGCTCTGGCGCCCAACCGCAAAGCTGTCCTGGTGTTGCGCCCGGTCACCGAAAATTCCTGGAGCGACGCCATCTCCGCCACTACTTCCGCAATCGGCGCCGTCGCGCAGCGGGCGGATAGCCATGACTAGCATCGGCGCACTTCGCTTGCGAACAACCTTGCGCTCGCGCCTCGCCGCCGCAGTTTTTGTCGCCGCGCTGTTCGCCGGCTCGTTCTCAGTACCCGTCGCGCTGGCCCAGCAAAACCCGCACGCCAAAAAACTCGCTAACGGAATGAAATGTATGTGCGGCGGCTGCGAAGATTCCGCCGGGCAGTGCAGCCATCCCGGAGGCTCGTTTTCTGGCCCCTGCGAAACCGCCCGCGGCATGCAAAAAGATCTCGACGACCGCGTCGCCAAAAATCAGACCGACGACGAAATCATGGCCGCCTACGTCACCCAGTACGGCCCCACCATCCTGATCGAGCCGCCCAAGAAGGGTTTCGACCTACTCGCCTGGGTTATGCCCGTGCTGCTTCCGATCCTCGCGCTGATCGCGGTCTGGTTCGTGGTTCGCGGCTGGCGAAAAAAAGCGCAGCTCGCTCCGGCCGGAGGCCCGCCAGTCGACGCCGCATTTCTAGCCCGCGCCCGCAGTGAAGCAGGGAAGGGCGACCTTGAGTAGCGTCGACATTACCATCGCCTGCGTGGCGCTGGCCATCGCCACCGTAATTTTTGTCTTTAACGTCCGCCTCGATGCTTCCGATCTTGCGCCGCATCGCACCATGCTCGATCAGCTGCTCGAGCGCCGCGACGCCATCTACGACAATCTTCGCGACCTCCGTTTCGAATACCGCGCCGGAAAATTCTCCGAAGCCGATTACGAAGAAACCAAACAGGCCCTCGAGCTCGAAGCCGCCCGCGTCCTCGCTGATATGGACCGGCTGACCGGTGGAACTCCGACTCCGGCCACGATTCAGGCCGCGACCGAAAAGGTGCGCCGTTAATGATTTCGCGATTTTCCAATATGAAATTCCTGCGCCAAGTCGCCACGGCGATCCTGTTGCTGGCGGCAATTGCGTCCACACCGCTCGTCACGCGCGCTGGAACGGTCGATGGCGTGGTTAAAAACGGCACGACCGGGAAAATAGCGGCTGGCACCGACGTCATCCTCATTCAGCTCCAGGGCGGCATGCAGCCCGTAGCCAAAACGAAAACCGACGCCGAAGGCCACTACCACTTCGATAATCCGCAGCTCGGCGCCGGTCCCATGCTGATCCGCGTGGTTTATCGCGGCGTGAATTATCACGAGCCGGCCACCCCCGGCAAAACCGTCGTGAACGTCGAAGTCTACGATCCCACCACCGAACCCAGTGCCTTCAACGTTGCCAATCACGCGCTGATCCTGCAGGCCAACGGCAGCGACTTGATGGTCGGCGAAGAGTACATGATCACCAACAAGACCCAGCCGCCGGTGGCCTTCTACAAGGAAGACGGCTCGTTCAATTTCAATCTTCCCCAAGGCGCGCAATTCGGCCAAGCCTCCGCCTGGGGCGCCGCGAATATGCCGGTGGTGCAGGGCACCATCGACAAGGGCAAAGACAAAATGGCCATCGCTTTCCCGTTCCGTCCCGGAGAAAGCGGCGTGCGCCTCGCTTACAAAGTTCCGTACCCCGGCAATCATCTGATGCTGCGCAACGTTTCGCCCTACGCCACTGAGCGGTTGATCATCGCGGCACCTCCGACCATGCAAATTTCCGGCGCGGGAATTTCTCCCGCCGGCCAGGATCAGGGCTTCAACGTCTACACCATGGACAATGTTCCGGCGAACAAGCCGCTCGACATCACCGTCTCCGGCACCGCGCCGCTGCCGCAGAATTCCGCCGACGCGCCTCCCAACGGCGGCGACAACTCGCAGAATCCCTCGGTGAATTCGCGCGCCTCGGATGGCGTCGACGCCGGAGCCGGCGCAACTTCCGTCAGCGCCACCGCGATTCCCGCGCGCCTTGACAGTCTGAAGTGGGTGCTCACCGGAGGCTTCGCCTCCATTTTTGTTTTGGGCTTCATGTATCTCTGGATGCGTCCGCAGCCTGCCGCAGCAACAACCGCGGAAATCGCGGCACCGGTTTCCACCGCCGCAGTCGCGCGCGCTGCCAAAGCAACCAAGGCCGCTGCCGCTGCTGCGGTGAGTTCCGCTTCCAGCGCCCCAGCCGCCTCGGCCAGTGTCGCTGCGGTTGATCGCGAAGTGCGCGGCAGCCTCGACGAACTGAAAGACGCGATGTTCCGCCTCGAACTTCGCCGCCAGGCCGGGACCATCGCCGAAGAAGATTACGCCCTCGAACGCGCGCGCCTCGAACAAACCATCCGCGGCCTGGTCCAAGGCTAGGCGCAGCCGCCTTGAGCGCGATCGCCAGCAGCCCCACCGCCTCACCGTCGATCGAACGCTTCCTGCATCTCTCATTTCAAAACGTCGAAAAAAGATTTGGCGCCCTCGCCGCCTTGCGCGGCATTTCGCTCGACATCCAACCCGGAGAATTCGTCGCCCTCCTCGGCCACAACGGAGCGGGGAAGACCACGCTCCTGCGCATCGCCGCGCTGCTCACCAATCCGACGCGCGGCGCGGTAAAGTTTTCCTCGTCAGGAAACGCCGCGAGCGATCCCGCGGCGCAGCCCAAGCACGCCATCGGCCTCGTCGCACACAGCACGCTGCTCTACGACGATCTCACCGCCGCTGAAAACCTAACTCTCTTCGCCGAGCTTTACGATTTACCGAATGTATCCGCGACGGTATCCGCCGCGCTCACCGACTGCGGCCTCGCATCCCGCGCCGGCAGCCTGGTCCGCACCTTCTCCCGCGGCATGCGCCAACGCCTCGCCATAGCCCGCGCGCTGCTGCACGCGCCTTCTATCCTGCTGCTCGATGAACCCGCCGCCGGCCTCGACCGGCAGGGCCTCGACTGGTTCAGCGCAAAACTCGCAAGCCTGAAACATAACGGCTGCACCATCCTGATGAGCACCCACGCTCGTAACGAGTCCCTCGACCTCGCCACGCGCGCCGTCTTGCTCGCCGCCGGCAGCATCCAGCAGGATTCCGGCGCGAACGGCGATCCGCGCCCGTTACTCGCCGCGCTGCGGGCGGAGAATTAGAAAAATGTCCACCGCCCGCGCCGCCCGCATCCTGCTCGCCAAAGAACTGCGCCTCGAATTTCGCTCCCGCGAACTTCTTACCGCCACCATCATCTTCGCGCTGGTCGTGGTCGTCCTCTTCAGCTTCGCCTTCGACCCCACCGCCGCCGAATCGCGGCGTTACGGCCCCGGCCTGCTCTGGATCGCGTTTCTCTTCGCTGGCTCGTTGATGCTCAACCCGTCCTTCTCTCGCGAGCAATCGAACGACACGCTCGACGCGTTGCGCCTGGCGCCCATCTCGCCTTTCGCCATCCTGCTGGGCAAAATGCTCGCGAATTTTATTTTCATGTCCGTGGCCGAACTCGTTCTCGTTCCAGTTTTCGCCGTCCTCTACAATCTCTCGCTCGCCGGAATCGTCTGGCGCTTGATTCTGGTCCTGGTCCTCGGCACCATCGGCCTCACCGTCACCGGTACCGTTTTTTCTGCGGTCTCCGCCCACGCCCGCATGCGCGAGCTACTCCTCCCGCTGCTGCTCCTGCCGATTCTTACACCGCTGCTGATCGCTTCAGTCGAATCGACCGCGTCGCTTTTTCAGGACCCTCCCGCGCTTGACCGCACCTGGGTCGCGTTTCTCGCTGGATTTGATATTGTGTTTATGACCGCATCCTGGCTGCTGTGCGACTACTTGTTGGAAGACTGAGTTGCCGTGAATTGTTGGAAGTCTGAAAGAGGGAATTGAGGCTCATGAAGTTGCGCTGGTTTTCCACCATCCTGATTGCCGGGCTGATTTTCTTCGCGGGCTACGCCGCGCTGTTCATCGCGCCCGACGAAAAAACCATGCACGAAGTGCAGCGCATTTTCTATTTCCACCTGCCCAGCTGGATCGCCATGTTCTCCGCCATGTGCGTGGTTTTCTATGCCAACGTCGCCTACCTCATCACCCGCAATCGCAAATTCGACGCCCTCGGCGTCTCCGGCGTCGAAGTCGGCGTGCTCTGCTGCACCATCGGCCTCATCACCGGCCCGCTATGGGGCCGTCCCGTCTGGGGCATCTGGTGGACTTGGGACGCCCGCCTCACCACCACTTTCATTTTGTGGATTCTGTACGTCTCGTACCTCCTGCTGCGCGGCCTGCTCGAAGATCCCGAAAAAAAGGCCAGCCTCTCCGCCATTTTTGGCATTTTCGCTTTTCTCGACGTCCCGCTGGTCTACCTCTCGAATCGTTTGTGGCGCACGCAGCATCCACAACCGGTAATCGCCGGCGGCAATGGTTCGGGCCTCGATCCATTGATGGGCAAAGTGCTGCTCCTCTGCGTCGTCGCCGTTTTCTGCGTGATGGTCCTGGCCTATATCGACCGCTACCGTCTCGAGCTGCTCCGGAATGAAGTCGACGAACTGCGCTTCGCCATTGAATCCCGAAACACCGCCGCGGCCAGCCTTCCGGTTTCCGCCGCGCGAAAGGTGAGCTGATGAAAAACTTCGAATTTCTTTTTACCGCCTGGATGGTCGTCTGGGCCGCATTCTTCGCCTACGAAGTTTCCGTCGCGCGCCGCATCGCCCAAGTGCGCAAGGAAATCGAAGGCCTGAAGCAGCAACTAAACGCCCGCTGACCGGCGCCGGCCTTCGGCGGTGATGATTCCCGTGGTGTTTGAGCGTACAAACGATGCCGAATCTGTTTGATGGTGACGATGGTTGTTTCCGCGCCACTCACCGCCTTTGGCCGTCATCCAGAGGAGCGCCTTTCGCGACGAAGGATCTCTCTTCGATTGCTGCGCCGCCCAGAATCCAGATCGAAGCACCAGGCGTCAAAAGAGCACCAAGCATTCATAGAACCAGAACGAGGTGAAGTATGAGCAGTACCAGCAAAGTCGCCATCGTCATGTTTCAGCTCGGCGGGCCCGACAGCCAGGCCGCCGTGGAGCCCTTCCTCTACAATTTATTCTGCGATCCGGACATCATCAATTTCCCCGGCGCCTTCCTCGCCCGCAAAGCCATCGCGAAACTCATCTCCACCACCCGCTCGAAAGTCGTCGGCCAGCACTACGCCGAAATCGGCGGAGGTTCGCCCATCCGCCGCCTCACCGAGCAGCAGGCCCGCGCCCTGCAGGAAACTCTGAAGCCGCACCTCAACGCCCGCACCATCGTGGCCATGCGTTACTGGCATCCCGATACCGCCGAAGCGGTTTCCGCGCTCGAAAGCGAGCCCTACGACGAACTCGTCCTGCTCCCGCTCTACCCACATTATTCTTTTGCCACCACCCGCAGCAGCCTGCGCGAATGGGATCGCCAGTACGGCGCGAAAATGAAATCGCCCCCCGGCCCGCGGCCTCCGGTAAAAATAATCGAACATTTCTACGATCATCCCGACTACATCGCCGCCATCGTCGAACGCATCAACAGCGTGCTGCAGGAAGTGCCCGACCCCGAAAATATTCAGCTCGTTTTCAGCGCCCACGGTCTGCCCATGACCCTCGTCGAGCAGGGCGACCCGTATCCCAAACACATCGAGCAGACCGTTCAGCTCGTGCTGCAGCTCGGCGCGTGGAATAATCCGCACGTCCTCTGCTATCAAAGCAAAGTCGGCCCGCAGAAATGGCTGCAGCCGTCGCTCACCGGCACCATCGAGCGCCTGGCGAAAACGGGTGTCAAACGCATGCTGGTGATTCCCGTTGCGTTTCTCACCGAACACATCGAGACGCTGCACGAAATCAATATTGAGGCCCGCGAAGAAGCCAAGCATCTCGGCGTCACCGATTTTTACCTGATGCCCGCGCTGAACGATTCGCCGCTGCTCATCCGCGCGCTCGCGGATTTGGTCCTGCGAGCCGTCGGCGTTCGCAGCGGAGTCGCTTCGCTAGCGACGTAAATGGCGGCGCGAGAGCCAACGGCCTAAAATAGTTTCGAAGGATACGCACCAATTGATTCGTTCAAATCGGCCCTCTGGTCTCATCGCTTTGGGAGTCTTGCTTATTTCCGGCTGCGGCGGTAACGCACATCAATCCTCCACGTCTTCACCAGCCCCAACAAAAATAATCGACCCGGCCACAACTGCCTCGGTCTTCGGCAAAGTGACTCTCGACGGCCCCCCACCCACTGCCAAACCCATCGACATGAGCGCCGAACCCAACTGCCACCAGACTGGCAGTAGCCGCGCAGTTTCGCAGCAGGTCGTCGCCGACTCCGCTGGCAACCTTGCGAACGTAGTCGTCTTCGTCAAAGATTTTCCCGGTGACTATATCGTCGCCACGCCACCCTCCGCGCCCGCAACGCTCGCACAAAAAGGCTGCATGTACGATCCACACGTCGTCGCCCTCCGCGCTGGTCAAACCCTGGAAATCGCAAATCAAGACCAGACCACCCACAACCTGCTCGCCCTCCCCGAGCAGAATCCAAAATTCAACCGCTCCGAAACTCCCGGTGCCGCGCCCATCGACGTAGCCTTTGCGATCCCCGAACTCGCCATCCCGCTGCGCTGCAATGTTCATCCTTGGATGAAAAGTTACGTGTTCGTCTTCGGCCATCCCTACTTCGCCGTCACCGCCGCAGACGGTTCCTTCGAGCTGAAAAATCTCCCGCCCGGCACGTACACCATCGCCGCCTGGCAGGAACTCTACGGCACGCGCGAAGCAACCGTAACGATAGGACCGAAAGAATCGAAGCCGCTGAATTTCAAGTTCAGCGCGGCAGGGGCGGGGAACTAGCGTCTCTTTTCCCGTAGCGGACATGAAATCCGTTCAAGCGTGTGATATTTTAGGAACCGTTCTCGCAATCCAGAACATCGAACCGCACGGGTGCATCCAGCCCGTTCGCCACGAAAAGGACAGCCCAGTAATGTCGTCGGCCGCAAGCCCTCAACCCAAGCCGCAAGTCCCGGAAAGCGTGCACCGCTTCGCTTTCTTCCTGGCCGGCTGCATCGTCCTCCTGTTGATGGCCGGCGCCCTCGTCACCAGCAACGATGCCGGCCTCGCCGTCCCCGACTGGCCGCTTTCGTACGGTTCGCTGCTACCGCCAATGGTCGGCGGGATCTTCTACGAACACGGCCACCGCATGATCGCCACCGCCGTCGGGATCCTAACCATCGTCCTCGCGATCATGCTCGCGCGCAGCGAACCGCGCCGCTGGGTCCGCAATCTCGGCTGGACCGCACTCGCGCTAGTCGTAGCCCAGGGAATCCTCGGCGGCCTCACCGTAAAACTTCTACTACCGCCGCCGATTTCGACGGCTCACGCCACACTGGCTCAACTTTTCTTCGTCACCATCGTGAGCATCACGCTTTTCACCAGCAAATGGTGGCAGAGCGACCTGCAAAAGCTCGATGACGCCGGGTCGCCGCCGCTGCGCACCCTCGCCGCCGTCACCAGCGCCGCGATTTTCGTGCAGCTCATCTTGGGCGCGGCCTTCCGTCACGCTGCCTTCGGCATCCTGCCGCACTTGATCGGCGCGGTGGTCGTGTTCGCGCTCGTCATCGCTACCGGACGCACGGTGCGCAAGCGCTTTGGCCAGGTTCGCGACCTCCGCAAATGGGGCATTCTGCTGCAGTCGTTCCTCGGCGTGCAGATTCTGCTCGGCCTCGCCGCCTACTGGGCCGTCGCCAAAGCTATCCACGAAGCGCAACCGAGCACTCCGTATATCACCTTGACCGTCGCCCACGTTCTCGGCGGCGCGCTGACCCTCGCGGCCAGCGTCGTCCTCACACTTTCCTGTTTCCGCCTGATTCGCGACAATGCTACAGTTGCGGTCGCGATGGACGCCCCAGTTTCGAGCACCACGCAAGGCTCCAAAGCATGACGGTAGCAGCAAATTTTTCGGTCTCGCATCCCACTTTCCCGGCCGGTGAGCATGGCATCATCTGATCGAGCGGCAGTCCTACCCGCATACGACAAGCCCTGGGCTTACGTCGTCCTCACCAAGCCGGACGTCACTTTCCTGGTCGTAATCACCACCGTCGCTGGTTTCTATCTGGGCACCGCTGGCGCCATGCAGTGGATGCGCCTGCTGCAAACCCTCTGCGGCACGCTGCTTGTAGCCGGCGGCACCGCGGCCCTCAATCAGTACATCGAACGCGAGATGGATTCGGTGATGCGCCGCACCGCTGCGCGCCCGCTGCCCACCGGCATCCTGCAGCCCGCTGAAGTTCTCTGGTTCGGCATCGTCACCATCGTGGCCGGCACGCTGTGGCTGGCGCTCGCCATCAACGCTCTCGCGGCTTTTATCGCGCTCGCCACCAGCGTCTCGTATCTCGCGGCCTATACCCCGCTCAAGACGCGCACCACCCTCGCCACCGCCGTAGGAGCTATTCCTGGCGCGCTTCCTCCGCTGATCGGCTGGGCTGCCGCGCGCGGAAATCTTTCTGGCGGCGCCTGGGTGCTGTTCGCCATTCTTTTCGTCTGGCAGTTTCCGCACTTCATGGCCATCGCCTGGATGTACCGCGAAGACTACGGCCGCGCCGGCATCCTGATGCTTCCGGTCGTCGATCCTTCCGGCGACCGCACCTACCGCCTCATCCTGGTCATGTCCGCGCTGCTCATTCCCGTCACGCTGCTACCCGCTATCGTCGGCATGAACGGCATCGCCTACCTCTTTGGCGCCTTCATTCTCGGGATGATGATGCTGCAGGTCGCCTGCTGGGCCAATCGCGCGCGCACCAATACTCGCGCCAAGTGGCTGATGCACGCGACGGTAGCCCACATCCCAATTCTTCTGGTCTGGATGATCCTCGATAAAATGCTGCGCTAGGTTTTGCCGCGGTGGGTTTTAACTGCTCTGCTCGTGTCCTATTTCTACTGAATCATCGCCACATCCGTCTTCAGTCAGACCCGCTTCTGACGTCATTCTGAGCGCAGCGAAGAATCTCATCCACAAAAGTGTTAATCCGAATCAGAACGTCCATCACTCTCGTTGCATGCTCATCCGTTACTTGTACTGAACCACGGCCTGCCCGTTCACAATCTGAATGCTGTTGATGTCGTCCGGCAACTTCAATTTCTCGCGGTTCTCCGGCGAAGACATCAACTTATCCACCGCCTCATTCAAAACCGACTGCGGCAGCGGCAACGATCCCAACTTCCCGCCAATCGGGTCGAACTGCATATATCCATTCTCCCCGCTCAAATGTCCGTCCAGCTCCAGCGTCATGTCCTTCCCATGAAAATCGAAAATCACGAACGCCTTCACCACGTCGCCGTCCATATCGACCTTCACGTCTTTCACCGACGACTGCACTTGATCGATCGTCGGCTGCTCGTTGCTAGATAAAACCGCCGTAGGATCATTCCCCGAGGCGCCAGGCGCAGCGCCACCAGAACCACCCGCGGGAATTCCCGCGGAGCCAACCGGCGCCGTAGCACCCGAAGCGCCCGCCGCCCCAGCCAGTCCCAAATTCTGCGCCAGATAAGAATTCAATTCCGTCCGATCCAGTGCCACCTGACTCGGCTGTCCCGCCGCCTTCGCCTGATCCGCCGCCTCGAATTTCTTCTCCGCCCGCTGCGCCGCAGCCGGATCCGCCGTCACGTCCGGCGCCGGCGATTTACGCAGCACCAGAATGATTACCACCACCAGCACCGCAAAACTTGACCACGTCAAAATCTGGTACAGCCTCTTGAACAGCGTGGTATCTGCCACAAATCACCTCGAGAAATTCACAGCCTGCACCATTCCCAGCTCTAACGCTTCACCGGCACCAATCGCGTCGAAAGGGCGGGACTCCAGTCCCGCCGTAAAGCATCGCCCGCGCGAAGGGCTTTAGCCTCTGAAGCCATCTTTGCCTTTCGTCAGGGCACGGCTTCGGCCGTGCCGCAAACGCCCACCACCGCGCGCGGCTTTAGCCGCTGAGGGACGTCTGAAGATAAGTCTAACAAGGGCGGGGACTCGTCTCGTTCAGGAGGGAAAAATGGCGCGAACTCGCCATTGGGACCAACGTACAGGGTAGGGAACGGTCGAATTGGTTAAAACCATCGCGACGGCGCGCTTTCCACGCCGCCCTATTTCTTCGCGAAGATCTTCGCGTAATACAAAATTCCAGCTACCGATTTCATATCTCGAATCTTCCCGTTCTTCATCCAGGCAAACGCTTCCTTCAAAGTCAGCACCCGCGAAGTAATCTTCTCGTCCGCTTCCGGCTCCGCTTCGCCCTCGGTCAATCCTTCCGCCAGAAACGTCACCATGTTTTCCGAAATAAATCCGGGGCTGGGATATAGATCCGTCAGCTTGGTCATCTTCTTCGCGCGGTAACCCGTCTCTTCGCGCAATTCGCGATGCGCGCCATGCAGGAAAGTCTCGCCTTCATCCTTCCGCCCGGCCACCAATTCCCACAAATACTGCTTCGCCGCATGCCGGTATTGCCGAATCATCAAAATCCGCCCATCCGCGAACACCGGCAGCACCACCACCGACCCCGGATGCGCCACCACATCACGAAATACTTTCAACCCGCTAGGCTCGACCACCTCTTCGTGCCGCACCGCAAAAATATTCGTCTGAAACACGATTTTGCTCGACACCACCCGCCCCGCCACTTTTTTAGCCACTCAATTTCCCCATTTCAAAAAAAATTTAACAAGCCGCAATTCTATCTCACGCGCCAGCTGCCCGCTCCCGGATTCCTCGCGTAGCGTCCGAAAATTTCGCTCGCGCCCAGCCCATTTTGGAGTGCGGCGGCTTGCCGCCGCTTTCGACCCGCCGCCCGCATCGCCCACCCGATCCGGCTCTGCCGCGAACCGTCCGCATCGGCACCCAAACCGCCTTTGGCCGTCATTCAGAGGAGCGCTTCTCGCGACGAAGGACCTCTCTTCGATTCCCGCCCCTCCAGCCCGCGCCGATCCACGAAGCCGCGCACATGTTGCCGCGCCTCCCGCCCACGCATATACTCATCGCAGGCCATCTGAGTGACCATGAACACCGTCATCGTCGACGACGAACGCCCCGCCCGGGACGAGCTCGCCTTCCTGCTCAAAGGTTTCCCCGAAATCAACGTCATCGCCCAGGGCAAGAACGGCCTCGAAGCCCTCACCCTCATCAAAGAACACAATCCCGACCTGGTCTTCCTCGACGTCCAAATGCCCGGCCTCGACGGCTTCGGCGTCATCAAAAAACTTTTCCAAAGCAAACAGCGCCTGCCGCAGATCGTCTTCGCCACCGCCTACGACAATTACGCCATCCAGGCCTTCGACGTGAACGCCGTCGACTACGTCCTCAAACCCTTCGACAAAGCCCGCATCGCCAAAGCCATCCAACGCGCGAAAAAAATGGTCGAAGCCCAAACCTCTCCGGTCGAGCGCCTCGAAATTCTGATGGGCCAGCTCGCCGCGCCGCAGCCGGTAGTCGCCAAATCGCTGCAGGCCGCCAAGCTCCTGGTCAAATCGCAGCAGCGCATGTTTCTGGTCGACGCCGCCGACCTGATCTACGCCTCCATTCAGGACGGCACCATCACCATCTTCACCAAAGATTTCGAAGGCGTTTCCAACTACCGCACCATCGAAGAGCTGGCCAGCGCCGTCGACTCCGAAAAATTCTGGCGCGCGCACCGCTCCTACCTGGTGAATATCAATCACATCAAGGAAGTCGTGCCCTGGTTCAAATCGAGTTACATGCTGAAGATGAACGACAAACGCGCCAGCGAAATTCCAGTCTCTCGCGCGCAAACGCGCCGCCTGCGCGAACTGCTGAAACTCTAAGTCGGCACCCTACGTCATAGGAGCATCATGTCCCGAGCCCAGGCCCAATTCGTTCTGCGTTTCACGCTCACGATCATTGCAACCGCCGCGCTCCTGGCGCTCGCGCCAGGCCGTGCCGCCGCGCAAACCAAAACCCAGACCACCACGCCGACGACATCCTCCGCTCCCGCGGCCTCCATCTGGGGCAATGTCACCGATAATCACGGCTCGCCCCTCGGCGGCGCCTCCGTAACTCTGCTCAACGAAGACACCAAAGTCTCCACCGGCGGCTCGACCGACGGCACCGGCCAATACCACTTCGAACACCTAACCCCCGGCAACTACAACCTAACTTTTACCGGCACCGGCACGGTCCCCAAACAACACCACGTCCGCATCAAGCCCGGCACCAAGAAGGTCGAAGTCAACGAACGCCTCAAACCCCCGCCGGAACCAGATTCTAAGTAGCAGGCAGGCCGTCGCGACGCCAATGTCCCATTTTTTCGCCACGAAACGCGATCTGATCACCTTCCTTACGGCTCTGGAGAAGAAACATGCTCTAAAATATGTGCTTGCCGGAAGTTTTTCATCGCGCACACCACCCGTGTATTCGAGTGGCCTTGATCTGCCCAACCTCGGAATCGCTGGAAGCGGATCGGCGGTTAGCTGTGCGACGTTTCTCGTTTGTGAACCGGAATTGGCGATCCGCGCGCGGTCCGTCAAGGAGTCGAGCGGAAATCAAAGGTTCGATTTCGACCAACTTTTAAATCCGGACACGATCACTTTTTCACCGGGCGGTATTTGGAAGGGAGATATTCTTCTGTATGGCAGATTTGCAACTGTTTCGGCTAAGTTTTCGGTGCCGGCAAAACGGCTGATGCAAAGATTCAGTCATCAAATGAGGAAACAGTTCGTAAGGATTGGGGCGTACTACGTCGGCTCTGAGGCACAAGATCTATTGAAAGCTGGCAACCGCCTCACGATTGCCGAGCAATCTCCACGGGATTTTGATCTGAAACCAGATTAGGGCTTCCGATTTTCTTAGCCCCTCTCGCCCGTATCGCGCGCTTTTCAAATTGAGTGTTGCGTGTGCTAGCATCATCTCGACAAATTTCCCGATGGATTTCTCACTCAGCAGCGACCAAATCCTGATCCGCGATACCGTCCGCCAGTTCATGGAGACGGAAATGCGCCCCATCCTGCGCGAATACGAGCGCAACGAAAAATTTCCCGCCGAAGAAATCCGCAAACTCGGCGAACTGGGCTGCTGCGGCATGCTGGTCCCTGACGAATGGGGCGGGGCCGGCACCGACACCGTCAGCTACTCGCTGATGCTCGAAGAAGTCGCCCGCGTCGACGCCTCTACCGCCGTAGCCCTCAGCGTCACCAATTCCGTGGTCTGCATGCCCATCTTCAAAGCCGGCACCGACGCGCAAAAGAAAAAGTATCTGACGCGTCTGGCCAAGGGCGAAATCCTCGGCGCTTTCTGCCTCACCGAACCGCAAGCTGGCTCCGACGCCGCCGGCATCCAGACCCGCGCCACGCTCGATGGCGATCATTATTTGCTGAACGGCACCAAAGCCTGGGTTACCAACGGCGGAGTCTCCGGCGTCTACGTAGTCTTCGCCAAAACCGATCCCAATGCCGGCACGCGCGGTGTCACCGCCTTTCTCGTGCAACCCGATTTTCCCGGCTTCCGCATCAGCCGCTACGAAGACAAAATGGGCCTGCGCCTGTCGCGTTCCGCCGAAATTTCTCTTCAAGACTGCCGCGTGCCGGTCGAAAATCGCCTCGGAGAAGAGGGCCAGGGTCTGCGAATTGCTTTCGAATCTCTAGACGGCGGCCGCGTCGGCATCGCCTCCCAATCGATCGGCCTCGCCCAAGGCGCACTCGAAGCCGCCGCCAAATACGCCAAGCAACGCAAAGCCTTCGGCCAATCCATTTCAGAATTCCAAGCCATTCAATGGATGCTCGCCGACATGCAAACCGAAATCGAAGCCGCCCGCGCGCTCACCCACTACGCCGCCTGGATGCGCGATTCCGGCGCTCCGGCCGCAAAATCCGGCGCGCAGGCTTCCAAAGCCAAACTCTACGCCAGCGAAATGGCCAACCGCGTCGCCTACAAAGCCGTCCAGATCCACGGCAGCAGCGGCTACTCGCGCGAAACCGATGTCGAACGCTACTACCGCGACGCCCGCGTCCTAACCATCTACGAGGGCACCAGCGAAATCCAGCGCACGGTCATCGCCCGCGACTTGCTCCGCGCCTGATGCGCAACGGCACGGGCTCCAAGCTTGTCATCCCGCAGCGCAGCAAGGGATCTGCTGTTTACGCTGTTAGGGCTTGACCGTGCACCAACGTAACGCGCAATAGAATGGGTCGTCATCCTGAGGAGCGCTTTTTGCGACGAAGGATCTCATCCATGCTCCCGCGCCGGGATCGATACGACGAAACCGCGGTTGACGCACGTCAGGGCACGGCCTCAGCCCGGCGCAACAAAAAGACACCGGCGCAGTTCACTCCGCCAAGAACTTTTGGAGTGCGGTGGCTCTGCCACCGCTTTGGCCCTGCCGCCCGCACCACCCAAACCTCCAAGACCAATTTCACCAAACCGTAACGCGCAAAAACTCGATACAATCCTAAAACGTGACCACCAAGAAACGAGTCCTGAGCGGCATGCGCCCCACTGGCCGCCTCCATCTCGGCCACTACTTCGGCGCCCTCTCCAACTGGGTCAAGCTCCAGAACGAATACGATTGCTTCTACTTCGTCGCCGACTGGCACGCGCTCACCACCCATTACGAAGACACCAGCTCCATCGCCGAAAACACGCTGCAAGTCGCCATCGACTGGCTGTCCGTCGGCCTCGACCCGAAAAAATCGACGCTCTTCATCCAGTCAAGCGTTCTCCAGCACGCCGAACTGCACGTCCTGCTCTCTATGATCACCCCGCTCAGTTGGCTCGAGCGCGTCCCCACCTACAAAGAACAAATCGAAAACCTAAAAGGCCGCGACCTAGGCACCTACGGCTTCCTCGGCTACCCGCTCCTCCAGTCCGCCGACATCGTGTTGTACGGTGCACCGAATCAGGATTTATTAGTCCCAGTAGGAGAAGACCAAGCGCCACACGTTGAGCTCACTCGCGAGGTCGTTCGTCGCTTTGATTCGCACTATGGATTTGCCGTCAAGGACGAACTCTTTCAGAAAGAGAATCGCAAGGACTTGAGCGCGATATGGACCGAATTTTTCCCTCCACACTTAGCCGCCGCAACAGCACCCATTAAAATTGACGCCGAGAACCAAGCTCACATACGCGCTGAATTGCGCCGCGTTGCATCTGAAATCGGAACGCAGAATTTCTTGGAACGCGTAGCAGAAGGGAAGCGCTATTTCGATGTAACCGACGTTCTGATCGAGCCCGCTTATCTTCCCACCGAAACGCCCCGCCTCCCGGGCCTCGACGGCCGCCGCATGGCCAAATCCTACGGCAACGCCATCTGGCTCAGCGATCCTCCCGACGAAATTCGCACCAAGACCCGCAACATGCTCACCGACCCGCAGCGCGTCCGTCGCACCGACCCCGGCCGCCCGGAAATTTGCCCGGTCTTTGCCTGGCACAAATTGTTTTCGCCACCCGAAACCGTCACGAAAATCGACGCGGAATGCCGCACCGCCGCGATCGGCTGCGTCGACTGCAAGAAACAAATGGCCGACAATCTAATAAAATGGATCGAGCCAGTCCAGGCCAAACGCAAAGAATTTGAAGCCAAACCGCAGCAGGTATGGGATATTCTCGACGACGGCTCGCGCCAAGCCCGCGAAGTCGCTGAAACCACCATGCAGCGCGTGCGCAACGCCATCTTCCAATCCGACGAAGCACGCGGGAGAGTCGCACCTGAAAAATAACGCCACCCATCAGTATCCAAGTTTTCGCCACCACGCCGGACCCGCCACGCGCGGTTCCGTGGGAGAATAGCCGCCGATGGCCTCACCCTATCGCATCAATCTCCCGGCCTACGAAGGTCCCCTCGACCTGCTGCTCGACCTCATCCGCAAGCAGGAAATGGACATTCACAACATCCCCATCGCCAAAATCACCGAGCAATATCTCGATTACCTCCACCAGATCGAAAAATTCGATATCGACGTCTCCGCCGATTTCATTTACATGGCCGCGACGCTGATTCACATCAAATCGAAAATGCTGCTGCCGGTCGATCCGCTGCTGGCCGGGGAAGAATCTCTGGATCCGCGCGACGACTTGGTACACCGCCTGCTCGAACACGAAAAATTCAAGAACGCCGCGCAGCTGCTCTACCAGAAGCAGCAGGTCGAAGCCCACGTCTGGTCCCACCCGGATAAATCGCTCTACGGCACCGACGAAACCCAGGGCGAACTGGTCGTCTCGCTGGTCGACCTGGTCAAAACTTTTCAGCAAGTCCTCGAGCGCAAAAAAGAAGTTCCCAAATTTGAACTGCGCCACGATTCCGTTTCCATTGCCCAGATGATGGACCGCCTGCGCGTGCGCCTGATCGGAACCGACGAGCCCGTCTCGCTCAGCGCGTTTTTCGAGCAGTGCGAATCCAAGAACGCCATGATCGTCGCCCTGCTCGCCGTGCTCGAAATGGTGCGCATGCAGGCCGTAGAATTGGTTCAGTCCGAACTGTTCGAAGACATTCGCCTCCGCAAACACAAAATGTTCGAAGCTGTTTTCGCCGGACCCGACGCCATGGCCAAAATTGAGGAGCAATATCTGTGACCCACGAGGAAAATGAGAACGTGAGCGAGACCCAGAACGATTCGGCGACGGAGCAAGCCTCACTCGCCCAAAACGTTGCCGTGACTGAACAACTGAAAACACCGCCGCAGGAAATTCAGGCCGCGCTCGAAGCCATCATCTACGCCGCCGACGAGCCCGCCACCGTCGACCAGATCTCGAAAGCCCTCGGCCTCGACAAGCCGCAGACTCGCGAAGCTCTCGAGCGATTAACCGCAACGTACCAATCCGACGACCGCGGCATCGAAGTCCGCAAAGTTGCCGGCGGCTGGAAGTTTTACACCAAAGCCCAGCACCACGATGTCGTCCGCAAGTTCATCAAGAGCTTGCAGCCGCCGCTGCGCCTCACTATGCCCGCGCTCGAAACCCTAGCCGTCATCGCCTACAAGCAGCCAGTCACCGTCCCGGAAATTAACGAAATTCGCGGGGTCCACGTCGGCGGCGTCATCAAAACCCTCCTCGAAAAGCGCCTCATCACCACTGCCGGACGCAAAGAAGTCATCGGCCGCCCGATTCTCTACCGCACCTCGAAACAATTCATGATGCGCTTCGGCCTCTCCGACCTCGACGAACTCCCGAGCCTGAAAGAATTCGAAGCTCTTGCCCAAGCCGCCCTGGGCTCCGACGAAGGCATCGCCGAAGTCGAACCCGAAGACGCCACTCTGGGAGAATCCGCGCCCGGTGAATCCATGGCGAACTCCGTAACCGACGCCGAAGCCCTGATGGAATTAGAAGGCGACACCGAAATGGAAGGCGAAATGGCCGACGCCACCCTCGACGTCAGTGCCGACGCCCAAGGCGAAACCCTAAAAGACACCATCGACGATATGTCCGGGGAACAAGAAGCCGCCGCAGAAAGCGTCACCGCCGAAGAACCGGAAAACACGCGCGCCGCTTCGGCCACAGCGGGCAACTCGAAAACCGACGCGTCATAATCCTGCGTGGCCTTTCCAGTGCCGCACTCTTCGCTGTTTCCGCGAAGGGTGCTGGCCCAACGCAGACCCATCCGCCAAGAACTTTTGGAGTGCGGCGGCTCTGCCGCCGCTTTACGGATCGCGCCCGATCACCCAAATCGTCCGGCTCTGCAGCCGAAATCGTCCATCACGCCCACCCGCAGTTCGCCGTCATCCAGAGGAGCGCCTTCCGCGACGAAGGACCTCTCTTCGATTGCAACCTCTCCACCCAATCAATCCCACGCAACCATTCGCTCCCGAAGCCATTTTCCGTTAATCTATACAGGCCTTTTTAGGATCACCAACCGACATGCTTGAACGCCTGCAAAAAATTATCGCGCGCGCCGGAATCGCTTCCCGCCGCCACGCCGAAGAACTTATCGCCTCCGGCCTCGTCACCGTCAACGGCCACACCATCACCGAACTCGGCTCGAAAGCCGACGAAACCAAAGACCACATCAAGGTCCAGGGCAAGCTCCTCCAGCCCGAAACCGAGCGCGCCTATTTAATTCTCAACAAGCCGCCCGAAGTCGTCTCCACCATGAGCGATCCCGAAGGCCGCCGCTGCCTCCGCGATCTACTGCACGGCGTCTCGCTGCGCGTTTTTCCCGTCGGCCGCCTCGAATATCACTCGATGGGCCTCGTCTTCCTCACCAATGACGGCGAGCTCGCCAACCAAATGCTGAAAGCGCATTACCTGCCGCAAACTTACAATCTCAAACTGAAAACTCTGCTTACCTTCGAAGAAGTCGAGACGCTTTCACGTCTCACCGGCGCGCACATCATCCGCATCAAAGGCAAAGAATCTCCGTGGTACGAAGTCACGCTCTCCGAAGCCCGCCGCGACGAACTGCGCAACCGCCTGTTCCAGACCGGCCATCCTGTCGAAAAAATTAAGCGCGTGAAAATTGGCAATATCGCCATGGAGTCGCTGACTCCCGGCGCGTATCGTCCGCTTTCCGATGCTGAAGTCGCCACCTTGCGCAAAATGCTCGATCCTAAAAACGCCGTGCAAGCCGTCGCTGCTTCCGCCGGACCCATCCAGGAAAAACTCGGCGAAAAAGGCGAAAATAAATCGCCCGCGCAATTCACCACCGAGCGCCGCCCGTTCATCAAAAAGCGCCCATATCAGCCGAAGCCAAAACCCGGCGAGCATCGCCCGCAGCAGAATCAGCCGCCCATCGCTGAGCCGGACGGCAATCGTTTGTCCGTTCCGCTCCCGCCGCGCCAGGCCAACGCCAGTTTTGCTGCGGGCCGCCCCACGAATCAATTTCGCCCCAGCCCCAAGCCATTCGGCAAGCCCAACATGGATCGCCCGCCGCAAGGCGGTAAGCAATTTTCCGGCGGCAAATATTCCGGCGCGCCGCGTCCGGGATTCGACTCGAAGCCGCCGCAAGGCAGCCGTCCGCCATTTCGCCCGAACGACGGCAACAATCGCCCCGGCAACGACCGCCCCAACTTCCGTTCGAATTTCAAATCCGGCGGCCAGCAGGGAAATCGCCCGTACTCGAAACCATATTCGAATTCTCAGCAAGGCGGCGGAAAACCGCCGTTCCGCCCGAATGACGGCGGCAATTTCGGCAAAGGAAAACCCGGCGGCATCAATCACGGGCGCCGCGATTTCATGGGCAGCAGAGCCGGCACGCCGCAATCGGCTTCGCCTGACGCGCCGCCGAAACCGCCCCGTTCTTTTCCGTCTCGCACCGAAGGCAGCGCCAAATGGGGACCGAACGAGCGCGTCTACCACAAGCCGCCCGCCGAAGAATTCACGCCGCAAAAATTCGAACGTCCCGCCAAGCCAGAATTCGCCGCCGCACCGTCGCGGCCCATGTTCGATGAGATCAAGCCCGGACAAACCTCGTCCGGTCAATCGACGGGTGAGCAACCACAATTCAGGAAATCATTCACGAAGCCAGGCTTCAGTAAGCCAGGGTTCAGTAAGCCGGCCTCCGGCAAATCCGGGTTCAGTAAACCAAAATCCGATCGCCCCTGGGTCAAAAAGGCTGGCGCATCATCCGGTAAATTCGACAAGCCGCGCGGCACTTTCAAACCGCGCAGTTCGGACGGCCCGCGCGAAGCTCGCGCCAGCTCTCGCCCCAGCGCTCCATTCCGCGGCAAATCGAAATCCGAACCCGGCGCTTTTGGTCGCGTAAACAAAACTGCGCGCCCCAAAACATTCGGCTCGGGCAAGCCCTCAGCAGGGAAGCCTCGCGGCGCAAAACCCGGCGGGGGAAAAGTCAGCGGCGGCAAGCGTCCACCGTCAGGCGGACGCCCGAAATCGAGGTCTGGCGGCGGTCCGCGACCGAAAGGCCGCGGCTAGTCTCAAATAATTTGCCGAACAAGTTGTCGATGCGTCGTAAATCCAGTTTCAATAAGTAGGTCATCGAGTGCCAGCAAGTCCCGAACAACAAACCGCCGTCGGCGATCCCATCTCCGAAATCCTCAAATCCAGCAAGACCATCGCCGTCGTCGGCCTTTCCGGCCGCAAATTCCGCCCAAGCTATGGCGTCGCCGAATACCTGCAGAAGGCCGGCTACCGCATCATCCCGGTGAATCCGCAGGAAACCGAGGCCCTCGGCGAAAAATCCTACGCTCGCCTCGAAGACATCCCCGAAAAAATCGACATCGTCGATATTTTCCGCCGGTCCGAATTTGTTCCGGAAATTGTCGACGCCGCCATAAAAATCGGCGCTCGCGCCGTCTGGATGCAGGAAGGTGTAATTCACTCCGAAGCCGCCGAAAAAGCGCGCCAGGCTGGATTAGTCGTGGTGATGGATCACTGCATTTTGAAAGAACACGCCCGCCGTTTCCGCCACCAGTAGGCGCGCCGCAAACTAATCGGCCTTGTAGATCGTCAAATCCCGCCGCCCCGGCTGCGTCACCGCAATCGTCTGCCCGTCCGGAGCAATCTCGAATTCGTGAAATTCCAGCCCGTGAAAAAACGGGTCGAACGCATTGTTGTATAGCCCCACCCAAACCAGATCCGCCGACTTCGAAGGCTCACCGCGCTTCAGCAGCACCCGCTGCTCGTCGCGCGACCACTGAAATTCCCCAATCGCCACCCGCACCTGCGTCACCCTGTTCGGCGCCGCCAAGTCGCGCACTTCCATCGTGTCGCCATCTTTGAAATACGCGATCTTCTTCGCCGAAGGTGAAATCGAAAGAAATCCCGCATACTCGTCCACCGTCGCCAGTTCTTTCCGGGCTCCGGTCACCAGATCCAGCTGCACGATCTTCGGCGGACCCACTACCCGCAAACTCTCTTCCAGCGCGAACGCCTGGTTCCGCTTCGTATCCCAGGTCACGGCCGTAAACAGATGCCCGTCAAACAGCACTTTGGGTTTTCCATCCGCCGGACGCATCGCCATCATCTGCGCAAACCCGCCGCTGGTCCGGTTCATGTACACCAGCGTCATCCCATCGGCCAGCCACGCGGCGTTAAATGCGTCGTG
This sequence comes from Candidatus Acidiferrales bacterium, assembly GCA_036401315.1. Classification (GTDB taxonomy): domain Bacteria; phylum Acidobacteriota; class Terriglobia; order Acidiferrales; family UBA7541; genus Palsa-295. The sequence continues at coordinate 34,402 of DASWVE010000149.1, forward strand.
AATCGTGGGCAGCTTCGATCCCGCGATCGGAATGTCGCGGCCCTCGGAATCCATCAGATACAAAATCGTATTCGGCCGCACCGTTTGTTGCTCGTCCAACTGCTGCACGATCGAACCCTGCGGCTGCGCCATGTTCGACGTGTCCATCTTGATCACCAGGCGCTTGCTGTCCGGCGACCACGTCACCGTATCCACCTGGTAGCTATGCTGTGGCGGAGGCGGCGGTTTTTCCTTTTTCACTTTTTTCCCTTTGCCTTTCTTCGCGTCAGGGTCGGTGTCGTCGCTGCTGGAACTGCTCGAGCTCGAGGAGCTGCTCGACGAACTGCTGCTCGAACTCGATCCCGGAATATTCGGCCCCGCGCTGCTGTCCGAAGCATTCAACTGCGCGTCCGGGGTCTCGAACGGCTCCGGCGTGAATTTATCGCCGTCGATGATCTTCCGTTTCTTCCCGTCGATCGTCGCCACCCAAAAATCGTCGTGCTCCACCACTAGCTTCTTGTAGCGCTTCACTCGCTGCGTCGCATACGCAATCTGATTGTCCGGCGCAATCGCAAACGCCTGCACATCTCCCTCGATCGTCGCCAGCGCCTTATCCGGCCCCTGCGCCAGCATGGCCGGCATCACCGCCGCCAGCAAGCACGCTGCGCCAACCAGTGCAGCCGCGGTCACCGCCGTCGAACTTCGCCGCGCTGGTTTCATTTCTGATTTTTCCCGATCGTGCGAGCTGTCCAATGAACTGTCCTCCACCCTTGGTGTTTCGGGTGGCCCATCCTCCCCGACTTTGGAAGGGTGGGAGCCTTTGAATTTGATTTTCGCTTCGGTTTAAGTTGTCATCCCGACAGAGGCGCGCTTTTCGCGCCGACGAGGGATCTCTCTTGGATTCTCAGTTGACGCACGTTCCTTCATCTTGCGCTCTAACTCGCCGGCCTCTTCTGTATCCGGCGAATTTCTTCCAGCCGCTGCCGGATCCGCGCTTCAAATCCCTGATCCGTCGGCCGGTAGTATATGCGCCCCGCGAGCGATTCGGGAAGGCACGTCATATCCGTAACCTTCTCTTCGCTGTCGTGAGCGTACTGATAGCCCTTCCCGTATCCGAGATTTTTCATCAGGCCAGTGGCTGCATTGCGAATATGCATCGGCACCGGCTCGGCCATCGTCGCCTGCAAATCCTCTCCCACCTCGCCATACGCCTTGTACACCGCGTTCGATTTCGGAGCGAGCGCCAGATACACCGCCGCCTGCGCCAGCGCCAAATTTCCTTCCGGAGGCCCCAACAACTCGAAAGCCTGCATCGCCGCAATCGTCACCTGCACCGCGTGCGGCTCGGCCAGCCCAATATCCTCGCTCGCCATGCGCACCAGCCGCCGCGCGATGTACAGCGGGTCCTCGCCCGATTCCAGCATCCGCGCGATCCAATACAACGACGCGTCCGGATCCGAATTCCGTACCGATTTGTGCAGTGCCGAAATTAAATTGAAATGTTCCTCGCCCGATTTGTCATAAGGCAGCAGCTTGCGCTGCAGCACGTCTTCCAGCCGTTCCTGCGTCACCATCCGCCGGCCATCGGCCCCCGGAGCCGTGCCCATCGCCAAAGCTTCCAGCGTGTTGTACGCCGCTCGGGCGTCGCCATTCGCCAGCACCGCGATCCGCTCCAGAATTTCTGCGCTCACCGAAACTTTTTCCGCGCCCAAGCCTCGCGCAGTGTCCACCAGCGCCCGCTCCAGCAGCAGCACCACCTGCTCCGTGGTGTGCGCCTTCATCACATACACTTTCATCCGCGACAGCAGCGGCGCGATCACTTCGAACGACGGATTCTCCGTCGTCGCCCCGATCAGCAAAATATTTCCGGCTTCGACGTGCGGCAGAAACGCATCCTGCTGCGCGCGATTGAACCGGTGCACTTCGTCCACGAACACAATCGTCCGCTTGCCGTACCGCCGCGTGGCCTCCGCGCGCTCCATCACTTCCTTGATTTCCTTGATCCCGGACATCACCGCGCTGAACGGCAGAAACTCCGACTTCGTGGTCCGCGCAATAATCCGCGCCAACGTAGTTTTCCCGCAACCCGGAGGCCCCCACAACAGCAGGGAAGTCAGGTCGTCGCGCTCGATCTGCACCCGCAATGGTTTCCCCGGCCCGAGTAATTCTTCCTGGCCGACGAATTCATCCAGCGTCTGCGGACGCATCCGGTCGGCCAGCGGCCGCCCCGCCAGCGATTCTTCTTCCGGCTGCAATTGTTGAAACAGGCTCATCAGGTTTTCTTCGTACCGTATTCTTCGCGCCTTCTCGAAGCCGCGCGTCCCAAAAATTAAGCGCGCTTCATCCTCTGCCGCGCTGCTTCGTACAACAGTATGGATGCCGCCACACCCGCATTCAGTGACTCCACCGATTTCGCCATCGGAATCGCCATTCGCGCATCCGCCGCGGTCTCCACTTCGTGCGGCAATCCCGCGCCTTCGCTGCCAATAAAAATCGCGCAAGCTCCGCGCAAATCCGGCGCCGCCGCGACACCGGCCCGTCCTCCGCCCGCCGAACTTTCCGTCCCGGCCGCGATAACTTGAATTTTCGAAACGCGCAATTGCGTCAGTAACACCGGCACGGCTATCCCGCGCAGTACCGGCAAACGCAGCGCCGACCCCGCCGAAGCCCGCACCGCTTTCGGCGACCAAGGATCCGCCGTCCCGCGCGCCGCCACCACTCCCGTCGCGCCAAACGCTTCGGCCGACCGCAAAGCCGTCCCTACGTTTCCCGGATCCTGCACGCCAGCCAGCACCACCACCAAAGCCGCCACGCCCGAATTTCCGTTGGTCTCAGCCGACGTGCGCGACCCACGCAGCAAATCCTCAAAATCCCACGCCGGCTGCCGAAACAAAGCCGCCACTCCCTGCGGCGCTTCGGTCCCACTCAATCCCTCAAAAATCTTATCCGTAGTCCGAAACACCCGCGACCGCGCAATCCCAGCCTCGCTCGCCGAAGCCGCCCGCAAAATCGGCTCCATAAAACGCTCCGCCGATTCGCTCACCATCAACGCGTCCGCTTCCAGCCCATGCCGCAGCGCATCCTCAATCAGCTTCGGCCCTTCCACCGCAATCGCCTGATCCGCAGCCGGCTCAGCCCCGCGCAACCCCGCCCGAAACATCTTCACCCACCGGTTGTCGCGGCTGGTAATCACCTCCGCCGCGTCGTGCGCCGTGCGATGCTCCGCCATATCCTCAGCCTAACAAACGCCCGTCGTCGCGTCGAGACGCGCCGCGACCAGCGAGCCAACCCGAACATTCCAAGCCGCGAATCCTTGCTAATCCCCCAAACCCTGTGCTAATTTTTTTACCGAACTTGGGGCGCAACCCGCCGAAGAGCGAACATTTGCCTGTCGAGATCCTGAAAATTTCCGCCGATTCACCCGAGCCGAACATCATCGAATATGCCGCCGGCTTCATCAAACGCGGCGAAGTTGTGGGCATCCCCACGGACACCTTCTACGGCCTCTCCGTCGATCCCTTCAATCTTTCCGCCATCGAAGGCGTATTCCGCGCCAAAGGCCGCCCGGAAACCAAAGCGCTGCCCATCCTGGTCAACTCGTACGAACAGGCGCTGACCCTCGCCCGCGAGGTCCCGGACAGTTTTCTCGAACTCTCCAATAAATTTTGGCCGGGCCCGCTCACCCTGGTCGTCGAAGCCACCCATCGCCTGCCGCTGAAAGTTACCGGCAATACCGGACGCGTCGCGCTGCGCTGGGCAAAATCCAACGTCGTCACCAAGCTGATCGAAGCCGCTGGTGGACCCATCACCGGCACCAGCGCCAATTTGTCGGGGTATCCTTCCTGCTCCAGCGCGGGGCAAATCGTGGAACAACTCGGCAATCGCTTGCCGCTGATTCTCGATTCCGGCGATACGCGCGGCGTCCTCGCGTCGACCATCGTCCGCCTCGACGGCAACGAATGGCGCGTAGTCCGCGAAGGCGCCATCCCCGACGAAGAAATTTACAAAGCGCTCCACCCGTAAAGAGCATACTGCGAAAAATTGTCGTTCCGCATCGTAGAACGAGCGCCTCAGAACGGTCGCGCCCATCCACCCGTAGCGGCCGGCTTCAGCCGGGCAGCCGTAAATTCAATCCCGCGCAAATCGACCCGCCCTCACCCAAACGCCAACCAACCACCCGTCGTCATTCTGAGGAGCGCCTTCCGCGACGAAGAATCTCATCCATGCTCCCGCGCCATAATCACGACGTCGTTAGACGCCGCCCCACCGAGCGCGTCTACTTCGCCTCCGCCCGAACCAAAAAATCGTAATCCCCACCCGGAGGCATCACGATCCCCGTCAACCGCTCCCGATGAACGCAAACATTATCCACGTACCACAAATTAATATACGGTTCGTCCTCCGCCACCACCCTCTGCACCCGCGCCAAAATCTCCTTCCGCTTCGCCTGATCCATCTCCACATGCGCCGCCTGCAACAACGCATCCAACTCCGCATTCTGGTAATGCCCGCGATTCGCCCCATTCGGCGGCATTTTCTTCGAACTAAAAATAAACTCAAAAATATCCGGATCGTTATTCGCGCCCACCCACCTCAGCGCGTACATCTGAAAACTCCCCCGCGTAATGTCCGTATAAAACGTCGCAAACTCCAGCGGCCGCAGCTCGAGCGCCACGCCCACCCGCTTCCACTGGTCCGCAATCGCCTCGCTCATCAGCCGCACCGATTCATCCGTCGACGTCTTCAGCGTAAGATGTATCCGCACTCCATCCGCGCCTCGATGAAATCCAGCCGCGTCCAGTAATTGCTCCGCCTTCGCCGGATCGAAATCGTATTGCAGCACGTCGCCATCGAACGCCCAGCTGTTCGGCGGCAGCACACTCGAAGCCGCGCGCGCCTGCCCCCGCAGCAAATATTGAATGATCGTCTTGCGATCCGTCGCGTAAGCCAGCGCCTGCCGCACTTCGCGCTTCGCCAAGGTCGGGTCGGTAAAATTAAACGCGATGTACGCCAGCGTCGTCCCCGGCTGCTGGTCCGCCGCGAGGCCGTGCTCCTTGCCCAGCGTCACCACCATGTCCGGCGTGAGCGAATTGATCGTCGCGTCCGCCGAACCCTTGCGCAGTTCCAGCGCCCGCACCGTCACGTCCGGCACAATCCGAATCCGCAAATGTGCGATTTTCGGCGCGCCATCGAAATAATTGTCATTCCGGGCCAGCACAATCTCTTCATCCGTCGCCATGCTCACAAATCGAAACGGTCCGCTGCCGATGGGGTGCTGCGCCAGCTCCGCGCCCGATCCCCGTGGGACAATCCCCACCGCCGGACGCGTCAAACTCCACAAAAACGACGCATACGGTTCGCGCAGATGAAAAATCACCGTCGCCTCGTCCGGCGCCTCGATCGAGCTCACCATCTTGAACGATCCCGCCTTCGGCGATTTCACCGCACCCGACAGAATCGATTCGAACGTGAACTTCACATCTGCCGAAGTCAGCGCGCGCCCGTCATGAAATTTCACCCCCGGCCGCAGATGAAACACGTAGGTCACCGTGTCGGGAGTCTCCCAGCTCGCCGCCAGATCCGGAATCACCTTCATTTGATCGTCGTGCGCCACCAAACTCGAAAAAATCAACCCATCGATGTGCGCAGAATACGCATCGGCTCCGATGCGCGGATCCAGATTGGTAGGAGAAGCCTCAATCAAGAAATTTACGGTACCGGGCTCAGTCGGATTCGAGAGGGAATTGCAACCGCCAAAGAAAACACTGAAACACGCGAGCACCAAACCCAAAACCGGGCCCGCGCAAGGATCAAAACGTTTTCTACCAAACACCACCACACCGTCATCCTGAGCGCAGCGAAGGATCTCATCCACCCCAGCGTTACCCAGGCCCGCCGCACCCACGCCAGCCTTACCGCGCGCGCCCATGCACCCGCTTTCCCATCGCCACCGCATGCCGTGCGCCCGTCGCCGACGGCAAATTATTCGCCCGCCCGTGAAACGCCTCGTAGGCCAGAATCGCAAACGCGAAAGCCTCCTTGGCCTCCGCCGCCACTCCGAACCGGCTCGATTCAAGCACCTTAATCCGCGGCAGCGCCGCTTCCAGTTGCGCCATGATCAAGGGATTCTTCGTCCCGCCACCCGCCACAATCAATTCGCCCACGTCCGTCTTCGGCAAAATAAATTTCCGGAACGCATCCACAATCGAAAGCGCCGTGAAAATCGTCGCCGTCCGCACCAAATCCTCCGGCCGCGCCCTCCGCACTTTCCCCCAATCAATCAGGCGCGCCGCGTACGAAGCTCCAAATTGCTCCCGCCCCGCCGTCTTCGGCGGCCTCCGGCGCAAATAAGGCTCGCGCAGCATCTTCTCCAGCAAGGGGCGTATCACCCGCCCGCGCGAAGCCATCCGCGCACCCCGGTCGTACCGTTCGCGCCCGCGCGTAAAATGCTCCACCAGCGCATCGATAATCATGTTGCCCGGCCCAGTATCGAACGCAAAAACATCCCGAGGTCGCGCGCCCGCCGGAATCACCGTCACATTCGCAATCCCGCCGATGTTCAGTGCCACCCGCCCCACCTTGGCACTCCCATATAAAAGGTAATCGACAAACGGCACCAAGGGCGCACCATGCCCGCCCGCCGCCATATCCCCCGGACGAAAATCCGCAATCGTGGTCACGCCCGTGCGCTCCGCGATAATCGCCGCCTCCCCAATCTGCAAAGTCGACGCCACCCGCCGCGTCGACAAAAACTTCGACGGTAAACGCTGATGAAAAATGGTCTGCCCGTGCGACCCGATCAACCCGACCTTCCGCATCGGCAAACGCCACGAGACGCAAGCCGCAATCGCCGCCCGCGCAAACTCCTCCCCCAGCAGAAAATTCAGTTGGCTGATTTCAGCAGTAGTAGTCGCCGCACCGTTGGCCAATCTCAAAATCGCTTCGCGGACCAAACGAGGGAACGCCGCATGATAATGACCGGAAAGTTTTGCAGTAAGCCGGGGAGGAGCGCCCGAAATTTCGGCCAGGGCAACTTCAATCCCATCCGCCGACGTCCCCGACATCATTCCAATGACGCGCATGAATGAACCGAGTCTAGAAGCGCCTCACCACAATTGCCAACCTAGAATTCACCCCGTGTTCCCGCCGAGCCATCCCGCCGAGAGGCGAGGACTATGCCCAACCGCCTGTGCCGGCCGTCCCGCTCAGCGGGACGGGCAGCCTTTGCCTTAAATGATTGACTCGCGGGAAATTCTCATCGAGCAAAAATCTCCCCGGAAGGGCGGGACTTCAGTCCCGTCATAACCAACGCTAAGCAGAAGGGGCTTCAGCCCCTGAAGCGATCTTTGACTTTCGCCACAACGCGGACCCGCCCGCCGGCACATCTCACCGCAGCTGCTTCTGCAGCTCCGCCAGCAAATTCATCGCCTCCAGCGGCGTCAACTTATCAATCTCCGCCCGCCGCACCGCCTCCACCACCGACTCATCAATCGCCGTAAACGAAGCCTGCTGCAAGGGCAGGGAACTCACCGCGCCCGCCGCGCCCGCACCCGGCGACAACTCATGCGACAATTTCTCCTCACTCTGCTCGTGCCGCCGCAAAATCTCCCGCGCCCGCGCAATCACCTCACCCGGCAACCCCGCCAGCCGCGCCACCTCAATTCCATAACTCTTGTTCGCGCTCCCCGGAGCCACTCGCCGCAAAAACACAATCTCGCTGCCCGCCTCCTGTACCTCCACGTGTACGTTCTTCACACCCGGCAAAAGCTGCTCGAGCTCAGTCAGCTCGTGATAATGCGTCGCGAAAAGCGTTCGCGGCCGCGCGCCCGCGTGCAGCGATTCCACCACCGCCCAAGCGATCGAAAGCCCATCGAATGTCGACGTCCCGCGCCCCACTTCGTCCAGCAGCACCAAACTCGCCGCCGTGGCCGTATTCAGAATCGCCGCCACCTCGCTCATCTCCACCAAAAATGTCGACCGCCCGCGCGCCAGATTGTCCGAAGCTCCGATGCGGGTAAAAATCCGGTCCAGCAGCGGGAGTTTAGCCTGCGCCGCCGGCACAAACGATCCCATCTGCGCCATCACGCAAATGAGCGCCGCCTGCCGCAGGTAAGTCGACTTCCCTCCCATGTTGGGCCCGGTGATCACCAGCAGAAACTGCGCCTCATCGTCGAGGTACAGATCGTTCGGCACGAAGCGCTCGCCGCGCTCCTCGAGCAGCTTCTCGATCACCGGGTGCCGGCCGCCCGCAATCATCAATATCCCGCGCTTGCCTTTTTTCCCCAGCGCCTTCTCAGTGAATTCCGGCCGCGAATAATTCCGCGCCGCCGCGATCCGCGCAAAATTCACCAACACATCGAGTTGCGCGATCGCCGCCGCCGTCTTCCGCAGCCGCCCGGCCTCGCGCGCGATCCCTTCGCGAATCTCGCTGTACAGCCGCCGCTCGATCTCCCGCACCCGCTCTTCCGCCGAAAGCACCTTCTGCTCATGCGATTTCAATTCCGGCGAAGTAAACCGTTCCGCATTCACCAGCGTCTGCTTCCGTTCATAATCCGCTGGAGCCAGATGCGCGTTCGCATTCGTAATCTCGATATAAAACCCAGAAATATTGTTGTAGCGAATTTTCAGCGAGCCAATCCCGGTCCGCTTCCGCTCCCGCTCTTCCATTGCCGCGATAATCTGCCGCCCCTGCTTCATGATCGCGTGCAACTCGTCCAGCTCCGCGTTGTAGCCGGTGCGAATCACTCCCGGATCGTTCGCCACCGCCGGAGGATCGTCCGCAATCCCGCGCTCAATCACGCCGCACACGTCCTGCATCTCGTCGAGTTGTTCGCGCAGCGCAGCCAGTCGCTTGCCCAAATCCGCGACGCCCGTTGTGTCTTCCTCCGCCATGCGCCCCAGCAACCCGCGCAGCAATGGAACCTTTTCGAGCGATTGCCGCAGCGCCAGCAAATCCCGCGGCGTCGCCACGCCCAGAGTCACCCGGCTTGTCAGCCGCTCGAGATCCAAAATACTCGCCAGCGTCCGGTGCAACTCCTCGCGTTCCATCGTCCGCGCGCGCAACGCCGCTACCGCGTCCAGCCGCTCATTGATCTCCGCCGGAGAAATCTCCGGCCGCACGATCCAATTTCGCAGCAGGCGCGCGCCCATGCCCGTAGCCGTCTCATCGATCGCCCGCAGCAACGTCGCCGAAGCGTCGTCCCCACTCGAAGGTTCCACCAACTCCAAATTCCGCGTCGTCACCACATCCAAAATCAGCGCATCCTGCTGCTCGTAATAAACGATCCGGTCAATATGCTCCAGCCCCGCGCCCGATGGCCGCAGCGAAGGCACCGCCGCCGAATCCTCCGGCGATCGCGCCCCAATCGCCGAAGTCTCCCGCAAATAATGAACCAGCGCCCCGGACGCGGAAACTGCTGAACCATGCCCATCCAAACCAAATCCATCCAGAGCCGCCACCCGGAAATGTTCCTCGAGAATCCGTGTCGCGTACGCACCTTCGAACACCCAATCATCCAAACGCGTTTCCACCGCGCCCAGATTTTCCAGCTCCGCCGCAGCCGCCACCGGAAAAAGCGTAACCGGACGCGCCAGCAGAATTTCCCGCGGCCGCAAAATCCCCAATTCATCCCGCAGCCTGGCGTCCGCCTTCTCCCCGTGAAATTCCGTAGCCCGGAATTCACCGGTAGATAAATCCACGAACGCCAACCCCACCACCGCCTCGCCGCCAACTCCGCCGCGCGCATCCCGACCAGACGAACGCGCCACTGCCGCCAAATAATTATTTTCCTTGGCCTCGACCAATCCTGATCCGCTCGCTGTCCCCGGTGTCAAAACCCGAATCACTTCGCGCCGCACTATTTTCTTGCCCGGCCCCGGCTGCTCCATCTGCTCGCAAATCGCCACCTTGTGCCCGGCGCGAATCAGCCGCGCGATGTAATTCTCCGCCGCGTGGTAGGGAACTCCGCACATCGGCACCGCCTGGTCCTTCTCTTTATTCCGCGAAGTCAGCGTAATCTGCAGGATTTTCGAAGCGGTTACCGCGTCGTCGTAGAAAAGTTCGTAGAAATCGCCCAGCCGGAACAGCAGCAGCGCCGCCGGATGCTGCTTCTTCACCGCATGATACTGCCGCATCAATGGAGTAGTAGGTTCAGTCATGGACCAGCCGCGCGTGCGCCGCCGTCGAAATTGTCATCCTCGACGGATTTTCTGCACCAATTTGTTCCGCGGCGATTTGATTATGCTGTCCCGCGCGCTGGTTTGGCAACCACCCGCGCCGCCGAACAAACCAGCACTGCGATTCGCTTTTCCGGGTGCCGCACTCTTTGCGCTGTTCTTTTCTGCAAAGGGTGCGGGTTTAGACGCGCCGTCCCCGCGGCGTTTATACTGGTCCGTGCGCCAAATCAAAAAAACTCCCACCGAGATCGAAGTGAAGCTCCGCGTTCACGATCTCGCCGACATCCTCACCCGCCTCACCCGCTTCGGTGCCACCACCCACGGACGCGTCCTCGAACAAAACACCCTCTTCGATACTCCCGACTCCGCCTTCCGCAAAACCGGCCGCCTACTCCGCGTCCGCACCGAAACTCCCGCCGCCCCAAGCCGACCCGCCGGAAAAGCCCGCGCCATCCTCACCGCCAAAGCCCCGCCACCGAAACGAAACCGCACGCCCTCCCGCTACAAAGAACGATCCGAAAGCGAACTAACCATCCGCGATCCGCACCAATTCGCAAAATCCCTAAACAACCTCGGCTTCCGCCCCGCCTTCCGCTACGAAAAATTCCGCACCACCTTCACCCGCGGCCCTCTCCACCTCGATCTCGACGAAACCCCCGTGGGCACCATCCTCGAACTCGAAGGCCCGCCGGCTGCGATCGACGCAGCCGCGAAAGCCTTAGGGTTCACGCAAAAAGACTACCTCCGCGCCACCTACTGGGATCTTTACGCCGCCGATTGCCGCCGTCGCAACGTCACTCCGAAACATATGTTGTTCCCCGCGCGAAAATCCCGCTGAACCCGTCACTCTTCGCTTGACAATCCTTACGACTGCATTTACTAGTCAAGTGGGACACAAGCGCTTCTCATGGAGCTTTCGTCCAATTCGGAACCGGGCAGTAGCCCTCACCCTAAACGTGCCGGGAATCTCCGGCAGGGCAGAGAAATCGTCCGGGGTGTATCGGTTCGCTGGACCTGCGAGCAATCCCGCGGGAACAGGGAGGCGAGGCCGGGCCTAAGGTAATCTGCGCGCATGTTTGCGCCCGAGGCCGGTGGCTTGCCGGTCGCGGGCATTTTTTTTGCCCGCCGACGCACCCGAGAAAACGAGAAGCGCTGCAGTGTCAGGAGTTCACCATGCTGCACGCTACTGAAGTCATCGGCGCCCAGACCTTCGATTCACTGGGCAATTACGTCGGCCGCATCAAGGAAATTTTCGTCGAACCCGCCGACCAGCCCAACCGCGTCGCCCGCATGCTCATCGCCCGCGGCCAATACCGCCCCCTCGTCGCGCGTTACGACCAGATCGCCTCCGTCGCGCCTGGCCGCATCGCCCTCACCACCGACGAAGCCGCCCTCGAGCTCTACCATCCCAATGAAGCCTGGCTCGCCGTCGGCAAAGATCTCCTCGACCAACAAATCATCGATACCAACGGCCGCAAAGTCGTCCGCGTCAACGATATCGATCTCTCCGATCACCGCACCAACGGCAATACCGAACTCCGCATCACCCAAGTTGACGTCGGCCTTCCCGGAGCCGTTCGCCGCCTGCTCCAGGGTGTCGTCCCGCCCATGGCCATTCGTCGCCTGCAGAGCAAACTCCCCGCGCGCAAAATTCTCTGGGAATTCGTCAACCTCATCGAACCCGACCCGCTGCGTCGCGTCAAACTGCGCCTCTCCAGCCAGAAACTCGCCGCCCTCCATCCGGCCGACGTCGCCGAAATCATGGAAGAGCTGTCGCCCGACGAGCGCCAGGGTCTGATCGGCTCGCTCGACGAAGAAACCGCCGCCGAAGTTATCGCCGAACTCGACAAGCGCCTGCAAACTCAGGTCGTCGAAAAGCTCGAACCCGAGCAGGCCGCGCACATCCTCGAGGAAATGGATCCCGACGCGGCCGCCGACCTCATCGCCAGCCTCGATTCCGAAACTTCCAAGGGAGTCCTCGACGAAATGGAGCACAAGGAAGCCCACGATGTCGAACAGCTTCTGAAATTTGGCCCGGACACCGCCGGCGGCATGATGACCACCGACATTGTCGTGGTCAGCGAAGACGCCACCCGGGGCGAAGTCGTCGATTACATCCGCTTCCACGAACTCTCGCCCGACCAGATCGATAGCGTTGTGCTCATCAATAAAGACGCCGCCATCGCCGGAACCGTGCCGGTCGCGCGCCTGCTGCTTTCCGAATCCGATTCGCGCATGTCCGAGCTCGTTTTCGAGCCGCTGCTCTCCGTCCGAACGGGCGCACACGACAAAGAGGTCTTCGAGCTGTTTGACAAATATAATTTGCGCAGTCTGACCGTGGTCAGCGACGAGAAACATCCCATCGGCACCATCACCGTCGATGATGTAGTCAGCCGGATGCACGCCAGGATTTAGTTTTCCAGTAGGGGAATTCGCGCGCCGCAGAAAACGGCGCGCGGGCAGAAAGACAAAATGGCCGACACTACAACCAACTCGGGAGGTCTCGCCGTCTGGAAAGCGCGCGGCCAGAATTTCCTGCGCCGCACGCGCATGACCCGCCGCCGTCTCGCCCTGTTCCTCGCCGTCGTCGGCCCCGGCCTCATCACCTCCAACGTCGATAACGACGCCGGCGGAATCACCACCTACACCACCGCCGGAGCCCAATTCGGCTACACCCTACTGTGGTCGCTGATTCCCATGACCATCGCGCTCTACGTCTCCGAAGAAATGTGCGCGCGCATGGGCGTCGTCACCGGCAAAGGCCTTTCCGACCTGATCCGCGAGGAATTCGGCTTCCGCTCCACCTTCTTCGTCATGATCGCCGCGCTCGCCGTCGACCTCGGCAACACTGTCGCGGAATTCGCCGGTGTCGCCGCTTCCATGCAAATCTTCGGCGTCAGCAAATTTATTTCGGTCCCGCTCGCGGCCATTGCCGTCTGGTTTCTGGTGGTGAAGGGAAGTTACCGCCAGGTAGAAAAAATCTTTCTTGTCGCCTGCGGCTTTTATTTAACCTATGTCGTCTCCGCGATCCTCGCCAAGCCCGATTGGCTTCTCGCCGCCAAAGAAACCGTGCTGCCGTCGCTGCATTTCAATACCGAATACCTGCTGATGCTCACCGCGCTGGTCGGCACCACCATCGCGCCCTGGCAGTTTTTCTACCTCCAGGCCGGGTTCGTCGAAAAACGCGTCGGCTCCAAGCAATTGAAACACGCTCGCCTCGACGTTCTGGTCGGTAGCATCTCCTGCATGGCCATCGTCTTTTTCATCATCGTCTGCTGCGCCGCCACCCTGCACAAAAACGGCATGACCAATATCACCGACGCCGCCCAGGCCGCCGCCGCCCTCACCCCGCTGGCCGGGAAGTGGGCCTCCTATCTTTTCGCTTTCGGCCTGCTCAACGCCTCGCTCTTCGCCGCGTCGATCCTGCCGCTCTCCACCGCCCACGTCATCTGCGAAGGCCTCGGCTTCGAAGCCGGCCTCGACCGCAAAGTCAAAGAAGCCCCCGCCTTCTACTCCCTCTACACCGGCCTAATCGTAGTAGGCGGCGGCATCATCCTCCTACCCAAAGCCCCGCTGTTCAAAATCCTGGTCCTCTCCCAAGTAGCCAACGGCGTCTGGCTCCCGGTAGTCCTGATCTTCATCCTGCTCCTAATCAACCGTCGCGAACTAATGGGGGACCACACCAACAGCTGGGGCTTCAACCTGGTAGCTTGGGGCGCCAGCATCATCATGATCATCCTCACCGTAATCCTCGTCTACGCCGCCATCACCGAACCCGCCAGCACCGGCCTAGTCGGCACTTTCCTCCATTCGCCGTAACGCGCCACGCGTCTTCCGCACGCCGCAATTCTTGCCCCATCCAAATTGATCTGTAGGGGCGGGTCTCAGACCCGCCCGCCTTTCCGGGTGCCGCACTCTTCGCCGCTGTTGCGAAGGGTGCGGGTTTAAGATCCGTGCGCACCATCAACCGAAAATCTCGGCGCAAAAGTTTTGCCAAAAGACGCGAAGCGCGCGGCCCGCACCCAAAACGCATCGCGCAGCATACGCAAATCGCGCCCCGCCCAGCCCATTTTGGAGTGCGGCGGCTCTGCCGCCGCTTTTGACCCGCCGCCCGCCGCGACCAAATGATCCAGCGCGAAGCGCCACGCAAATCGATCTGCCCGCCTTTCCGCAGCCGGCAGCAAAAAAAAGACCCGGCTCTGCCGCCGGCCTCCACAGTCCTCGCCCAAACCGCCTTTGGCCGTCATCCAGAGGAGCGCCTTCCGCGACGAAGGACCTCTCTTCGATCGTCACGTCATCGCGCAATCCCGCCGCGCAGGCCGCCCACGCAGCCCCGCCATCCTTGCGCCCCACGAATCCCTATGCTAATTTTTCTTCGCCCTCGCCTCGAGCGCATTCCGTGAAACCCACCGAACAACTCCTCACCGACCTCAACCCCGCCGAAGCCGCCCTTCTCGCCAAGCTCGACCTCCAGAGCCTCCCGCAACACGTAGCCGTCATCATGGACGGCAATGGCCGCTGGGCCCAAAAGCGCCACCTCCCGCGCATCGCCGGACACCGCGCCGGAGTCAAAGCCGCCCGCGAAATTATCGAATCGAGCGCCCGCCTGAAACTCCCGTGCCTCACTCTCTACGCCTTCTCGCTGGAGAACTGGCGCCGTCCGCAAGCCGAAGTCGATTTCCTGATGCGCCTTCTCCGCGAATATCTCTCCCGCGAGCTGCCCGTCATCCACAAAAACAACATCAAGCTCCAGGTCATCGGCCGCTCCAGCCAATTGCCCGACGCCGTGCGCCAAGACATCGACGAAGGGATGAAGCTAACCTCCGCCAATACCGGCATGAAACTCGTCGTCGCCTTGAATTACGGCGCCCGCGCCGAAATCGTCGACGCCTTCAACTCGCTGCTGAAAGAAGCCCGCGCCAGTGGCCGGGAAGTGGACGAACAGCAAATTTCCGATCATCTCTACACCGCGGGACTGCCCGATCCTGATTTGCTCATCCGCACCAGCGGCGAAATGCGCGTCAGCAATTTCCTGCTCTGGCAAATCGCCTACGCCGAAATGTACGTCACCGAAACGCTCTGGCCCGATTTCTCCCGCGAACGTTTTCTCGAAGCCCTGCTCGATTACCAAAAACGCGAACGCCGCTACGGCGGCCTCGGCGCGAAACCGGCGGACAACGAAACCGACGCCGTCCCCGCAACCGCAGCCATGCGCAAACGGGGCAGAGGCTAACGCCGAATGCTGCTGCGCATCGCGACGGCCGCCGTACTCATTCCCATCGTCGTCGCCCTGGTCTGGTGGGGACCAGCCGCGCTCCTCGCCGCCATCGCGGCCGTCGTCGCCATCATGGCCCTCTACGAATTTTTCGCCATCGGTGACAAAATCGGTCTCCGCGCCTTCAAGAAATGGACCTACTTCGGCGCCGCCCTAATTTTCTATTCGCAATACTCCGAAGGCCTGATCGAAACTCATTCATTCACCGCAGGCCTCTCCGTCATCCGCAACCTCACCACCGGCGTTCTCTCGCTCGACGCCGCCTTCCTCGTCTTCATCTTCGGCTGCGTCGCCATCGGTCTCTTCACCCGCCGACCGCTCCTCGAAATCCTCCCTGCCATCGCCATCAGCTCTGCCGCCATTCTTTTCATCGCGCTGCCGTTCAGCTACATCCTGCGCATCAACGAAATGGCCGACGTCGGCAAGAAACTCGTCCTTTTTACGCTGGTTTTGACCTGGGCCGGCGACATGCTCGCCTACTTCGTCGGCAAATTTATGGGTCGAGTCAAAATGGCTCCCGCGCTCAGTCCTAAAAAAACCTGGGAAGGCGCGGCCGGGAACGTGGTCGCGTCGATCCTCGTAGCCCTCGCCTTTGCTCGCTGGATGCAAATCGAAACGCTAACTCTTGTCGCCATCGCCGTCGCCGCCAACATCGCCGGCCAAGCCGGAGACCTGATCGAATCCGCCTATAAACGCGGCGCCGACATAAAAGATTCCGGCGCCATCCTCCCCGGCCACGGCGGCATGCTCGATCGCATCGACAGCCTCATCCTCGCCGCTCCAGTCGTCTGGATTCTGTACCAATGGCTTCAACCCGTAGTCGCCGCGTCCTGAACGCTACTTTTGGCTCGGGCCGTCGTCTAACGAACGTCAAGGAGTTACCGCAATGACCACCCCTCCCCAGACCCAAACCGCCGCCAACGTAAAACAAGTAGTCCCGTTCTTCCGCATCGCCGATATGGATCGCTCCCTGCACTTCTACTTGGACGGCCTGGGCTTCACCCTAAAAAACAA
>DASWVE010000150.1:0-51005 GCA_036401315.1 Candidatus Acidiferrales bacterium
AAATTTTGGGGATTGGCCGTACGAGTCTGTACCGAATACTGAAGCGCTCGGGCAAGAAAGCTAATTTGCGAAGAGTCTCTTAAACATCGCCGAGCGAGCTGAGAGTTTGGAGCCGAGGAGCGCCACGAGGATCCACGTGGCCGAGGCGTCACCCGACCCGACGACGACCATGTTCTTGGGGAACTCTTGAACCACTTGTCGGAGGCCTTTTCGGGCCTTATCGCCGCGAGGAACCAGGGCTTGCTCGGGGATTCGTTTCGGTCGGTTCATGGCTATGGGTCTCCTGTGGGCCTCAGTTGTTTCTGTGACTGAGAAAAGGAGTAACGAAGGACCGGTTTAATTGCGAAATCTGGGGCCTTAGAGCGCTCGGGACCCACAAAACCCGTAGGAACGGCCTAAGCACGAGTTACTTATGAAATATCATAATTGTTAACTGACCATGAAACACCTACGACCAATAGAGGATTTACCTGATTGCGGTTCAAGACCCACAAGATGTAGGGTCCTAGTACGTAGCGTAGAGACTGTTACTTTGCGGCTCGGTTATCAGACCAAGCGCGCGGCGCACCAGAAATTCCGCCTGAATTGGAGGGTAACCATGAATCACGCTGCAGTTGTCACCAAAGCTCGCAGCAACAGATCTTTAATTCCGATCTGCGTAGTGGACGACCACGAATCGCTGCTGAAGGTGACCGTCCTCTTACTCCAAGAGGCTGGCTTCGGCGCCATCGGCACGGACAAACCCGACTTCGCCCTGCAAGGCGTTGAAAATGGGCTATTTCGGGTTGTCTTGGTCGATGTCCGCATGCCCCGGCTCGACGGTTTTGCCTTCCTCGAAAAGGCCTTGCAACTCGATCCCGCACTTAAAGTCATTCTGATTACCGGTTTTTATTCCAAAGAATCAGCTACCGATGCCGTCGAGCGCGGCGCAGCCGACTATCTATCCAAGCCGCTCGATTGGCCACGCCTGTTCCAGACTCTGGACGAAATGGCGGATGTAGTGGCTCAAAAAGCCCAGGTCGGCGAGCTGGAAGAGCAGATTCTCAACAATTCCGAATTCCACGGAATTATTGGCAAAAGTTCGATCATGCTAGAGGTTTTCGACCGCATCCGCCATGTCGCGAAACACTACACCCACGCCCTGATCACCGGCCCTTCTGGCTCGGGCAAGGAGCTAATTGCGCGCGCCTTGCACGCGGCGAGCGCCAATTCTAACGAACCATTTGTGACTTATATCTGCTCGGGATTCGATCAGCCGAAACGCCCGCGCGCGAAATCCGGCCTGGGCGAAGTATCCGTCGAAAGCGCTGAGTTGATCGACATCATTTCTGCAAATCGGAAGGCGACTGTCTACCTGGATGAGGTCGCAGATATGCCCGCGGCTTTTCAGACCCGGCTCCTCAGCGCGATTCAGAATCGGGATCCCGAGCGTGATGGGGTGCGCATCATCGCCGCGACTCGGAGCGACCTTCGCCAGGAAGCCGCCGCCGGTAGATTCCGCGAAGATCTTTTCTACCGCCTGGGATCGCTCGAGATTCATTCTCCACCATTGGCCGAACGAACCCAGGACATATCGCTGTTGGTGCATTTCTTCACCAAGAAGTACAACGCGGCCTACAACAAACATTTCCGCGGGCTAACCCGGCGCTCGCAAGTGGCTCTGCTGAAACACAGCTGGCCTGGCAACGTGCGTGAACTCGAAAACGTAATCGCCGGCGCCATCATGGTCGGCCGGGGCAATTTCGTCGACATCGGAGAACTGCCGACGCACATTCAAAAGCCGTCTGTCGACGACTCCAAGGAAGTGTGGAAACCGGTGAGCCTCGCCGAGCTGGAGCAAACCCACATCGAACGCGTGGTGGCCATGGCTGGAAATCTGACCCGGGCCGCGGAAATCCTGGGAATCAGCCGGTCCAGCCTATATCGCCTGATGAAACGGCCGGCGGCGCCGGAAAAGATGTCGACAGCGGTGGCTCAATCGGCTTTGCGGACATGCTGAATTTCAACCGGCCAAGTTTCAAGACTCTGCACCAAAATTCGAATCGCTGAAAGAACACTCGTGAAACGAGATTCTTCGGTTACAGGATGAACACTCATGGACCCTCAACTTCGCTTTGTTCTCGATTCACACGCCAGCCAGTTCACGGCCCACGCCTTCGCCAGCGGTTTAGCGGCGGTCGTGGCCCACAATCCAAAGTTCTCTGTCCAGGATTTTTCGGGTGAGGCTTTGTTCACCGGAGCAAGTTTGTCGCGTGCCAAACTCAAGCTCACGCTAAAGGCTGCCTCTCTAAAGCTCATGGATGAAGTGAGCGAATACGATTACGGCGAAATTCGTCGAGTCACCCAGGAAGAAGTGCTCGAAGAACAGCGCTTTCCCGAGATTCACTTTGAAAGTAGCGAAATCACCGCCACCAAGATTAGCGACAACCTTTACACCGCTCACATCGCGGGAAGCTTGACGCTTCATGGCAGGTCCCACCCTCAGAAGATCGACTGCCAGGTCGTAGTCGGTGACGACAGCTTGCGGGCCATCGGACATTTCAATATTCGTCAGACCGATTTCGGCATCCACATCGCTTCCATCGCCCGGAATACGCTAAAAATGAAAGACGAAGTGAAGATCGCCTTTTTTATAATTGGAAGAAGGGCGGTTGCTTAGATCTTGAAGTTTGGCAGTTCGGTTCTGGGGCCTCAGTTTGTGTTCTGTGAAGTTCCAGGAGCGCGCATGGAAATTGGCAATCGCGTCAAGCTCATCAGGCAGCAAAAGAATCTCAGTCAGGGCGACATCGAAAAACGGTCCGGCCTTCTTCGCTGCTACGTCAGCCGCGTCGAGAACGGGCACACCACACCTTCGATCGAGACCCTCGAGACACTAGCTCGTGCCCTGGACGCGCCGCTTTATCAGTTATTTTATGATGGCGAAGGGCCGTTGCGCCCCGCTGCGCAGTTCCTGGAGGCGGACGGATTCGGGAGTTCCGTGGGCGAAGCGCGGACCCTGAAGCGATTTCGTCGGTTACTGGGCCTCATGACGGCTCGGGATGTGAACCTGCTGCTCCGCATGGCCGTTCACATGGCTACGACCCGGGGACACGCCAAAAGCGTGACGCAATAAACACGCCATATTCAAATTACCGGGCTCGTCATTCTACAGTTTCAATTCGCTGAGTCGTTGGTCGGTCATCGTAATCCGCAGCGAAGTCTTGCTGCTGAGTCGCAACTCGTCTAGCGCAACGAGAATCGAATCGGAATCGGCGTCGATCGACTGGTACAGAAAACTTCTTAACGATTCGATGCCCACGAATTTACGGATTTTGACGCTTTTTTTCCGTCCCTTTTTGACGAAGGCGACCTGATATTCGGCGGCTTCTGAAAGCACGCCGCGGGCGAACTCGATTTTCAGCGTTCCGTTTCTATTCAATGCCCATGACCTGTTCTGGAAATTCGCAGATTCCTTCTGCCTCGAAATCCATTCCTGCCCGCGGGTTCACGAGCTAGCCTTCTGTGCCAAAATGAAGAAGCCAATTTTAACTTCGTCTTCCATCTTTAGGGTGTTACCAGCGATCGAAGTAATCTTGATCCCAAAGTCGGTTTGTCGAACGTTGAAATGCCCGATTGCCCGGACGCTTTCCTTGCTAGCCACCACCTGGCATTCGATTACCTGAACCTGGGTGCGACCGTGCAGGCTCAGGTTTCCGGTAATACTTGCGTTGTAGAGGTTCTTGCTGATCTTGGTGGCTTTTATCTCCGAGCTTTCGAACAGAATTTCGGGAAAGAGCTCCCCTTCCAATACTTCTTCCTGGGTAACCCGCCTGATTTCCTCGTAGTCCCGCACGCTGACTTCATCCAGAAGCGCCAAGGAGGTCGTCTGAATCGCCAATTTTACCTTTGCTCTTGTCAGACTTGCGCCGCTGAAATCCACCTCTCCCGCAAAATTACGCACCGCGAATTTCGGGTTGTGCAGCACCGCTTTGACTAAACCGCTCGCAAAGGCATGAGCGGTGAGTCGGCTCGCCTGAGCGTCAATCGTGAAGCGGCGTAGAGGGGCCATCCTTCCTTTAAGTGTCGGCTACAATGTATCTTCCTGTTACTTAAAGTCCTAATTATTTAATTTATCCCCCGGAAAAAAATGCAACAGACCGGGAGCAAGAGCCAGACGCGCCTACAATTGCGGCCAGGGTTCACGCGCTACGGGGCGTGAGACTGACTTTGCCTAAGAGGGGGACGAGAGAGCTAAATTTCGTCCGTTGTCGGCAGATAAAACCGAAGATCGCATTCTTCGCATCGGTAGGGCTTGCGTTTGAACATTCGCATG
The DNA here is from genome assembly GCA_036401315.1 of Candidatus Acidiferrales bacterium. Taxonomy (GTDB): domain Bacteria; phylum Acidobacteriota; class Terriglobia; order Acidiferrales; family UBA7541; genus Palsa-295. Next base: position 4,313 of record DASWVE010000150.1, read on the forward strand.
ACTTGGTCGCGCAGGGTCCGGCCGCGGGACCGATGTAGGAGCTCACTTCCACAGCGGGGACAAACCAGAAAATCCGGTACCAAGGAGCTGACCGCGTGCTCTTGATCAGTTTTGAGCATCGACCGAGTGCCCTCCCCACAGTTTTTGCCCATATCAGGGAAAGCAGATTCGAAGCTGTCCCACTTTGCAATCAGATCAGTTGAGTTTCAGGCCGAGGCCCGCATCGCCTTAGTACCTTGGAACCAGGTTCCACCGTGTAACACCGTGTCTATGGCAGGAATGAGCACCGACAGAAGGTCTGCTCGAGAAACGCATCCCTTCACGCCGACTTTTTCAAGCTGAGCAGCCATGGATTCGCACTCGCTCTCGCTTGCTGCTAGCACCAGCACCCGTGCGCAGGATCCTACAATTTTCCGCGTCCCTTCGATGCCGACAATGCCCGGCATGTCGATGTCGATCAATGCCAGGTCTGGACGCAGTTCTTGTGCTGCCGCGCCTGAAATCCATTGTCCGCATCCGAGCAAATATGCCAGTCGGTGATGCCATCGAGTGTCTGGTGAATAGCTCTTCGAACTGCAGGGTTATCGTCCCCGAGCAGGATCCGTGCCATGCGGGAGAACGTGTCATGATAAGTGACAAATGACAAGGATAATAATACCGTAGGGAAATACCCGAGTTCGCGCATGGGACTACGCCCGATTGACTCCGGATGGATCGAGGTAACGTCCGAGCGTATATGGATCCATTTCGAAGCGTTGAGGGAGCGGGTCAGCCGACGATCGTTTCTATTTTTCGAATTCGGAAGCTTTGGGCGTCGCATTAGCCACAATCAAATGTTGGGCAACCAGACGAACCGCATATCTCTCCCAAGGCCTGAAATACCACGACGGGTCCAGATTTCGCCGAAAATTAATGGTCCAAGAGACCCGGGTGTGACCCGGATCGATTTCCTGCCATTGCACGTCCGAGGATTTCCAGTCGAGCCAGTGGGCAATTCTGGACTGATCCGAAACTACACCGAAATGCGCAAATCCGGGTTTTGACTGCTGGACTTGCAGCACAAGATCCCCAGGCTGCCCTTCCCCACCGGCGAAATGAATCGTCCGCAACGCCCCGACTTCCAACCCGGTTCCATGGGCTTGCGCGGGATGCGGAAAGCCGAGACGCAAATAGAAAGGCAGCGGGACCCCTAGCTGCGGACTCCTGGAGAGAGCCCGCTCAACTGCCGATGCGGGAGCATCCACCACGCGCGAGGCTTGCACCGTCTCGTCGCGCGGGAACGAAAAATGGCTCGAAGTTCCTTCCAGGCTCAGCGGCAGCAGAACAAGTAGCACGGTGACTACCGCGGGGTTGTTGCTTTTGCGGCTCACATCGGCCACCACGCCCACCAGAATACCCACCACATAAAACACAGGGGCCGCCATGAGCACGCAAATGAATCCCTCGCCCAGTAGTGGGCCGGACAAGAGCAGCCCCACCGTCATTCCCTTCAAGATCAACCCGGTCACGCTTTTCGGGTTCGGCACGCAGGTGACCAGCACCGCCAAAAGTGCCGGCACACCAATAAACAAGAGAGACGTTTGCTCGAGCTTGCTGTGGGTGATTACTCGATAGGCAAGTCCTGCCGCAGCCAAAGCGATGCAAAGAAAAGCAACGGTCCATTGCTGCCGTCCGAACACCAACTTTGGTGGTATATCCATTATGGTAGATTCCTTGTATACCACGGATTTCGGTTTGCAGGAACTTCGGTCGGTGTTTCGGCGGGGCGTATTCCTGCGACGCGTCGGCAACCTGACAAATTGTTGCCCTTAGCTATATCAACCCGCCGCCTAGCCACCCCTTTCCCTAGCGCACTGGAGAATCGCCGGAGGTTTGGATGGACCCGAAATATTCCGACTTCATCATCACGTATAAAGTTGTGCCTACCAACCCGCTCTACGCTTGCGCGTTGAAAGGCTGCGAGCGTACCGACGAGCACGAAGTGGGAATCACCAACGATGATCGCTGGGAGCACGTCCACATCGATAGTCAGGACGTTTTGTAATTAGAAGCGAGCTTGCATTGCAATTTTGGCTTGGACGCGACGCGCCCTCCGACACCATGCCTCTACTAGCTGAGCAAAAACTCCGCCGCTCAATTGCCTGGCTCGTCCGGGGCGATATGGACCGGGCCTCGACGGCATTCGCCATCGCCGATGCCATTCGAACATTCGGAGCATATCGATCGACTGCCATTTACGATGTGGATCTCGCGCGAGGACTGGCTTCGAGTGTCGGGTGTAGCGGTCCTTCGTTCCTGACCGAAACCCTCGCGCTGAGAGCCACGACCGAGCCTATCTGTAAACACTTGAGCTCATCGAGCGAAGCAGTCTCAGAGATAACTCTCCCCGTTCTTAGCCCCTCTAACGGTCGCATAATCGGAACTATTCGTGTCGAGCGCGAATTCCCAAGTTCGTTCACGCTGGAAGAGCAGCTCCTGCTTGAGGAATGCGCGGCGATGCTCCCAAAATTCTGGGAGGCGTACTAAGGTCTCGTCTCCAATCCGTTGAAAGCCTTTGTTCTAATTTTGGATCTCGTACGGACGGCCTCGCCGCCCACCACCGCCACTTGGGACGGATATCGACGCACGCACTTCTCCATACCTCGCCAGTCGGATGGGGAACAGGGCGAGGAACAAAAAGGGAACAGAGCACCCAAGAATAGGGTTAAACAGGCCGTCCTAGCACTGCCGTAAGTCATTGAAAGGCAAAGACGGGCTACTCGTTTTTTGGCTCATAACCCGGAGGTCGTTGGTTCAAATCCGACCCCCGCAACCACTTCTTTCTTCGTAATAAGTCATGACCGATCGCAGTTCCCTTTCAAACCTTCAAGTTTGACCCAAGAAGTTGGTAACTATCTGAAATCGATTAATCCCCTCATTAATTCTAAATCCTCAAGACGAATCCTCGAATCAACTAGGGATGCCAGAAATGACGCTCCAGGAGAACCGCATGCCCAAAAAGCTGGAAGGGAAAATTGCACTGGTTACCGGCGGCTCGCGCGGGATTGGCGCGGCCATCGCCAAGCGCCTCGCTACTGACGGCGCGAGCGTGGCCATCACCTACACCAAAGGAGCCGATGCAGCCGCAGCCGTGGTGAAAGCGATCGAAGGCGCCGGGGGAAAAGCCATGGCGATTCAAGCCGACGCTACGAATGCCCCCGCGGTCAAAGCAGCCGTCGAGAAAACTGTTTCCACGTTTGGCAAGCTCGACATCCTGGTGAATAACGCCGGCACCGCCATCCCTAACAAATTCGAAGACGCCACGCTCGAAGAAATTGACAAGGTGATCGACCTCAATATTCGCGGGGCCTTCTACTCGACGCATGCCGCGCTCAAGCATATGGGCAAGGGCGGCCGCATCATCATGATCGGTTCCTGCGTTGGCGAGCGCATGATGACGCCCGGCTTGGTGCCCTACTCCGCCACCAAGGGCGCGATCAAAATGTTTACGCAGGGCCTGTCGCGCGAAGTGGGCGATCGCGCCATCACGGTCAACAACGTGCAGCCCGGACCCATCGATACCGAATTGAATCCGGCGGCTGGCGACTGGGCAGTGCCGCAGCTAGCCAATACGGCACTGAAACGCTACGGGACAGTGGACGAAGTTGCCGCGCTGGTCGCGTTCGTGGCCAGCCCCGAAGCCTCCTACATCACTGGCGCGAATCTGACAGTCGACGGCGGCACGAACGCGTAATCAGGCGCCTGACCTGGCGCATATTATTTATCAATCCATTCCAAGCACCGTTGCACCGTGACGCGTCTGGCCGCCCTTCGTAAGATCCTTACGAAGGGTAGTGCGGCGCTGCTATACTCCCGCCGGAAATTGGGAGGTTCGCGCGTGTCGACGAAATCTCAGCCGGAAGTAGTTATTAGGACGGCCACGCCAGCCGACGCCACAGTCTGCGGCGAAATCTGCTACGAAGCCTTCGCCAACATCAGCGCGCGGCACGGTTTCCCTCCTGATGTTCCCGATACCGAAGCCGGAATCGGCGTACTCTCCATGATGTTTTCGAGCGCGGGTTTTTATTGCGTGGTCGCGGAAAGCGGCGGGCGCATTGTGGGCAGCAATTGTCTGGATGAACGCGCAATGATCGCCGGCGTTGGTCCGATCACCATCGATCCCGCCGCGCAGAATCTCGGCGTCGGACGGAAATTGATGCGCGCGGTGATGGACCGAGCGGACCTGCGCTGCCCGGCAGGCATGAGGCTGGTTCAGGCCGCCTTTCATTGCCGCTCGCTGTCCCTGTACTCCGCCCTCGGCTTCGACATCCGCGAGCCGCTCTCCTGCCTGCAGGGAAAAACTCGCGAACGCAAAATTGCCGGATGCGAAGTCCGGCCGGCGCAAGGCGCCGACCTGAACGCCTGCAACGCGCTGTCGCGCCGCGTGCATGGATTCGACCGCGGCACGGATCTGGCCCAGGCCATCGAACACCAGACCGCCAGGGTGGTCGAACGCGAAGCACGAATCACCGGATACGCCACGGCCCTCGCGTTTTACGGGCACGCGACCGCGGAAAGTAACTTGGACATGCAAGCGCTGATCGCATCGGCAGAGTCTTTCGATGGGCCAGGAATTCTGGTGCCTTCGCGGAACAGTTCCCTGCTGCGCTGGTGTCTGACGAATGGCCTGCAAGTAATCCAGCCGATGACCTTGATGAGCATCGGACTTTACAACGAGCCGGCCGGGGCGTGGCTTCCTTCGATTTTGTTTTGAACGCGCGGAGATCTGCGATGAAACTATTCGCCTTCCTGGTTTTTGTTTAGCGTGTGCGTCTGGTCTAGGGGCGCAGAACAGCGGCTGGGAGCCACCGCCAGGCCACCCGCAAATTGCGATTTGGCCGGGTGCGGTGCCCGACGCTGCCGCTGAGACCGCCACCGGACCCGAGCGCGTGGAAAACTCGGGGAAGGATCACTTGATCGGCGGCCTTCCGACCACCGGCGTTTACAACGTGACCCAGCCGACCATGACCATCTATTCGCCTGCAGGTAAAAATACGGGTGTCGCGGTGGTCGTGTTTCCCGGCGGCGGGTATCAGGGCCTCGCCATCGATCTGGAAGGAACCGAAGTCTGCGATTGGCTGAACACCAAGGGAATTACTTGCGTGGTGTTGAAATATCGCGTGCCGAACAGCGGCCCGCATTGGGTCGATGCGTGCAATTGCCAGGTCTACCCGAAGGCTCCGCTGGCGCTCGAAGACGCGCAGCGAACGATGGGGCTGCTGCGGCTGCACGCGGCCGAGTGGCACATCGACCCGCACAAGATCGGCGTGCTGGGATTTTCCGCCGGTGGGCATTTGGTTGCCGCGATCAGCACGCGTTATGAAAAGCGCTTGTATGCACCCGTCGACGATGCCGATAAAGAAAGCTGCCGCCCGGATTTCGCGGTCGCGCTGTATCCCGGGCATCTTTCCATCGCGCCGCACTATGATGCGTTGAATCCAGAAATTCGCCCGACCCGCGAGACGCCGCCAACTTTCATCATTCAGGATGAAGACGACCCGGTCGACAGCATTCGCAATTCGCTGGTCTACTACGCGGCGCTGAAAAATGCCGGCGTTCCGGTGGAGATGCACCTCTACGCGCGGGGCGGCCACGCCTTCGGGCTCCGGCACACGAAATTTCCGGTGACGAACTGGCCGCAGTTAGTGGAAACCTGGCTGGTGACGATCGGGATGCTCGCGAATTAGCCTTTCGTTTTTTACGAAGGCTTCTGTTTCGGCAGGCGGGTGAATTCCATGGTGCCATCGTTCACCGAACCGAAGCGCAGCGCCATCAAATCCAGCGCGTAGTTCTGATGCAGCTTCCACGGTTTTTTTGAACCTTGGCGCGGGAGCATTTCGCTGGAGCGTTGCAGGTAGCCGGAGGTCAGCGTAATCGCGGGCTCTTCGGAAATGGTCGCGTCGCGTTTTTTGGGCGTGCAGTAGGCGTAGCCCTTCGCGTCCATATAATTAAGCAGGCGGCACAGGTATTCGCCGGTCAGGTCCACTTTCAAGGTCCACGACGCGTTGGTGTAGCCGAACGCCGAAGCCAGATTCGGAATGTCGCTGTACATCATTCCTTTGTAGCTCATCGCTTTCACCGGTTCCACGCGCGCGCCGTCGACCATTACTTCGATCCCTCCGAGCAGCTTCAGGTTCAATCCCGTCGCGGTCACGATGATGTCCGCGGGAAGTTTTTCGCCGGATTTCAGCCGCAAACCCGTTTCGGTGAAGGTCTCGATTTCTTCGGTGGCGATCGCCGCTTTGCCCGCGCGCATGGCGCGGAACAAATCGCCGTCAGGGACGAGGCAGAGCCGCTGGTCCCAGGGGTTATAGCGCGGCGTGAAATGTTTGGCTACGTCGTAGTCGGGTCCCAAATGTTGTCGCACAAAACCCAACAGCGTTTTCTTGGTGTCTTCCGGTTTTCGCCGCGCGACGCCGTAGAAATAAATTCCCAGCAGGACGTTCTTCCAACGGATCAGCCGGTCGGCCATTCCACCGGGCAAATGCTCGTGCAGCCACCGCGCAATCGAATCTTCCGAAGGCCGCGCCACGATATAGCTCGGCGAGCGCTGCAGCATCGTCACGTGCGCTGCCGACTGCGCCAGCGACGGAACCAAAGTGACCGCCGTCGCGCCGCTGCCGATCACGACAATTCTTTTCCCAGCATAATCCAGATCTTCAGGCCACTTCTGCGGATGCACGATCGTGCCGAGGAATTTTTCCATGCCCGGCCAGCCGGGCATGTAGCCCTGCGCGTAATCGTAGTAGCCGCTGCACAGGTATAGAAAGTTGCAGGTGAATTGAACGGCTTGGCCTTCGGGATCGACGGCGTCGACGGTCCACCGGCCCAGCGGCGAGGACCATGACGCACGCGTTACTTGATGGCCGAAGCGGATTTTCTGATCAATGCCATATTTGCTCGACGTTTCGCGAATGTAATTCAGGATCGAAGGACCGTCGGCGATGGCTTTCTTTCCTCGCCACGGACGAAAGTTGTAACCCAGGGTGTACATGTCCGAATCGGAGCGTACGCCGGGGTAGCGGAACAGATCCCAGGTGCCGCCACTGGTGTTGCGACTCTCCAGAATGACATAGCTTTTCCGGGGACACTTATCCTGCAGATGACAACCCGCGCCGATGCCGGAAAGTCCGGCGCCGACGATCAGAACGTCGAAATGCTCGATGCGTTTCGCGACCGGCAGCGTAGCCGGCGCATTCTGAAGGGATACTGACATTTTCGTCTGCCGACTATCCTACATCCGGGCCGCGAAGGAAAAGACTTTCGGACGCGGGGGGGACCGTCGCGATCACTGATGCCTGGCGTCTTTCGCCGGCGGCTTCGTCACGTCTTCGCGTTCGACCTCTTCGATTTCGACGCGCTCGCGCTTAATTTCGAGGCGCAGCCTGCCGAAGATGCTCATGTAAAGATTGGCCACCCACACCAGCGAAAACCCGGAAATCAGATAACCGCGCCAATCTGGATACAGCAGCTTGTAGCGCGTGATGAACAGAAACGCCACGGTAACGTAGTGGCTGAAGCAAAACTCGCAGGTCACCAAATAGAAAAACTTTCGTTCCACGAAGTTTCTGCAGGCTTGGCTTTTCTTCGCGCACCAGTCCCGCGGCTCCCGGAAGATTTCCTCGTGCGTGACGGTCCAAGCCACGGACGCGATGGGAATCGCCAGGATAAACAACGCGACGATTTGTTGCGAGAGCGGCGGCATCAGGCTTGCTTCTTTTCCAGAACGGCCCAGCGCGCGTAGAGCTCGTCGACGGCGCGCTGCGCATCTTCGGCCTGCACGTAAGCGGCATGCAGCCGCGAAGCGTCCGTAGAAATCTCCGGATCTTCGAGGGTTGCGCGCTTGCCACGCAAATCCTCTTCAGCCTTGGCGATTTTCTTTTCGAGCGAAGCCAGCTCCCGTGATTCGGTGTGCGAGAGCTTGTTCTTCGTTCCGTTCCCCGCCGCTGCCGGTATCGCCGACGGCGCGATTTCCGCAACCTTTACAGAAGACTTCGCGGCGGCAGGCTTTGCGATTTTCTCCGGCCGCTTGGCCTTGCGCGAACGCTGCCACACTTCCCACTGCGAATAGTCCGCGAAGCGCTCGATGTCGCCCAAGCCGTCGAGTCCTAACACGACATTGGACACGCGATCGAGCATGTAGCGATCGTGCGTTACGAGAATCAAAGCGCCGCGAAATTCGAGCAGGCTGTCTTCCAGAATTTCCAGCGTGGGAATATCCAGGTCATTGGTCGGTTCGTCCAGCAGCAGCACGTCCGCCGATTGCAGCATCAGTTGCGCGATCAAGACGCGGGCGCGTTCGCCGCCGGAAAGTTTGCCCACCGGCCGGTTCAAATCTTCGTTCGCGAAAAGAAACCGCGCCGCCCAGGACGCCACGTGAATCACGCGGTCCTGATAGGTCACCGAATCGCTGTCGGGCGCCAACGCCCGGCGCAACGAAACGTCCGGATCAAGCTCCCGATTCTGGTCGAAATAAACAATCTTCAAAGCGTCAGCCTTGTTAATTTTTCCGGCCGTCGGCTGGATGTCTCCGCGCACCAGGCGCAGCAGCGTGGATTTTCCGCTGCCATTCGGCCCGACCAGCCCCACGCGCATCTGCGACTGGACGATGAAATTGAGTTTCTCGAAAAGCGTCCGTCCGCCGAGCGCGCAGGTCACGCCATCCAGCGTAATCAGTTGCTTGGTCTGCCGGTTGCTCGCCGAAAAATCGATCTTGGCGCTGATCTCCTTGGTGCGCTGATTCAAGTCGGCCAGCTCGCCGATCATTTCGTGCGCCTTATCGATCCGCGATTTCGACTTGGTGGTGCGCGCCTTAGGGCCCCGGCGCAACCATTCGATTTCGGTGTGGACCAGATTGGCCAGTGCATCCTGCCGTTTGCCCTGCGCGTGCAAATATTCTTCCTTGGCTTCCAGGAATTTCGTATACGTGCCCTTCACGCGCAGAAACCCGTCCGAATACATGCGGCTTAGCTCGACAATGTCGCTGGCGATATTTTCCAGAAAATACCGGTCGTGGCTGACCACCACGCAAGCGAACGCTGCATTCTGCAGCAAAGTTTCCAGCCACTTAATCCCGGCCAGGTCAAGATGGTTGGTCGGCTCGTCGAGCAGCAAAATGTCCGGCTCCTGCACCAGAGCTTCGACGATGGCCAGGCGTTTTTTCCACCCGCCAGAAAGCGAAACGGTGGGCAACTCAGGATCGGGAAAACCAGCGCGGCTCAGCGCCTCCGACGTGCGGAAGTGATGATCATCATGCGCCACACCCGCGCGTTCCAGCGCGGCTTCAATCACCGAACTGCACGTCGAAGCTTCCGGAAAATCCGAGATTTGAGAAACGGAAATGAGCCGCGTGCCCTTGCGCACCGCGACCTCTCCGCTGTCGGGTTTGACCGCCCCGCGCAGAATCTCCAGCAGTGTCGATTTTCCGGATCCGTTCGGGCCAATCAGGCCGATGCGGTCGCCTTCCGAAATTGTGAACGAGATGTTCTGGAACAGCGGTGCGCCGCCGAAGCGCTTGGAAAGACCTTGAGCGTTGATGATGGGTGGCAAATGATTCCGTTTCTCCTGCTCTAATTTTACCCTTGAACCACCCGGCGGCGCAAAATCGCCTGTTAGAATGCGGGCAGGCATGCCTTCTCACGAAACCGTCACCGAACAATTCGACGCCATCGTCATCGGCGCAGGTGCTGCTGGGCTGATGTGCGCGATCGAAGCCGGCAAGCGCGGGCGGCGAGTGGCGGTCCTGGAGCACGCCGAACGTGCCGGGAAGAAAATCCTGATTTCCGGTGGCGGCCGCTGTAATTTCACCAACCTGTATTGCCAGCCCGAACACTTCATCTCCGCGAATCCGCATTTCGCGAAATCGGCGCTGGCACGCTACACGCCCCAGGATTTCATCGCGCTGGTGGAAAAGCATGGCATCGCCTATCACGAGAAGACGCTCGGCCAGCTTTTCTGCGACCGCTCGTCGAACCAGATCACCGGAATGCTCGAAGCGGAATGTCGCGAAGCGGGCGTAAAGATATTTCCAGGCGCGCGAATCAAAGCGATCCGCCGCGCCGATTCGTTCGTCGTCTCCACCGCGGCCGGCGAATTTCGAGCGTCGGCGCTGGTCATCGCCACTGGCGGTCTCTCGATCCCCAAAATGGGTGCGACCGCTTTCGGCTATGACCTCGCCCGGCAATTCGGAATCAAAATCCGCAAAACCAATCCGGGCCTGGTACCGCTGCTGCTGAACGCGAAAGATCGCAAGGATTATTGCGACCTCGCCGGGATTTCCGCCGAGGCCCAAGTCAGCGCGAACGGCGCGCAATTCCGCGAGAGCCTGCTGATCACTCACCGCGGCTTGAGCGGACCGGCAATTCTGCAGGCCTCCTCCTACTGGCAGCCGGGCGAGCCAGTTCACATCGACCTCGCGCCCGCACGTGAGGTTTTCTCATCGCTGCTGAATGATCCCGCGCGTAATGCCAATCACGCGCGCTCGGCGCTGCAGGAAGTTCTACCGAAGCGTTTTGCTACCCGTTGGCTCGAACTGCGGCTGCCCGCAGCGCTGAGCAACGCGGCCATCGAAGAGCTAGAACGCGAACTGCACGACTGGACGATTCAGCCGGCTGGCACCGAAGGCTACGAAAAAGCCGAAGTTACGACCGGCGGCATCGACACCGACGAGCTTTCCAGCAAAACGATGGAAGCAAAAAAAGTGCGAGGCCTGTTCTTCATCGGCGAAGTGGTCGACGTCACCGGCCATCTGGGCGGATTCAATTTTCAGTGGGCCTGGGCCTCGGGCGCTGCCGCCGGGCGCGCGATTTAATCGCGCAATCTACCGTCGCTACGTGTAGTCGGCGGCCAATTGGAGTATCGTCGCGGTGTACCACCAAGGTAGAACCGAGAAGCTAGAACGACGTAAAGGACCCGCGTGACCATCAAGAAAAAAAGTGGCATCAATTTCCCGTCTGTGCTTCCCTCCTCCCGCACCATCGAATACCCAGCCAATGGCACCATCTTCGTGCAGGAAGACCGCTGCACCGACGTGCATTACATCAAGCAGGGCGTGGTGAAGTTGATGCTCGTTTCGCGCCGAGGGCGCAGCGGGATCCTGGGTTTTCTGGGCAAAGGAGATTTCTTTGGCGAAGGCTGCATCGGCGGCCGGGCCTCCTACCTGACTTCCGCGATCGCCTTGGTCCCCACGACCGTCAACGTCGTCCGCCAGAAACAAATGATCGAAATCCTGGGCAAGGAGCCCGAGGTCTGCACCCGCTTCATAAACTATCTTCTGTCGCGCAATCACCGCATCGAAGAGGACCTGATCGATCACCTTTTCAATTCTTCCGAACGGCGCCTGGCGCGCACCCTGCTGCTGCTGGCGCAATACGACCGAGGCAGCAGCGAAGCGATGGTGCTGCAGCAGATCACCCACGACACGCTGGCGGAGATGATCGGCACCACCCGCTCGCGCGTGAACGTCTTCATGAACAAATTCCGTAAGCTGGGATTCATTCACTACAATCGCACCGGCGAACTGAAGGTGTATCAGTCCTTGGCCACGGTGCTGGAAGAATAAATCTCGCGGCCCGTGCGTACCGTTACTGGCGCGCTGGTCGCCATGCACAAAAGTTTTCGTGCCTCTTGTTTTCGGTAGATTCGAGGATGTAGGATACCCAGTGTTATAGCGGCTATTTATAGCGGAGATACGGTGTGATTGAATTTTCTGGGCACCAGGCCCCTGCATCTTTTGGCGTTGCGAATTCCTTTCTCTTCCACCCCGTTTATGACTTACAGTCGGAAATCCCTTCCAACTCCGCTTTCGATTCCGCTTCGAGCGGTGACGATTCCTCTCCCGCCGGGCGCAAGCGTTTTAAAATCCTAATCGCCGACGATCACGAAGCTGTTCGACGCGGCCTTCGCTCCGCCGTGGTGGCCGCCGGCTGGGAATTGTGCGGCGAAGCCGTGCACGGCCAGGATGCCGTGGAAAAAGTTCAAGCGCTGAAGCCGGACCTGATCATCCTCGACCTGAGCATGCCGGTAATGAACGGGCTCGATGCCGCGCGCGAAATCCGCAAAAAAGCTCCCGGAGTAAAAATCGTGGGCTTCACCATGCACGAATCGGCCCAGGTGCGCGAGCAAACCACCATGATTGGATTTCACGCGCTGGCCGCGAAGTCGGCGCCACTCGGGAACCTGCTCGCTACGGTCCGCTCCATCCTCGAATCGGCATAGCTCCGCCGTTCCCGCGCAGAACATCACCAAAACTTTTCAGGCCTTATTTAGGAATTACGCTTCGACGATTTGATTGCGGATAGCGTAACGCACCAGTTCGCTGACCGTATGAATCTGCAGCTTGCGCATGATATTCGCGCGATGCGTTTCGGCGGTCTTCACGCTGATGTTCAGCGAAGAAGCTACTTCCTTGCTGCTCTTCCCTTCGGCCAGCAATTGCACGATTTCGCGCTCGCGCGTGGTCAGCCGGTCACGTAGCGGCTCGCCTTCATCGCGTTTCGGGCCGCCGTCGCTGAAACTGGTTAGCATCACTTCGGTGGCGCGCGAAGTGAAGAACGGTTTTTTCTTGGCCAGCGATTCCACCGCGATCACCAGGTCGCGATCCGAATCCGATTTCACCACGTAGCCGCGCACGCCCGCTTCCAGAATTTCGCGAATCAGCTGGTCCGAATAGTGCGCGGTGAAAATCAGCACTTCGGTATCGGGAGAGGCTTTCTTGATGCGCTTGGCCGCGTCCACGCCGTTCAGGTCCGGCATGCTGATGTCCATGATCACCACGTCGGGCTTCAGCGTTTCGGCTTTGGCCACCGCTTCCCGCCCGGTGGTCGCTTCGCCGCAGATTTCCCAGCCCGGATGGTTTTCCAGCAGCGTCCGCACGCCCCGGCGCATCAGGTCGTGGTCGTCGGCAATCATAATGCGGACCGTTTTCATCTGCCCTCCCAGGGAACCGCGGCAGTAGGTGTCGAAAGAAAGTACCGAACTCAGTATCTAGGCTCGATGTCGCTATATACATCACGGCGACGGTGTTGTCAAAAATACGGTGCCGAGGCACTGCTGTTAGCCTTGTGGAACGTGACCGCTCGAAATTCCAGCCGGTCGAATCGTTCAGGAATCTTTACGGGATTATATCAGGTTCGTTGCGGCGTCCTCTGCCGGCATGATTCGAAAGGGCTTGCGTAAGATTTACGGATGCCCCGAAAAAATTGCCCCCAAACGGCTGGATATGTTCTCGGGTCGCTCACTATTTACCTCATTACAAGCGACTTAGCCGGCTCGGCCGCAGCCCGAGTGTGGCCATCGGCTTGCTTTTCTCTACTGCGGACAGGTTATGACCATGACGAACTCGAATTTGGAGGCAGACATGAAACTGACCTACGACATTTTTCGCAGATTTTCGACCGACGGGCCGATTTGGATCGAAACCGTGCAGGGTTTGGACACTTGTAAGTCGCGCCTGCTGGATCTGGTGAAGCTCAATCCTGGCGATTATTTCGCTTTTGATCCGATTCACTCACGCGTCGTCGCCAGCAGTTCCGATCACGCCTTGCTGTCGGTCAGCTTGTAATTCCCCGGCAGGCGGACCTCTGACGCGGATTTGTCATCGCGCAAACCTACGAACACCGCCTGCCGCACTCTTCCGTCTTCCGTAATCTCGCTGTACGAAACCTGCGCTACAAGTTTTGGCTCGAGGAACGAAACGTTTTTCTCCCGCGGCAAATCGATGAAACTGGATTTTGGTTTGACCAGCGGCTGCATTTTTCGGTGCAGCGACGCCAGCAGGTCTTCATCGAATCCGGTTCCCACTTTGCCGGTGTAATACAACTTCCCCGATTTGTACGCCCCTAGCAGCAGCGAACCAAAATAACTTCGCGAGCCTTCCGGTTTGGTGAATCCGCCGATGACGAATTCGTCTTCCTGGTGCACTTTCACTTTCAGCCATTGGTTCGAGCGCGATTCCGTGTACTTCGAGGAAAGGTCTTTGGCAATCATTCCTTCCAGGCCCTTCTGCGCCGCGATTTTGTACGCCTGGACGCCATCGACCGCGAGGCGCTGCGAGAGGCGCAGCACGCCTTTCTTCTTCACGGCGGATCCGAGAACTTTTTCCAGCACCGCGCGCCGGGCAGAGAGCGGCTCCCTACGCAAATCCTTACCGTTTAGGAACAGGACATCGAAGGCCACGAAGACCGAATCGCCGGCGCCGCGCTGCAACAATTGAAACTTGGAGACGCGCGCACGATCAAAGACCACGGCTTCACCGTCGAGGACCAGAGTTTTCGCCGGCAGCGCGCGAATCGCTTCGGCGATGTGTGGGTAGCGTGCCGAGCGCTCGATCGCGTTACGGGTGTACAACTGAACCTGCTTCCCTTCCTTGTAGGCGACCAGCCGGTAGCCGTCGTATTTTTCTTCGAAGACCCAGCCTTTGCGCGCGAAAGGCTCCCGGGCCAGCGAGGCCAGCATGGGCTGTACGCGAAACGGAATGGTATCGGGCATTGAAAGGTTGAACCGTCGTTCGCGGGTCGGAGGCCGTTCCGGTTAACTCTAGTTTTTCTTGCTCCGCGTTTTGGCGTCGGCCGCACCCGCCTTTTTCGCAGTCTTGGCCGGCTTGCCGGCCGTGGACGTCCGAGGAGCAGAAGCTTTCGCGGCGGGTTTCGTGGCGGACGCTTTCGCACCAGATTTCGCCGCGCTAGCTGGCGCCGGATCGCCCGTCGCCGCCTTGGCTACGTCACCGCCGCCTTCCTTGGCGATTCCCGCCAGCAGGCGATTGCTCACCACCGACTTGGGCTTGTCCAACGTGATGTCTTCGGTCGACGCATATTCGTCGCGATGCTTGATCAGCAGCCAGGATTTTCCGTCGTCGCGGCCGTAGCCGCGCGTGCGCACCAGTACCCAGGAGCCTTTCAGTTTTTTCCCGTGCAGGTTCATTTTCAAATCGCCCTTGGCCAGTGCTGCGTCCACGTCGTCCTGCTCCGGCGTCCACGTGCCGCGGTCCCACAGCATCACTGTGCCGCCGCCGTATTCGCCTTCGGGAATCACGCCCTCGAACGTCGCGTAGTCGATGGGATGATCTTCCACCTGCATGGCCAGCCGCCGCACGGTGGGATCCAGCGCCGGGCCCTTGGGCACGGCCCAGGAAAGCAACACCCCTTTCCACTCGATACGAAAATCGTAGTGCAGCGCGGTGGCGCGGTGTTTTTGAATCACGTAGATCAGCGGCCCATGCTTTTCCTTCGCGCCAGGTTTCCCGGATGGCTCCGGAGTTACTCCAAAATTTCGTTTCTTGTCGTAGTCGATCAGGGACATGGCGTTCCTCGCTTGGTCAGCGGATAAACAGGCACGAAGGATTCAACAGAAGCGCGCCGGAGTCAATTGGGTCGATGCTGTAATCTCACGACGCAGCGCGGGCGCGAAGGCCTCAGTCGGCGGCGCGGGTGTTGGGGTCGCGGCGCGAAATCTGCTTGCGTGTGGGATTGCGCCACTCGCGGCCTTCCCGCCGCAGCAGCTCCGTAGCCGAATCCGGCCCCCACGATCCTGCCGAGTAATTCGGGAAATCGCGCGGCGGCAGCGCCTTCCACACATCGAGGATCGGCTGCACCACGGTCCAGGCCGCTTCCACCATGTCCGCGCGCTGAAACAGCGTCGGGTCGCCCATCATGCAATCGTACAAAAGCGTCTCGTAGCCGGTGGAAGGAGTGGTCCCGAAATAATCCGCGTACTGAAAATCCATATTCACCGCGCCGAGCCGCACCACCGGCCCCGGAACTTTCGCTTCAAAACTCAGCGAAATTCCTTCGTTCGGCTGAATATTCAGGACCAACTCGTTCGGCGGAATTTTCTCGACCGAGGTCTTACGAAACAACATAAAAGGCGGCCGCCGGAAACGAATCACGATTTCGGTCAGCCGCTCCTTCATGCGTTTTCCAGTGCGCAAATAAAAAGGAACGCCGGCCCAGCGCCAGTTATCGATATTCAACGCCAGCGCGACGAATGTTTCAGTGGTGGACGACGGACTCACCCGCGGTTCGGTGCGATAAGCCGGCACATGACGGCCATCCACAGGCCCTTCGCCGTACTGTCCGCGCACCGCGTGGTCCAACACACGCTCTGGGTTCATCGGCTGGATCGCGCGCAGAATCTTAGTCTGTTCGTCGTGCACCGCGGCGGCGTCGAACGAAATTGGAGGCTCCATCGCGGTCAGGCTGATCAGCTGAAAAATGTGATTCGGCACCATGTCGCACATGGCCCCGGCTTTATCGTAATAATCGCCACGCAGCTCGACACCCAGCTCTTCCGCCACGGTGACCTGCACGTGATCGACGTAACGCCGGTTCCACACCGGCTCGAAAATGCCGTTGGCAAAACGAAACGCCAGAATATTCTGAACCGTCTCTTTGCCGAGATAATGATCGATGCGGTAGACCTGATTTTCCTGCAGGACCTTTCCGATCTCGTGGTTCAGCGCGACGGCCGTGGCCAGATCGTGCCCGAAAGGCTTTTCGATCACCACGCGCCGCCACTTGCCATTCACTTCGTCGGTCAAATGCGCGAGGCCGAGCTGCTTCACCACAATCGGGAAAAAAGTAGGACTGGTCGCCAGGTAGAACAGAAAATTTCCCTGGGTGTCCTGTTCCTTATCCACTTCGGCCAGCAGCGCTTCGAGTTTCTGGAAAAGTTTGGGATCCTGAAAATCGCCGGACATGTAATACAGGCGCTTCGCAAACCAGTCCCAGGTTTCGCGGTCCAGATTGGTGATGGTCAATTCGCCCGCTTCAGGAGCCATCCGCGAACGGAATTCATCGATGGAATATTCTTCACGGGAGACGCCGACGATCGCGAACTGATCGGGAAGGAGTTTGCTCTTGGCGAGGTTATACAGCGCGGGGATCAGCTTGCGCTTGGTCAAATCGCCGGCCGCGCCGAATATGACCATCACGCACGGAGGCGCGGGCCGGCCCTGCGCGCCCAAGATCGCGTCGGCTGAATCGAAAGTGCCCATCAATTCCTTTGCGGCGAATTCGCAGCGCGCGCGAAAACGAACGGCCCCGTCGGCTGCTTAAGCCAGAGCCTGCGCGATCGCCTTCTGCAGCGTCGTCAATCCCGCCGCCAGGTCGGACCCCAGATGTACGCGCAGCGCGCGCCGGTTGCGGTCCGCCAGCACCTGAAAATCGCCGCGCGCCTGCGCCGCCTTCACAATGCCAAATGTGTAGGTTTGTCCCGGCACCGGCAGATCCGCCGCATCATCGCAGGTAATCTGCAGAAAAACTCCGGAATTCGGGCCGCCTTTGTAGGCCTGCCCGGTCGAATGCAGGAAGCGCGGGCCGAAGCCGAGGCACGTCGCGATTTTTTTCTTGTCGCGAATCGCGTGACGCGAAACCTGCAGCTGCGCCTGATGCGCGTCGTTTCGTTCGATATACGCGAGCAATCCCAGATAGTCGCCGGCCTTGATGCGATTGAAATGCGCCTTCAGGTAGCCCACCAAGCTCGCGTCGCTTCCCACCGCCGCCTTCAGCGCTTCGGTATTTTTCGGGTCACTGAACAGTTTCACTCCGCTGCCCTCGAAGAACGGCGTTTCCGGCGGCAGCGAGCCGTCCTTTTCATACTGGTCGGTCAACTTCCGCGTTTCAATCTTGCTCGCTTCCACGTCCGGCTGGTTGAACGAATTCACGCCGATGATCGAACAGGCCGTAGCAATCGCAATTTCCCAGCGGAAAAATTCCTGCCCCAGATCATACTTGTCCGCTACCGCGATGCGCACCACCGGCTGCCCGGCCTTTTCCAGCGCATCGACGTCCGCGTCGAGTTTCGCGTCCGAGCTGCCATCTAGCCGCACGTACACGAAAACGCGGTCGTTGCCGTACACGCCCGAAGCGCCGATCGCTTCGCGGTCGACCGGAATCAGGCCCTTGCCTTCCTTGCCTGAAGATTCCGCAATCAACTGTTCCAGCCACGCGCCCACATCCGAAATGCCCGCGGAGGCGAACAGCGTCACCTTGTCGCGGCCCAATTTCTGGCCGGTGCCCAAAATCGCGCCGAGAATCGCGCCGGGATTTTTATCCGCCGGAACCGCTGCACCGCAACCCATCACCATTTCTTCCGCACGCTCCAGAAATTTCTGGATGCCTACGCCTTGAATCGCCGCCGGCACCGTGCCGAAATTCGAAAGCGCCGAATAGCGTCCGCCGATGCTGGGCAAGCCGTAGAAAATATTGCGGAAGCCGTCCGCTTCGGCCACTTTCTGCATGTGCGAACCCGGATCGGTCGTGGCGATGAAGCGCTTCCCGGCTTCCGCCGCGCCGACGGCCTTGGTGACTTTGTCGTAGAAATATTGCTTGAAGATATTCGGCTCAAGCGTGCTGCCGGACTTGCTGGCCACGATGAAAATCGTCTTGGCGACGTCGATATTTTTTTCGAGGGTGCGAATCTGCGCCGGATCGGTTGAATCCAGCACATGCATCTGCGGCCGTCCCGGCTCGTGGCCGTAAGTCTTGGCGAAAACTTCGACGCACAAGCTCGAACCGCCCATGCCCAGCAGCGCGCAATGCATGAACCCGGCCTTCTCGATTTCCACCGCGATTTTCTTCAGCTTGTCGTGCTGCGCGATCTGCTCGGCCACGATGGTCAGCCAGCCCAGCCATTTGCTTTCGTCGGTGTTGGTCCACAACGAAGCGTCCTTGGCCCACAGCCGCTTCACTTTATCGTTTTTCTTCCAGTCTTCGATGTTGGCCGCAACCGCCTTGGCAAAATCGTCCGGCAACTTGTAAGTGAGCGTATTCATTATTTCTTCACCGCCGCTGCGCCGTTCCCCTCGCCGCCGGTATGTTGCGCCACCGCGGCCAGCAAAGTCGTGAACGCATCCGAGAATTGCTTGACCCCGTCGGCAGTCAGCTTGTCCGTCGCCGCCTTCATCGAAATCCCCGCCTTCTCCAGCCCTTCCATGGTCTGGCGCGCGGCCTCCACGTTTTCTTCCAGGCTGGCCCGCGGCTTACCGTGATCGCGGAAGGCGTCATACGTCGCCGGAGGAATCGTATCCACCGTGTCTTTGCCGATTAGCTCCTCCACGTAATAAATGTCGCTGTACGCGGGATTCTTCGTGCTGGTGCTGGCCCACAGGACACGCTGGGTCTGCGCGTTTTTTGCGGCCAGCGGCTCCCACTTCCCGCCGCTGAAAATCTGCTTGTAACGCTGATAAGTCAGCTTGCCATTGGCGATGGCCACTTTGCCGTGGATATTTTTCAGCGCCGCGATTTCCGCGGGATTCGTCGTCGCCTTGATTTTCGCGTCGATCTCACCATCCACCAGCGAATCGATGCGGCTGATGAAGAAGCTGGCCACGCTCGCCACTTTCGAAGGATCGCCACCGCTCTTCACGAACCCTTCGAGCCCGGCCACATACGCCTCGGCCACTTTCACGTACACGTCAAACGCAAACAGCAGCGTCACGTTGACATTAATTCCCTCGCTGATCAGTTGCTGGAACGCCGGAATGCCTTCGGGAGTTCCGGGCACTTTAATCATCACGTTCGGGCGCGCCACTGCCTGCCACAAACGCCGCGCATCGGCCAGCGTTTCCTGGGTCTTGTGCGCCAGGTACGGCGAAACTTCCAGGCTCACGTAGCCGTCGCGAAACTTCGATTGATCGTAGACCGGCCGAAGAATGTCCGCCGCGTCCTGAATGTCTTTGACTGCCAGCACTTCGTAGCGTCCCATCGCGTCCAGGTCCTTGCGCGATTCCAGGCCTTTCAGCGTTTCCGCGTACAGCGTGCTGCCGGTAATCGCTTTCTCGAAAATCGAGGGATTCGAAGTCATGCCGCGCAGGCCGTCGTTTTCGATCATCCGCTTCAGCTCGCCGGTGGTCAGCAAGTCGCGGCGGATATAATCCAGCCACACGGACTGACCAAAATTCAGCAAAGCTTTCAGCGGATTTTGTGCGGCGCTGCTTTGGTTCGCTGCCGGCGTTGTATTCACGGTGGTGCTCATGGTCAAGCCTCCTTCAAAGATAACGGTTAAGCATTGCCCGGGGTGCGCGTAAGAAACTCAATTCTACATCAGGACGCACCGCGCTTGTATGAATGGCGAATTATTTCGCCCGCACGCTCGGCGCCACCTTGGGTTAGAGGGTTCTCATGCGCGATTCGGTTCAAACTTTTTGAAATTCCCTTGGACCCGCGCCCCTGACCGGATACTCTTCGCCTATGAAATCGCCCCGTCGCGCCCGCGGATCGCAAGCCGGAGGCCGTGAACAGGTTTTGGCTCTACTCGCGGACAACTGGGCCATCGCAATGCTCCAGGCGCTCGACCGCGGCCCCAAACTGTATCCGCAAATCGAGCGCGAATTCGCGGCAGCTTCACACACCGCACTGGCTGAAACACTGCGAAACCTGCAGGATGCGGGGCTAGTCTGGCGCAAGGCCTACCCGACCTCGCCGGCTCGCGTCGAATATTCGCTGACTTATCTGGGGAAGAGCTTCATCGCGCCGCTGCAGGTACTGTGCGAGTGGGCGGAAGTGCATGAACGCGAATTAAGCGCCGCGGCAGCGCGCAGGACGAAGCAAGCCACCCGGAAAATCAAAAAGGGCAAGACGCAGGTAGGGACAAAATCGTCCAAGCGGGAAAAAGCGTAAAGGTAGGAAAACGAACTGCGTTGCTATTCCGCGGCGCCCAAACCACTGCGCAGCGGCCGGTAAATAAATCGAGTCCAGCCCGCAGCCTTGGCCAGGATTTTCCCCAGCACACTTTGCGAGAATGATTCGAGATCGATGTGGTGTTTGCCGCGATGAATGCGGATTGCGCGGCCCACGAATTCCTTGGCTGACACCGGCGCGTCTGAACGGTCCCGTGCATCGCCTTTTATCAACAGAAAACTCGCGGTCCCGCCCAGCACTGGGCGCGTAATTCGCTGCACCACGCGATGCACGAAGAGCCGGTTGGCGCGCTCATAGAAAATCACGTCGCCTGGCCGGATCTGCGCAAAATCATAGCGCCGCACGAAAACCTGATCGCCGGGTCGCACCCAGGGATACATGCTGCGCGCCACGATGCGAATCGTGGCCGAACCGCCAACGCGCACTTTTTCCGACACCGACTCCGGCGCCAGCGGGCTCGAAGAACCGCGCCGCGGCCCTTGTTCGATCGGAAATGACGATAATGCGGAAGCTGCGCTCACTGGAGTTTAGATGTTCCTTTTATCAACCAGATGCAGATTCTTTGCTGGGGCCGAAAGGAAAGCGGTTCATCGTAGCTAATTGAGTTAACACCGAGTACTGGAAATTGTTGCGGGTGTGCTTCAAACGAGAATGCCCCAGAAGGCAAGTAGGCGCTGAGTTGAGATGGGCCGGTGGGTTTTGAAGAATTCGAACGCTAGGCGGCTGGTTTTGTCACTGGTTTTGCGGCTGTCCGGCGCGCCCAGCCGTATTTCCGCATCAAACGCAAAGGACGGAGCGCGATGTACAGCGGCGCCAGGGCGCTTGGCAGCCGCATCATTAACCAATCTTCCTCGGCGGGAACCACGGAGAGTCGCAGCGCGTACCGCCAGCCCTCGCTAAAACCCGCAACCATGCGCCGCCGGTAATGCAGCCGCCCGGCCGCGTCGAGCGTCTGAAATTTCCGCCGCATATGCCGCGCCAGAATCTCCGCCGCTAGTCCCTGCGCCACGGTGTCCGCTTCCACCGCCGTCGCGATGTTCGCGGGCAAACGCGCGCCAAGCACCGTCGTCGCCAGCGCCAGCCCTAAACGTAGAATCCGTCCAGCATGCACCGAATCCGCGACCGCCAGGGTCTTGTTCCAATCCATCGTGGGGCAAGCCTGAATCAGCTCCGCCACATCCGCCATCCACGAAAATCGTTCCCAGAAATCCTTGGACCCGTGGATGCACAGCATCGGCAGCAAATATTCCGGCGCGAAAGTCGGCACCTCGCGCCCCGCCACTTCGATTTGAATGGTGTGTTGGAAGAATTCGTCCAGATTGGGAGGAACCGGAAAATGCCGCAGCGTGCGCTCGGTGTGTAGTTCAACCATCGCGCGGCGCTCGATGTCGCGGTAGTTATATTCGCCGGGAACCAGCGCGGCCGAAGCGCCCGGCGAAAGAATCCAGTCGAATTTCGGCTTGTAGCCCAGGCTGAGGATCACTTCGTGCGCGCCGGGCAGATCGCGCTGCCTAAGAACGACATCCACATCTTCAAATTCGCGCAGCCCCACGTCGCCGTAAGCCTGCGCCGCCAGCACCGGGCCTTTGTAAGAGGCCGCTTCAATTCCCTTCTCGCGAAATAGCTCCAGCACGCGAATCAAATCGGCGGTGAGGTACAAATTCCGCACGGTATTGGCGCGGCAGGTTTTCTTCAGGCGTTCGTTCGCAGCGGCGGGCGCGGCGTCCGGCGCGAATTCCGCCAGGTGTTTGGCCAATAAAGGTGTGATGGAATTCTCTTCGGCTTCGTAAAGAAGGTAATCCCAGTCGAGAGGTTCGGCGGCCAGCTCCCGGATTTTCTCAGCGGTGTCCGGCGCCACACGTGTCCGCGCGCAGCAGATCAATAATTTCTTTTCGCGACTGTCGGCGTTTTCCCCTGCGGATTTCATTCATTTCTCATCGCGGCGTTCGCGCGGCCAAACATTGTGCGCGATGAGAAATTCTACGCCATGTCCCGGCAGCCCGAAAGCGCGCGAGTCGCCGCGCTACGCAGGCGGCAATACGCGCGAGACACCAGCCTCGCGCGGTGCGCCCACTAAGCCGCCAGCGGAAATTTCAAGGCGCCTTCCATCTGCACCTGGCGCCCAATCTTCAACAGCTTCGCGCGAAAATCCTGCCAGTTCAGCCCCGCCGCCGTGCACACCATCTCAAAATCTTTATCGCTGTTGAAAAGAAAGTCCTGAGCTTCCCGGCGCGCACGCAACGTCCCGTTGCGCCAATCTTCCACAGCATTCACGATTACGGCGGTCCACAACCGGCGCTCGGAGATCACCTCTTCCGTCGCGGTGTGGTATGCGCTGGCCTGAATTTCTGCGTTCCCCATTTTCTTTTCCCCCTTGCCTCTTTCAGATTTCGTTCGCTGTGTTGCGGCAGCATTCCTGGAATTGCATTCGGACGGCCAGACGCGCGGCAAGTGGTGATAAGCGGCAGAGGGATTCAAACCGATGTAAACGTTCGACTTGAAGAGGCCAAAGCGACCAGCACGGGTAAAAGTAAAAAGCGTCCGAGGGGCGCACCATGCACCGATGAAGCGCACCCGTGCCGCACCGGAACAGCGCAGTTTGCGAAAATGACGAGGAGGGATTTAAGAAGCTGCTACTTTCGACCCAACTGCCCAGCTTCGGCGCCTAAGATTTCTCTCAACTTCAGCGCCAGCGCATTTAACGTGAACGGTTTTTGCAACAAAACCGCGTCAGTTTCCAAAATTCCGTGATTAACGACCGCCTGATCCGTATATCCCGACATGAACAGCACCTGAATATCGGGCCGCACCGCTTTCATGCGCTGCGAAAGTTCCCGGCCGCTGATTCCCGGCATCACCACGTCGGTCATCAGCAGGTCGATTTTTCCTTCATGCATCGCGGCCAGTTCCAAAGCGGCATACCCGTCCTCCGCTTCGATCACGGCGTAGCCGATCATCTTCAGGTATTCGCGCGCCAGTTCGCGCACGCCCTTTTCGTCTTCGACCAGCAGCACGGTCTCCGACCCGCGCGGATTCGCGCGGCTTTTCGCTGGAATGTCGACATTCGGCAGCGGCGTCTCTTCTTCGATGCGCGGCAAATACACTTTGAAACTCGTCCCGCGGCCGGGCTCGCTGTAAACCCAGACATACCCGCCGCTTTGCTTCACGATGCCGTACACCGTCGCGAGGCCGAGGCCAGTTCCCTTGCCTTTTTCCTTGGTAGTAAAAAACGGCTCGAAAATATGCGTCTGCGTTTCGGTGTCCATGCCGACGCCGTTGTCGGTGACCGCCAGCATTACGTACTTTCCCGCCGTCAGCACGGCCGGCGGATGATGCGCGAAACTCGCATCGAGTTCCGCGTTCGCGGTTTCGATGGTCAACCGCCCGCCTTCCGGCATGGCGTCGCGCGCGTTTACCGCCAGATTCAGAATCACCTGCTCGATCTGGCTGCGGTCGGCCTTCACCAGGCCCAGGTCCGGCGCGCTGTTCGTTTCCAGCTGGACGTCCTCTCCAATCAGCCGGCGCAGAATCTTTTCCATGTCCGCAACCACGCCTTGAATGTTCAACACCTTCGGCGCCAGCATCTGCTTGCGGCTGAAGGCCAGCAATTGGCGGGTCAGCGAAGTCGCGCGCTGCGAAGCCGTCTGAATCTGCTCCGCGTTGCGGCGCAGCGCATCGCCTTCCGGCAAACGCTCCGCCAGCAAATCCGCATAGCCCTGAATCACCATCAGCAAATTATTGAAGTCGTGCGCGATGCCGCCGGCCAGGCGACCCACGGCTTCCATTTTCTGGGCCTGCCGCAATTGTTCTTCCAGCTGCCGGCGGTCGCTGATATCCAGCGCCATGCAGATCGCGCCTTGCAGTTCGCCGTCTTTGCTGCGCAGCGGTTCCACATGGCAGGTGTACGAGCCGCCTTTCCATTCGGCGTGGAAAGTCATCGCTTCGCCGGCCACCGCGCGGCGGTGCGCCGCGATCGGCAAAAACGTCGGATCCGACGTTCCAAAATATTCCTGCAGCGACACGCCCGCGACCGAGTCGCGCTTCAGCCCTAATTTCGCGAGTCCCGCGCCGACCGCGGAGGTAAAACACAAATTCTTGTCGATGGTCCACAGGCCCGCTGGCAATTGCTCCACCAGCACGCGCAGTCGCGCTTCGCTTTCCCGGATTTTCTCTTCTGCGCGCTTTCTTTCAATCGCCAGCGCGATCTGTCCTCCTACCGAAGACAAAAACTCCACATCGCGCTCGTTATACGCAGTTTCGTTTTCGTAGTTCTGCACCACCACCACGCCAATGGTCTCCACTGGCGTGCGCAACGGCGCTCCCAGCCACGAAGGCGAAGGCGTCCCGACCAGCTCGACTTCGCCCTCGGCCACCAGTTGATCGAAAACCGTCTGCGGAATCAGCATCGCGCGCCCGGTTTTATAAACGTGCGCGGTGCAACTGCGGCCTACCTGTTGCGGCGGCGGTGCCTGGTCAAACTGGTCGACGAAAAACGGAAAATGAAACATTTCCGATTTCGGCTCGTACAGCGCCACGAAACAGTTGTCCGCATTCAGAACTTTTTTCAGCGCCTGATGAATCAAATACAGCAAATCGTCCAGATTGTCCGTGACGTTCACGCTGCGAATGATTTCAAATGTCGCCTGCCGCTCGACCTCGGCGCGTTTCAGGTCGGTGATGTCCTCCATCGTGCCTTCGTAGGCCACCACCGCGCCGGACGCGTCGCGCACCACGCGCGCGTTCTCCGAGACCCAGATGCGGCTGCCGTTCTTCCGCCGCAGTTGGTATTCGAACCGTTCCACGGCCCCGTCGGCCTGCATTCGCCGCGTGAATTCCGCCCGCGCCTGGGGATCGGCGTAAAAATCCGCGCTCACGTTGCTACCGCTCGCCTCCATTTCCTGCGGCGAAGCGAAGCCGCACATCCGCGCCAGCGCCGGATTCACGCTCAGCAGTTTGCCGTCAACCGACGCCTGAAAAATTCCCTCCACCGCGTTTTCGAAAAGCATCCGCAATCGTTCTTCCGCTTCGCGCCGCGCCTGCTCCGCGTGGTTGCGCTCGGTGATGTCTTCGTACATCGCGAAGCTGCCGCAGCACTTCCCGTTCACCATCAGCGGCACGGCCACGATCTGGACATCGACCAATGAGCCGTCGCGCCGCTTCCGCCGCGAATTCGCGCGGATCGTTTCGCCCGATGAAGCCCGCGCGCTAAAGCGCAGCGCCTCCGGCTTCAATTCCTCCGGCGCGATCAGCTCATCCAAATCCATTCCGATGATTTCGGCCTGCCGATACTGGAACACAGTCTGAAACGCCGGGTTGCACATCGCGATCCGCCGATCGAGATCGACCACCACGATGGCGATCGGATTGTTCTCCATGATCGCCCGCAGCGAGGCCGTTTGTTCCGCGATCTGCGTTTCGGCCGCCGGTCGAGCGGTGATGTCCATGGCGCAGACCAGCATCGCTTCGCGTCCCGCGAATTCGATGGCCTGCGAAGTGATTTCCGCGTCGAAAATTTCCCCGTTCTTCCGCCGGTGTTTCCAGTTTCCCTGCGACGATAACGTCAGCGGATGGCTGCGCACCGCTTCCTGCAGCCGCCGGAAATCCTCAGCCGGACGAATGTCCGTCAGCTTCATGCGCAGGAATTCTTCGCGGGAATATCCATATTTCTTGATCGCTGCCGCGTTGACTGCGAGGAATTCCAGGGTGTGCCGGTCAAAAATCCACATGGGATGCGGATGCCCGGCGAACAAAAGCGGAAAATTCAGATTGAAATCTTGCGCCGCCGCGCCGCCATCCCCCGCGGACAGCGATTCGCGCAGGGATTCTTCCCCACCATTCAGCAATGTGGCGGCATCTTTGCACATGTTCAGGAAGCCCCGGAAACGCGCCCGGACGAAATTCCCCCTCTGGAGATAGATATAAAGGTTGGAGCTACCCGGGCCAATGGTACTTTTGTACCAAAGCCGCCTGTTTAGTGATATTTAGGAACCGCACGGATCGTTTCCAATGGGCAGAAATTGGCGCGACGCAGGCGGTCCACAGGAGTGAAGTGATGCTCGCGTTTCCCGCAAAATTGGCTTTCGTAGTCGCTGTCGTCTTCGCCCTCGTATTCGCGCCCGGAACCGCATCGGTGGCCCAAGCACCCGCCGCCACGCCCACGCCTTCCGAAACCTTATTCCAGAATGTGCGCGTGTTCGATGGCCGCAGCGCCACACTTTCCGCGCCGACGTCCGTGCTCGTGCGCGGCAACAAAATTGTCGCCATCGGCGCCGCCGCCAAAAGCGAAACCGCGACCGTCATCGATGGGAAAGGCCGCACGCTGATGCCCGGCCTGATCGACGCGCACACCCACCTGATGTTTGCCAGCCTTTCGCAACTGGCCCTGATGACCAGCGACATCGGTTTTGTGAATCTCGCGGCGGGCAAAGCGGCCACCGAAATGCTCCTGCGCGGCTATACCAGCGTGCGCGATCTCGGCGGCCCGATCTTCGGCCTGAAGAAAGCGATCGACGCCGGCTTGCTCCCCGGCCCGCGCATCTGGCCCTCCGGCGCAATGATTTCACAGACCGGCGGCCACGGAGATTTCCGCCTGCCATTTGACCTTCCTGCAACCCCCGGCAGCTTCAGTTACACGGATCGCATCGGCGCCACTGCCATCGCCGACGATCCCGGCACCGTTCGCCTGCGCGCCCGCGAGCAACTGGCCTTGGGCGCGTCACAAATCAAAATGATGGCCGGCGGCGGAGTTTCCTCCAGCTACGATCCCATCGACGTCACGCAGTACACGGTCGAAGAACTTCGCGCCGGCGTCGAAGCGGCTGAAAATTGGGGCACGTATGTCACGGTCCACGCCTACACGCCCCGCGCCGTTCGCCAGTCCATCGAAGCCGGCGTGAAGTGCATCGACCACGGCCAGCTGCTCGACGAAGCCACCGTAAAACTCATGGCCGAAAAGGGTATCTGGTGGAGCTTGCAGCCCTTCACCGACGACGGCACCTCGCCGTTTCCCGAAGGCTCGCCGAATCGCATCAAGCAGTTGACCATGTTCGCCGGAACAAATACCGCCTACGGCCTGGCCAAAAAATACAAAACCAAAACCGCCTGGGGCACTGACATTCTCTTCAGCGCGACCAAGCTCGCGGCCCAAACCAAACAACTCACCAAAATGGTCGAGTGGTACACCCCGCCGGAAATTCTAAAAATGGCTACCGCCGACAACGCCGACCTCCTCGCGCTCTCCGGCGAGCGCAGCCCCTACGCCGGAAAGCTGGGCGTGGTCGAAGCCGGCGCACTTGCCGATTTGCTGCTGGTCGACGGCAACCCGCTCGAAAATATAAATGTGTTGGAGAATGCGGACCAAAACATCGTAGTCATCATGAAGGACGGAAAAATCTACAAAAATGTAAAGTAGCAGCGCCCAGCGACGTTTGCCGCCGATTTTGCATTTTAGGGTGGCCCATCCTTCCCGCTTCTGGAAGGGTGGGGCCTTTGCCCTCGACCAGCGCCACCCGCACCTTCTTCTACACCGTCGCACGACTAGAAGTAGTCAGAATCAACCTGCGGCTCGCCGGACGCAGCGCCCACGACGCAATCAGAACCGCCGCGAATAACAGTGGCGCGATGATGTTCCCCGTCGGGCCTCCCGCCGCAGCGTGGGCCACCGAAGCTCCGGTGAAATCGATGAACATGCCCGCGTAGGCCCACTCTTTCACCAACGCGAACCCCGGCAACACAATCACGATCGCGCCGAGAATTTTCCAGACACCCAGCAGCACCGCGAAATGCACCGGATATCCCAGATGCGTGATTCCGGCGATGGCCGTCGGCGCCCGCATGACCTGGAGGACTCCGCCGGATAACATCAAGAGTGCAATCGCCACCGTGCAAATCCAATAACCAATTGTTTTTGCTTTCATCATGTCCTCGCCGCTTACCAGGCCGGCTGAAAAAGTTGAATCAGATTCCCACAGGTGTCGTCCAGCACCGCGATGATCGATCCGGTCACCTTGGTCGCCGGCATCGTGAACGTCACGCCTTTCGCCGCCAAGCGGTCGTGTTCAACCTGCACGTCGGCCACCAGAAATTGCGCCGCGCGTTGCTGCGCGCCATACATCGCTTCTTGATACGCCTTCCCTGCTGGATTGGCGTTGGCTTCCAGGATTAGTTCAACTCCATCCGGCTCCTCCGCTGAAGCGACGGTGAGCCATCGATACGGACCCTGCGAGAAATCGGCCTTCTTCTTGAAACCCAACACGTCGGTGTAAAACCGCAGCGCCTTTTCCTGATCGTTTACATAGAGCGTCGTCCATTTAATTTTCATTGCGTTGCTCCTTTTTTATTCGTGCCTTACTGCAGCCCGCCGACCACCCGTTCCATATTGCCGATGAATTTCGTCCAGCCGTATTTCGCGCCCTTGTAGGCGGCGTCTTGATCGCTCCCGAACCCACTTTGCTCCATGCGCAAGAGCGTTCCGGTTTTGGTGGCGACCAGCGTCCAAACAACGGAGGTCTCCAATCCTAGCGAGCCCCAGCTGTAGGACAGCCTCTCGTTCGGTTCGACCACCAGCACTTCGGAATTAATCACGCCGCTCCAATTCGCCACCGGCGTGGCGCGAAACGTAAATCGATGCCCCACCACCGGCTGAAAATCGTTGTCCATCAGCCATTCTTTGATCAGCGCGCCCTGCGTCAGCGCGCGCCACACTTTCTCCGGCGAGTGCGCGAATTCTTTTTCGATCACCAGCGTGCGAGTCGCGGCCGTATTCATGGCTCCATCCTGTCCAGCAAGTTTTCCAGCCGGTCAAACCGCTCGTGCCAGAAGCGACTGTAGTGGCTGATCCAATCCACCAGCGGAGCCAGCGCCTTCGGCTGCACCCGGTAATGCGTCTGCCGCCCGCTGTGCCGCGCCCGCACCAACCCCGCTCGCTTCAAAACGCCCAAATGCTTCGACACCGCCGGCTGCGACACATGCGACTTGTCCGTCAGCACCCGCACCGTCTGTTCCCCGTCGCGGCTCAGCCGCTCAAAAATCGCCCGCCGCGTCGGATCACCCAACGCCGCGAAGATTTGAGTTGAGGTAGCCGCCATGCTTAATTCATAACTCCAGAGTTATGGATTGTCAAGTGGCAATTCCAGGAAAAAATCGCTGAAATTTCATGGGCGGCGGATGACCAGACCGAAAAAAGCCCAATCGTCCGAGTTGTCGCACGGACGATCGGGCGGGCAGTCTTCGTCGACTTCGCTAAGTTCTTGAGTAAAGCTGGCTACTTCTTCTTCGGCCGTGATTCTGGCGGCACCAGATTGCTGGCACGGTAATAAGCGACGAGCAGTCCGTAGTGTTCGCCCATATGCTCGGTGTAGCCGATCCAGTCGCTGAGATTCTTGACCACGCCGGCGTCGCCTTCCTTCTGAATTTCCGCCGCGCCGTCGTCGACGGACTTCTTCAGGTACGCGATTACCTCCGCTTTCGTTTTGTAATCGCTCTCCGCCGGGTCGTTGCGGCCGTCGCCCATCTTGGTCCCGGTGATGCGGTTCAGCAAATCGTAATTCGAGCCGGCGATGTGCAGCATCACCGCCGAAAAACTGCGCGTCGCGGGCGTCAGCTTGTAGGAATATTTGTCCGCCGGCCAATCGTCGGCCATTACCAGCAGCCGCCGGCCGATGTCGTTCCAGTTTTCCAGCACCGCCTGCGAAGGAGACTTTGCCGCGGCGGCCGCCTGCTGGGCCTGTACCGGCAAGCTCATCGTGCCGGCGAAAACCAGCGCCGCCAGAGCGAGCGTCGTACGGAATATTCGTGACGTTTGTATCATTGAGTGAATCTCCTTCAAGGTTAGCCCCGCTTACGCCCCATGGGCCGCGGCTAGCCTATCGACGTTGCCCCCACAAGTCCAGCGCCGAGCCTCACGCTGAACGCCCCAAACCCATTGCGCAGGATTTGGCGTTGCCTTAACGCTCCGGTAAGATTGGTTCGGTAAGATAAAGACCCTATTCCTGCTGCTGCGACGAACCGTTATCGTGGAAGTCCATGGATAAGCCCAACACCAAACCAGAAGCCGTGCCGCCGACTGAAAAGCTTTCGCCGCGAGACCTCGAACTCATCGCCCGCGGCGAACATTCCGATCCTTTCAGCGTTCTAGGTCCGCACTGGACCGGCGATGGCGCGAATCGAGCGCTCGCGATTCGATTTTTTCGTCCTGGCGCGCTGCAGGCCAGCGTCGTCTGGCAGAAACCGCAAGCCACGTATCCCGCGATTCAAATTCATCCCTCAGGAATTTTCGAAGTCATGGTCCCCGCCGACCGCGTCGGCTCTCCCGCCGGACAAGCCGCAAAACCCAACGCCTACCGCCTCAATTTCACTTTTCCCGACGGCAATCGTTTCGACACGCTCGACGCCTACGCCTTCCCGCCAGTCCTCACCGATTACGACCTGTATCTTTTCGGCGAAGGCACGCATTACCTGAAGTACGAAAAACTCGGCGCGCACGTCCGCGAAGTTGATGGCGTCCGCGGCGTCCACTTCGCGGTCTGGGCGCCCAACGCCAAACGCGTCAGCGTCGTCGGCGATTTCAATTTCTGGGATGGCCGCGTCGATTCCATGCGCGCCTTGGCCACCAGCGGCATCTGGGAAATTTTCATCCCCGAACTCGCCGACGGCGCAGTCTACAAATTCGAAATCCTCTCGCGTTACAACGGCCACGTCGGCCTGAAGTCCGATCCTTACGGTTTTTCCGGCGAAGTCCGCCCTAAGAACGCTTCCATCGTCCGCTCCATCGATGGCTACGACTGGAAAGATAAAAATTGGATCGACGCCCGCACCAAGCGCGACTGGCTGCATTCGCCCATGTCGATCTACGAACTGCACGCCGGCTCCTGGCGCCGCAATCCCGCCGAAGGCAATCGCTGGCTGACCTACCGCGAACTCGCCGCCGAATTAATTCCCTACGTCAAGCAGATGGGCTACACCCACATCGAGCTGCTGCCCATCATGGAGCATCCGCTCGATCTTTCCTGGGGCTATCAGACCGTCGGTTATTTCGCCGTCACCAGCCGC
This sequence comes from Candidatus Acidiferrales bacterium, assembly GCA_036401315.1. Lineage (GTDB taxonomy): Bacteria > Acidobacteriota > Terriglobia > Acidiferrales > UBA7541 > Palsa-295. The sequence continues at coordinate 36,037 of DASWVE010000150.1, forward strand.
TACGGCACGCCCGCCGATTTTATGTATTTCGTCGACCGCTGCCATCAGGAAGGCATCGGCGTCCTGCTCGATTGGACCCCCGCGCATTTCCCGCGCGACGCGCACGGGCTGGGCTTTTTCGACGGCACGCATCTTTACGAACACGCCGACCCCAAGCGCGGCGAGCAGCCCGACTGGGGCACCTTTGTCTTCAATTACGGCCGCAACGAAGTTCAGAATTTCCTGATTTCCAACGCGCTTTTCTGGATCGACAAATATCATCTGGATGGCCTGCGCGTTGATGCGGTCGCGTCCATGCTCTATCTCGATTATTCGCGCAAACCCGGCGAATGGGTTCCGAACCAGTTCGGTGGCCGCGAAAATCTGGAAGCCATCGCCTTCCTCAAGCATCTGAACGAAGTCCTGCACACCCGCCATCCCGGTGCGCTGACCATCGCCGAAGAATCCACTTCGTGGCCCGCCGTTTCGCGGCCCACCTACGTCGGCGGCCTCGGTTTCGACCTGAAATGGAACATGGGCTGGATGAACGACGTCCTGAAATATTTCGCCTACGATCCTTTGTATCGCCAGTACCACCACAACGACCTGACCTTTTCCATGATTTACGCTTTCCACGAAAATTTCGTGCTGCCGCTTTCCCACGACGAAGTGGTCCACGGCAAACGTACCCTGCTCGAAAAAATGCCCGGAGATAATTGGCAGAAATTCGCCAACCTGCGCCTGCTCTTCGGCTACATGTGGGCCCATCCCGGCAAGAAGCTGCTCTTCATGGGCAGCGAACTGGCCCAGCGCAACGAATTCTCGGAAGAAAGCAGCGTGGATTGGTCGCTCGAAAATTCCCCGCCCCACCGCGGCGTCCAGCGCCTGCTCTCCGATCTGAATCACCTGCACACCGGCGAACGCTCGCTTCACGAAGTCGATTTCGAATGGTCCGGCTTCGAATGGATCGACGCCGACGATGCGGTCGACAGTATTCTGTCCTTCCTCCGCCGCGCCAAAGATCCCGACGACTTCGTCGTGGTGGTCTGCAACTTCACCCCCGTCGTGCGGGGCGATTACCGCGTCGGCGTTCCCTCCGCCGGCTATTACCACGAAATCCTGAACACCGATTCGACCTACTACGAAGGCAGCGACGCCGGTAATTCCGGCGGCGTCCGCGCCGAACCCATCCCCTGGCATGGCCGTCCCTGGTCCATCAAGATCAAAGTCCCGCCGCTGGCCGCCGTGTACTTCAAGCCGCAGCGCGACTAAGCCACGCCCCCGCGACGATCCCGAAACCCGCCTCAATATTTCCCAGAACCCACGGAACTTTCCTCCGGCCCCCTCCGTATCTACGGGCAGGAAGAGCGTTGGAGGCTTCCAAAAATGCGAAAACCAATTCAAGTTCTCGGGGCCGTGTGTCTGCTGTTTGCATCAGCGTCCGGAATGGCCGTCAGCGCGATGGCCGCGCCGCCGCCGGCGACGGAACGTTACCTGCACGTGAAAGTCGAAGATTCCAAAGAGGGCGAGAGCGTCAATGTGAACCTGCCGCTTTCCATCGCCGAAAAAATTCTGCCCACCGTCAACAAGGGCAACCTGCATAACGGTACCGTCAACATCGGCAGCGCCGATCTGAATGGCATCGACGTGAAAGGCCTGCTCGAAGCCATCCGCACCGCGCCCGACAACGAATTCGTCACCGTGAAGCAAAAGGACCAGGACGTCCGCATCGCCAAGTCTAACGGCAACATCATCGTTCACGTCCGCTCCACTGAGGGAGAGAAGCAGAATGTCGACATCACCATTCCGCTGAAAGTCGTCGACGCTCTGTTCTCTACCGCCAAGGACAACGAACTGAACATCGTCGCGGCCTTGCACGAACTCAGCGACGCCGGCGATGCCCTGCTCATTACCGTTCAGGACACTACCCAGCACGTGCGCATCTGGGTCGATTCCCGCACCACATCCGAATAGCTGGCCGCAAGCCCAGGAGAGAACACCATGGTGCTCTTAGGAAAAATCGCACTCGGCCTGACCGGAACCATGCTGGCGGGAATCGGCGCGATCTGCAGTGGAGGAGTGATCGAGGTCAACGTGGTGGAAAGATCACCCGAAGTTCACCACGTTTACGTTCTCGCGCCGGCCATGCTGGTTCCCATCGCCACGCATTTCATTCCGCGCGACAAATTGGGTGACGCCTCCGAGCAGCTTAAGCCGTACCTGCCGGAGATTCGCGCCGCCCTCGGCCAATTGCGCGAAGAAGAAGACTTCGTCCTGGTCGACGTAAAGGAACGCGAGCAGCATGTCGAGGTCCAGAAAATTGGCGGCTCGCTGGTCATCGATGTCCACGATCCGAACGAAACCGTTCACGTAGAAACACCAATCCGCGCGATTGCCAGCACCATCGAGCAATTAGCGGATTCGCACGGCGAAACAACGCAGTAGCTTCGGTTGATCGTCGTTCGGGGGGACGGGCATCGCGAATCGGGCGGTGCCCGTTGCTTTTTTTAAGGGCGCGTTACGCCGAGGTTTCCTTGGCCGGTATCCAATACACTTCCTGCCGGACCGAATTCTTGTCGAATCCGCACCGCATCAAAATTCCATTGCCCAGTTCGATCATCTGCGGATGCCCGCACAAATATCCCGTGGTATCCGCGACATTCAGATTCCATTTGTCCGTATATTTTCGGATCACGTCTTCCACGCGGCCGGTCTCGCCCTTCCAGTCCTTGTCTTCCCACGGACGGCTGATCGTCGGAATATAAGTCAGCCAGGGCACTTCGGCGGCGACGCGTTCCAGCTCTTCGCGATAACCCATCTCGTACGAACGGCTCGCACCCTGGATAATGTAAAGATGCAGGTCGGCGGGAAATTTATTTTCCTTCCAGTCCGCGTACAGGGTGCGTACATACGAAACGTACGGAGCCACACCCGTCACCGTGGCCAGCAGCAGATGATTGTGGTGCCCGCTCTTCAGGTCCAGCGTGAATCGCCCCTTGGCGATTCGCCGCATCAGCACTTCCGTTCCCGGTTCGATCGTAAACAGCAGCGGCGTCAGTTCGCCCTTTTCGACCAGCTCGAAAAAGAATTCCAATTCTTTTTCGTATGGAGATGACACCAGCGAGTACGCCCGCTCGATTCGCTTGCCGTCCTTCTCCACGCCCAGCGTCGCGTACTGCCCGGCGACGTATTTGAATCCCTCGCCCGGATCGACGCGGAACCGCCACAAATCCTCCGAGAATTTTTCGCGCATGGTAACGCGTCCGCGGGTAAATTTCTCTTCGTCCGTTCGCATGAGACGGTGTCCCCTGTAGTATTTCGACGCGAGTATAGTCCGAGTGGCCCCACGCAAAGCTAGCAAAAAAAGAGCGCCCAAATCGCGGGCGCCCGGTACGGCTCAATTCTTCACACCCGAAACCTTCCGCTAGCGCTGGCCTCCGAAGCCCGCCGGACTGAACGGCTGCGGCGTCCCGGTAATCTTGTCCTTCACGTCGGTATCCACCTTGGTCAGCACCATCGAGCTGTCTTTGCCCACGAATTTCACCATACCGTAAGGCCCGGCGTGGTCCGCCACCCAAACGTCGCCCGAGCCATCCTTCATTTTGTAGTGAGTGGTAGTAAAAGTTCCGGCCGGCGTCGTCACTGTCTCTGGTCCCACCTCTTCCGCCAGCTGTCGGATGTCCGCCGGCTGCTTCTCCTGCCGCGCCTGGGTCATGCGATCCGGCATCTCCATCGGCGGACGCCCCGGAAACTGCATAATCACTTTTTGGCTCACCATATCCTGATCGTCGCGCACCGTCAGACTCTTGATGATCATCTCCCCGCCCATTTTCGCGTCCGCGATGGTGATCTCAAACCAATACCCATCTTTGCCGTTCACCGTTTCTTTGCCCACGATCGCCATATCCATGCTGGTCTTGGTGCCGTCTTTCTTGGTGATCTCATACGTCCCGCCGGTGCCCACTACCGGATTCCACACGCCCCGCCACGATGGCGCCGAACTGCGTCCGAACATCTGCGCCGAAGCCGCCGCAGGTAGCAGCGCCAGCATCGCCACCAGCATCCCGAATCTCACGCTTCGCTTCATCGGCGTCTCCTTGGTTTCCAGTTTCCAGTCACTAATTTCTAATTTCCGCCTGCCGTTTACAGATCCGGCCCTTGCACATCGGCCATTTGCTTCGGATTGAAAGACGCCCTCAACTCAATTCCTGCCGTCCGCAAATTGAAATCGATCTGCTTCTCGTCCGCCTCGATCAGCGGCGCCCCACTTTCGTCTTTCTTCGAGAAAATGAAGACCGCGCCGATCACCTTACCAGCGGAGCGCTGGAACGCAACGATCGTCGGCTTGATCTTTTTTTTCGCTTTCTTCAGCTCCAGGAACGCCCCGTCTTTGAGCGCGTCCTCACCTCGGGCCTCGATCGCAGCCATATCCGGCGAGCTCACCAACACTTGATAGGAATCGGGAACCGTCGCCACCGCCTTCTCGGCGTTTTCCGGCGTCGTCTCGTGCTTCAACACCGCCTGACGCGCCAGCGCTTCGCGTATCGTTCGCGCCGACCACCAGAAAACGTTGTAGGTTTTTGCCGCTCCTCCGGCGCTCGGCCGGTCACCAGTGTCTGCCGTCGGTGCGACCGTGGCATTGGCTGGATTGCCGTGGGCCGTCGAAGGCGAGCCTCCGGTAGGCGCACTCGCCCCGCCCGGCCCGTTATTGTCGAGCGGCGCAGTCGAGAGCTGCGAGGAATTCAAATCGGGCAGGTTGAGCTTCACCCACGGCGAGGAATGAAGAACCGCCGACACATCCTTCTCGTCCCATTGCGTGTAGGGCTTGGTTTTCCAGGCATCGCCCGCGGCATAGGCGGCGGTGACCACTACGAGTAGAAGTACGGTTCGAAGAATGACCAGCACGGTCGTGCGTATTGGTTTCAACATCGACCTCATCCGCAAATTGTCCGGGGAATCTTAAGCGCGTGTAGATGATGAAGCGACGGCCCTCGACCGCTGGCCGCGTGCCGTACCCGTCGTTGAACCATATCCCAACGAGTTTCCCTGCACCAGCTCAATCCGGTACATCGGATTCTCGCGCGATTCGAAATGCGTGCGGGTCAGCAGTTCACCCACCAGCCCCACCGCCAGAATCTGCACGCCGAACAGGCACAACATCATTCCCAGCACCAGCAGCGGCCCGTGCTCGACGAAAATCGCTTCATGGGTCACGAGCTTTTTGGCCATCAGCGCTAGCAGAATCAAACTGCCCGAAAATATTCCCAGAATCCCCGGAGGCCCGAAGAAATGCAGCGGCCGGGTCATATAACGCATCAGGAAGCGGATCGTAATAATGTCGAAGAAAACGCGAATGGTGCGCGAAATTCCGTAGTGCGACTTCCCTTCCGGCCGCACGATATTCTTGATCGGTACTTCCACGATCTTCGCGCCATTCCACGAAGCCAGCGCCGGTATGAACCGGTGCATCTCGCCATAGAGCGGCACGTCTTTGATCGTTTCCCGGCGGTAAACCTTAAATGTCGTCCCGAAGTCGTGGATGTCCACGCCGGAAAGCTTGGCCATCATCCAGTTGGCCACCCGCGAAGGCAGCCGCCGCATGATGTAGTTGTCCACGCGCTTCTGCCGCCAGCCGCTGACGATGTCCGCGCCGGTCTGGTCCATCGTTTCCAGCATCATCGGGATCTCGCCCGGGTCATGCTGCAGGTCCCCGTCCATCGAGATGATGATGTCGCCGCTGGCGAAGTCGAACCCCGCCGCCAGCGCCGTGGTCTGCCCGTAATTCTTTTTCAGCCTTAAAACCGCCACGCGCGGGTCTTCCTGCGCGATCTTGGCCAGCAGTTGCGGCGTCGCGTCCGAGCTTTGGTCGTCCACGTAGATGAATTCGACCGGTTCAAACCGCCCGGTCATCACCTCGCTCAGTTGCCGGTGCAGCTCAACCACGCTCTGTTGTTCGTTGTGGAAAGGCACGACCAAGGAGTATTTCGGGGTCGCCGCCGATGGTTCACGCATACCCTTAGTTTAACTCCCGATAGCTGATGAAGTGAATCCCTCGTTGTAAGAATGCCTGCCGTACGCCACCGTCCAGTAACCCTTCCATCTCGGTCTCGCGCTGCTTCACCAGCCGCGAACCGGACGCCGCCAATTGCTCGTCGCAGATTCCCGGATGTACCATGATCTCCGTGCTTCCTTCCTCGATCGTTTCCGCCATCCGTCGCAACGCCGCCGGGCCCAGCTGCCCGGTCATCGCCAGCCCCAAAAAATAATCCGGGCAGGTAAGCTTATATTTTTCAACGAACGCCTGAAATCCCGACGCCACCACTCGCACCACTCCCGCCGCCGCAATCTGCTTCGAGACGCCCGCGGCATCCTTCCGCGTCGATTCCCAGGAACTCCGCAGGTTCTCCACCGGCCGCCGGATCTTGGTGATTCCAAACTCCTGCGCCACTTTTCCCACCACATCCATCACTTTGGGATGCGCATGCGTATGTTTGTGCGAATCCAGATGGCTCAAGACCACACCCGCGTTCTGTATTTTCTGGATCTGCGCCCGCAGCTCCCGTTCGATCTCGTCCGTCTTGATCAGTCCGGCGCTCACCCGCGCCACAAACGCCGGCAAAGAATCCGGCAAATTTCCCTGCGCATCCACCAGCGACGGAATCTGCTCCACCGGCGCCACCGGCTTGCCGCCCACCAGCACCATATGGCAGCCCACTCCCAACTTGGGATTCTCCCCGGCTTTTTTTACCGCATCCGCAAACGCCAAACCATTGGCCATCAACGTCGCGCTGGTCAGCACACCGTCGCGGTGCGCGCGCACGATTCCCTCGTTCACTCCGTAAGTCATCCCAAAATCGTCGGCGTTTAGAATTAATTGTTTCATTTCGTTCGAGTTATCTGCGGCAGGAACAAATCATAGCACGCGCCGGCATTGCGGATTAAAGCGCTGCGGAAGCTGAAGCCAGTCTGGTCGCCGAAAATTTGATGACCCGTGGTCGCGGGCTGAAAAATTTGTCGACGCTTCAATGCAATTTCCAATCCAATTGCAAATTAAAAATGAAAACAAATGTGAATCGTGTGTGAAAGTTTTCAACAGTTCTGTTGAAAAGCGTGTGGAAAAGGACCGCCGCGAAATCAAATCGCTCGTGCTGCGTGTGCCTTGCGCTCATTGCACCATCTTTGTGCAATCATTCCGCGCGCGTGCCTCTCCGCGCTTTTTCTTGCTGCTAAAATAAATTTTCAGGATTTTTGCCGAGCCGATCGACGGAATTTAGTACCAGTGCGGAGGTTTTTCCAGTTTGATTTCGATGGTGTCCGGATCTTTCCCGATGTCGTACCACTTCCCGTACGTGTGCAGCCCCTTCGCGATCACCTGAATCAGGATTTTCCCGATCGGCACCAGCGGCACCTTCACCGTGCCATCCTCATTCGTCTTGAAACTCAACTCCGACAGCTTGTCTTTGTGGAGAAAGCCTCCCGACTCGTTAAACCTCACGTACACGCTGGCGTTTCCTACTGGTTTGTCGTCGGTAGTCGTGATCACAATTTTTAGCCGTGTAGTATTTGGATCGTCCGCCACCTTATCCTTCGCGCTAGGCGAATTCGGCTGCGAAGCTGCCGCCGGCGGCCCGCTCGAACCTCCCGATTGCGCCCGGGAAGTTTCCGCCCCAAGCAATCCTCCGGCCACCGCGCCCGCCAAAAGCGCCATCGCCAAAAAATTTCGCCGCGCCTCCAAGAATCTCTTCACCGCTCTGTTGTACTCCTTTCCCCATCGTCGCTCAAGCCTTCGACCGGGCAATGCGGCGCCGGCGCGAATCGCGAGGGCCATAATGGTCCGTCACTATCGTTGCTGAATAACCACAGCCTCGCCCGCTCCCCATGCGCGAAGCCCCTCCATAACGTATGATGTGGAGTCAAATAATTGCCGTTTCGCGGCGCTGTCCTCTGCGCGCACGCCCAAAAACTTTTCGGAGGCAAGCTGATGGGGTTTTCGACTGACGCAATCCACGTGGGCCAGGAGCCCGACAAGCTCACCGGCTCCATCGTGGCGCCGATCTATCAGACGTCCACTTACGTCATCGAAGAAATGGGCAAAAGTTCCGGCTACGACTACGCGCGCACGAACCATCCCAATCGCAAAGCCCTCGAACGCACCGTCGCCAAGCTGGAAAACGGCCACGCCGCCTACGTTTTTTCTTCCGGGATGGCCGCCATTGATTCCGTCTTCCGCCTGCTGCGTCCCGGCGACCACGTCGTCCTCTCCCAAGCCGTTTACGGCGGCGTCTACCGCCTCTCCACCCAGTTTCTGGTCCAGTTCGGCCTGGAATTCAGCTACGTCGATACCAGCAGCATGGACGAAGTGAAAGCCGCCATAAAACCCAGCACCAAAATGCTCTACCTCGAGACGCCGACCAACCCGACGATGACCCTTACCGACATCGCCGCCGTTTCGGCCTACGCCCACGAGAAAAAAATCACGGTGGTCGTCGATAACACCTTCCTCAGTCCGTACTTGCAACAGCCGCTCGCTCTCGGCGCCGATATCGTCGTCCACTCCATGACCAAATACCTGAACGGCCACAGCGACTGCACCGGTGGCGCCGTCATCGTCAGCACCCAGGCTCAAGCCGACGCCATTTATTTCCTGCAGCGCTCGGTCGGCGCCGGCCTTGCGCCCATGGATTGCTTCCTGGTCTCCCGCGGCATCAAGACGCTCGCCGTGCGCATGGATCGTCACGACACCAACGGCATGGCCGTCGCCAAATATCTCGACGCCCACAAAAAAGTGAAGCGCACCATTTACCCGGGCCTGCCCGCGCATCCCCAGCACGAACTCGCCAAGCGCCAGCAGCGCGGTTTCGGCGCCATGATTTCCTTCGACCTCGGCTCAACCGAAGCCGCCTTTACCATGCTGAATCACGTCCGCCTCTGCTCGCTCGCCGAAAGCCTCGGCGGCGTCGAGACCCTGATCTCGCATCCGCCTTCGATGACCCACGCCTCGGTCCCGGCCGACGTACGCGCCCGCATCGGCATCGTTCCCGGCCTCATCCGCCTCTCCGTCGGCATCGAAGATGTCGAAGACCTCATCGCCGATCTCGACCAGGCGCTAGCCAAGGTCTAAAACTTGCATTACCATCGCGGCTGATTTCGATTCGTAAGTGAAGTCGCTCACAGCGGGAGGCCTTCGATGTCCACGTGGGATTTGTCCGGCGGAGTCGCCGTCGTCACTGGAGCCGGCTCCGGCATCGGCCGCGAACTCGCCAAGCTCCTGGCTCGCGAAAAAATGTCGCTCGCGATCGCCGACGTCAACGCCGACACCCTGCAGGAAACCCTGGCGCAGCTCGGCACGCCAAGCGCTCCAGTTTCCAGTCACGTCCTCAACGTCGCCGACCCCAGGCAAGTTGAGCAGTTCGCCGCCGACGTCTTAGCCCGTCACAAACGCGTGACCCTGCTGGTCAATAACGCCGGCGTCGCCATGCACGGCACCTTCGAAGAACTTTCCATCGCCGACATCGAATGGCTGATGGGCATAAATTTCTGGGGCATGGTCTACGGCGTGCGCAATTTCCTGCCCGCCCTAAAACGCGAGCCGCGCAGCCGCATCGTCAATCTCTCCAGTATTTTTGGAATTATTTCGCCCGCGGGCCAAACCGCCTACTGCGCCAGCAAATTCGCCGTCCGCGGCTTCACCGAAGCGCTGATGCACGAATTGGAAATGACCTCGAACGTCGGCGTCACCTGCGTGCACCCCGGCGGCATCAACACCCCGATTTCCCGAAACAGCCGCGTCGGTGCTCACGCCGACCCGGCCGTCGCCAGTGCCAGCGTGAACCTGTTCGAAAAGCGCCTGGCTCGCACTACGCCGGCCACCGCCGCCGCCAAAATTCTCGACGGCATCAAACGCGGCGAGCCCCGCGTCCTCATCGGCAAGGACGCCATCCAGCTCGAACGCATGCAACGCCTTTTCCCCGTTCGCTACTGGGCCATCATGATAAAAAACCTGAAAAAAGTAGCGGCCCACGGAGGCTTTCAGGCCGCCCCGCGCAAATCAGCGAGCTAGACTCACTTTCCGTCGCCCACGCTGTCTTCAATCCACTGCAAATACTCCGGCGACCCATCCTCGATCTTCAGCGCGATAATTTCCGGCACGTCGTAGCTATGCAGCTTCTTCACCATCGCGCTCACCGCCGCGAATCTCGCCCGCGTGGTCTTGATATAGATCAGCATCTCGTTCGCGGATTCCACTTTGCCCTTCCAGCGGTACGTCGACCGCACCCGAAAGACGAATTGCTGGACGCACGCCGCCAGCCGCGCCTCCACCAGCGCCTTCGCGATCCGCCGCGCTTCCCGCGTCGACCCGCACGCCACCATCACCACAATTTTTTCGCTCATTTTCACTCTTTACTCTTGCGACTCGTTTTGTTCTTGCGTGATTTCAACCCGCCGCCCACGATACAATGTCAGGCCGTGACCCAACAAATTATCCATTTCGGTACATCCGGCTGGCGGGGCGTCATCGCCGATGACTTCACCTTTCCCGGAGTCCGCCGCGCCTCCCAAGCCATCGCCGGCCACGTAACCGCCGCAAAAAAGAATCCCACGGTGATCGTCGGCCACGATACCCGCTTCTTTTCGCCGGAATTTGCCCGCACTTCGGCCAGCGTCATGCGCGATCACGGCTGCCACATCGTTTTCTGCCCGGATCCCACGCCCACTCCGGTGCTGGCCCACGCCATCATCTACAACAAGCTCGACGGCGGCGTGAACATCACCGCCAGCCACAACCCCGCGGCCTACAACGGCCTGAAATTCTCCGGACCCGATGGCGGCCCGGCGCTTCCCGAGATTACCAAAGACATTGAAGCGCGCGCCGCGAAGCTCACGGACGATAACGTTCCCTTCCACGACATCAAGGACGACTTCGAGCGCCTCGACCCGCGCCAACCCTATTTCGAACAGCTCAAGAAAATGGTCCGCTTCGACGTGCTGGCCAAAGCCCAAGGCAATTTCGCCTATGACGCCGTGCACGGCTGCGGCGCCGGCTGGCTCGATCGCATCCTGGCCGACCACGGCATGAGGGTCGAATCGATTCGCACCAACCGTGACCCGCTCTTCGACGGCACCGGCCCCGATCCTTCCGAAGAAAATCTAGGGCCGCTGAAAAAACTGGTCCTCGAGAAAAAATCGCTAGCCGGGCTCGCCACCGATGGAGACGCCGATCGCTTCGGGATTCTCGACCGCGACGGCACCTTCATCCAGCCCAATCACATTCTCGGCTTGGTCTTCGATTACCTGCTCGAAACCCGCGGTCTGAAACTCGGCGCTTCTCGCAGCGTGGCCACGACGCATTTGATGGACGCCGTCGGCCGCCTGCACGACGTGAAAGTTTACGAAACCCCGGTGGGCTTCAAATACATCGGCCCGCTGCTGCGCGCCGGAAAAATTATCATCGGCGGCGAAGAAAGCGCCGGCATGACCATCCACGGCCACCTGCCGGAAAAAGACGGCATCCTGGCCTGCCTGCTGGTTGCCGAAATGATCGCCGCGCGCAACAAATCGCTGATGGATCAGCTGCGCGACCTTTTCACACGCGTTGGCGGCGAATACTGGCCGGTGCGCATGAACCTGCACCTGCCGGACGACGTGCAAAAAGCGCTCCCCGACCGTCTGCGCGAGAATTTCAACGACTTCGCCGGACATCGCGTGGCCAAGACCGACCGCACCGACGGCCTGAAAATGATTTTTGACGACGGCTCCTGGATTCTGATGCGCCCTTCCGGCACCGAGCCGGTCGCCCGCATTTACACCGAAGCTTCAACCCAGGCTGCCGCGGAAAAACTTGCTGAGGATGCCAAAGCGTGGATCACCAAGTAAATAATTCCGGCCAAGACCAGCCGGCGCCGATCGAGCGTCAGCCGATCGTCGAGCGCCAGCCCTTCGGCGAACAACTCCGCGCCTTCTTCCGCCGGAATGCGCTCTGGTTTCTTGTTCTAGCCCTGGTCTGGCTGCTCGTGCAGGATATTTTCGGCACCCACGGTGTGCTGGCCATGCACCGCTCCCAGCTTGAGCGCGACAAACTGCAAGGTGAAATCCAGCAGATCGATAACGAAAACCAAAAGCTGCAGGACAACGTCAGAGATCTAAAGTCCGATCCCACTACCATGGAGCGCCTTGGACGCGAAGAATTAGGCCTGGGCCGAAAATACGAACAGATTTTCAAAACAGAGCAGAAAACCGCCCAATCGCATTAACCGCTCAAATTCCGGCCGCGACTCGGGCACCCCGCACCACCTGACCGCCACGCCTTTTCCACTTCAGTCGCAAGTACGCCAGCAAAACCATCGCCGCGGTAATTTCCACGATTCCGACTGTCGCAGCGCCGATCATCTGCTCGTGCTTGGGCAAAATCGACAAATGCCCGTACACAAAAACGATATGCACCCAATACACCAGCAGCGACGTCTCCCCCAGCCACACCAGCGGCCTAAGTCTCGCCGCGCCCAATCCCCACCGGCACCACGCATAACTCACCGGGAAAAACACCAACAGCACGCCCAGCCGCGCCACGAAAAAGCTGGGACTGGTATGCCAGTAGTCATGCTGCGCATAAAAATGCGCGGTCAGCGAATCCAGCGGGAACGAAATCAGAAACAGCGCTATACCGGCCACGCCCAACATCCCGATCGTCTTGGCCACATGCTTGGTCGCCCAGTCATCGAAAAGAAAACATCCCAGCGCCAGTCCTGCGAATGCAAACGCTGCCCACGGAAAAATCGGAAACAGCCAAACCTGCGGGGTGTCGAAAGTGTGTACGCCATTGATGTAGCTTTCGACGTACCACGGCAACCAGCGCGGCCGCATCGTGGTCCACAGCAGCGGCGTGGCCAGCACCATCGCCGCGCAAATGATCAAAGACAAGATCGCCGTCGTTCGCCGGTCCTTCGACAGTCTCCACAGCACCGCCATCAAAATCAGCGAAACGCCAATCGTGTTCAAAATATCCACGCGCAACAGGTCGGTCCACACCGCCGTTTTGTAGCCCATCACAAATTCCTGCAGCCGCAGCAAATATCCCAGTCCCACAATTTCCAGGCCGCGCCAGGCCATTCGCCGCTCCACCTGATTCGGCGTCGCGCCTTTCTGCCGCATCCGGTCGCTCACCAGCGCCAGCGAAGCTCCCGCCAGAAATAAAAATATCGGCGCGGCGATCGTCCCGCTGAATTGCGACGTCCGGTAGAAATCCCCGTGCCGCAGCGAATCCATCAGCCACGAATCGTAGCCGTGTACTTCGAACATCAGCAGGCAGGCGAAGCCCCGCATCCAGTCGATGTAGGCGAATCGCTCCAGTTTTGGGGCGTCAGGCATGTCTTGGGCCGTGCAAGAATCGCCGAGCCGCAAACTCATTGCAAGTTTTTCTCGGGACCCCGCGCAACTCTCCGGTAAAATTCCCTGGCGTGAATCTGAAATCGAATTCCTGGCGCATGAACCTGCCCACCGCCGCCACGTTGTGGGCGGTCGTGGTAATCTTCGTCACTTTCTACGGCATCCACCTCGGCCTCAGCGGCGCCCGCTTCGCGCTCTCGCTCGCTGTCGCCGCCGTCCTCTTCGCCTTCGAAATGTTTCTGGCCGCGCCGCCCGTCCTCGACTCGCTCCGCCGCAGTTTCGGCGAAGCCCTCGGCGTCATCGCGACTCTCGTTCCGCTTTTCGCCGTGCTGATCTACGCGATCGCCGTCGCGGGGGGCTGGAAGTCCGCGCTGATCGGCGCGGCCTACGTCGTTCTCCCTGCGCTGCTCGTCGCCACCGGAGCCGGCAAGCCTCCCGGAACCGTAGGCGATTACATCGCCGTCGCCATCATCTGGCTCCCCGTCGAGTTTCGCTGGATGTACACGTTGTTTCCCTATCCTGCGCAGCTAACTCATACGCTCACGATCCTGCTCGCCCTCTCCACGGGAGTCGCCGCCTTCGTCCTGCTTCGTCGCCTGGACGGCGTCGGCTACGCCGTCACCCTGAATAAAAACGACGCGTGGATCATCTTGATCCACTTCGGCCTCTTCGCGCTCATCGCCGTGGCCATCGGCACCCGCATCGGTTTTTTTTCCTACGATCCTTCGCACGCGCGCGTGCACCCGCTCCCGCTAGCGTTATCAGTCGTTGGAATTTTGCTGTTTACCGCCTGGCCCGAGGAATTTCTATTTCGAGGAATTCTGCAGAATTTATTTTCGCGGAGTTTCAAAAATCCGTGGGCGGGCTTGGCGCTGGCCTCGCTACTCTTCGGCCTCTCGCATATTTTTCATGCGCCGTTTCCCAACTGGAAGTACGTCTTCCTGGCCACCATCGCCGGGTTTTTCTACGGCCACACCTGGATGAAAACCGGCTCGCTCTTTCCCGCCGCCATCGTCCACGCCCTGGTCGACATTCTCTGGCACATTCTGTTTCGCTAGCGCTACCGCACCACGCCTTCCAGCGGGCTCGATGCCGACGCATACAATTTCTTCCCAATCCGCCCCGCCATGAACGCCTTCCGCCCGGCATCCACCGCCGAACCCATCGCCTCCGCCATCAGCACCGCGTCCTGCGCTTCCGCGATCGCCGTATTCATTAACACGCCGTCCGCGCCCATCTCCATCGCCACTGCCGCATCCGAAGCCGTGCCCACGCCCGCATCCACAATCAAGGGAACCTCGGTGATGCGCTCGCGCAAAATCCGCAAATTCGTCAGATTCTGTATCCCCATGCCCGACCCAATCGGCGCGCCCAGCGGCATCACCGCCGCCGCACCCGCATCCACCAGCTTCCGCGCCACGATCAAATCGTCGTTGGTGTACGGCAGCACCACGAATCCTTCTTTCACCAGGATTTTCGTCGCCGCCAGCAAGCCTTCCGTATCCGGAAACAAAGTCTGCTGGTCGCCGATCACTTCCAGCTTCACCCACTCCGACAATCCCACTTCGCGCCCCAGCCGCGCCGCGCGCACCGCTTCATCCGCCGTG
>DASWVE010000151.1:0-98097 GCA_036401315.1 Candidatus Acidiferrales bacterium
GCGCCCGTCGCGGGTGCGCTGATTTTGATGTTCGGATTGCATCTCACCGGCTTGCTGACCAAGATCTCGATCCGCGTGGGTCTGATCGTGGGCGCACTGCTCGTTTTGTGCGGCGGTGTTCTCACCCTGCGTCCTGGAATGCTTGGCGCTTGGCTTCGACCCATACATTTTTTCGCAGTCGCGCTGATTTTCTTGTTGGGTCCTTCGCTGACGAGATGGTTGAACCGCGACGTGCGCTTCCGAAATTTGGGCGGCCAGCCGGGCCCTTTCAGTGGCTTCCTGATGGGTTTTGCCTTCGCTTTCGGCTGGACCCCGTGCATCGGTCCCATCTTGGCCAGCGTCTTGGCCGTAGCGGCGACGCGAGACACGGTCTGGCAGGGAATTTTCCTGCTTGCCTGCTATTCGGCGGGGCTGGCCATTCCGTTTTTGCTGACGGCACTGCTCATTGGCGGTTTCTTGAAGTTTTACCAGAAATTTCGCCGCCACCTGCACACCGTGGAAGTTTTCAGCGGTGCGCTGCTGCTGATTATCGGCGCGCTGGTATTTTTGAACCGGCTCACGTGGTTGTCCGGAAAACTCGCGTTTCTCAATAAGTTTGCTTTGTAACGGAGTCCAGCAGATGCGTATTCGCGGCCTGATTTGCATGCTGATGTTCGCTGGTTTTATCGCCGCTGCGGTTTCGGGCTGCGGCGGGACGAAAACCCCGGCAGGACCCAAGGTGCTGGCGAACGAGCCCGAAGTGACGTTCAAGGATATGAACGGCCAGGACGTTGCCCTCTCCAGTCTGAAAGGCAAAGTCGTGGTCGTGAATTTCTGGGCCACCTGGTGCGAACCGTGCCGCACCGAAATCCCCTGGATGATCGGATACCAGCAGAAATACGCGGACAAGGGATTCACCATGCTGGGCGTGGCCATGGACGAAGACGGAAAAAGCGCGGTCGAGCCCTTCGTCAAAACCACCAATTTCGACGTCGACGGAAAGCAAGTCACCATGAATTACCCGATCGTGCTGGGCAACGACGACATCGCCGCGAAATTCGGCGGAATGCTCGGCCTTCCCACCAGCCTGGTGATTTCGCGTGACGGAAAAATCGTCAAGCGCTACATCGGCCTCGTAAATGAAGCCGATCTGGACAAGCAAATTAAGGATTTACTGTGATTCGCGGGTTCTTCGTTTCTTTAAATTTCCGGAGTACATTCCTGACCACATGATGGACGAACGCGAATTTCAACGAAAAGCCGAGTCGACTTTCGAAGCCTTGAAAAAACGGCTCCTCGAAATCGGCGACGAAAACGGATTCGAAGTTGAGGGCGGCAGCGGCAAGCTGGAAATCGAATTCGAAGATGAGGACGAAACGCGATTCGTCATCAGCCCGAACGCCCCGGTGCGGCAGATCTGGATCTCGGCCCTTACCACCAGCTTCAAGCTGGCTTGGTCGGATGCGGCGCAGGCTTTCGTGCAGGAAAAAACGGGCGAAAACTTGAACCAGGTGATGAGCCGCATTCTGACCGAAAAACTCGGCAAGGCGATTGAGGTTTAGACCGGGCCATGCGGCGCAAAAACCGAATACTAGCGCTTCTGACCATGACCCTGGCGGCCTGCAGTTTCTTTTTGGGCGCTGCGGTCGCGGGGCAAGAACCGGAAGCGCCGAAAACCGCCTCAGTCGTCAAGGCTCAAAGTTTCGTTTCAGTTGATCCGGTCGCGCGCGGCAAAGAGTTTCAGGTTGCCCTCAATTTAGAGATTGCGCGCGGATTCCACATGAATTCCCATCACCCTTCCGACGCATACCTGATTCCGACAAATCTGACGCCCCAAACTCCCACCGGATTCGAAGTTTTGGACACAATTTATCCGGCGGGCCATCTGCAGAAATTCGCGTTCTCGCCGGACAAGCCGCTGGACGTGTACTCGGGCAGTGTCACGCTAAAACTGAAAATGCGCGCGAGTGCGGATGCGCCGCTTGGTCCGATGACGATTCCGATGGTGCTGCGCTATCAGGCCTGCAACGATTCGACCTGCTTGCCGCCGAACAAACTGCCGGTGGAGTTTAAGTTCGTGGTGGGCGCGGCCACGGCAAAAAGCCGCGCAGTACATCCCGAGCTATTCACTCCGCAGGCTTCCGCGAAATAGCAGCGATTATTTAGCGTGCGGCTAAGAAAGCGGCCGCCCGGCGCAACCG
Organism: Candidatus Acidiferrales bacterium; assembly: GCA_036401315.1. Lineage (GTDB taxonomy): Bacteria > Acidobacteriota > Terriglobia > Acidiferrales > UBA7541 > Palsa-295. The sequence goes on from DASWVE010000151.1 coordinate 2,181, forward strand.
GCCAACCACGCGATCCTTCGATAGTGCCACCATCGTATCGAATAGCGGCGGGGCCACCGCGCGGCCAACGATTGCCACGCGGGTAGCGTTAATCAGCACGCCCGCCTTCACGCCTTCAGCCGCTGCCACGCCTCGCAGCGCTGCGTCACACGCGTCATGATTCCAATCCGGTATCGCCGCCAGAGCGTCAGTTAGCTTCGCGAGCAGCCCCGGAATTTTCTCGTCCTTCCAGAACTTATCGACGGCTTCCTGATCGTACGAGAAGTCGTCCGTAAAGAAAGCTCGTGCCCATCCGGCGAAATCACCAAGCAACCGCGTCCGCGGACGAATCAAGTCCACCGTTTTCGCGAACCACGCGTGCTCGCTCGTTCCCCACGCGTCTTGCCAAAGCCCCGCCTTTTTCAGTTCCGCTTCGACGAACGGCACAATTTCCTCGACCGGCGGCTTCTGCAAATATTGGGTGTTGTACCACTCCAGCTTCGCGCGATCGAAAATCGCATTCGTCCGGCTCACGCCCGAAAGCGAAAAACGCTCGATCAGCTCCGGCGTCCGCATAAATTCCGAATCGTCTCCGGTCGACCAGCCAAGCAGCGCCAGAAAATTGCGAAACGCCTCAGGCAGAAATCCTTCATCAGCGTATGAACCGACGCTGGTCGCGCCGTGGCGTTTAGACAACCGCGTGCGGTCCGCTCCCAGAATCAGCGGTACATGCGCGAAGATCGGCGGCTCCGCGCCCAGCGCCCGATAGATCAAAACCTGCTTCGGCGTATTCGACAAATGATCCGCCCCGCGAATGATGTGCGAAATCCGCATGTCGATGTCGTCGACCACCACGCTGAGCTGGTAGGTCGGCACTCCGCTGGACCGCAGCAGCACAAAATCCTCAATGTCCGCGTTTTGCACGTCGCGGTGCCCGAACACCGCGTCTTCAAACGTCGTCACGCCGGTGCGCGGTGTCTTAAAACGAATCGCCCGCGGCACCCCTTCTTTCTGCTTCGCAGCGAGCTCATCGGCGCTCATGTCGCGGCAAGGGCACGCCGCCATCTTGGCGGACTTTGGCCCTTCGTCGTCGCCTTCCGAGGAGGATTCGACTTCATCCTTCGGCGCCGAATAGTCGCCTCCGGCATACGCAGCCGGCTTGCAATAACAGGCATACCCGAACCCGCTGGCAAAGATCTTCTCCGCCGCCGCCCGATACATCTCCCCGCGCTGCGACTGAAAAAACGGACCCTCATCCCACTCCACGCCCAGCCATTTCAGTGCGACCAAAATGCCGTCCACTAGCTCCGGCTTGTTCCGCTCCACGTCGGTATCCTCGACCCGCAGGATCAAGGTTCCGCCTTCGTGCTTGGCAAACAGCCAATTGAACAGCGCAGTCCGCGCACCCCCCACGTGAAGATATCCGGTTGGCGACGGGGCAAAACGCACGCGCGGTTTCTGAGCAGATGACATTCGAGTCGAGTCCTTCCTGTAGTGGAAACCACCAATCTTAACGGAACCGCCCCGCAAAATCGAGCCGCGCCCCATGCCCACGCGGCGCCGTCAAAACCAAGGGTTACCCTGTGGAACTCGGTACCCGGGTACTCTTGACCACCACAGCGGTAACTCGCATCATTTCAATAGTTCTGGGGGTATTCGGCTAAGCCTGTTTTAGCCCGTATCCGCCAAGAAACTCGCGCGGAGACCCGGGAAATCGGCACCGTTTTTTCTGCTATTCTCAGGGCAAGTCTGCAGCACCAGCGGCGGAGCACTGTGTTAGGCAGCCTACAAACTATCGCAATCGTTTTGCTGGCGGGAGCCGTCTTGCTCGCCGGCTTTTTTTGCTACGTCTACCAGCAAAAACGCCAGGAATATCTGCTGGCCTGGTCGGCCGCCTGGCTGCTCTCCGGCTGTGCTTTCATCCGCCCGGCGCTCGGATATTCCTTTGATTCGATCTCCTGGTTTTCCTTCGACGAATGGATTCTTTCGCTCGCTCTCGTTGCGTTCTATAGCTCGGCTCGTTTGTATTCCCGCAAGAAAATCCCTATCGAAGCTGTCGGAATCGCCGTATTGCTCTCCAGCGTCTGGTCGATCGCCTACGCCTTCGGCAAAGTTCCGGTCCACGCCGGCCTCGGTGTAGCGCTTGGATTTTTCGTAGTCGCCTGGACCTTCTGGCGCGAAGGCAGCAACGAAGAATCGCGCGCCGATCAGTTGCTGGCTTTCGCCTTTATCGGCTCCGGGATTTTGCGCCTGCTGATGATTTTTCAGCCTCAGCTGGGCTCGCTGAATCGCATCAGCTTGCTTCCCTTCGCGCTCCTGCCCGAAATGTTCGGCGGCGTGTTGATGTTGATGGCCGTGTATGAAGAAGAACGGCGCCGCATCGAGCGGAATATGCTGGCGCTCTCCAGCCTGAATCTGGCGACCTCCGGTTTCACCGGCGGCGGAATTCAGAAGATGCTGGCGCAGGCCCTCGATCGCGTGTTGAACGTCGCCCGGATTCCGGCCGGAGCGCTGGTCCTGAACTACGGCGAGGACCACGGGCCCAAGTCCATCGTCGTCACCGGCATGACCGAAGCCTTTCCCGTCGAAATTCAAAAAGACAGCCTCGACGATTACACCGTGAACCTGGTCGCACGCATGGGCGGACTGGTGGTACTGCGCGATCTGGTGCGCGACGCCAACTGGGTCGCCCTGGAAAAAGAAGAATCGTTCCGGCATGTGCGCAAAATGCTGCTGTCTCAAGGCCTGCGTACAGTCGCGGGAATCAGTCTTCAGGCCAAGGAACGCGTGTTCGGAGTGCTGCTGCTGGGCACGCCCGACAATCGGAATTTCACGCCCGCCGAACTCCGCCTGTTGCTCGCCCTGGGCCATCAAATCGGCATGGCGGTTGAAAATAGCTATCTCGTGCAACAGACTTCGCGGCGCAGCGAAGAGCTCCACTTACTGAACGAAATCGGCCGCGCCCTCAGCTCCACTCTGGAACCTGACGCATTGTTCGAACGCATTTATGCTGAGATGCGCCGACTTTTCGACGTCAGCAGTCTCTTTATCGCCTTCTATGACCAAAAACAGGATGAAGTGAGGTTCGAAATTGAAGTCGTGGATGGAATTCGCCAGGCGAAGCGCACACGTCCGGGCGGGAATCACCTGATCGAATATGTGGTTCGCACCGGCCAGCCGCTGCTGATTCGCGACAATTTCACCGCGGAAGCGAGCCGGATGGGATTTGTTCCTCAACGTGCCGCGGGCTCGCTCTGCGCGGTTCCCCTTATTTTGTTCGATCGTGCAATCGGCGTGATGCTGGTTCACAGCATGCACGAGCGCGCCTTCGATGAAGGCCACGTCGAATTGTTGCGGGTTCTGGCCAGCGAAGCCGTGGTCGCCATCGAGAACGCGCGCCTGTTCTCGCAAGAGCAGAAAAGGTCGCGTCAGTTGACGCTGATCAACAATGTCTCCAGCCACGCCATCACCACGTTGAATCCGGAAGAAATGCTCACCAAGATCGCGGCGGAAATCGAGAGCGCCGTCGCTTACGACCATATCGGAATTGCCATACTCGATTATTCTTCGAAAGAATTAGTCATTCAGGCCGAAGCCGGCAGCCGTCGCGACGCGCTGGGCCGCCACGTCACGCTCGGCGAAGGTGTAGTTGGGCAGGCCGCGCGCAGCGGACAAATCGTCATCGTGCCAGAGGTGAACGCTTCGTCGCCGCGTCCGATTCTGCCAAACACCGCATCAGCTATCGGCCTGCCGGTCTCCTACGGCGAACAACTTCTCGGCGTCCTCTACGTCGAATCTTCGGAGCGCTGCGAATTTTCGGAAGACGAAATTCGTTTGTTGCGCACGCTTGCCGATCTTTTCGCCGGCGCTCTGCACAACGCGCTGACCTTCCAGAAAGCGCAGGAACAAGCGATCACCGATGGCCTGACCGGAGTGAAGACGCATCGCTTCTTGATGGAAGCGTTGTCCTCCGAATGGAAGCGTTCGACGCGCGCCAACCGCCCATTTGCCTTGGTCCTCATGGACCTCGACCGCTTCAAGTTCGTCAACGATTTCTACGGCCACTTGGAAGGCGACGTGGTCTTGCAGCGCGTCGGGCACATCCTCGAACAAAATTGCCGCCGTTCCGACGTCGTCGCGCGCTACGGTGGCGACGAATTCGTGATCCTGATGCCGGAAACGACGGTGGAGCAGGCCCGCCAGCTCGCTGGTAAGCTGCGTGGTTGGGTCGCCGCCGATCCTCTGCTGCGCGACAAAAATATTACGGCCAGCTTCGGAATCGCCGGATTCCCGATTCACGGCGCGACGCCTCAGGAATTAATTCAAGTCGCCGACTCCTCGATGTATTTGTCCAAACATCAGGGCGGCAACTCGGTCTCCAGCGTGGAGCAAGGCGATCCGAACGATACCAAACGCTGGAAGAAAGACGTCCTGGAAGCCTATCTGGGCGTAACGCTCAAGCGGCTATTCTCTACCGGCCCGGAAGCTTTCGAGGAAATTTACCGCCGCCTTGAACAATTCACCCGCTCGCTGACCGAGCAAGGCGCGTGCGGCCCAGGTCACGAAATTCCGACCGCCGTGGTCGACACCGTCACTTCGCTCGCGCTCGCCATCGACGCCAAAGATCACTACACGCAGGGGCATTCGCAAAAAGTTTCCGCCTACGCGGTGATGATTGCGCAGGCGCTGAATATGAATCAGGCGGAAGTGGAAGAAATCCGGTTGGCCGGCCTGCTGCACGACATTGGCAAAGTGGGAATTCCTGAAGCCATTCTCAACAAGTCCGGCCCGCTCAACTCCGAAGAGTGGGAAACCATGAAGACCCACACCTTGTTGGGCGCGAAGATTCTGGAGCCGCTCGAGGCCATGAATCGCATTCGCTTGATGGTTCGGCATCATCACGAATTTTTCGATGGCACCGGCTACCCCGATCGCCTGCATGGGGAAACCATCCCATTTGGCGCTCGGGTAATTGCGATCGCCGATGCCTACGATACGATTACGTCCGAACGCACCTACAAGAAGCCGCGCCGCCCCGAAGAGGCGTTTTCCGAACTGCAACGCTGCGCCGCAAGTCAGTTCGACCCCGAAGTGATCCGCGTCTTCATCGAAACCATGCGCCGCGTACCGCAGGGCTACGCCAGCGCAACCGTGGGCGCGTCCGATGCACAGGAATCCTCCTCGCTGTAACTTCGATACCCACCTCTAAGCTGATCCGTTGTGAATTGAAAACGCCCGCTGCGAATTTCCAATCTGCGTTAAGCTAAATGCCGTTCGGCTAATCCCACATTGATGATTCTTGAGGTGAGAAATGCAAGTCGCTACCGTGAAATGGGTAGGCGGAGAAGAATTTCTGGCCCAAATGCCTTCGGGTCACGCCGTCGTATTTGACGCCGACCGCAAGCACAATTCCGCCCCCGGGCCGATGGAGATTCTGCTCGGTGCCCTCGGCGCCTGCTCGTCGGTGGATGTGGTTATCATCTTGGAAAAAAAACGCCAGAAACTCGTTTCGCTCGAAATCGAAATCTCCGGCGAGCGCGCCCCCGAACCCCCGATGGTTTGGACCAAAATCGAAATGTTGTACCGGTTGACCGGCGCGCTGGATGAAAAGGCGGTTCGCGACGCAATCGAGCTGAGCCAGAACAAATATTGCTCGGTGGCCGCCATGCTTCGAAAAACAGCGGAAATTACCTACAAATTCGAGATTTCGCCGCCAAGTTCCTAACTGCTTGCGCTTGTCACACCCTTACAGGTTGCATACAATCGCCTACTGTTTGTTCAGTGGGCCTCAGGCTGTTTGTGTTCGGCGTGAATCGCGTCATCGTGGAATCGGGAGAAATTCTGAATGGGTAAGCGCATTGCCGCCAAGATTACCGGTGTAGCGGGTTACGTGCCGCCCCGAATCGCCACGAATTTCGACCTCGAAAAAATTGTGGACACCACCGACGAATGGATCCGCACGCGCACCGGCATTCGCCAGCGACATTATGCGGATCCGGGCGTGGCCTCGTCGCACTTGGGCACCGAGGCCGCGAAAAAGTTGCTCGTCGCGAAAGGACTCGACCCGACCGAGATCGAAATGATTATCGTGGCGACGGTCACGCCGGATATGTTTTTTCCCGCGACCGCTTGCCTGATTCAAGATCGCATCGGCGCGAAGAACGCCTGGGGCTTTGATCTGTCCGCCGCCTGTTCGGGATTTGCGTACGCCTTAACCGTTGGCGCGCAATTCGTCGGCGCCGGAACTCATAAGAAAGTTCTGGTGGTGGGCAGCGACGTGATGACCTCGATTCTCGATTACAAAGATCGGGCGACCTGCGTGCTTTTTGGCGACGGCGCGGGCGCGGTCCTGCTGGAACCGGCTTCTGGCGATGAAGGCATTCTCGATTTTTCGCACGACGTGGACGGCTCCGGCGGCGCAAATCTCTTCATGCCCGGTGGTGGTTCGCTGAACCCGTCCTCGCAGGAAACCGTCGAAAAGCGCATGCACTACGTTCATCAGGAAGGCGCGCAAGTGTTCAAGTATGCGGTGCGGCGCATGAGTGAACACGCCGTGAACATGCTGGAGCGCAACGGGCTGACCAGCAAGGATCTAGCGCTGGTCGTACCACATCAGGCGAACTTGCGAATTATCCGAGGCATGCAGGAAAGATTGGGCGTCGACGATTCCAAAGTGATGGTGAATATCGATCACTTCGGAAATACTACGGCTGGAACGATTCCATTAGGCTTGATGGAAGCCGTCGAACAAAAGCGGCTGAACAAAGGCGACCTCGTGTTGCTGATCGCCGTCGGTGCAGGTTACACCACCGGCGCGGTGCTGATGCGCTGGGCCTACTGACGAAAGTTACCGCTTCGAAGCGCCCCCGCTCCAATATTTCCCACGCCCTCGCGAACAGTTCCGGCCCTTTCTAGTGTCCGACCACAATCAACACGGGATTCGAATCGCCCGAGGTGGTAGTCACGATCACCGCTTTCGTCGAGTTGATGAAGTAAAACGCGCCGGTCGAGGCTGCCGGCGACGTTAGCGTGACTGTCCCGCTGCCGTCCGTGGTGCCGGTGCTCGACAATGCGAAAGTGCCGGTGACCGCTTCGCCGGGCACATTCGCGGCCGTGGTGCTTTCATCTTGCGTCCCGCTAAGTCCGCCCGGAGTTACCGATCCGTCGAACATCAGGAAGCCGGAAACGTCGCGATTCGCCGGAACCGCCGGCGCAACCGTCCCTTCGATGAGCGGCGTGTTCTGCGCCAGGAACTGCGTCGTAAATCCGGCCTGGGGTTGCGACTGCGCATCCAGCCGGCCCGCAATCGGCCCGCCCAGCAAGAGACCCACGACGAAAGCATCCTGCGAATCGATCAGGTACAGCGTCGGCTCGAAAGGATGGATCAGGTTCGTCGTTACTCGTCCAAACGTATCCGTCTGATAGCTCACTTGAAACGGACTGGACCACGTCGAAATCGAGCCAGCCACATTGTCGGTTACTTGCATGGTGAAGCCGCCGGAACCTGGCGACGACAATTGCACGATGGCCACATCCGTGAGGTACGTGTTTCCCGACAATCCCGAACCGTTCAAACCTCCGGCCATCGGACCCGCAAGAGAATTCTGCGCGGGAAATGGATTTCCAATCTGCTGGACCATATCGGCCACGGAAATCAGCGGTGTCGTCTGGCTGGTCTGATCCATTTCAACCAGAAACGCTTCCGAATTCGAAACCGGATAGGCGTTGAACGTAAGGTTGCCGATGCTGCTGGTGCCCAGCGAGAACGTGCAATACGTTGTGTCGGTACTGGAGGCAGATTGATACGTTCCGGAAAGTGTAGCCGGCGTTTGCGAAGTGACGAAGCCCGGAGTATTCGCATCCATCTCGCCCGGTCCGATGCTTCCGATGGTTGATCCCGCCACTGGTGCCGCTGCCGTGAAAGCTCCAGCAAAAGCAATGGGGCCGGCCGCGCCGGTCGAGGACGCAATCGAGAAACCCGAACCACCGAACGCGAAGTTGCCGTTGTACGTCGTGCTGGCGTTGGTGACCACGCAACTTGTGACGATTTGCTTTTCGATCCGGCCCGATCCGCGTCCGCCGGTGGTATCGAATTCGATCAGCCGCCCGTGTCCATTGCCACCCGGATCGATGGCAAACGCATACGTCGGCGTAACCGCGAACGCGGGCGAAGCGCTCGTAAACGTGATCGTGCCGCGTCCATCGGTGCCCGCGGTATACGTGCCGGTAATTCCGGTGTAGGTCACCGGCGGTCCGGTCAACGAATTGTAGGTCGCCTCACCCGCCGTAATCTGGCCCGCGCCATTGGTCGTAAACGCTCCGGCCGCGGCGATGTAGCCGGCGGTGTTATTTCCGCTAAACGAAAATGCGTAGGAGCCATTCAATAGAGCCAGATTCTGCTGGCCGCTCACCACGAGCGTGAAAGTTTGGGTTATGGCTGCGGGAGGAGTTCCGCTGTCTGTGACTGTAATTCCAAAGGTAAACGTGCCGGCCGCAGCAGGACTCGCGCTGGTTAAGAGACCTGCCGAAGAAAGATTAAAGCCCGCCGGCAAGTTCGAGCCGGAAGCCACCGTGAACGTGAGATTTCCGGTACCACCGGTAGCCGCGAGCTGATCGCTGTATGCAGTTCCGACCTGCGCCGGAGGCAGCGGTGAAGTCGTGGTGAATTGCAGCGTGCTCACCACGATGTTCAAAGGCACCGAGGTATTCGACGCGCCAGTCGCATCCGTAACACTGATGGTGAATGTCGAATTTCCACCGGTCGTCGGTTTGCCGACGATGTTCACCGTGTCGCTGGTGCTGGCTGCAAGCGAAAGCCCCGCCGGCAAGCTGCCCGAAGCGATCGCCCAACTCAAAGGCGGCACGCCGCCCGTCGCGGTTACCGGCTGAGAGTAGGCCTGATTCAAGGTCGCGGACTGCAGCGTGGTAGTCGTAATAACCGGCGGCGGTTCAATCTTCAAAGTCAATGTGCTGGACTGTTTGGGATAATCCACCGCGACAGCAGTAATGGTCACGACCGTTTCCGTGGTGACGATTGCAGGTGCCACGTAGATCGCGTTGTTGATAGTGGTCTGGGTCAGCAGGCCGGTTCCGGCAGGTGATGCGGAAAATACGACGCCGCCATTCTGCAAATCATTCAGCACCGTGGCGGTCACGCCGATGGTGTTATTTTGGCCGATGAACGTGGTGCCTTTGGGCGTCAGCACGACCGAATGGAAACTGTCCGGCGTCAGCGCGCAGCTGGAGAGCTGCAGCACGACAAACGTTAGGAGTGCGAGCGAACAAATGTTCCGGGCGCAATTCTTCATAGCGCCTCCTGAGAGGAATTTCGAGATTCGAAGGCTGGATTCGCCAAGCATTATTTAGGCACGAAAGGCGGCACACCCCACCGGAAATGACCGGGCAGCATAGCGTATGAGGCAACTGGCAATATGGACAGAGCGGTAAAGGCCAGGCAACTAGCGTGTACGAGGTAGACCTAAACCGATGCAATGATTGGAGAAGATAGGATTTGAGAAGGCTGCAACGTAGGGCTTACAGCGACCGGGCTTCGTCGCAGAGCAGGCGATTGCGTTCGAGACGTTGCGACAGCACTACAGTGGCGTAGCGGGTGCAGAGGGCCATTTCGCGGGTGGTCCAGCCGCCGAAGCCGGGGGCGCCGGGGGCCACGATGAAGTCGCCAACCTTGTTCGCTACCCGGAGGAGGTTGTAGTAGAGCCGGATGGTGCGCAGCTTCGGCAACGGGTTGCTTTCGAGATCCGGGCACAGGCGCTGCACGGCGGTGGCGGAGGCGAAGTCGTTGGTGTTCAGAAGATTGGTGGAGGCCTCAGCAGCCAGGGCCGAATCGGAGACGGGCTGGGCGGCTACGCGCAGCAGGCCGACGCGGAAGATGAAGACCGCGAACTGGACGGTCGCTGCGAGTGATGTGACGAGAATGAGGGCTGCGATCAGCATGTTCAACCACAGACAGTTTCGGATTTAGAGGCGACGGGGCCAATAGGCCCTTAGTACCGTTTTCCACTCCAGGCGGGGTAGCTCGATTCTGGAGGTCAGTTCTCGTTCGCGATGGCCTATACTCTGCGGTGCCGTTGGGGTGAAAATGTTACCAATTAATTGTCGATTAGAAATTTGTTAAGTTGTTTATTTACTTTGATATAGACTCGTTTTCTAATCGCCGTTGTGTCGATTAGAAATGCTCTTGGGCCGCGTAACTAGGGGGACAAAATGAGCCGGTCTTTGCGCTCAACACTAAGCCTTGGTGTCTTGATTTTGTGCTTTGTAGGGGTGATGGCGCCAGGGGTGGCCAAGGCTCAGGCCAGCGACGAGGCGCAGATTACGTCGTTGCTGGAAACGCAGGCCGAGGCCTGGAACCGCGGGGATCTTACGTCTTTCATGGCCGGTTATTGGAAATCGGACGAAACGGTTTTTGTCGGGGCGGGCGGGATTACGCGCGGGTGGCAAGCGGTGCTGGAGCGCTATCAAAAGGCCTATCCCGATCGTAAAACGATGGGGCGGCTTTCTTTTACGAAGATGGAAGTGCACCAGGTTTGCGCCGACGGGGCTTTTGTAATTGGCGAGTTTCACCTGGAACGGGAAAACGACAAACCGTCGGGTATATTCACGCTGAATTTCCGAAAATTTCCCGAAGGTTGGCGAATAGTGGCGGACCATACAACAGCTTTTGCTCAACCACCAGTTACCAAGTGAAATCGGGCTACGCTGGGTGGCAGGCGGAGACGCGGCTTCGCCTGAGTGCCGGCCTCTACCCGCAACAGAACTTTTCGGCGATAATTGACGGCAATTGGCACTGGTAATCGCACGGTACACGGGAGAAGACATTGCGCGCAGTCATCACGGGCGGGGCGGGATTTTTAGGTTCGCATTTGTGCGAACTGATGCTGGCGAGGGGCTGGGAGGTTCTGTGCCTCGACAATCTGGTCACCGGCAGCGAAGCGAACATCGCGCACCTGGCGTCGAATCCAAAGTTCCGGTTTGCGCGGCATGACGTTTCGCGCTTCATCGATGTACAAGGCCCGGTGGAAGCGGTGCTGCATTTTGCGTCTCCAGCCAGCCCGCCGGATTATCTGCGGCTGCCGATTCAGACCATGAAAGTCGGGGCGCTAGGCACGCACAACTCTTTGGGTCTGGCGCTGGCTAAGAATGCGCGATACCTGCTGGCTTCGACGTCGGAGTGCTACGGCGACCCAAACGTGAGCCCGCAACCGGAAAGCTATTGGGGCAATGTGAATCCGGTGGGCCCGCGCGGGGTATACGACGAAGCGAAACGGTACGCCGAAGCGATGACCATGGCGTATCACCGTTACCATGGTCTCGACACGCACATCGTGCGCATCTTTAATACTTATGGCGAGCGCATGCGGTTGAACGACGGCCGGGCGTTGCCGAATTTTTTGTATCAGGCGCTGGTGGGAGAGCCGATCACGGTTTATGGAGACGGCAAGCAAACCCGAAGCTTTTGCTACGTCTCAGATTTGCTAGACGGGATCTACCGGCTGCTGGAATCGAAGGAGCATGAGCCGACCAATATCGGGAACCCGCGTGAGATTACGATTCTGGAATTCGCGGAGCAGGTAAGAAAGCTGGTCGGGGCCACGGCACCGATCGTGTTTCATGCACTGCCGCAGGATGATCCGAAGCAGCGCTGCCCGGACATTTCCAAAGCGAAGCGGCTGCTGAACTGGGAACCGAAAGTCGACCTGGAAGACGGCCTGGAACGCACCTACAAATACTTCAAAGCGCAGCTCGCCCAGACCAACGCTGCGAAATAGTTTTTTAATCCGGGCGGCCGACGGAGTGGTATTCGAATCCGCGGCTTTTCATTTCTGTGGGCGACAGCAGATTGCGTCCGTCCAGGATCAGCGGGCGGGCCATGGAATCGTGAATGCGACTCCAATCGAGATCGCGAAACTGCTCCCATTCGGTCGCGATGATCAGGGCTTCGGCGCCTTCCGCGGCTTCGTAGGCAGTCTTTCCAAACTCAATGCCAGGCAGGATTGTTTTGGCCCGTTCCATCGCTTCCGGGTCGAAGGCGCGAATCTTCGCGCCTTCCGCTACCAATTGCTGAATCAGGTCGATCGCGGGTGAAAAGCGGATATCGTCGGTATTCGATTTAAACGCCAGACCCAGCACGCCCACCGGCTTGCCTTTAACCACCCACAACGCACGGCGAATTTTAGCCGCGAAGTTTTCGATGCGCCGTTTGTTGATTTTTTCGGCTTCCTTCAGCATTCCGAAATCCACTCCGGAGATTTCCGCGAGATAGACGAAGGCTTGCAAGTCCTTGGGCAGGCAAAAGCCGCCGAACCCCAGGCCCGGCCGGAAAAAACTGGTGCCGATGCGCGCATCCATGCCGACGGCGTGCACCACTTCGTCGATGTTGGCGCCGAGCTTTTCGGCCAAGTCAGCGACCATGTTGGCGTAGGAAATTTTAAGAGCCAGGAAGGAATTCGAAGCATGTTTGATTAGTTCCGCGCTGTTGATGGTGGTGACTAACCACGCCGGCAGGGCCGTATCGGGACAAGCTGGTGAATGGATGGGACAGTGAAAGGTCCGCTCCAGCACCGGACGGTAAATTTCTTTCATTTGCTTGGCCGCAGCTTCGTCTTCGACACCCACCACGATTCGATCTGGGTGAAGAAAGTCCTCGACGGCGGTGCCTTCACGCAAGAATTCGGGATTGGACGCCACGCTGAACTTGATTCCGCTCTTACGGCCGTATACGGCCAGGGCGCGTTTTAATTCTTCTCCGGTCTGGGCCGGGACCGTACTTTTTTCGATGACCAGTTTCGGAGTGCGCGATTCGGTGGCGACGAGGCGCGCGACATGGTCGATGGCGCTCAAGTCGGCGCTACCATTCGGCAGCGGGGGCGTGCCAACGCAAATAAAAATGGCATCGCCCGCGCGCACCGCGTCTGCGGCATTGGCGCGAAAACTCAGGCGGCCCTCATGGCGCGCTTCGGCAATTACCGTATCGAGGCCCGGTTCATAGATGGGCAGGCGGCCGGCTTCGAGCGTCTTCAATTTTTCGAGATCGCTGTCGGTGCAAACCACTTCGTGCCCAAGGCCAGCGAGGCATCCGCCGGTAACGAGACCCACGTACCCGGCGCCGATTACAGAAATCTTCAAGGCATTCTCCCTTCAAAATAGCGATTCACGGCACAGATAAGAATTTAGATTACAAGAAGCGTCCAAGTTTGCGCGAGCGCGGTTCGCGTTTGCGGAATATTCGTTACGTCCGCGGCCGAATGGGAAGGCCCGACCAGACATTCAACAGGCCGAGCGTTTCGCGTGCGACCGCCAAGCTATCGCGCGTAGTGCGCCACCAATGATCAGCGTCGAACGGGTCAGTAGGCGCAGCGCGAACAATCGCTTTCAGGTTCTTATCCGCGAGCGCATTCCACAAGGCGCGCACGCGGCGGGTATGTTCCGGCGAGGTCACGATGATGACGGTGCTTTTGCCCTGGGCGCGCATCTCTTGCGCGATTTCCGCGACTTCTTCTTCGGTGTTTACGATCTCTCGGGGAAAAATGGAGATCTTGCTTTCCGGAAGTCCTTGGTGAACCAAGACCTCTCGGTCGTATTTTTCTTCGCCGACAAAATCAATGCCGAGTTCTTTCAATGCGGCCTGCGGTCCGGCGGGCAGGCTGATCCAAACTTCCGGAGCGTAGCCGGCCTTGAAGATTTCCGCCGCTCCTTCCGCACGGTAGGGGAGGCCGCCGCTGAGAACCACGATGCAATCGGCGGGTCCCAAGGCGTCTTGCCTGGTCAGCCAGTGGCCGACATTCCGGAAGGCGAAAATCGCCAAGGCCAGCAGCAAGAGCAGCAGGATGAACCCCGCACGGCGGCGTGGATGCGTGCGGACGGAGGTGTTGTTCTGCGCCATTTTCTAGTGTTTTTCGAGCAGGAAATTTCCAGCGACCAGCGCGTCGGTGCCCGAGCAAAAGTAACTGCGGACCGCATCGCGCGGCGTAACGACCAATGGTTCTCCGAACAGATTGAAGGAGGTGTTGACCAGAATCGGAGCGGGGGCGTTTTCTCCGGACCGCTTGAGCAGCTTCCAGAAAAGCGGGTTATCGGTTTCCCGCACGACTTGCAAGCGGACCAAATTGTTGGGCAGAAGGAATCCGTCGGGCAAGTCCCGCAACAATTGCTGGCCCGCTTCGTTCGCTTTGGCCATGGTGGTGAGGAACCGCGCGTTCGATGAAACGCTGAAGAATCGAGAAGAGTCTTCTTCCGGGATGGCCAAAGCGAACGGACGGAAGGATTCGCGATGCTTCACAAAATCGTTGAGATTTTCTTTTATGTAAGGGGCCCAAGGCGAAGCGAGCAGGCTGCGATCTCCCAGCGCGCGCGGGCCGAATTCGGTGGCACCCTGGAAGAAGGCGACGATTTTGCCGTTGGCCAGCAGGCGAAGAGTTTCGGCGATCTGCATGTCCTCGGAATCGAGCCAGCGGTAGTTGGCTTTGCAGTTATCGAGGACGAGTTTGATTTGCGCGTTGGAATACGACGGACCCCACGAGGGCAGCGAGACCGAACGCTCGAGAGGGCGGTTCGAGTTTTCGTGCCAGGCGAGCCAAGCCGCGCCGAGGGCGGTGCCTTCGTTGCCCGCAGCAGGCTGAACGAATACGTGGTCAAAACGCGTGTTCGCTTCGATGGCTCCAACAAGCAGCGGATTTAGAAACAATCCACCGGCCAGGCACAGCGACTGTTCCTTCGATTTCTCCCGCAAGCCCTCCAGCCACTCGCAAAGAACCGTGGAAAAAGCGTTTTGCAAACTGGAGGCGAGGTTGGCTCTGGTTGTTTCAGGCAATTCGGGAATCGGCTGTTTGGTGTTTCCGGCGATGCCGAGTTCGCGGAAGAAATCCCGGGTGAAACACAATTCGGGTGCGGGTTTGCGCCGAAAATATTTCGGATTCAAGTGCGGGGGGCCGCCAGGTGCGCGGCGGAGAATTTCGACCAAGAAGCCGGCAAACTCCGGCTCGCCAGTCAAACTGAGCCATTGGGTTTTGTGTTCATCGCTGTGCGGGCGAAAGCCCAGGAGCTGGGTGAATTGGGAATAAATCCAAGCCAGGGATTGAGGAAGGCGAATGGACTCGCGCGCGCGAAGTTCGCCGCCCTTGCCGATGGCGACCAGACCGGCGCGGCCGTCGCCAGTTTCATCCATGGTGACGATCAGGGCTCGTTCGAAGGGAGAGGCGAAAAAAGCGCTGGAGGCGTGACACAGATGATGGTCGAAGGTCTGGAAGCGCTTCGCGGGCAGGCCGGACATTTGCCGCAAGGTGTGCGCGTCGTTCGATTCGCCGCCGATTTTTCGCGAGGCTTTGCGGGAATCGGGAGGGCGGCTGGCAATGGCGACTTGCGCAACGTCACGCCAGCCGATGCCAGCGTGTTCGAGGCAAAACTGAATGGCTGCGCGCGGAATTCCGCCGATGGTGCGGGTGCGCGCTAATTTTCCTTCTTCGATGGCGGCAACAATGCCGCCATCCTTCAGCAGCGCCGCTGCGGAATCGTGGGACATCGCGGATAAGCCAAGAATGTACATGCTTGATGGCCGGTGCAAATTTTCGCTTAGGCGCCGGAACGAGCGAACGAGCCTTTACCCGACAGCAGGCCGCGCAGGCCGAGCAGTATGAGCCGGGGCTGCTTCAAACATACCCGCCACAAAATTTTCCAGGCTTCGTCGCGCGAGTAACGGCCGAGCGATTCCGTGGCGGACGGGTTCAGTAAATCCACGAGGTGGCTATAATCGGCCTGCTGAAAATCGTGGAGCGAGCGCCGGAGGAGCAGGTGCACATCCAATTCGCGGCGGAGAGCACGGAGTTCGCGGCTGACGCCGCCGTTCAAGATGGCTTCGGCAGCGCCCAGCGCGCCGCGAATTCCGGTCACCGTGCCGCCGATAGTAGTTACTTTTACTTGAGCGGCGGCGTCGCCTACGAGATACACCGAGCCGTTGCCGATTTGTTTGCGCACCGGAATCCACTTTTTGTAAACGGGAATGCGCGCGCCTTGAAATTCGATTGGTTTGAGGCCGCGCTTCTCCAGGAAATTCTCGAGATGCTTGCGGGTTTCTCCGGGATTTTCACCGATGACGCCGAGCGCGCCCTGAGTTTTCGATTCGGGGATCAGCCAATAAAAATAAGGAGTGTCTTGCGGCACGAACCAAACCCGCGTGGTATCCGGCGACATATCTTTCGGCAGCGGGACGATGGCCTGGACCAGCGGCACGGTTTCGAGTGGCGCCCAGCCGCCGGCGCGCGCGACGCGGCTGCACACACCGTCGCCGCCCACGACCGTATCGGCGTGGACTTCTTCGCGGGTGCCATCGTTACAGCGTTCGACTTCGAGCACCAGCCCGCGTCCATTGGGTTGCAGCGAATGAAAGCGACGGCCGAGTTCGATGCTGGCGCCGGCCTGCGCAGCATCTTGGGCCATGGCTTGAATCAACGCGCGGCGCTCGATGATGAGATCGGGCTCGGCCAATTCGAAGGTCGCGGAACGGCCGTCAGTGAAAAGCTCGAAGCGGCGAATTTCATTGAGGACGCTTTTTTCCGCGGCGGGGCCGAGCAGATGACGCATGCGATTGGTGACGATGAGCGTACGTTCGGGATGCTCGAGCGTCTCGATGCGTTCAAAGACACGGACGGGCAAGCCTTTGCGAGCCAGCACGGAGGCGGTTAACAGGCCAGCCGCCGATCCGCCGATGACTGCAATGCTTTGGCTATTCGCGCGAGAGGTTGGTTGGGAGACGCTTTGCGCGTCGCGTGGTTCGAGCGCCATCGTGTGTTTTTGCGATCTGCCTCATGAGCCGACGAAGTGCAGGATGCTGAGTGCCCGGCATCGGGGGACAGCTTTAGCTTTCGGTTGCGCGGGCCCGGCACATTCCCAAGAGCGTTCGGCCGCGAATCCGGACCAGAATTATATCTCAGCGCACGCGTGTACCAAAGAGAAGGGAACTCGAAAAGTGGGGATGCGCGGCGGATTAGGACGCGGAGGTGGGTTTGTGGAGTTTGACCTGGCGTTCGTACGGCAGGCCTTCGAGAAAAATTACGGCGACGAGGGCGACGAGAATCAGGAGGCCGATCAGGGTATAGGTGATGCTCGCGGTGAGATTTGGAATGAAGAGCGCGATCACGCCGCAGACAATGGCCCAGGTATACATGGCGAGGACGGCTCCGCGATGGCCCAAGCCTAGATTGGAAAGGCGATGCGCGGTGTGGTCTTTGCCGGGTGAGGCGAAGGGCAGCAGGCCGCGGCGGGCGCGCGAAATGGAAACCAGCGTCGTGTCAAAAATGGGCACGGCGAGGATCAGGACCGGGACCAGCCAGGTCAGCGGGAATTGCGTGCCGTCGGGGCGGATTTTTAGGCCCAGCGTGGCCATCAGGAAGCCGAGAAACATGGCGCCGCCATCGCCCATGAAAATTTTGGCGGGATTGAAATTCCAGCGGAGAAATCCGAGGGAGGCGCCGAGGGTGGCCGCGCCCAGGGTGCTGACGAGAACCTGGCCGTTTTGCATGGCGGAGATGGTGAAAAACGCGGCGGCGACGGCGGCGATGCCGGCGCAGAGGCCGTCCATGTGATCGAGAATGCTGAAGGAGGCGGTGATGCCGACGACCCAGGCGACGGTAAGGACGCAATCGAGAATCAGGCCGAGGGTGCCGGGAAAAAATTGGGAGAAAAGTTGGGCGCGAATGCCGGAGGCGATTAGGAATCCGGCGGCGATGGGCATGCCGACGAAAAGTTTGACCTGGTGGTGGAGCAGGCCGCCGTCATCGAGGAAGCCGACGATGGCGAGGAGCGTGGCGCCGGCAAGGATGCCGACGATTTGCTGTTGGGGAACGCCGTGGCGCGTGAAAAGCAGCGCCAGGACGAAACCGAGATAGATGGCGATGCCGCCGAGGAGCGGGATCGGGTTGACGTGAACTTTGCGGGGGCCGGGTTTGTCGACCATGCCGAAGCGCAGCGCGAGGTGGCGAATGGGGACAGTGAGCCCCAGCGACGCGGCCAGCGCGATGGCGAAGACGATTGCTTCGGTGCGAATCGGCATTTACGACTAGGCTCCAAATCCGGTGGCGCTCGAAAAATTTGGACTGCTTACTGCGTTGATGCCTGACGGGGACCTTGCAAAACCTGATCGTTGCGTTTTGCGCCGCTGAGATGCGGGACGGCTTCCTCTATGATGGCGGCGAAACGGTTTAGCTCGTTAACTCTAGCATAGGTTTTTGCCGTTTCCCTGGCGCGGCGGCCCATTTCGGCGAGGCGAGCCGGGTCGCTGCGCAGGTCGCGGATCGCGGCCGCGACGGCTTCCGCGTTGTCGGGATCGACTGCCAAGCCGCACCCTGCTGCGGTGACGATTCGTGCCGCGTCGGATTCAGGGGCCGCGACTACCACGATCGGGCGGCCGGCGGCCAGCGTGGAATATAGTTTGCTGGGCACGACCACGCCTTCCAATCCGCGTTTCACGGTGATGATGTGGACGTCGCCGGCCATCATGACGTGCGGGACCTGTTCTACCGGGCGAAACGGCAGGAACCGGACGTTTGGTATTTCTTTCGCCGCATTCTCCAGGCCCGCGCGGCTGGCTCCGTCTCCTACAAACACTACGCCGGTATTTTCGTTGCTGAGAATTTTCGCGGCTTTTAGGAGAGTGTCCCAGGCCCCGTAAAAGCCGAGGTTGCCGGCGTGCAGGGCGACGAAGGGAAAACCAGACCGGATTTCCTGGACTGCCGGGTCGGTCATGTCGGGCATCGTTGCCGAGCCCGGTGCGGTGCCGTCGCGAACTACAACTACGTTTTCGGGGCGAATACCTTTCGAAAGGATGCGGTCGCGCATGTCGTCGCCGAGAACGATGACGCGGGCGGCTTGCCGCAGCGCGATGCGGTGCAATTTTTCCCAGCGGACGGCCCATTTATTGGGTTTGACGATGTCGCCGCCCAGGGCCATGTCGGGATACATGTCGCGAATGTTATAGACGAAGGGGCGGCCGGAGAGGCGGGCGATGAAGGCTCCGGCGATTCCGGCGACCGGCGGATCAGTCATGGCGAGAATCACATCGGGACGAAGCGCCAGCGCGCGCGGCACGGCCAGCGCGAGGTAGGAAAGATAATTGGAGACGCGGCGGCGCATTTGGTGCCGGGGATATGCCGTGGAGCCGACGCACTCGACGGCGACGCGGTTGCGGGTGGTTCGATGCAGGGGCGCGAAGGGATAAAATTCTTCGGGATCGTAGGAAGGGCGCCCGGCGAGGACGGTTACGTCGTGCTGCTGCACCAGGCGTTCCGCTACCAACGAGGCCATGCGCGCGGTCGCGGAAGTGTCCGGCGGATAATATTCGTTGAGCAGCAGGATATGCATGGGAAGTTTTTTTGGCGATTCTGGCCAGCGCGTCTAGC
This sequence comes from Candidatus Acidiferrales bacterium, assembly GCA_036401315.1. Classification (GTDB taxonomy): domain Bacteria; phylum Acidobacteriota; class Terriglobia; order Acidiferrales; family UBA7541; genus Palsa-295. The sequence goes on from DASWVE010000151.1 coordinate 21,569, forward strand.
ACTGCGCGACGAATGCTATTTCTAGCTTGCGCGACTGCCTTCGCGCACGGCGGGCTGCGGGCCGACGGCTGCTGCGGATTTCTTCTCCAGCAAAAAGTTGCCCATAACCAGGACGTCCATCTGGGTGCGGCGGAAGCAGTCGAGCGCTTCTTCGGGCCGGCAAACGATCGGTTCATTGTCGTTGAAGGACGTATTCAGAACGACCGGAACGCCGGTGAGGTCACCGAAAGCGCGGATCAGTTTCCAGTAGAGCGGATTGGCGGTGCGGCTGACGGTTTGCAAGCGCGCGGTGCCATCGACGTGCGTCGGCGCGGGAATCACGCTGCGTTTTTCCTGGCGCACGTTGTAAGCGAAAGTCATGAACGGTGACGGATGGGTCTTCTCGAAGAATTCGTTGGTGGCTTCTTCGAGGATCGACGGCGCAAAAGGCCGGAAAGTCTCGCGATGCTTGATGCGGCGGTTGAGGATTTCCTTCATTTCCGGGCGGCGCGGGTCGGCGAGGATGCTGCGCTGTCCGAGTGCGCGCGGACCCCACTCGACGCGGCCTTGAAACCAGCCCAGAATTCTACCTTCGGAAATGTGCCGCGCGGTGGCTTGCACCAAAGCGGTTTCATCCAGCTCACTGATTTCCAGGTCGTCGCTGGCGCCTCTAAATTTTTCCACGGCGCGGCGAATGTCTTGCGGGTTGAATTGCGGTCCCCAGCCGGCGTGATCCATGACGAATTCGCGCGGGCGTCCCAGAACTTGATGATTCACGGCGAAGGCAGCGCCGACCGAGAGGCCGGCATCGCCAGCCGCCGGCTGAACGTAAACGCGTTCGAAAGGCGACGAGTCGAAAATTCTTCCGTTGGCCACGCAATTGAAGGCGACTCCACCGGCCAGGCACAGAGATTTTTCGCCGGTTTTTTGCGCTAGCGCGCTCCAATGCGCGCCCAAAACTTCTTCGAGAGCGGCTTGCATGCTGGCCGCGAGATTGTGATGGCGCTGGGTGAGCGGCTCATCGGCTTTGCGCGCGGGGCCCAGGCGCTTTTCAAGATATTCGGAAAACAGCCGGCCCAGCACGGGAGTTTGACCAGCGTCGCGCCAGGTCATATCCGCGCCGTGAGTTTGATGGCTGAAATATTCAAGGCCGAGGCGGAAGGAGAGCGGACCGGCGGTATAGACGATGCGGCGAAATTCTTCGAGAAATTCGGGCTGGCCGTAGGCGGCGAGGCCCATGACTTTGTATTCGTCGCCGAATTTCCAGAATCCGATGTATTGGGTCAGCGCGGTGTAATACATGCCGAGCGAATGCGGAAAAGTAATTTCGCCGAGGTGCTGCATCTTCGGCCCTTGGCCCAGCGCCCACATGGAACTAGCGAAGTCACCGAGCCCGTCGGCAGAGAGCACGGCGGCTTTTTCAAATGGCGAGACGTAAAAAGTGCTGGCCAGATGCGCGGTGTGATGCTCGATGCGATGAAATTTGGCGCGAATGGCATCCGGCGCAACTTCGAAGGTCGAGGCCAGGTCTTCCTGAATTCCGGCGAAGCGTTTCATCACGCGGGCGCGGTCCAGGGCAAAGCGGGGCATGCGCATGGCGAATCGCAGTTTGGTGCCGAGGCGCGCCCAGGGATTCCGCGGGACGGCGATGTGATCGACTTCAGTGAGTTTTACTCCGGCCTGATCGAGGCAGTATTGAATCGCGCGGGCAGGCAAGCCGGCAGCGTACTTGACGCGATTGAGGCGCTCTTCTTCGACGGCGGCCAGCAATTTTCCGTCGGCGACGATCGCAGCGGAAGAGTTGGCGTGATAGGCGTTAATTCCCAGGATGACCATGTTCGGTGAATCCGCTCTCTTTAAGTTTTAGTTCCAGCCTCTGGTACCGCAGGATTCTGGGCAATCCGCGTTTCGGCTGGGCGCTCCACCCGCAAATTCCTTTTGACCCATTCGTTCAGAACGTAAAGACTCCACGGCCGCGACCAGGTGGTGCGCCCGCGCTGGAAATCCTTGAAGACGGAGCCGGCAAAGCGCCCGTTCAGGTGCGATTCGAGGTGGGGCGACCAATCCTGCAGGCCCGCAGCGACCCGTTCGCCCAATTTGCCCCGCAACCAATTTTCCCATGGAAAGGTGAAAGTGCGCTTCTTTTGCGAGGTGATTTCTCTGGGCAGCAAGTCGCCCAGGGCTTTCAACAGCAGGCTCTTGGGTTTGGCCGGATTTTTCTTAACCGCTTCCGGAAGGCCGAGCACTTGCTCGACGAGCGAACGGTCGAGAAACGGGACGCGCACTTCGAGCGAGTGATGCATGCTCATCGCGTCGGTATCGCGGAGCAAGGTATTCAACATGTAGGAGCGCAGCTCCAGCCACGACACCTGGGTGAAATTGTCCATGGGCGCCGCTTCGGCGGCGGCTTCTGCGAGCCATCGTCCCCAGCGCGTATCGCTCCAGGACGAAGCTTCCTGGCCGAGCACACCCGCGACCGTGGAGGCGGTGAACAGCGCGCGAGTGAAAAAATAAGGATGCGGGAAATCTCCGGGGTCGAGCCACGCTGCCGAGGCTTTGCGGAAGGCGTCGCGCGAGCCGCGATAGGCTTTCGATTTCTTCATGAGATTGGCGCCCAAGCCGCGCACCGGCCGCGGCACCAGGCGCGCGGCACGGGCAATGCGCGCGACTTGGCCGGTCGCACCGAACGAATTGTAGCCCCCAAAGATTTCGTCGCTGCCGAGCCCGGAGAGCGCGACTTTCAATCCGGCCTGGCGCGCGGCCCAAGAAACGAAGTAGGAATTGATGCCGTCCATGCTGGGTTGATCGAAAGCGGCGACGGCTTCATCCAGGCGATCGGCCATTTCGGAGCCGGAGAGGCAGAGTTCGCTGTGCTGGGTTCCGAGACGCTTTGCGGTGGACCGTGCGATCTTGGCTTCGCTGAATTCGATGTCCGGGAAAGCGACGGTGAAAGTGTGAATCCCGCCTTGGACCCGCGCCGCTAACGCGGCCAGCGCAGTGGAATCCACGCCGCTGCTCAGGAACACTCCGACCGGAACGTCCGCTATCAAGTGGCTCTTGACCGCATCTTCGAGTAACGATCGAACGTCAGCGGCCGCAGTCGCGCGCCCTTCCCCGCTCTTTCTCGTCGTCTTTCGTTGCGCAACATTTTCAAGGTGCAGATAAGATTTCGGAGCGGCGGCCTCGATTCGCCCATCGGTTTTAATGGTGATGAAGTGTCCCGGCGGCAACGAAAGCACGCCTTCGACCATGGTCATCGGCTCGCATACCGAACCAAACAGCAAGTAGGCGGAAACTGAATCGGCGGCGAGTTGCGGAGCAACGTGACCGCTGGCGAGCAGCGACCGAACTTCGGAGGAGAACAAAAACGACGAAGTCGTTTTTTCGTAATACAGCGGCTTGATGCCGAGCGGGTCGCGCGCGAGGAAGACGCGAGTGGCGGGGCCGCTGCGGCCCTGAGGCATTTCGACAATGGCGAAGGCGAACATGCCGTGCAGCCGGGCCGCGCTGGCTTCGCCCCATTCTTCGTAGGCATGCACGATCACTTCGGTATCGGAATTGGTGCGGAAGGAATGCCCAAGATCCTGCAATTCGCGGCGAAGCTCGCGAAAATTATAAATTTCGCCGTTGTAAACGACGGCGAGGGTTTCCGTTTCGTTCCAGATGGGCTGGCTGCCGCCGGGAAGATCGATGATGCTTAAGCGGCGCGAGCCGACGACGACGGGAGAAGCATTCAGGAAACCTTCAGCGTCTGGCCCGCGATGAATGATGGCTTGGAGCATGCGGCGAACCGCTTGTTCGCCTTGCTCCCTGCTTTCGAGGCCGATGGCGCCGCAGATTCCGCACATGCGTCAGTTCGTCGGATCCAGGAAAGCGACCCCGGCGCGGTAAATCTTGGCGCGCAATTTTGCGGCGTGAATTCCGAGGCGGGCTTCGCCGAACCAGCGCAGCGAGTAACGGAGCAGAGCGAAGAAAAAAACGAGCAGAATTCCGACGACCAGGGCAGCGAAGGATTCGCGCTCGACGAGCAGCGTGACGGTGGTGGAATCCTCCCAACCCGGCAGAACCCGGTTCAAGATCGAGCGCAGCGGCATGCCAAGGAGGTGCATCTTACCGACGCGAATGTGCACCGTATTTTCGAAGGTATAGATGGGCAGGAATTTAGGGATGGGGCCGGCCACCGCGGCAAAGGTGGCCGGATCCTGCATTTCTTCGCGCGTCACGGTTTTCCCCGCGGGATCGCGGAACACGGTGCGGTAGGCGGGATCAACGAGAATCCAGCGGCCGTCGACCAAAACCTCGGCCACGACGTGTTTGGTGGCCTGATTCTGATCGAGGAGCAGCAGGCGGCGTACCGGGAGATGACCGGTCTCGGCCAGGTTGATGAACGCGTTGGTGGCGGTGCCGCAGACTTGCAGCAGCGCGTCGTAATTTAAAGTATCGGTGGGATCGCGATCGGGAACCAGAGCCGAAGGGCCATAGGGCAGCCGCGCCGGGCCGTTCTGCATCCAGCGGAGAATGGCTTCGACTTTTTCGTCCGCCGGCGCGGTGGCCGGGACGATCGCGTCCGAAAATCCTTTCAGGTAGCGGCGAGTGGAAAATTCCCAGCCAGCGGCATAAAGGGCGAAGAGGATCGAAAGAACAAGGAGTCCATTGACGGTGAGCCAGGCGTAATGAAAAAGGCGGTCGTACTTGCGTTCCGTGGGGGCGGCCGCGTACGAACGAGCCGGAGCCTCGGCGGCGGCCGAACGGTTTGCTTCGGCGGGCGCAGCGGCGGTGGCGGATTTGAGAATGGGTTCGCCGTTCATTTTTTGGGCATCACATCTGGCCCGAAGAAGCGATTCGAGACACACCAATACTCCGGCACTGGAGTTGTGACGGAGCGACCGCCAAAAAGGTTACCGCGAGCCGCGCCGTTTTCCTCGATTTCACTTTTGTGCTCAGTGGTGGCCATTCGCCGATCCAATTGATGTTCCGGTCGATGTTGCGATTGGTGTTTCCATCGCTTGCGCGTAGTAGCGTTCCATCTGCTCGCTGAGCCGATCCCAGCCCAACTCCGCGGTGACGGCGCGGCAGCCCTGCTGGAATTTCTGATACAGCGCCCGGTCGGTCAGCAGAGCCTCGATCGCTTTTACCAGCGCGCCGGTCTCGGCGGGGACGACTAAACCCGCGCGGCCTTCGACCAGCGAAGAAATTCCGCAACGATCGCTGATGATTACCGGCATGCCGCAGGCGATCGCTTCCGCGGCGGAATTCGCAAAATTCTCGTAGCGCGAAGGCAGCATGAAAATATCGCCATCGGCCAGGACTTGCAATTTCTGGTCGTCATACAACGGCCCGGTAAAGATCACTCTCGATTCTACTCCGGCTTGGGTGGCTCGCTGGCGCAGTCCATCTACGTAGCCGGGTTCGCCTTCCGGCCCGGCGACCACCAGGCGGCCGGAGACGGGACACGCTTTGGCGAAGGCATCGATGAGGATGTCGGCGCCCTTGCGCGGAATCAGGCGCCCCAGGAAAAGCAAGACAGGCTCGTTGGCGTTTACGCCGTGAGCGTTCCGGAACGCGCCGCGCGCGGGCAAAGTGGCAAACGCTTTGGCGTCGATTCCGTTGTAGCGCAGCACGACTTTTTCTCCGGGAACGCCGCCGGACAACAAATCTTCTTCTTCGAGTTCCGAGGTGACCACGAACTTTGCGGCATGACCCAGGAACGATTGGCCCACGCTGCGATGCCAAACGCGCTTGAGGGCAAATCCGCGATCGATCGGGCGATACATGCCCATGGGCTCGACGACGTAAGGCTTGGCGAAGCTCCGGCAAAAATGGCTGACGGCGGGTCCCAGCAGATCGTACAGGCCGTAAAAATGGACGAGGTCGAAACGCCTGAGGGAACTCCGCGAAAATCCTATCACAGCTGGATTGAGGGTCATGGCGCGATAATGCGCGACGGTGGGGAGGTAGACGGCCTCGATATTATTTTCCTTGGCGGAGTAGCCCCACTCGGTTGGGGCGTAGGGCATGGTGGCGGTGCTCATTTTTTTTAGGCCCAGGTCGGCGGTGAGCACCGTGATTTCGTGGCCGCGATTGGCGAGGGCGTGGGCCAAGGCGCGAACTTTGACGACGGGACCGCCGCGATCCTGAAAAGGATAATAAAATTGCACGACTTTCAAAATTCGCATTCGTATCTGGTGATTCAGGAATTCGGCTAAAGCTGAGACTCGTTTGCAGGCTGGCGCCGCCTCGGGCGGCCTAGCCGCGAGGGGACGCCAGAATACTATTTCGGGGGCGGTGAATCCAGACCGCACTCGAGGAGGATCTGCTCGAGCCCTTTTTCAAGGCTGGCGAAAAGATATTTTTGTTTAATGGCGCGTTGGGCGTTTTGGCCGAGGCGGGCGCGAAGGGACGGATCGTTTAACAGGCGGTTCAGCGCCTGGGTGAGGGCTTGTTCGTTTTTTGGCGGGACCAGGAGGCCGTTGACGTCGTTCTCGATGATGTCGGTAACGCCGCCAGCGGCTGCGCCGACTACCGGGAGGCCGAAGGCCATCGCTTCGAGGAAGACGATGCCGAAGCCTTCGCCGGTGCTGGGTAGCGCGAAAATTTCGGCGCGCGCATAGCAGGCGGCGAGTTGTTCGTCGGTGAGGCCTTCGAGGAAATGGACGGAGGGCGAGATTTTTAGATTGGAGGCGATGGATTTCAGGCGGGGGATATCGTCGCCGCGGCCTACTAATGCCAGATGCAAATCCGGAAATAAGTTGATGAGTTGGGGCAGGGCACGGATCAGGTCGTCGGCGCCTTTGTATTTTTCCGTCGAGGCCCAACGGCCTACGGCGAGGATTACGCGACCGGAGGGAAAGTCTGGCGGGGCGTTGAGTGCCGCGCGATTTTCTGCTCGTTTTAGTGTTTCGTTGTTGATGGGCCACGGCAGCGTGCGGATTTTTTGCCCGGGAAATTCTTGGATGCTGGCCAATTTTTGGGCGGTGTAGGTGCTGGGGACCAGGGCAATGTCCGCAGCGAGCAGGGCTTTGCGGCGGCGGTGGGGGAGGCGGTCCCAGACGTCGATGCCGTGGCAGAGGACAATTATTTTCGAAAATGGGGAGAATTTTTTCATCCAGGCCGCGGGCTGCGCGAGATTTGGATGGCCGGCGATGATGATCCGGGGCTTTCGTGCGGCTTGGAGGAGGGCGTTGGCGACGAAGCGGATTTTCGCTCGATCGAAACCTGCGAAGGGGATGGTGTTCGATCCCAGCGCGAGGGTCTGTGCGCCGGTTGGGTCGTTCAGCCCGAGGAGGCTTAGGCTGGCGTCGCGGCGGGCGAGAATATTTTGCAGGGCGCAGGCCATTTGACGGCTGGCTTGCTGGATGCCGCCGAAGCCGGTGAGCTGCGGGTAGAGTCCGACGATTTGTATCGAGGATTTCACTTTACGATTCCTGGGTTACGGCGTGGGCGGCGTTTCGGGATTTTTGGGCGGCGAGGTTCTGGAAAATCTCGTGGAGTTCGCGGCCGTTGCGCTCCCAGGTGAATTGTTGCGCGGTTTGATGGGCGTTGCGTCCGAGTTGATTTGCGAAGTCACGGTCTATGACCAGACGCTGAATCATCTCGGCGAGCGAAGGCCCGTCGGTTGGATCTTGCAGGATTAAGCCATCGTGACCGTCGGTGATGATTTCGCTGGTGCCGTTGGCGGCGGAGACAATTACGGGCAGGCCGCAGGCCATCGATTCGGCCGGAGGCTGCGCGAAGGTGTCTTCGAGCGAAGGGCCGGCGTAGGCGTCGGCGGCGGCGTAGTAGAAGTCGATGTCGCTGCGCGGCGGCAAAAAATGGATTTGGTTATCGAGATTTAGACGGTGAATTTGGGCGCGGTAGGGTGCGGGATCTTCGCGGGTGACGACTAGCAAATTCAGCGGGAGATTGCGCAGCGCGGCCATGGCTTCGAACAGGACCGGCAGGCCTTTGTTGCGGCCGTCGTTGCTGACGATCACTAGGGCGAAACGATCTGGGGTGAGGGCCAGTGTGCGGCGAGCCGCTTCGCGCAAGAGCGCGCGGCGCTGTGGATTGAAAGTGGCGTGATCGAGGCCGCCGTAAACTACGGGGAGATTGGGGTGAGGGCCGTAGAAACGCTCCAAGGCCAGCGCAGTTCTTTTAGCGATCAGAATCAGGGAAGTGCGGGGATTGTGGTATACGCGGCGTTCGATGGCCATGATCAGCGCGTAGTAGAGCTTGCGATGCAGCAATCGCGGCCACGCGCTGAGCGAATTGCGGCTGAACGAAAGTTCGTTGCGAGCTTGGGCCACGTATTCGGCGAAGACGATGTGGACCGAGATTGCGTCGGCATCGAAGCAGTTGATCCCCGGGCTGAAAACCAGGTCCGGACGAAGTTCGGGCCTTCGCGCGTGCCACATTCGTAGCGTGCTATTCGCCGCGAGCCACCACACAAAATTGAAAAGGTGTGGGCCGGGAAGTTTCGGGATGCGGTGCCAAGTGACGCGCGACAGATCGACGTCCTGCACGTCCTGGCTGTAGATGTGGATTTCGTAGGTGTCGCAGAGCTGGCCGATCCACTCGGCCACGCGGCGTTCGGTGCCGTGGCGTTTGTCGATGAAGGGCGAGACGATTGCTAGGCGAATTTTGCGATTAGGCTGGCTCACGGCTAGGCTCCAACCTGCATCACGTCGCACCAGCGGGCCAGGACGAAGACGCTCCACAGTCGCGACCAACCGACCGCTTCAGGATTCTTCAGGTAGCGCTGCCACAGGCGATTCACGGCCGTTGGCTCCAACACTCCCGCACGAGCTAAGCGATCCGGTTCAAACGCTTGGCCGATCGTCGATCGCAGATCGTTTCCCAACCATCGCGCGAAGGGAAACGTGAAGGTGCGTTTGGGGCGCGTCAATAAATCGGTGCGGAGCGCATCGGGAAGCACGCCCCGCATGGCCTCCATCAACAATTGTTTTTTTTGCAGGCGCTGCGCCGGAGGCAGGCTTAGAACGTATTCGACGATTTCGTGGTCGAGCAGAACCGGCCGGACTTCGAGGCTATGGGCCATGCTCATGGCGTCGCCGTCGCGGAGCAGGCGCGCTTCGAGATGCGCGGGAAAATCGAGATAGGAAACACGCTCCTGCAAATTGCGTCCGCTGGTCTGTTTCGCCCAAAACTGAATGTGTTCAGCGGCTTCGGAGGTTCCGTTCGGATGGGCGAACGCAGGAGTCAGCAGGGCGCGGACATCACTTTCCAGAAAAAGCACGCGCACCGCGAGTTGGGCGGCGACGAAAGGATCGTCCGAACCAACGAGATAGGAGAGCTTGCGATAACGAAAAGGAAATTCGCCATGATCGAGCGTGCCGCGACCGAAGGCCTTCGGCAACGGTTGAAGCCATCGCGCCCAATGCGAAAAGCGATCGAACCACTCGACCGACTGATATCCGCCGAACAATTCATCGCCACCCTGGCCGGACAGCGCGACTTTGAAACCCGCTTCGGCGGCGGCGCGCGAAATCCAGTAGGCGTTGAGGCCGTCGACCGTGGGCTGGTCCATGGCCCAGAAGGCGTGGTCCAAGGATTCGCCCATTTGCGAAGCCGGCAAGCGAATCACCTGGCGCGAAATTCCAAGAAACGAAGCGGTCCGGTCGCTCGATTCGGTTTCGTCGAAAGATTTTTCCTCGAAGCCGATGGTCAGCGCGGTAATTTTATCGGCGCCGGCATGTTGCATCAGCGATCCGAGGACCGCCGAGTCGACGCCGCCGCTGAGAAACAGCGCGATCGGAACGTCCGACATCAATTGCTTGCGGCTAGATTCCAAAAGCAATTCGCGCAGCCGGCTCGCGATTTCGTCGGGTGAGGAGTTGGCGGCACTTTTCTTAGACAGCGGCAATTGCCAGTAGGGCCGGGTTTTGAATTCTCCGTTTTTCCAGACTCCCAAGTGCCCCGGTTCAAGCGGCATCACGTTTTGCACGGCCGTCCACGGCCCGGGGATGTGGCCCAATTGCAAAAAGGCGCGAACGCCCGCGGGATCAATTGTTCGTGGAATCAGATCCGAAGCGAGCAACGCTTTTATTTCGGAGGCAAAAATAATTCGATTAGCGTCGGTCGAATAATAAAGAGGTTTGATTCCCAGCCGGTCGCGGGCCACAAACAGCTGCTCGGCGCGCACGTCCCAAATCGCGAACGCGAACATGCCTTGCAGGAATTCAACGCATTTCTCGCCGTGCTCTTCGTAGAGATGCAGGATGACTTCGGTATCGGTGGTGGAACGGAACCGATGGCCGCGGCGGATCAATTCCGGACGCAGTTCAGCGGCGTTATAGCACTCGCCGTTGTAGGTAATCCAGACCGTGGAATCTTCGTTGCACATGGGCATGCGCCCGCGTTCGCTGAGGTCGACGATCGCGAGACGAGTGTTGGCCAGCACGCAGCGGCCGAAATCCTGTACGGCGGTGCTGTCTGGCCCGCGATGACGAATGGCCCGAGCCATTTTTTCCGCGGCGGCGAGATTTTGGGGATTCGGTTCGGTGGATGCGATTCCGGCGATTCCGCACATTGGCGTTTAGCTCACGCTCAGAATTGGAAACCGCCGCGGCGCTGCGCGCGGTAAGTAGGCAGCTCGTAGTACGAGGGCGCAGCTTCCTGCAAGACCGGCAGCTTGAAGAGAACGCCCACCAGAACCCAGAGATACATGTTGCACACGAAATTCTGGTAAGCGGAGAGACCGCCATAGGTAAACGGAAATAACAGCATAAACGCATACCAACAAATCGCAAACGCAATCGGGAAAAACCGGGTTTGCCTCAGGCGCGCAACGACCTGCCAGCAGGTGTACACCAGCGCTCCCGTCCATAGCAGCCATATAAAGGGGGCCACAATCCCCATTTCGACAATAAGAACGCCGTATCCTTCCTCTACCCATATATCTTTTTGCGTCTGGCCGAGCAGTTTGGCGACATACTGACCACCCAGCGAAGCCGTGCCGATGCCGTTGCCCAGTACCCAATTCGGGCCCTCGAAGGCCCCTTGCAGATTGCGAATAGGATAATCCCAGGAACGAGTCCCGAGTTCGTAGGCCGAACTATAGGGATTGAGAGTCTCCACGTAAAAAGCGACGCGCGGAGCGATTTCGTCCGGGAAGAGCAGAAAAATCAGGGCAAATCCGATGGCTCCAAAGATGGCGGCGTTGCGGATCGCTTTGATTAGGCGGTGAGCTTGCCGCCATCGCCACGGTGCTCCCCACAAGAAGCCGGAAACCAGAACGACCACGCTGATGGCCGCGTACGACACAGCGCCGCGCGACCCGCTGAAAAGCGTGGCTCCCCCAATCAACGGAATCACGATGAACACCAATTTGCGGTATTTGTCAGTGGAGAGCAGCAGATAGCCAGCGGTGCCCGCAGTCAAAATTACAATCGTTATCAGGTACACCGCCAGCCTGCCGGAACTGACGAAGACGGCGGTGGGCAACGAAAGGATTTGATTGGTCAACGGTGAATAGCGGTTCAGCTCGCCCAAATCACGAAGCTCGGGAGCTAGGTTGGTAGGGTTCAAGAAGGAGTGGCCGAGGATGGCCTGAATGATCGCGATAACGGAAATCACGCCGCCGAGCGTCACGTTTACAATTAAAAACTTGGTTAACTCGGCGTCGGTGCGTATCAGCGAATAACCGACGAAGATCAGCGGTATGTAGTAGAAGTACAGCTTGAAGCCAAGAATTCCGTAGAGGACGCTGGGTGAGTTCTGATTAAAAATCTGGACGACCCCCAGCCAGAGAAAGACCAAAAGAAGCGGCATGAACGGGGGGTGAAAGATTTTTTCCTTTCGTCGTTTAGAATCTGCGAAAAAAGAAATGTAAATCAGGCCAACCAGGACGTCCTTACCAAAATAGATGGCCATGTTGTTGCCGAGATATTTGCGCACCAGGTCTTCGAAGAGCAGCCAGACCAAAAACATATAAAAGCCGGTACGCCACCGGCGCAGAATCGTAACGGCAACAATAATAGCGACAAGCCCAAGCGTGGCGAATTCAAGTGTGCCGAAATCGTTCGCGACTATCTTTCCGCCAACTTCGTAGGCGATGCAAAGTCCGATAACAAAGACGCTCAATCCGATGCCGGCTTGCCGATTGAGGGCCGAAGTGTTGTTTGAAGTCATATAGAGGCCGAACGGCTAGGCAGGCCAACTGGCCATAATATGCGAGGATCCTAGCCCTTCGGTGAGCCAACGTATGGAGTAGCCCAAAGCTTGCAGCCGAATTGGAACAGGATGCTGCCGTGGTTGTTCGCCAACCCCGTGGAGCTCGATGATTAGAACTGGATGAAACTCCCGAATCGTTCGAAGTGCGCCCTCTACCACGCTTCCTTCGGCACCCTCGACGTCCATCTTTATCAGATCCGGGCGAAGGTTTTCCTGCGCTACGAAATCGTCAAGCGATATGCAGTTCACGAAGAAATCTTCTCTCCCTTCTTCGGGCAAGAGGGGACCCGCCAGGAGCGATGCTTCCTCGACCGGAAAGTGAAAACTGATCTCCCCTGAACGGTCGGCCACCGCCTCGCGCCTCATCATCACGTTTTCGATTTTGTTCAAACGGATGTTCTCTTCCAACATCCTGAAATTTGCAGGCAAGGGCTCAAAGGCGATGACCTTTCCGCTGGCTCCGACGCGTTTAGACAGCAAAAGCGTATAGAAGCCGCTCTGTGCTCCGATATCGACGGCGATCATTCCGTTGGCGGCTCGTTCGTCAATCGCCTGAGTGACTTCAGGCTCCCATGAATCGTAAACAAATGCCCGATGGATATTCCAATCCACCCGCATGCGATAACCTTTTAATCGCCCGCCGCAGGAAAGCACGGGATACCGCTCCACCGGCAAACGATTCAAGAGCCCATGAACGACATTGGCGAATCGATTGGGCGCACCATGCTCGCCCCGCCAAGCGGTTTTCAAGTTTTGCGGAACATATTCCGCCAGCATGGTGATCAATCTCTGTATTTCCACGGTGACGCGTTATCCTTACAGCTGCGATTTCTACGACCGTCTCGTGAGTGCCAGGCCGCGCTCGCACGAGTCGCCTGATCCTTCATCGTGATTCAGCGCATTCCGATCGAGCGCCGCAGGTCTCATTTGCGAATTACCTCTTCGTAGAGACCCGCATGCTGCTCAACCATGGTATCAAGATTGAAAAGCTCGGTCGCGCGCGAATGCGCGGCGACGCCCAGCGACTCGATGAGCGAGGGATTCTCGTGGATTTGGTGCAGGCGGGCGGCCAGCGCAGCCGAATCGTTTTTGAGAAATTTCAAGCCAGCGTCCCCTACAATCTCGCTCAAGCCGCCGATATCCGCCGCCACCACTACTCCTCCGCGAATCATTTGCTCCATGGCAGCTAAGCCGGCAGTCTCTTCGCACTGGGACGGCATCACGACGACCTGAATCGCGCGCAGCGCGGACTCAAAATCGGCGCCTTGCAATTCTCCCGCGAAGGTAACGTAGTCGGGCAAACCGAGTCGCTGGCTGGTAGCCTCCAGTTCGGTGCGTTGCGGCCCGTCACCGACGAAAGTTAGGTGAAAAGAAACCCCACGCTTCTGGAGTTGACTGGCCGCGTCGAGAAGTAAAAGTAGGCCTTTCTCCCTAACTAACCGCCCAACATAACCGAGCCGAAGCGCGCTTCCGTCTTCCGACGCCCTGTTCCGTGGCGCGCTCGCCGGGTCGTAGATTCCGTGATAAATCGTGCGAGTGCGGGGAAGAGCGATTCTCATCGCCACGTGGTCGCTGACCGCGATGTTGCTAGCCGCGCGCTGGCACAGCCAACGGCGTGGAAAAGTCATGAGCAGGCTGCGAAAGGATCTGGTCCAGCCAAGATCCCGTGCATTGCACTCCACGCATTTCTGATAACGCCGGTTCATGAAGTGGCTGGGACAGGTGCTGTGTTCCGGCGCGTAGAGCAGCAGGCCGTTCGCGCAGACCGACTGATATCCGTGATGCTCGATTACCGTCGGTGTCCTTAACAACCAGGCTAGCAGTTGCGGCAGGAGCGCGGGTCCGGCCAAGTGAAGAACGTCTGCAGCGCGGATGCGACGAATTAGATCGCGTAGCCCCGGACGCCGAACCACGGGGAAGGGGAGCCTGGAATCGTCCATGCCGTTCGCCGGCGTTTGAGTGACGAAGACAACCTCGAAGGATTTGCCAGGATGTATTTGGCCCCACTGGGCCAGGCCGATGGCCAGGGATCGAGTCACGGTTTGCACTCCGCCAACCACGGGGAACCAATCGTGGGAGTACATGAGCAATTTTATGGTCATTCCCGGCTCGGCCCGAGAAATGCGGAAAAGGAATTCGCGATAACGTTCCAGGAAAGATATTTTTGCTGAAACCGAATATTCTTCTGATGCATTTCCCGCCACAGCCCTGAATTCGTTAGGATTTCCAGCAAAGCGGAGCCGAGGGCCGCATGGTCACGAAAACGAACGAGGCTAATCCCGGTTTCCCTGATGATGGCCTCTTCCGCAGCGCCGGAGTACGCCACTATGGGCAAGCCGCACGCCAATCCAGCTAAGGCACTGCCCCGGCGAAGATACAGTCTGCCGCGCACCGCAATCATCGCGTCCGACTCACTGAAGATGCGCGTTACCTCCTGCGCCTCGCAAAGGCCGCGATTGCAGACTTCAATTTCGGTCCCAGCGAACGCATTGTCGATTGCATTCTTCGCCTCCGCGGTGCCGCGGCCGACAAAAGTCAGACGAAGTTTGAGGCCACGCTCGATCACGGCGCGTGATGCGGCGGCGATATCATTTATTTCCCGCTCGCCGTACGGCGATTCACTGACGCAAAACACCACAACGTTCTTGGCCACACCGTTCTGCGCCGGTGATGGGCTGCGGGGGGTCAGGTTCTCCGGAATGTTCGGACCCAGCGGGATGAAAGCCGATTTAGCGTCGTGCGCCGCCAGCCACGGCACCGAACTCAGCGGAATTGTGAATATGCTTTTCTCTGAAAACCGATGCAGCGTGCGCACGACCCAGTTTTGAAACGCTCCGCGAATGCGGTCAATCAGGCGCGGGCCGCCGACGCCCCAGGGTTCATGAAACAGCATGGCGCAGCGGGCTCCGCGCAGGCGGAGAATCGCGGCGGTGACGAGCGCGCCCAGCGGGAATCCGCGTTTGGACCAGCCCATGGCTGCATATTGCGGAAGAACCCAGACGCCGCGCCAGCTTTTACTTTGCCGCCACAGCGTGCGCAGCGCGGGGAGCCAGCCTTGCGTGGCCCACTCGACGCGCACGAGACGCACTTCGATTCCGTGTTTCGCGGCGCTTTTGGCGAGTTGCTCGCAGTAATCGGTGATGCCGTCGGCCGGAATATCTTTTCGGCCGAGCAGGGCGATCCAAGTTGCGTTGGCTGCGTTTGACGCGTTGGTGTTTCGGTCTGACGCCATTTTTAGTGCGAGCCTGACACCGGGATTATTTCTCCACCACGAAATTGCCGATGACCAGCGCGTCCATGCCGGAACTGAAAAAGGTGCGGATGGCGTCGGTGGGCGAAGAGACGATCGGTTCGCCGCGGAGGTTGAAGGACGTGTTCATGACGACCGGGACGCCGGTGCGCTGGCCGAATTCGTGGATCAGGCGCCAGTAGAGGGGATTGACGTCGCGCTCGACGGTTTGCGGGCGGGCGCTGCCGTCGACGTGGGTGACGGCGGGAATCACGCTGCGTTTTTCCGGGCGCACCTGGGCGGTCAAAATCATGAAGGGCGAATCGGTGGCGGATTCGATGTATTCGCCGGCGGACTCGGCGAGCATGGACGGCGCGAAAGGACGCCACCATTCGCGGAATTTTACGGCGTTGTTGACCTTCGCGGTCATTTCGGGATCGCGCGGGTCGGCGAGAATCGAGCGGCTGCCCAGCGCGCGTGGGCCGAATTCCATGCGGCCCTGCACCCAGCCGAGAATTTTTCCCTGCGCCAACATTTCGGCGGCTACGGCGGCGGGATCGGCGACGCGCGTGGCCCGAATTTTGTAGGTTTGCAGCGCTTTTTCGATTTCGGCGTCGGAGCATTCGTTGCCGAGGTAGGCATGGCGCATTTTGCGCACCGGCAGCTTGCCGTTGTTATCGAGGTACGGCGCGAGGACGGCGCCGAGGCAGACTCCGTCGTCGCTAGCGGCGGGCTGGACGAAAATGCGGTCGGTGATGCCGGAGGAATGTATTTTTCCGTTGGCTTTGGAATTCAGGGCGACGCCGCCGGCGAGGCACAGGTTGCGCGATTTGGTCTGGGCCAGCGCGGTTTTGGCGAGGGTCAGCATGGCTTGCTCGCACATGTCCTGCACCGCGAAGGCGATATTTTTGTCGCGCGTTTCCAATTCGGATTCTGGGACGCGGCCGGGGCCCAGGCGCGCTTCGAGCGGCGCGAGCGGGGCGGAATCTTTGGCCAGCATTAATTTGGCGGCGACCCAGTAGGGATTTTCATTCGGGCGGATGAATTCGCTGAGGTCGACGCCCGGCTCGCCGTAGGGTGCCAGGCCCATAACTTTCCATTCGTCGCTGTACGGCGTGAATCCGAGGTAATGCGTGAATTTCGCGTAGAAGAGTCCGAGGGAATTCGGCCAAGGGATAGTCCAGAGGTGTTCGAGGCGGCCGTCTTTTCCGTGCCAGAGCGAAGTAGCTTCCCAAGCGCCACGGCCATCGAGCACCAGCACGGCGGTATCGTCAAAGCCGGAATAGGCGTAGGCGCTGATGGCGTGGGCCAGGTGATGGTCGACGAAACGGAATTGCGCTTTCGAATTCGGGAACGATTGGCGGAAACGGTTTTCGCCGCCACGCTGATGCTGCATGCGCAGAAACGTGCGCGTCGAATTCAGCAGCGCGCGCGAATCCAGGTGCTGCTGGCCGGTGGCAAAACTTTTCAGGTCGTGCAGGAACGGAGCACTCGGCGGCGACCAGCCCTGGCAAATGTAATGGACGTCTTCGGGCCGGACGCGCGCGAAATCCAGACAGGCCTGGATGGACAAGGAAGGGAAGCGCGGATCGTGCTTGGCGCGGCTCAGACGTTCTTCGGCCACGGCGAACAGCACTTCGCCGTCGCGCGCGATGCACGCCGAGGAATCGTGCATCTGCGAATAATTAATCCCGATGCTGATCACAATCCATCCTGTAGGCGGAGCGAATCATCCAGCTCACGCCTCCCGCTGGACCACAACTATCGAATCGATTTCGTTAACGATCTTCCAAGGCGAGTTCTGGCCCGAACGAAACAATCGATTGACGACGCGCAAGGGTCCAAAATCCGGCGTGGTCCAACCCCCAGCGAAGAGGTTGGCATCGTGGAACATCACCAATCCGCCGGGCACGACGAATCGACTCCAAGTTTCCCAATCGTCCTGAACGGCGGCTTCGGCATGGTCACCATCGATCACCAGAAGATCGATGGGGCGATTCCAGTTCTTGGCCGCATCGGAACTGAACTGCTGCATCCAGACCACCTGCCCCCGGGGGCAGGAGCCGACGACGCGTAGGGCGGTTCTTTGGATGAAATTCAGAGCCGGAACGCGACTGAGATGAAAAGGATCGATCAGATAGAGCGTGCCATCGGCCTCCATCTTTTCACGAACCGCGAGGGCCGAGACGCCCTCGGCCACGCCAATTTCCACGATGCTGGAGCGGCCGGTCGCGTAAAAACCGAATGCGGCGTGCTCGGCAGCGGTGTGCTGGGCCGCGGCCGGCCGCAAGCCCAGCCAGGCAAACGCGGAATGACGCAGAGTCTGAACCAACTTGCTGGTGTAAACCAGCGGTTGGTTCAGTGCCGCGGGAAGCTGGACTACCGCGTACCGCATCCGGCGCTACTCCTTAGGGTCTGGTGTCGGTGAACAAAATCCAAGGCTTCCTGAGCGGAGACGGTTGGATGTCTTTCTGGGGCGCCTAAATTCAAGTGAACAAACGTCCCAGGCCGGCGTTAATTTTACTACACCGCCCTCGTTTCGGAAGCCAGGGTTGAAGTCTCGAAAGCCATCCGCAGCCGGCGATATTTGACGATCCCCTCAAGGCTGGGAGGGTTTTTCGAGATTTCCGGGCGTAAACAAAACGTAGTAATTGGTGCCGCCAATCTGCTGCCAACCCCGCGCCAGCATATTTTTAGGGGGGTTCTGGGCCAGTACGGCCTGGCTGCCAACCTGAGCGAACGCCTCAATAACGCGCGATTGAATTTCCGGTGAAGCGGCCCAAAAGGCAGTCGTCTCGCGGCCCGGAACTTCGGCCACAATCCGGAAGCGGCCCAGGCGCGCCCAGTAATGATCGAAGGCGGCGTCGCCGAGAAAGCTGACCCGGTCGCCGGCGGTGACGCCTTTTGAATTGAGGGCTTCGACGATCTCGCGCTCGGGAACCGGGCGGTGCGACGCCAAGCGGATGACGCTGTGGCCCACGGACCAAGCGATCTGAAGTCCCAGGATTGCCACCACAGCCCAGACTACCGCGCGAACCGGCTCCACGTTTTTTTCAGCATCGCGAAATCGAATCGCGGAGAACAACGCAATCACCAGCAAGATCACGAAGCCCGGAAGGAAGCGGTCTTCGACATGCACCAGCGAATACAGCCCGAAGGCCGCGACGGCGGGGAACCACAGGAAACTCAGCTGCAGCGTTCGCCGGAAAAATCCGGCCCAGTCCCGGCTCCAGAAAAATAGAACAAGAAATCCGGCAAAAACGGCGCTGAGCTGGGTGAAGACATCGAAATAGCGTTCGAATCCAATCCGCATCGCATTCAATTGGTTTCCCAGCTGAAAATGCGGTTTGACGCCGTCATACCAATACGAGGGATCCGACCAGGGCGGGTAGGTGCCGCCAATCGGCGTGGCGTATTCGTAGGCGGCTGGGTTGTCGAATATTTTTCGTTCGGGATGTTTCGGTTCTCCCGTTCCGGGAGGGCCGCCTTGCCAGTGTACGAAGAGGGCGATTCCGTTGATGTATTCGGCGTAGGCAATCGCGCTGGTGTCGTTGAACGTGAATCGTCCTTTACTTTTCGATAGGGCAAAAATGAAAGGGCCGGAGATCAGCGCGAAAACCAAAATACACACAATCAACTTGGGCGTCGCGCGCCGGATGCTTCCGTCCGCGACCAGCGAAAAAGCCATAAACACAAAGGCTAGCGGGAACATGACGGCTTTGGCCAGAAATCCAAAGCCCAGGACGGCGCCCAGCAACGCGAATTGGCTCCAACCATTCTGGCCGGACCCGATCTGCAGCAGCACCGCGCCCGCGGCCAAAACGATGCCGAAGATCATGGCATCGGGGGTGTCCAGGCTGGGAGGAGTCAAGTACAACGAAGCCCAGAAAAATAAAACGTAGGCGATCGTTTCTACCGCATAAAAAGGTAGACCGGCGAATTCATCGTCGTCTTTTCGAGATTGAAAGTAGCGAGACAGGCTGGACAAGAACAGTTCGAAGCAAAAGAAGGCGCCAAGCAGCAAAAGAGCATTGAAAAAGTGGAGGGATAGAACTTCACGCGACGGAGACGGGCGAACGATCGACAACCACAGCGCCATCAGAACGCTATAGGCGGGACTCCAGTACGCGTTTACGAGCGCGTGCCAATTGCCTTTGGCGCAGGACGAGGCGATATCCAAATACGAGATGCCGTCCGGCTGAATGTTATGCGGGTACGACGCGCCCTGAATCAGCCAGCAAACCGGGATGATCGTCCAAAAAACTTTCCGTACGGCGGTCGAGAGGCGCGAACCTGTGGTTGCAGGAGAACCAGCACGCAAATTCATCGAGTCCCCCGGAGATTTCGGGCGGATTCGACGGCCAGGCGCAGCAAAGTTTCGATTCCGAGTGTCACGCGGTCCCAAGTATAGCGGTGCATGGTCGATTGCGCCGCTGGACCGAGTCGCGCGCGCAAATCGGGAGAATCGCACAGGCGTCCGATAGCCGCGGCGAGACCAGCAGCATCCGCGGTCTGCACCAGCAGTCCGTTGAATCCGTCCTCGACGAGTTCCACCATGCCGGGAATCTCAGTGGCCACGACCGGCATAGCGGTGGCCATCGCTTCGAGAAGAGTCAGCGGCATGCCTTCCATCAGGGAGGGAAAGGCGAAGATGTCATATTCGGCGTAGAGCGCCGGCATGTTTTCGCGCGGGACGCGAGGAATGACCATCACCCGGTCACGCGCTTCGGGCGAGAACGATTCCTTCACTTGTTTTTCCGGAGTGTGGCAGCCCGCGACGGTGAGAGTGATGTTCCGCGATTCGCGGACCAGCGAATTGAAGGCTTGAGCCAGGTAATAGACGCCTTTGCGATCCAGCCAGGTGCCGACGAAGAGCAGTCGAATCGGCGCATTCCCCGCCGATTTTCCGTCGCTCGAAGAATACCGGCGTTCGATTAGAAACTGCGGCTCGACGCCATTCGGGACGTAGCGAATGGTGCCGCTGGGCTTGCCGAATTTTATTCCGGCCAGACTCCAGGCTTCGCGGTTGGCGACCGCGCCATAATCGGCGGTACTCATCGAGTAATCGTACAGGCGCTGATGATAGAGGCGGTGCCAGGCGCGATTCTTCCAGTTGAAATTTGAGGCGCGCCCTTTGCGATCTTCTTCGCGCATGGTCACAACGTAGCGTTCTTCGCTGCCCTGCAAGGTCATGACATAGGGTGGAAGGCCGGAGTCGCCAAACCATTTGCGGAAAAGTCCATAGTAAAAACCGGAGGGGGAGTGGAGGTTGACCACGTCGAAGGCATTTTTTTCGCGGCGAATCCGGCGGGTAACGGCGGAGGCAAAGCGGAAGGCTTCGAAACGGCCGCCCCGTTTTGATGCGGGCAAGACATCATCCAGAAACCAGGACTCGACGGAGTGGCCCAGCTTGACGAGTTCCCGCTCGTGATTGAGCACGACACCTGCCGCGCCCGCTTCCCGCTGCCGGGGAACACCAATGGCAATTAGGATTCGCAATTCAGGAGCTCACGAGATCAAGCCTCGGCGGGCCATGGCGTCATGCGCCACCGAGGACGATTCTGCCGCTGTAGGCGAGTCGCCGCCGGGCAAGACGTCTTCGATGCAGGCCGGGAAAAATGTCTGAGGCCGGAAGCCAAGACAGTTTTGAATTTTGGAAATGTCGGCGACGGAATGGCGCACGTCGCCGGCGCGAAAACGGCGAGAGGGTTCGACGGCAACCGGATTCGGGAACAGCCGGCCCACCGCGCGGCACGCTTCTAAAATCGTAGTGGGGCGTCCGCTGGCGACGTTGAAGATTTCGCCGTCAGCTTGCGGATTTTCGAGGGCCAACAGGTTGGCCTGCACGACGTCGGAGATGTGCACGAAGTCGCGAGTCTGCAAGCCATCTTCGTAAAGCAGCGGAGCTTTGCCGCGCGCGAAATCGGCGGCAAAAATCTTGGCGACGCCGGTATAGGGATTCGAAACAGCCTGGCGCGAACCGTAGACATTGAAATAGCGCAGTACGATGACCGGAATTCCGTAGGCACGGCCGACGGTCAGGAACATTTCTTCCTGGGTGCGTTTGGTTGCGGCATAAATACTGAGTGGAGCGAGTGGTTTACTTTCCTCGATCGGCAGTGGCGTGAGTGTTTCCGGGCACGGCGCACCGGAAATCTCCTGGGGACACCGGGGGTCCCACTTTTGTGCGGCACCATTCGGTGACGATGGCCCGGCCTGGCGAATTTCGGGGAAAACAATTCCGTGGCGCGGGCAGGAATATTTCCCCTCGCCATAGACCGTGACGGTCGAAGCCAGCACTAATTTCCCGATGGCGTGCTTTTCGTTGGCCAAAATATCCAACAGGTTCGCGGCGCCGAGAACATTGGCTTCGGCGTAGTGGCGGATTTTGTACATGGAGTCGCCCACGCCCACCGCGCCGGCGAGATAGAAAATTGCATTGGTTCCCTGGATCGCACGGACCAGGCCTTCGCGATCGCGGACGTCCTGCCGAATGAATTCGGCTTGCGGATTCAAGTAGGCGGGCGCAACACCGCCGGGATGCACCTGCGGTTCGAGGTTGTCGACAATCCGCGTGGTGTAGCCATCGCGCACCAGGCGATCGACCAGGTGCGAGCCGATGAAGCCGGCTCCGCCAATCACGGTGACGTGCTGCGTTTTTGGGCCCGCTTCTTTCATCAGTTTCGTCATTCCGATTTTCTTGATCCGGCGCGCAAATCCCGCTGGAGATGCATCATGCGGGGAATGGGCAGAAAACGCCGGCGGACGCTGCGGTACAGATCGCTTTGCGAAAGTTTGGTCTGCAAGCTGTAAAACAATCGCGGCGGAGCGACGCAGGCTCCAGCGAGGAAAAACGATTTGAAAATGCGATGCGGCAACGGAGCGTCGGGATGATTGACGCTATAAATTCTCCATTCGGTCCGGGCGGTTTCCCAGGGCCAGCCGCCATCGATTCGCAAACGCAACTGATCCGCGTTCGCGCGCGCGATGGTGAGCAGGAAAGCGCGGGCCTCCGGTTCCATTTCCACCGTTTCCAATTTTGCGGCGAGGCCGCAGGCCAGCGCTTCGAGCGCTTCCATCTTGCGGCGGTGGCGCAGCGGATGATTGCCGGAAATCTGAAACCCGTTGGCGTCGTGCATGCGGTAGTAGGTAAGCGGTTCGGGAAGAATCTGCACGCCGGACATGACCGAGGCGAGAGTGAAAATATACTCGTCGGCCTGCACGACCAGCGGAGCGGGAACCGGCCCGATGCGGCGGAGGATTTCGGCGCGAATGGTCATGCGGCTGGTGCCCAGAAAACTGGCGCGCACGCTGAAGAGGTGCGCGCCCTCGAGCGTATTAGCCTGAAATCGAAAACCATCGCGCAAAGTCTCGGCTTCCATATTCCCATCGCGATGGACAATGGTAATTCCGTGGCCGAGGATGCCGACGCTGGGGTCGGAAGCGATCGCCCGCATGACGCGGGTGAGTTTGTCGCGAGTCCACCAGTCATCGCCGTCGAGAAAAGAAATAATTTCGCCGCGCGCTTCGGGAATTCCGGCGTTGAAGGCGGAGGCCTGGCCGCCGTTGGACTTGCGCAGCAGACGAACGCGCGGCGCGAACTTGCGGACGATTTCCGGGGTCTGGTCGGTGGAGCCGTCGTCGACGACCAGGATTTCCATCTCGCCGGCGGGGAAATCCTGTTCGAGGACGCTGACCAGCGCTTCTTCGATCAAGCGCTCGTGATTGTAGGTGTCGATTAAAACGGTGACCAGCGGGCGCGCCGTCATGTCGAGCTCCGCCCCGGCCACGTCTGGCGCAAGAAACTTTGGAGGCGGCTGGGAGTCATGACGGTCTACTTCGCTGCAATCTGAAAATTCCCGGGAATGTTGAGTACGCCGGCCCAACGATCTTGCGGATGGCCCACCGGTTTGGTGTCGATGATCAAAGGCGGCAGTGCGTACCATTCTTCAACCAACTCCCCGCCGGTCAGATTATTGCCGCGATTAAAAAGCGAGCAGGAGAGGGAATAGCCTCCCGGTTTGATCGGCAAGCCGGGCAGCCGCAGCACAATTTTCTGAGGTCCGGAGGGAATATCGATGTTGTCGAAGCCCCAGCCGGCCAGCACGGAACTCGACTCGCTGAGGACGTTCATTCCAAAATGTCCCTGAGAAATCGGTTCGGTCAGAAAAATATCAAAGCGAAATTCGATGTGATCCATGTCGTCGGTGACGATATTGCCGCCGTCGCGGCCAACCGACCAGCTTAGAAAGCAGCGGTGGCCGCTGCTGCCGAGGGCGTCGGGGCGCAGGCTGGCAGATTCGTAGCGCGCGATGATTTCTCCGGCGCGGCCTTGCTCGCGGATCTGGCCGCCATCGATCCAGAAAACGCGTTCGCAGAGGCGGCGCATCTGGCCCATCTGGTGGCTGACGAAAACGATGGTGCGGCCGCTGCGCGAAACTTCCTGCATCTTGCCCAGGCATTTTTTTTGAAATTCGAGATCGCCGACGGCGAGAACTTCGTCGACCAGCAGAATTTCGGGTTCCAGGTGCGCGGCGACGGCGAAGGCGAGGCGCATCTGCATGCCGGTGCTGTAGAACTTCAGCGGGCTGGTAAGGAAGCGTTCGACTTCGGCGAAGGCCACGATGGCGTCCATTTTTTGGTCGATTTCGCGGCGGCTCATGCCGAGAATCGCGCCGCTGAGGTAAATGTTTTCGCGGCCGGTGAGTTCGGGGTGAAAACCGGTGCCGACTTCGAGCAGGCTGCCGACGCGTCCATGAATTTCGGCGAAGCCGGTGGTGGGGCGGGTGATTCGCGAAAGCAATTTCAGCAGCGTCGTTTTTCCGGCGCCGTTGCGGCCGATGAGGCCGACGACTTCGCCTTGGTGCACGTCGAGCGAAACGTCGCGCAGGGCCCAGATGAAATCTTTCGAGCGGCTCGCGCCATTTTTTTTGAAGGGGGCGCTGAAGGCGCGGGCCAGGACGTCGCGCAGCGCAAAATAGCGCTCGCGTTCGCCGACGCGGTAGCGTTTGCCCAGCCCTTCGACGTGAATGACGGATTCAGTCATGCGTTTTTTCGATCCGAGCCTTAGACCACATCGGCGATGGTCGTTTCGACTTTCTGAAAATAAGCGAGACCGGAGACGAGCAGAACCAACGCCGCGGCGGTCGAGACCAAAATTAAATGCCCCGGCGGACGCGGGGTGCCGGTGAGCGACCAACGGACACCTTCGATTACTCCGGCCATCGGGTTCAAGCCGTATAGCGCGCGCCACTTGGCCGGCACCAGCGACGCGGGATAGGCCACCGGAGACGCGTAAAGCCAGAATTGCACCAGGAACGGCAGCACGTAGCGCACGTCGCGATAGAGTGCGTTCAAGGCGGAGAGCCACAGTCCGACGCCCAAGGCCGTTACGATGGCCAAGAGAATAAAAGCGGGAAACCAGAGGATGGCCGGGGTCGGACGAATCCCGTAGTAAATCATCAGCACCACAAACATCAGGAACGAAACCGCAAAATCCACCAGGCCGGAAAGCACGGAGGCCAGAGGCAGCGCCAGGCGCGGAAAATAAACTTTGGTGATGACGCGCTGGTTTTCGACGATGGTATTGGTGGCGGCCTGCAGACCGGCGGCGAAATACATCCAGGGCAGCAGACCGCTGTAATTGAAAACGAGGTAGGGCAGTCCTTCGGAAGGAATGTGGGCCAGCCGGCCAAAAACCAAACTGAAAATGATCGCGGTGAGTAGAGGTTGCAGGACGGCCCAGGCCGCGCCGATCACGGTTTGCTTGTAGCGAATTTTGATGTCGCGCCAGACGAAGAAATAAACCAGCTCGCGAAAATCCCAGAGTTCGCCGAAGGGCAGAACCCACCAGCGCGTGGGCGGAGTGATGCGCATCACCGGGATCGGATGGGTCGCAAGAGCGTTGGAGGGAGCGGCGGTCATGGAACTATTCGGTTCCCCGGGATGGATCGGCTTTCAATTGGTTGACGTCCTCGGTTTCGATGTGGCCCATGAGCTGTTTGCGATGGAGCAAGTAGGCTTCCACGGTGCGCGCGGCCTGCACCGGCACTACGGCTACTTGATTATAAGCCGCATCGGACCAGGAAATCGGGCCGCGGGCGGGAATCAGGTGCGTGCCCCACTGAAAGATCAACCCGGCGTTCCAGAGAGCCAGAATCGCGACGGCGCTGGTCGCCAGGATATTGGCGCGAGCCTCGCCCAATGCGACGGCTACGAAATCAAATAGCGCGGCCAGGCCGACCACAAAGACCGGAGTCAGCGAAACGAAAAACCGGCTGCCAAAAGAGGAAATGCCGGCCCAGTCCGAATAGCAGCCGATCGCATACAGATACAGTGCGAATCCAGCGAGGCAGCAGATCGCGAGCAGCCGGTCGCGTTTTTCGAGCAGCACCAAACCGATTACTGCTAGCAGCACGATCGGAGTCCAACTAAAGAGGCCGTGCTCCGAAGAAAACGCTACTTTCAGAACCGCGGGCGAATTGAGAAACCACTGCACTTGATAGCCGAAGTTCAGGTAGCCGCCGTAGATGATTTTCTTAGAAAGGAGCGTGGGAAAGAAAGCGGCAATTACGGCGACGCTGAAGGCCAGATTCAACAGGAACAAGCGAGCTGCTTCGGCCATTTTGCCGGTGCGAACGTCCCGCCAATATTCGATCAAGGACTCGATCAGCGGCACGATCAGCAGTACGCCGTTGATGTAATACACATCCATCATCAAGCCGGAAATCGCGCCGAGCAGCAGCCACTGCGCCAAGCTGCGTTCGCCGCGGGTGCGATCCCAATACCAGAAAAACAGCGCGACTGAAAAAGCGGAATGGGCGTGCGACCACGAGGGGTTGAAATACATGTACACCGGCAGCGAACTCGCCAGCCAGATTCCCAGCGTGCCCAGGAACGCCCAGTGCGCCGGCAAATATTTTTTCGCCAGACGATAGGAAAGGAGGAGGGCCAGAAAACCGTAGAACGCCGTTCCTAATCCCATCGCTAGCAGATAAGGAAACGAAAATCCGTTTTCGGCAATCTGCCCGCCGAAGAGATGGTTGATTTTAACGGCCAGGTCGGCGGCGACGACAAACGGGAACCACAAGATGGCCGGTCCGACCGAGAAGTGATTGTCGAGTTGGCCGGTGGCGGTGAATTCGGTCGGCAGAATGCGGCCGGTGGGGTCGACGCGGCCCAAGCGGAAGCTGGAATTGGCGTTCCGCCAGTCCGGCGCAAAATCCAGCCGATGCTCGAAGAAAATTGAACGAGCATAGGCGTAGTACCCGACGCCATCACCTCGAACCCAGGGATTGATGAGAGGCAAGGAGATCAGAAACAGGACGGCCAGAAACTTTTCGTATTTGTCGATACCGAACAATCGTTAACGAATCCTCGAGGCCAACGCTTCCGATCTAACGGTCCGTGTTGGCGAATCTGGCTACGCCCGGGCGCAGCGCGGAAATCATGGGGTCAGGATATTGGTGCATGCGGGGCGCCATTATTAGCGCCATGGTCCGCGCCAGCGTCCTTCCGGAAAATCGCGATATTCGACAACGGCGGAAGCGGCAGCGCGTCATCCACCAGCCGGAAGAGCGGTGTCAACAAATTCAGCGCGCGGATTTGCATCATTCCGAAGGTGGTGCGCCGCAGTATTTTGCCGTTGAGCCACCAGGCCGGAACGCCCGCGCGATTGAACTTCAGCATTTTTTCGAGGCGGAAGCCGGCTTGCTGGCCGGCCGAAGCCAATTGTTCCGGAGTGTAGCGGCGGCAGTGGCCCAGCACTTCATCGAGCGTGCCAAACAGATCGGGACCGTTCGGCACCAGAATGATCGCGCGCCCGCCCGGTTCGAGGGCGTTATAGATGTTGCGCAGCGCTCCGACGTCGTCGGCCAGGTGCTCGACGACATTCAAGCAAACCACGGTATCGAATGACTGCCCGGTGGGAAATGAACTGCCGTCCATGCCATTGGTGTAGCCCACGTTCAGGTAAGGCCGCGTCGGGATCAAGTCTTCCAGGCGGTCGAGATACTGCGGGTTGATGTCGGTGGCCCAATAGGTCGTGCGCGGAATCAAGTGCATGGTCATGTTGCCGATGCCGGCGCCGACTTCGAGCACGCGGCTGCCCAGGTAGGGCTTGATGACGTCGGCCATCCATTTGGTAAAACGCGGCGCGCGGTTGAGCCGCATCAGGATTTCTCCGCCGTGGCCGTCGGCGGCAAAAATCTCGTCGGACATGGCGTATTTGAGAATCGCCCAGAGGGCGCGGACGCCGTCGCGCCAGCCGATTTTTTTTCCTTCGGCGTAGGTCCGGCCGGAATAGTTGATGGGCACCTCGAAGATGCGCGCACCGCGCTTGGCCAGCTTGATGGCCAGCTCGGGCTCGACGTCGAAGGTCGCGCTCTTCAGCGGAATGCTTTTCAGCAAATCCGCGCGGACCATCTTGTAGCAGGTTTCCATGTCGGTCAGGTTCAGGTCGCAAACCAAGTCGCACAGAAAAGTCAGAAATTTGTTGCCCAGCTCGTGGCGGAAGAACAGCGCGCGTTTATAACCGCCGGGCATGAAACGGGAACCGAAAACCGCGTCGGCATCTTCGTAAAGAAACAGTTCGATCATCTGCAGCAGATCGCGCGGGTGATATTCGAGGTCGGCGTCGTGAATAACCACGAGTTCGGTGTCCGCGTGTTCGAGCGCGGTGCGAATCGCCGCGCCTTTACCCTGATTGACTTGGTGCTTGAGCCAGATCCAGCTGAATTTCTTGAAGTCCTGGTTCGATTCGACCGTTTTGCGGAAACGCTCGAGGGCCGCCTGGGTGGCATCGGTCGAGCAATCGTCGACGACAATGACTTTGATATGGTCAAGACGAGGTGAATCGTTCAGCACCCACAGACGCTGCAGGCTGGCTTCGATCAGGTATTGTTCGTTGAAAGCCGGAACCAGAACGGAGAGTGAAGTGGTGCCTCGTTTTTTTGCCTTGCGACGGTCCCAAATCGCGCGCGATTCGGCGGCGATGGCGGCCTGGCCCTCCGCGTCAACCGCAGCGTTTTTTGTAGGGAGACTACTCATGCCGATGACTTCGTCTCCTAGTCCGCCGCTTTCGCGGCCATGGGGAAAGACTCGTTCACGCCGGCAGCCGTACCGATGCTGGCATTGGCCCGCTCCCGAAAATAAGCGATCACCTGGTCGATAATTTCTTCGAGCGGAATCGAAGGGCGGAAGCCGGTAATGCTTTCGAGCTTTTCAAGCGCCGGCACGCGGCGGGGCATGTCTTCAAAACCCGGTTCATAAGCCTGATCGTACGGCACGGAAACGATGGTCGAATTGCTTCCGGCGCGTTTGCGAACGATCTCGGCCAGGGCCTGGATCGAAACTTCTTCAGTGCTGCCGATGTTGACGACTTCGCCGATCGCTTTACCGCCGTCGACCAAACGCAAGACCGCCTGCACGCAATCGCGCACGTCGCAGAAGCAGCGCGACTGCTTGCCGGTGCCGTACACGGTGATGGGTTCGCCGGCCAGAGCCTGGCGCACGAAATTCGGCAGCACCATGCCGTAGCGGCCGGTTTGCCGCGGCCCCACCGTATTAAAAAATCGCGCGACCACGACCGGAAGTTTTTTCTCTTTCCAGAATGAAAGCGCCAGAAATTCGTCCAGAGCTTTGGAGGCGGCGTAACTCCAGCGGCCTTTGCTAGTGGGGCCGAGCACCAGGTCCGCATCCTCGTGGAACGGAACCTTGTCGCTCTTGCCGTAGACTTCGGAAGTGGAAGCGGTAAACACGAGTTTTTTCTTTTTGGAGGCGGCGTCCAGCACGTTCTGGGTGCCGTGCACGTTGGTTTCGATGGTGCGCACCGGGCTTTCGACAATCAGGCGCACGCCCACGGCCGCGGCCAGATGGAAGATCACATCCGATTCATCCACCAACTCGGCCAGCAAGTGCTTGTTCATGATCGAATCGAAAATGTAATGAAAGCGCTTGTTGCTTTTCAGGTGGCGAATGTTTTCAACGCTGCCGGTGGAAAGATCGTCGAGCACAAAGACTTCTTCGCCGCGCGCAATAAGAGCTTCGGATAGATGCGAACCGATAAAGCCGGCACCGCCGGTTATGAGATAGCGCATAAGGACACCTCGTTAAGTAGCTGGACCGTGCGTATCGCCCGACCCAGAGGAAAAGACCGGTTTCTTGCTGGGATCTTCGCCATACCCGTAGCCGTAAGCGTAGGGATAGTAGCGGTAAGAATAATAATAATCGGGCGCGCTGGAATCGACGGCATTCAAAACGACGCCGAGCAGCCGGCATTTGACCGCAGCGAGCAAATCGCGCGTGCGGGTGAAAGCTTCCTTGGGCGTCTCGCCGCTGCGGACCACGAGCAATACGCCGTCAGTGAGCGCCGAAAGAATTACCGCGTCGGTCGCAGCCATGACCGGGGGCGAGTCGATGACCACGAATTTGAAGCGGTGACGAAGATCGGTGATCGCTTCGCGCATGCGGTGCGAGGAAAGCAAATCGGCCGGGCTAGGCGGCACCGGTCCGGTGGTCAATGCGACGAGATTGTTGATGGTCGGATGCGGCATCAGCACTTCGTCGAGCGTGGAGACGCCGGCGAGGTACGAGCTGAGTCCGACTTCTTTGCCGCCGGTCAAATTCAAAGCGCGGCGAATGCCGGGCTTGCGCAAGTCCGAATCCATCAGCAACGTCCGGTCGCCGAGTTGCGCGAGGGTGACCGCCAGGTTTACGGCGGCGGTGGTCTTGCCTTCGCGTGGGAGCGCGCTGGTGACGAGAATTACTTGGGGCGGATGATCGGCCTGCGATAACAGCAGGGAAGTGCGCAAAGCGCGGAACGCTTCGGAAATTTGCGATTTAGGCTGGATGTAAGAAAGCAATTCGACGCGCGGTCCGGACGCAGATTGCGGCGCCGCTTCTCGAGCGAGGCGCGATAGGCGGCCCTGAGTGCTGGGCAAGCCCGGCAGCGACGGAACCACCGCGAGTGAAGGCAGCCCGGTCAAGGCTTCGATGTCGTCCGGCGATTTCACGGTGTTGTCCAGATATTCGCGGAACAGAGCCAGGCCGATGCCGCCGACCAGGCCGACGAGGAAGGCCAAAACAATATTGCGCGCCTTTTGCGGACGCGATGGACCGGCCGGAGCCAGCGCCGGATCGACGACGCGGATGTTATTCGAGCGCAGGCCGGCGGTGATGCTGGCTTCTTTCAATTTTTGCAACAAGCCGTCGTAGAGCTGTTTGTTCGATTCGGCGTCGTGCTGCAGGATGTGATACTGCACCAGCTTTTCGGCGAGATCGTTGGCTTCGGCTTTCTGGCTGTCGAGTGCTTCCTGCAACAGCGCCTGATGGCTTTTGGCGGTTTCAAATTCGATGCCCACGCTGGCGACCATGGTCTTGCGGGCACTGGCCAAATTGTCGTCGACTTGTTTTTGCTGCGCGGCTAGGCGCAGGACCTTGGGATAGTTGGGACCATATTGGCCGAGCGCTTCGGCGTAAAGTTCATCGAGATCGGACTTGCGTTTGATCAGGCCGGAAATCACTTCATTGCTTCGTGCGGCGGGCAAGGCGTCGACGTTGCCGGAGGTGGCCATGCGGTACAGCGCTTCCTTTTCGGCCACGTCGGTCTGCGCGTCGGTGACAGCCTTGCTCAGGTCGGCGAGTTTTTGGGTGGTGATGTCCTGCTTTTCGTCGATCTGCCAGATCTGATTTTCGCGCTCGTAAGCGATGCGGGCGTCTTCCGATTTTTCCACTTTGATGCGCAGCTCTTCGAGTTCGGCGGAAAGCCAATTGGAAGCGCGGGTGGTCGCGTCGTATTTGCTGCGGAAATTTTCTTCGATGAAATTCTGCAGGTGCGAATTGACGACGGTCGCGGCCAGTTGCGGATCTTCGGCTTCGAATCCGACTTGAAGCAAGCGGCTGTTGGGCACGCGCTTGACGGTCAGACGCCCGAGGAACGCGCCGAGAATCGCCGGGCGGCGGGCGATGGCGCCTTCGTGCACGGTGGTCGCCGGATTTCCGCCAAATTCAGGATAGCGCGAGAGGTCGAGCGATTTGATGGTGGTCAGCGCCAGCGTTTCGCTTTGCAGGATTTTGGACTGAGTCTCGATGTAATTTTCGCTGTCTTCGAATTCGCCGAAAGAATTGGAGTCCGGAAACGGGCTCATGTTCTGCGATTCTTTATCGATTTCGACGCGCGCGGCGGCTTCGTAAACCGGCTTCATCTTGAACGAAGCGATGGTGACGACGGTCACCACGGTGAGCAGGAAAGTGATGATCAGCCACTGGTGCTTGCGCAGGATGATCAGGTAATCGAGCAGGTGCGGCTCGCGCGGAACCTGGTCCCACGGCAGCACCGAGGGCGCCGGGATGACGGTTAACGCATCGCCCGCGGCCGCTTTGCGGTCACGCGCGGCAGGTAAGATTCGAGACGGCTCGTCCATTGATTCGCTTACCCCTCAAAAAATCTTGGGCCACAAATTCGTCGGCTGCTGGGGACCGGCCTTGCCAAATTAACTCGACTAATACGAGCGGAAAATCGCCACGCTGGTGCCCACGCTGACCGCCGCTTCCGCGCTGCGCGCCAGCAATTTTTTGCCGAGGCTGTCCGGCACGTACAAAACGTCGTTCGACTTCATCTGCATGTCGTCGATTTTACGATGTTCGATTTGCTTGATGTGCACCGGAATGATGTCGCGCGTGCCAGTCACCGGATTGCTGCGCATGATCACGGCGTCGTCGGACTTGGAGAAATTGGTGAGGCCGTGGGCCAGGGCCAGGGCTTTCATCACGGTGATCTGCTCACCATGGCTTTGCAGCACGTAGCCGCCGGGTTGGGTGACGCCGGCCCCGGTCACGTAGACGATTCCGGCGCGCGGAATGCTGACCACGTCGCCGCCGAAAATCGGAATGTTGTATACGGGATTTCCAGATTCGAGCAGGTCCTGCAGGCGGATGGTCAGAATTTGCGCGGGCAGCGTCAATTCATCGGGCGGCGTTACCGGCGGAGGTTCGGCATTGGCCGCGGCCGCTTCGGATTGCACGATAGGAGAGGCGGATTTGCGGGTGATGATCACGTAGCTGCCCGCGTCGTCCTGAATGCCGCCGGAATCCGCGAGCAATTCGAGAAGAGTGGTGGGCCGGATGATTTGGATCACGCCGGGCTTGTACACGGCGCCGACGATCGAGACCGGCTGGCTATTTTGTTCTTTGACGAAGACGGAAACCTGGGGATGGGTGACCAGACCGTTTTCGATCAGGAGTTGTGCGATGGTTTGCTCGAGCTGGTAGGGCGTCAGGCCGCTGGCCCTGATTCTCCCAGGAATCAGCGGGTAGCTGATCTCCCCGGTTTCGCTGACGCGGACGTCGCGGGACAATTCCGGCACGTCGAAAACCTCCACATGCAGCATGTCGCCAGTGCCAACAGCGACGTCGTGAGGTTGGGTTCTCGCCAGCGTTGCCAGCTCTTGAATTTTCGCGTTCGTTTGTTGCGGCGTTTCGGTTTTCTGCTGGCCAAACGACGCCTGCCAGCCACACAACATGAGTATGGACAATATTAAGACAGGCAAAGCCTTAGGCCAGTCCGAAACTCGCCGGACTGTTTCAATCATCGTATAAAACCCTCAATCACTATCCCTTAGGGTTCGGAACCTGTCAACGAAGAGATACGTTTGGCACACGCAATGACAACACCGAAGGCGCTTAAAAGTTTCTAATCTTCGCCTGCTTTGCCTTCGGCTCTGGTCTCTTCTATTTCCTCTCCGAATTCTTCCTCGCCGCGCTCGCCGTGCCGTCTCTTGCGCGTGCGGCGACGGGTTTTTCCGCCTTCAGAGGGCAGCGGGGCGGTGGTGGCCAGATGCGCCGCGACTAGAAACAGGAGGGCGTTGGAGGGAATGTGCAAATTGAAATCGACCAGACTGTGCAGCAGGAGGCCGCAGACAGCACAGATTCCGGCGGCGTGGATGGCGCGCGAAAAATGGCCTTGTTCGGTGGCCCAGGATTTTTTGGCGTCGCGGAACAAAATCCAGAGGAAAACGCCGCCGCAGAGCGCGCCGAGTAGACCCATTTCGGCGAGCAACTCCATATAGTCGTTGTGGACGTGGTCGACGACCAAGCCGTCGTAGAGGGTTTCGTAACGCGGGTACACGGCGACCAACGCGCCGAGGCCGCATCCGGCTACGGGATACTTGAAAAATATATGCGCGGCGCCGCGGACCATGGTGCCGCGCCGGGCTAGCGAAACGTCGCCGGCGTGCAGCGTGGAGAAGCGTTCAATCGCGCGGCTGGCGCCGAGCCAACCGATCAACCCAAGCGCAGCCAACCCTACCACCGCGAGGGCGGCGAGGCGCGGCGGTTCCGCGCCGCGCTTGCGCGCGCGCGCCATCAGTCCCAGGACCGCCAGCTCGAAAGCAAAACTGATGATTCCGCCGCGCGAGCCGGAGAGGATCAACGCCCCGATCGGCACAATGGCCAGCAAACCCGCGAGGGGGAACGTATCGCGACGCAGGCCGCGAAAAATCAAGAGGGACAGACCTACGGGTATGGTTAATTCCGCAAATCCGGCGAAATGGTTGCGGTTCACGAAGGGGCCGAAGGGATCGCCTCCGGCGGTGAGTTTCTGAAACCAGTAAATGCTGCCTTCGGAGGTAAAGCGCTGCACGATTCCGAGCAGCGCGACGCCGAAGCAGAGGAACATCAAGGCCCAGGCCAACGCGTTCAATTCCTGGCGTTCGCGGAAGACCTGGGTCGTGAGGAAAAAAATCAAAAAATAGGAAATCAGCTTCAGAATTTCCACGCGAGTGAGGAAGGGATAGGCGGTGAGGCGGAAGACCATTTGACCCACGCCGATCGCGAGCAGTCCGAGCAGAGGCCAGCAGAGCGGGTTCCAGGTGATTTTCAGATTGGGATCGCGAAAAGCGATGATGGCCCAAGTTACGAACAACAGACCGGCGCCGGCTTCCAGAATGGATTGCGACCAGACTTCGACGCCGCCGAAGGCGAGCACCATGAGCGCGATCAGCCCGCAGAGGCCTGCTCCAATTAGCTTCATCGGTTGATCTTCATCTCGGCAGCGGTTCCGGGGTAGCGGCTGCGGCCGCCGGTGCAGCTGTGGGCGCGGCTTCAGGGGTCAGCGATACATCCGCGATCCACATCGTGCCACTCAGTTTGTTGTCGAACATGCGGCTGGGTTCGCGGAACAACTGCACCAGCAGGAAATGCGTATCCGGGCTGGTTTGGACGTCGAGGTCGGTGGCGGTCCAGGGATGCGAGGCGGTGAAATTTTCGGTCCTGGCCAGCACGGCATTCAGGTGATTGGGATCGGTGATCAAAAATCGAGTGCCCGTTTCGGTGGAGAGCGCCTGGGTCCGCATATAGGCGTGAAAGCGGTACCAACGAGAGGGCTCGACCGGCACGAATTGTCTGGGTTCGGTGATGGAGACATTGGTTCCGCCGCCAAAGAAAAGTTGCGCGGAACGCACACCGTAATTCTGGGGGACGGTATCGAATTCAAAATCCACGCCGGGAGGCGTGACAAATCTCCAATCGAGGCCGCCCTGCAGAAATTCGCGCGCAAAATCCCCGTTCCAGACCAAGGAATTGTTGGAGGGCGCGTCGTGATTCAATCCGGCGAGGGTGAGCGCATCCTTCCAGATTTTTTTGGCGTCCGCGGCGCGATCTTCGGCGATCAATTCGTCGAGGAACGGAAAAGATCTCGGTAGCTCGATGGGTTTTCCCAGCGCGACAATTCTCTGCCAGACGACCAAGGCCGGTTCCAGCTGTTTAGTCGAGGCGAAATAATCGACAGCCAGGAGATACGCCTTCGAGTCGACGGGCAGCACGCTATCGAGCAGCACATTGACGTCGCGGCTCGAACGCCAGGTTCTCGAAATGGCTAGCGTCAAAAGTTTTGGGTCGGAGCGCACCGCATGCTGAATCTCGGCGTAACCCTGCGCACTTTGATCCTGGCGCAGCAGAAAATTTCCGTAATTCCAGGCTACTTCGGCAGAGAGCGGATACACGGCGCGGGCCTGCTGGAAAGCGTCGCGGGCGCGGGTGATATCGCCGTTGGCTTCGTAGGCGCCGGCGAGGTTCATCCAGTGGTGAGCGGAGAGTGGATTGGCCTGCACGGAACGCTGGTAATCGGCCAGCGCGCCATCCGGATCGGGATTGGTAAAGTCGAGTTGGCGAAACCTGCCCAGGGCATCCCAGGCCTCGGCGTTTCCGGGCTCCAGAGCGGCGCCGCGTTCGAGGCGCGCGAGCGTATCGGAACGAGTGTCGCGGTCAGCGAGCCACAGCCGGCTCGCCTGATAACAGAGCAAAGCCGCAAGACACATAGCGATCGCGAGAACTGCGCCCCGGATGCCCGCAGGTTCCAAAGTCCGCTCCACGGTGCGGTAATCTCCTACGAGTGGTGGTGGTTTCGCAAGGTCAAATTCGCGGAGCAACGATAGATCGAACTCGCTGCGCGCACTTCACGCTCGGGAAGTTAGCGTGAATCGTACCAGGCTCGGATCGCCTTACTACTTAACGCCGAAACGGTAGATGAGTCCAAGCGAAACGCGATAGTTGCCTTCGCTGGGCGCCCCGCTCTTGCCGAAATGCGAGGATTCGTAATCGACTTCGATCATCCGAATCCGCCAACGCTTCTTGTAGCGCAGGTCCAAGCCGCCGCCACCCATCCAGGTGTAGCCATTGTCCCAGTGGCTGAGCGGATTGAAGCCGCCCTGGCTTTCCAGGTTGTAGCCGTATACTCCGCGTCCGAAGAGGACATGACCGAACGGGGTGATCTTATGCTCGTGCCCGAAAGGATAAAACTGCGGTCCGACCATCACGTTGTAGATCTGGGTATTCCCGTTGGTGCTGCTCAAGTGATACGCGCCGGAAAGATCTCCCGCCACACTGAGCCAGCGCAGAAATCGATAATCCGCGTAGGCGTTCCAGCCCAATTGGTCCAGGCGCAGATTGGTCGGCGTGCCGGACGAATCGATATTGTCGAACGACCGGAAAAGGACGCCGCCGCCCAACTCGAACCGCGATCTGGTAGGCGGCTTCTTGAAGACTCGCCAACCGTCTTTGTCCTGCGCCACGGCAGGCGAACAGAAAATGGCCAACAGCAAAAATAGCCCGGCAAACTTTTTCATCGACAACTTCCTCCCCCAAATTCCAGTCCCGATCCCGGCAATGTTTCGCGCACGGTTCAGATGCGCCCGGCCCCTAAGAGTTTGCATTTAGCGGCACCTAGGATAGATGGAAACGCAACCGAAGGGTAGGGATGCCGCGATATTTGAAGCAGCGAAGACCCCCGTGGAGCGGGGAGGTACGGCCGCCCAAAAAAACAAAAGCCGCGCGCCCCCGTGCGGAGCGCGCGGCCGGAAAGCAAAAGTAACCGTGAGTTATTTGCTGATGCTGAGGCTCACGTTGTAGCTGTGGGTGATGCCGGTGGTCGCGCCCGTTCCGGTTCCGGTGATGGTGATGCCTCCGGTCGAGGAACCCGGGTGCCCGCCCGCGCAACCGGCTACCGCGACGAATACCAGCATCGCCGTCGCCAGACCAATCCGCGTGCGCAAACGTTGAGTCATCGGAATCATGAAGAACAAAGCGATCCCGATGAGCAGGAAGACGACCTGACGGAGGTTGGTCGCCGGCGGATTCTGGAAGGTGACCACCGGCTGCACGAACGACCGCGTGGCGGTCACGCTCGCATTCACCGAGGCGCCGGTCATCCCCGTAGACGGAATGGTGCAGGAGGTGACGTTGGCGGTGGTGCCCGTGCAGGAGAGATTCACGGTACCGCTGAAGCCCTGCAGGCCATTGATCATGACTGGAATCGTTCCGGCGACGCCGCTAGTCACGTTAAACGTCGCGGGTACGGTCAAGCTGAAATCGCCAGTCGCCGAGCCCGTTCCGGTCAGCGCGACCGCGGTCGAGTTCGGCGCAGTTCCGATCAGCAGCGTTCCGGCTTCCGCTCCGGCTGGGACGAACGTCGGCGTGAAGATCACTCCGATGGTGCAACTCGCTCCGGCCGCCAATGTTCCGCCGCAGGGCGTGGTCGCTCCGGCGGTAGCTGCAAAATCTCCGGCGTTTGGCCCAGTCACGCTGAATCCTACCGGCAGCGGACCCGTCGAGTTGTTCGTTATGGTGACGGTCATGGAGGCCGTCGACGTGTTGAGCAGTTGCGTTCCGAAGGCCAGCAGATTGGGCGAAGCGCTCAACGGAGCAACCAGGCCAAGTTCGGTTACGTAAGCGTCGGACGGTCCATTGAGGGCCGGCTGGACGACTCCGGCGCTGTGCGGAAAGTTGCCGGAAACCGTCTGGCCGGTGACGTAGCCGTTGTTGTTCGAATCGATCGCGATTCCTTGCGCCAGGTCGGCGTCGGCGCCATCGCCCGAGCCGCCGAGATACGTGGCATACAATTTGTCGGCCGTGCCATTTCCGCCCGGGTTCAATTTCAAGACCAGGCCTTCGCCGTTCGCATTGGTGCGCGAGGTCTGGAACGCTCCGGGGGTGAACGGCAAATCGGCGGAAGACGTGTTACCCGCGGCATACACATTGCCGGCGGTGTCGACGGCAAGGCTGGTGGTCGTATCGCCGCCGGTGCCGCCGAAGAACGTCGAGTATTGTAGCGAACCCGAGCCGCTAGCGGTGGTGTTGATCAAAGTGACGATGCCGTTACCGTTGGGCGAAGCCAAAGCCGGCTGCAACGAGCCGGTCGTTGACGGGTAATTCGCGGACGTTACCGCGCCAGCTAGATAGGCCACTCCACTCGTTGGCCCCAGCGCGATGCCCAAGCCGAAGTCTCCGGTCCCGGACGAAGTTGGGCCGGCGATAAAGCTGGAGTAAACCAGCGACGCTGTTCCGGTGGCTCCGGTATTGACCTTGGAGACAAACACCACACCGTTGTCCGGCGAAAATGCAAGCGTCTGCAGATAAGCGCTCGCGGTGGTCGGGTAATCGCTCGAGGTCGTATAGCCGGTGACGTAGGCGTTCTGGCTGCTGTCGGCGGCGACCGCGAATGCGACTTCCGCGGGGAATCCACCCGGGTTGAAAAGTCCGGGGCCGCTGCCGGTCAAAAACGTGTAGTAGGCCAGCGAGGCCGCGCCGGTTTTGGTGGTGTCGATGCGGGCCAGGAATGCGCTGCCGTTGGCGTTGGTCAAAGTGCCGTTGAATGTTCCGGCGGCGCCGACTGTAAAACTGGAAGGATACGCCTGGCCCGAAACATAGGCCTGCTGGCTCGCATCCGCCGCGACTCCCCAGCCTTCGTCGCCTTCGGTGCCGCCCAGGTAGGTCGAGTACACCATGGTGGTGCCGTTCAAGACGGTCAAGAAGGCGGTGCCGGCGTCGTTTGCAGCCAGCGGGCTTTGAATCAACGCGGAGCCCGTAGTCGGGAAATCAGTCGAGAAGGTTTGTCCCGTGACGTAAACGTTGCCACTGGCATCGATGGCCACGGCGGTTCCTTCGTCTCCGCCCGAGCCACTCAGATAGGTCGAGGCCAAAAGGGCGGTGCCGCCGGGATTGAGTTCAGCGACGAAAACGGCTGGAGTGCTGTTCGGGTGACCTCCACTCGGGATCGTGGGGAAATCGGTGGACATGGTGGTACCGGCCACGTAGGCGTCGCCGGCCGCGTCAACCGCGATACCGTTGGCGATGTCGTCCGAGCTGCCGCCAAGGAAGGTGGAATAATCGAGCACCGGATCGATGACCAGCGGCTGGGTGGCGTCATATTGATCCACTACAACTTTTACCGAGCCGTTAGCCGCGAGCGCATAGTTTCCGGCGACTTCTTTTTTCTGGCCGTCGCGTTCCTGATAGATCGCGGGCTTCTGCAAGTCGACTTCGCCGCCGGCCACTTGCATGGCCAGGTCGCCGTGGGCGTTGATACGCAGATTTTTTGCGCCGGTGACGTTGAAGGCGATGTTCGCCGGATCCGCTCCGGGCGCGACGATCAAGTCATATTCGAGGCGGCGTTGATTGCCGTAGAAAACCAGGTCGACTCCGGGATAGATGTCTTGATATTTCACCGCGGAGAAGGACGGGACATTGGTCCGCCAGTTCTTGGGATCATTGCCGGTGAAATAATTCACATGGCCGGGCAGCGCGCCGATGCCGCTCATCTGGGCGTCGGTGTTGGCTCCAGCCAACTGCAGGCGAATGACGGAGTCTGCATCGCGGTGCGCGGATTTTTTTGCCGGGCGGATGCGCGGATCGCGCATGCTGCGCGGCGTCGCCGAGTGGCGCAGCGCGATCACCGCTTCCTGCGGAGTCAAAAACAGCTCATAGCCGGCGCCGCGCGCGAGATAGCGGACCTGCGCGTCGGTCTGGCCTTCGTTCACCTGGAAACTGAGCGCCGATTTGCGAAAGGCGTTCGCCAAATCGGCGGAGTTCGCGGCCGGCTGCGCCGCTTTCGCGGATACGCCGCGGGCGGAAATCCGGTTCGCACGATGTGACGCAAAAACGAATCCAGTAACGGCCAAAATCGCCAGCGCCGCCACCACCAAACCTGCCATCCGAATTCGCGATGATTTCGTCTGCATGGTAGTTCTCCTCAGCTTTTGTTTTCGCGCCTTACTTTTCAGGGGCGCCCCGATATCTTTGCGTGGCCGATGTAAGAATAGCTGAAACGTGAATTGCGTTTCGAGTGAAGGCTGCTGGTCGGTTTGAAACCATCGATTCCCCGCGTTCCCAAACCCGTTTCGATTGGCGATAGTAGCACGGCCGGTACCTCTCGAAAATGACGAGTGGAGGCGAATTCCACCACAGCGTATGCAATGTGCCACGGGGATGGGATGCTAATCGGCGGAGGCGAGGGGCGGCGTTAGGTTCCCGGTGTGAGACTCCACGTCTGCCCGAATCAGGCGGCACAAGTCGGGAAGCCTGCGCGGATCGGCGTGGGCCACGACTTCACACACTCGAACACGCGATATCAATCGGCCCAGAGTGCCAAATTCGTTAGCGCGCACCAGAGGATCGAGCGCATTGGTCCCGAAGGTGTTGGCGACCAGCGCCAGAAAGCTGCTCCGCGCCGGCATCTCGTTGATGACCGGCGCCAGGGTGGCGCGGCGTTCGCCAAAAACATAAGCGGTGCGCAGGGGCAGCCGGCGCGATTCAAACCCTAACTTTTTTTTTTCCAGCGACAAACATCGCTTGTCGTCCGCGACGCTGAACCGCGGCAAAGCCTCGGCGGAGCCATAAAGCGCCTCCGCCGATTCGGGCCACAGGCACAAATACGGGTAGGCCGGATGCACGTGGAAAACACCATCGATTTCCGCCAAGGCCACCACGTCGTCGGAAACCACGGCGCAGCCCTCTTGCGCCAGGGCCGCGGCGGTGGTTGATTTGCCGGCGCCTTCCGGGCCGACGAAGGCGATGACCGAATCACCGACGCTGACGGCGCTTCCGTGCAAGCACGTCGCTCCCCGCACCCTTAACAATAGTCCTAGAACAGGCCCCAACAGATACGTCGCAGCGTCTTCGACGGTCAAATCATCGGGCCAGGTGGCCCACACTTCACTTCCCTCGCGGTTGAACCAGAATTGCGTGCCGTCGAAATATTCGAGGCGCAGAAATTGGCCTTCGTCCACCTTCCAGATTCGCAAGGCCGGATTGCCCGCACGATCGAGATGTTCGCTGCGGTAGACGACGGTTTCACGGGTGGAAGGTTCCGCTGTCGATTCGCCGGTGGGGGTGGTGTAGGGGGCGGTCTGCAGGTGAAGCGCGACCTTACAACCCGCCGAACGGGCCATCAGGTCGACGGTCGAATTCTCTGGCGTTATGCGTATCGAAGAAATTTCGGGAATGGCCAGATTACTGTGGAGTTGCAAACCAAAGACAGGATAGACGAAATCCAAGCCTGTCACGTGGCGGTCTTGATTCTAGGGAAATTGCCGCCGTCCCTCGTGTGGCGCAATCCCATATGCTTGGTAAGCTCCTTCACGGTGCCGTATACGGAGAGCTGAGGTGCAGCGTACGGCTTCCTGGGAACCCGTTGAACGGGCTTATGCATTGCGAACCTCCGCACGAAAGTTATACCGGACCTTGCGCGCTGACTGCAACCAAAAGTTAAGACATAACGGGCGAACATCGGCGTCGAGTTGCTCCGCATCTGTATCGCTTTGAAACATTTGCATTGACTCGCGGTCTATATATGAATCCATATCGGCTATCCAGTTTACCTCATTCAGTGACTTCCCACCGGTCCGCTCAATAAACTTTGTCAGCGGCTGGCCGGTGAATGGCGTCTTCCGCCTGGTCCGCACCGATTCCGGCAGTCGGCCGACGGTGGCCTCGCGCAGCAGACTTTTTTCGAAGAAATAGGGAAACGGAGGAAGCGCCAGTAAAAAGTTGACGACGCGAAGGTCAAGGAACGGGTGGCTGACCTCAACCGGGCAGCGAGTCAGCCCCGCATGCTGCTTCTCGAATAGGTTTCCCCAGTGGGGCAAGGAAAGCGAAGCATGACCTTTGGGCAGAAGAGGATGCTGCCGGACGTCCGGGAGCGCGCGCCATTCGCGGGCTCGCTCCTCCAAATTCAGGCGTCGGGCGAAATCCGGGTTGAACCATTTCGGGAACGCTCGGGTCGCGGCGTCGCTTCGGAAAAAGTTGTTAACGCGGCGGCGAATCCCGGGTAGGGGAGAAGGACGCACGGCCATATACCACGGAACGTTTTGGGCTAGCTCCAGCCATTCCCGGCGCCGCGCCATGTCTTTCATATACGGCCACATCTGGAAATGCATCAAGTTGTCGCTGCCCTCGCCGGAAAATACCACGCGGCAGTCTTGGGCCACGGTTCCGAACTGTTGAAAAAGCCCGGCGAAATACGGGTCGTCCACCGGTTCGGGCCAGCGAATTTCGGGATCGTCCCAACGGTCGAATGGCTGAATGTCGTCCATGGGTATCAGCCGAAGCGGAATTTTCAGGAATTCGGCCACTTGGCGCGCGTAATTGCCCTCGTCATCCTCTTTCAACGATTTGTAGACCACGGTATAGGCGCGCAAATCTTTGGCGCCGTCCGCCACCTGCGACAAGTCTCGCGCGGTGGTGGCGAGGGTTCCGGAATCCATACCGCCGCTGAGCAAAATTCCGGTGCGATCGGCGCCCAGGCGGTCGGTCACCGCGGCTTGCAGCAGAATCTGAAAATGCTCGACGTAGTCGGCGGAGCTTTCGTAGCGGATGCGCCCTTCGGTCGGCGCGCTCCAATAACGCCGCAGACGCAACCCCTCCGCGGAAACGGTCAGCGTGTGCGCTGCGGGCAGGCGGCGAATATCCCGGAAGGTGGTCGTCGCTTCGTCGCAGTTCAAGCCGAACAGCAGAAAGTCCCCGATGGCGGCGTCGTTCAGGTCCGCCGAGACTTCCGGGTGGCGGCGAATGCATTCCAGCACGTTGCTGAATAAGAAGAGGTCTCCGGGCTCGGCGTAGTAAAACGGCCTCAGGCCGAAATGATCGCGGGCGCAAAACAATTTTTTCTCGCGCGCGTCCCAGATGGCGAACGCAAAATCTCCGCGCAGATGCTGCACGCAGTCTTCGCCCCAAGCTGAATAAGAATGCAAAATCAATTCAGCGTCGCTGGAGGTGGCCGATCTGACGAAATTTCCCGCATTCATCTCGGCCAGCAGTTCGTCGCGGCAATCAATACGCGCGTCAGCCGTGATCCACAGCCGCCCGTCGAGGCTGGCCGGTTGCGTTTCGTTCCGCGATTCGCGCGATGTTTTCAGCAGAGTGTGGCCGAAACCAACCGAACCATTGCTCCAGGTCTCGCGCGCGTCTGGGCCGCAGTAAGCTAGCGAATCAGTCAGCGCGCGCAGCAGCGCTCGATCCAGCGGAGCTCCGGCGCGCTCGTACATGCCGACCATGCCGCTCATTTCGCGCGCGTCTCCAGCGAAGCGATCGCGCCGTCGAATGGAACGAATTCACGTTGCTCCGCGGTTGGATTGTTCAGCGCTACGCCATTCAATTCCACCCAGGCATGGGCTTCGAATGTTTCGGATTGTTTGCGTGCGCCAAATTTCAATTCGGCGGGAAAACCACGCTGCCGGAGTAGAAACCAAAGCGCGAGCGATCGCTCCAGGCAATTGGTGTGAAAAAATAAGCTGAGTGCCGCTGCTTCCTGCAGTTGCGCGATCCGGTTCGCAGATATTGCGAACGATCGCGATTCGCTCGACGAATTGCTCGATTCGACTCGCACAGCGCGCCGATTGAGGATCCGTTGCCAGCGCGAAAATCCTAACGTGCGCAATCCGAGACAGGTGGCTGCCAGACCGGCCGCGGCCGAGCAAGCCACGTGGCGTTCATCGCTTGGCAGCGACCAGAATGTTTTCCATTTTTGAGCGGCGCCGGTCATCTTGAATGCTCTAACCCACGGGAAAAGCCAAAGTCGCAAGCTCAATTCGCGATGGAAGCGATTTCTTGAATTTAGCGTTTACTTCGATCCGCGTACTTC
Organism: Candidatus Acidiferrales bacterium; assembly: GCA_036401315.1. Taxonomy (GTDB): domain Bacteria; phylum Acidobacteriota; class Terriglobia; order Acidiferrales; family UBA7541; genus Palsa-295. The sequence continues at coordinate 65,356 of DASWVE010000151.1, forward strand.
GATCAGCCCTTCGCTGCGTAGCTGCTCCAGCAGGCTGATTAAATCGCGTTCGCAGCGTTCGGCTTCCACTTCATACTCACCGACAATCGCGTCGCGAATTTCCGCCACGGTCTTCGGCTGCTTCAGCAGGTTCCAAACCGCCGAACCCACCGGATTCATGCCGTAGTACACGCTGCTTTTCATGTTCAAAATGGCCGACTCCTCGCCCAGCGGACACGAAAGCTGATGCGATGAGGCCATAACCGTCGTTTGCAAGGAAAGAGGTGCGTCCACTTTGGCCGCTCCCGTCAGTAAGGGCTGGTTAAGCTGAGGTAACTTCGACAATCGTGCGCGGCCCAGACGCCTCCAAGCCAACCACGCTTGCCACCATTATTCTACCGGGACTGACCCATAAAGCAACGACGGAACTGGATTGCCCCGCGCACATCGGTTATAACCGCCCTGATGCCGTCCGACGCTATCGCCGTATCTTCGCTCGAAAAATTCTTTCCTCCCGCACAGGCCGGATGGCGGTCTCTACTGCATCCTTTCGCGCGGCCCACGCAATGCGCGCTGGCCGGGATTTCTTTTTCGGTCGCGTCCGGAGAGGCAGTTGCAATCGTCGGGCCGAACGGCGCCGGAAAATCGACTCTGCTTCGAATCCTGGCCACCCTGCTGCTGCCTACACGCGGCCGCGCTTCGATCGCTGCTCACGATCTCGAACGCTCTTCGGCACTGGCCCGGCGCGAGATTGGTTATCACACCGGAGGCGATGAAGGCTTCTACGGTCGCTTGACCGGCCGTCAAAATCTGGCTTTCTTTGGCGCGATGAACAACATGCCGCAGGCCACCGTCGTCTCCCGCATTGCTTCCACTGCCGAACGCCTGGGCCTCGCTGACGATCTGCACCGCCAGGTTCGCACTTTTTCTACCGGGATGAGTCACCGGCTCGGACTGGCCCGCGCGATCCTGCACCAGCCCAGCGTGCTGCTGCTCGATGAACCCACGCGGAGCCTGGATCCTCTGGCCGCGGCGGATTTTCGACAGCTGGTCAAAGACGACTTGGTGCGCCAGAACGGAACAACTTTGCTTTTTGCTTCGCACACGCTCAGCGAAGTGGAAGAAATCGCGGACCGCGTTTTGATTCTCGATCGCGGGCGGGTCGCTGCCTTCGATACGCCGCGCGGTTTGCGCGAAGCGACCGGTACGGCGACGTTTGCCGACGCCGTCACCAAGCTCGCTCGTCACTCTCCGGAACCCGGTGCCGCTTCGTGAACTTCGCTCGCACGCTCGGGAAAATTGTGGCGTTCTTCCTGCGCGATTTCGCCATTTCTCGCGCCTACCGCGGAGCATTTGTCGTTGAAGCCCTCGAAGCCCTTTTCGGCGTGGCTACCTTTTATTATCTGTCGGCGTTTGTGCAGAGCCCGGAATTGTCCAGGGCGCTCCCCGCAAACAGCAGCTATTTCGCCTTCGCGCTGGTCGGCTTTGCGTTCTTCGATTATTTGAGTGTTTCGCTGACCGCGTTCGATTCGAGCATCGAGGAAGCGCGCCAGAACCGGACGCTCGAAGCATTGCTGGTGACCCAAACACCGTTGCCGGTGATTTTGGCGGGCTCGGCGGTTTATCCCTTTGCGGCGCTCGCGCTGCGAACTCTTGTTTATCTCGGGTGGGGAATTCTGGTTTTCAATTTCTCCGCGGCTTCCGCGAATTGGCTGGGTGCGCTGGCGATTTTGCTGGCTTCGATCCTGGCGTTCGCCGGCTTGGGAATTATTTCGGCGAGCTACACGCTGCTCTTCAAACGCGGGAATCCGGCGAAGTGGCTTTTTCTAGGAGTATCCGGGTTGGTGGGCGGGATGATGTACCCGGTTTCGGTTTTGCCTGCTCCGCTGCAGATTTTGGCGCGGCTGATTCCGATTACCTACGCGCTGGAAGGTATGCGCGCGGCTCTGCTGGCGCATGCCGGGTGGTCTCAACTTTGGCCCTCGATTGCAGCGTTGCTGATTTTTGCGGCGATTCTGATTCCATTTTCGTTTCTGGTGTTTGCCTGGGCCTTGCGGCGCACCAAAGTTACCGGCACGCTGACTCATATCTGATCGCACACGCCGCGCGCCCGCGCTTGCCGCTCCGCCCGCAGTACAGTACAGTTTTTAGGCTCTTAGGCCACTCCATGACCTCCATGAAAGTTCCACTGCTCGATTTGAAAGCGGAGTATGCCGCGCTGCGCGACGAAATTCTGCCGGCGCTGGACCGCGTGTGCGAAAGCGCGGCGTTTATCGAAGGCCCCGAGGTGCGGGCTTTCGAAAAGGAATTTGCCGATTTTTGCGGGACGAGCTACTGCGTCGCGCTCAGCAGCGGCACGGCCGCGTTGCATCTCGGGCTGCTGGGGCTGGGGGTGCAGTCCGGCGACGAAGTCATTACCACTCCGAATACTTTTCTCGCCACAGTCGAAGCTATTTCGTATTGCGGAGCGCGCCCGGTGTTGGTCGATATCGATCCGGCCACCGCGAACATCGATCCGAAGCTCCTCGAGCGCGCCATCACTCCGCGCACTCGCGCGATTCTTCCCGTGCACTTGTACGGCCGGCCCGCGGATATGGATCCGATTCGCGAAATTGCAGCACGGCACAATCTGCAGGTGCTCGAAGACGCGGCCCAGGCTCATGCCGCGCGTTACCGTCATCAACGGATTGGATCGCTGGGACGCGCCGCCGCTTTCAGTTTTTATCCTTCCAAGAACCTGGGCGCGTACGGCGAAGGCGGAGCGCTGACCACGAACGACGAGGGCATTGCGAAATTCGCCCGCGCGGCTCGTTCGCACGGGCAGACTGCGCGTTACGATCACGAATTCGTCGGCTACAACTATCGTATGGATGGATTTCAAGGCGCGATTCTGCGCATTAAGTTGCGGCGCCTGCATGCCTGGACCGAACGCCGCCGCGAAATCGCCTGCGAATACCGGCGCTTGCTGGAACCGGCGAAGCTGGCGATGCCGGTCGACGACCCTCAAGACGAGTGCGTCTATCATCAATTTGTGATTTACGTTAAAAACCGGCCAGCGGTGATTGCGCAATTGGCGGAACGCGGAGTCGAAACTTCCGTGCACTATCCGAAGCCGGTGCATTTGCAGCCGGCTTATTCTTCGTTGGGCTATCCTGAAGGGACTTTCCCGCACGCCGAACGCGCCGGTGAGCGCGTGCTCAGCATTCCGCTATTTCCCAGCATGTCGTCGGAGCAAATCGAATACGTGGCGTCGGCGGTTTTGGAAGTTGTTGGCCGCAAGTAAATCGCGGCGATCTGCATGAAGGTTTAAATTACGCTGTTGCGAGGCGTGCCACCTTCTGAATTCTCGCGATTGGGAATTTGCCCAAAGCCCGCCGCATTTCCAATCCCAGCCGCGTTGGCCGAGCGGTCGCGCAGCATTTCGGACAAGCCTTCGAAGACTTTCGCAAACGAATCGCGCAGGGATTGATCGGCCGATTTCAGCAGCGATTCGATTCCGTTCTGGCCGTGTTCGTTCAGGCGGCGCACGGAACTGGTCACCCACGCGTCGCCAGCGGTTTGCAATTTTTCCTGATAATGCCCGGTGGCTTCGCCGCTCAAACGCTCGAGATGCTCGGCCCACAGCTGTTTGTGAGTTTCCCGCTCGGCCTGGAAATTCTCCAGCGCCGACGTAAATTCCGCACGCAGCGCACCGCGCCCATCGGAGGTTGCGGACTCCAATTGTTCCGCCATGCGCGCGCGGAAACTTTCCATCGAAGACCAGGCGTTCACGTCGAGCTTGTGCAGCAAGTCTTGCGTTTTATGCTCGAATTCTTCGGTCCGTTCCCTTTGAATTCCGGCCGTCGCGGCGCGGAATTCCACGGACTGCCGTTCTGATTCCGCGTGCAGCACTTCACCAAACGAAGCGGCGGCGGCTTCTGCCGCGCGATCCATCTCGCTGCGCGCGCGTCCCGCAGTTTCCGTGGCGACACCTTCTACCTGATCGCGAATCTGCGCCAGATGATTGCCGGCCTGCGCGGCGAGCTGGCTTTCGAAATTTTGCGAAGCGACGGCCGCTTTTCCGCTGAGGTCGGCGCCGGCGGTCACCAGCGATTGTTCGACCAGCACCTGCAGACGCGCTCGCGCTTCCTGCTGGAACCATTCGGAGGTGCGGCCCAGCGCTTCGGCCGCCGAATGCGCGGCGCGGACGCCGCTGGCGTCGAGCTCTTCGCTCCATTTGGTCAGTGCATCGCGGCGCGCGGCTTCGAAATTGGCGTGCAGGTTCGCGGTCGCGGCGGTGACTTGCGCGTCGACTTCGCGCTGGCTGTTCTCAGCCAGTTGGCGCAGTCGCTCGCGATGCACACGCAGCGTCTCTTCGGTCTGGACTTCGCGGCTTTCGAGTTCGTGCAGCAGCGCCGGAACTTTTTGCAGATGCGGCGCGAGGCTTCCTTCGGTTTCGGCGATGGTGCGTTGCATGAACTGCTGCCCGACGGAATCGAGCGACGACCCGATGGTCTGCGACAGGTTCGCCGAAATTCCCTCGGCGCGGCGGTTCATTTCGGCGGTATGGGTATCCAGAATTTTTTCGAGGCGCCGGTGCAGCTGATTCAGCGTGTCGTGGCTGGCCGCTTCGAGTTGCGCGGAGATCTCTTTGGTGCGCGCGGCAACTTGCTCGACTTCGGTGAGCGAACCGCGGGCGCGCTGCACTTCCTGATTCAGCGATGCTTGAATTCCGGCGATGGTGTCGCGCGCCTCTTCCGCGGCTTTGGCGAAGGGCTCGCGCAACTCGCCCAGGCGCTCGGTCATTTTCTTTTCGGCGGCCTTCAGGATTTCCTGGGAGTGCGCGGAAATCTGGCCGACCATGTGATGCAGATTCGAATCGAGCGAAGACTGCAGCAGTTCGTTCCACTGCTTCTGCGCCACGCCCATCTCGGATTGCAGCCGGGTGCGCCAGCCTGCCGCCAATCCTTCCTGCGCGTCCAATTCTTCCCGTGACTGGCCTGCCGGCGGGCGGGCCGCGCGCGCCGCTTCCGCCGCTTCCAGTTGCAGCAGCGACTGCGCGACCTGGCTGCTTTTTTCGTGGGCCAGATCGCTGGTCGAGCGCAACGTTTCGGTTTGATGATGCAGTTGGCTGACCAGGTCGTGAGCCTGGCGAATGGTCGCGTCCATTTCCGCTTTCACGTTGTGCAAGAATTCGCTTTGCTGCACGGAGAGGCTGGCCGAATATTCGTCGCGCGCCTGGTTTTGCAATTTGTCGAGTTGCTGGCGCCACTTGCGGAACGATTCTTCGGCGCTGTCGGAAAGCTTGCGTTCGTTTTCTTCGGCGGCTTGAGCCACTTTGTGCTGCGCTTCCTGCGCGGCGGTCGCGGCGGCTTCCTGAATTTGTCTTTGCAATTCGGAGCGCAGCTCGCGGAGCAGCGGGCTATCCGAAGCGAGCGGCGCGGGAATTGCCGCACTCGTCTCGCCGGTTACGGCTTCGATCGACGGAGGATCGATCGAACTATCTGCGATTCGTTCAGGCTCGGCCGGTGAGATCATCGCGCCGCGGCTCGACCCTTCCAGGGGCGCTCCGGCCTTCCACACATCGGCGGGCGTTTCCAGTTCCACCGCAATCTGGAAAAAATCGCGAATCGAATGCGGGCGTTGGACCCAAGCCACGCGCGCGCGCAGCGGTTCGGAATCACGCTGCGTCTTTCCTGCGGCGGGAAGCTCGAGCGTCACCCAGCAATTCCGGGGCAGATGATGCGTCGACGAATACCGGCACCCGTGGCTATTGAAAGCCAGCGTGGTGGTGCGTTCCTCAAATGGTTGGCCCAACAGATCCACGCCGCGCACGACCAGCGGGAGGGATTCAAAGGCACGTTCACTGCGGCGGCGTTCGGTACTGGTCGGATGGGAATTCACTTCGGCACCACTTTCCTTGGGGGATGAAGGGTGAGAATAACATTGTTGTGAATGCGAATCGAGAGGGGATGCGGGCAGGGCTGGCGGAGGCCGGGCTAGGAGTAACAGAACGGCGGCAGATATTTTCGACCCGCCGCCGTTCGCGAATCGTGCGTTATTTCTTTTTCTTACGCGCACCGACGGTAGTGTCCTGGCCGCCGCTCATCGCGTTTAAGTTGTCCAACGCGTCCTGCGCTTGTTTCGCGGTGGGCGTGCCGGGCGCGAGATCGATGGTCTTCTGATACGCATCCGCGGTGCCGGGCGGAATCACGAAGGTAATCTTGTCACCTTCCTGCTTGGGCTCGATGGTCGCCGTCAAAGCGTTGCCCAGCATCAGCCAACTTTGCGCGTCCTTAGGGTCGGCGGTAGTCGCTTTCTGCAGCGGAGGTATCGCGTCCTTCATCCGGCCTTTGTTGCTGAGCACGATTCCGAGGTTCTTCCAGCAGGTTGCGCCGGCCGCGGGATCCAGCGCGACTGCCTTATCGCAAGCCGCGCTCGCGTCTGCGAATTTGGCTTCCGAGACTTTCGGATCCGTAGCACCGGCTCCGGCATTGGCGTCGTTGGTGGCCAATCCGGTGTAATACCCAGCCGCAGGCGCCAGATCGATCGCTTTTTGGAATGAACCGGCGGCATCGTCGTACTTGGCGGCACATTCGTCCGCGGTGCCCAGGTTGGCCCAAACCAACGCATGATTCTTGACGTCTTTTGGGGTCACGCCCTGCTCCGCTTGCGTAAACTCCGTGATCGCCGTTTGACAATCGGTCATACGCTTATCCTGAAGCGCGCTCTTTTGATCGGCCGAAGCGGTTCGGAGCTGCGTTCTCAGATCATTTGCGTCTGCCATGGACGCGACGCCTTTGTCAAAATGCAATTTCATGTCCTTGAATTTGTTTTGGGCCTCTTCCCGTTTCTTCTCTTCCTCTGCGCTCGGTCCGGCCGTGGCCATCACTTCTTTCACGTTGAGCGAGTAATTGTTTTCGACGGCATCCGCCACCCTGAACTTTTCCGAAAAAGTAAAGTTGTCTTTCGCGTTCGTCGAAGTGACGGTGTAAATGCCGCCTTTCATGCCCAATTGAACGAATTTGCCGCTTTTGTCGGTTTTTATCGTATACGCTTGGCCCGTGTCAGAATTTTTCATTACTACCGTTACATCCGGGTAGGGCTTCCCGTCTTTGTCTTTGATCTCGCCGTTTACGCGGCTCGTATCCTGCGCCAAGGCCGCAGTCGCCAACAGCAACGCCAGCATGAAGGCGCCCAAAATCGAAATCACTTTGCTCATGTCGTTCTCCTCACCCTCTAAATTGCGGCGGTCATTATTACGCAAATTCTGTCCCGGAAGCCATAATTCGACGTGTCCGGCTGTCTCGGTAACGCTTCAGAAAGGAATCAAAGACTTTTGCGGGCGGGACCACTTTTGTGGTGTTCCGATAGATCGTCGGAGATAGCATGGCTTTCAATGAGACGGCCCGACCAAAGAACTCTACGACTGTCGTTCGCTTCTTGATGAATAAAATGCAATCGCGACTAAAATCGCAAGCTCCAGACACGCACCTACCACTGCGGTTCGCCAGCCCCAGCCCATGGTCAGCCAAAACGTCGAAACCAGCAGGGCGGGCACGGCGATAATCAACAATCCTTTGTTCATTTTTTCTTGGGCTTTCGTTTTTTGAAACGCCGCGCGTCCGACCTGCAGCTTTCATACTGCGTCACCGCTTGCTTCACCCGGCACAGTCGCATTGGAGTCGCCTCCGCTACGGTCTATACGTGGCCGCCGTCACATCCGATTCCCAAACCGTGATGCTCGAAATTCCCGCGCCATTCGGCGTGCGCTGCATCTGCTTCGAAGCCTCGTCGAATATGTGCTTGGCGATATTTTCTGCCGATGGATTGAGCACGTCAAACGGTTTTAATTCGTTCAGGTACTTGTGGTCCAGCGTGCGGATCACGCCCTGAATCACTTGTTTGAGATGCACGAAATCGTACAACAGGCCGGTCTCGTCCAGCTCCGGGCCGGTGAGGTTCACCCGCACTTTATAATTGTGGCCGTGCAGGTTCTCGCATTTGCCTTTGTAGTTGCGCAGGTTGTGCGCCGCGGCGAATTGCTCGTCGACCCAGACTTCAAACATCAGAAATTCCTTGGCCCACTGGCCTGAATGCTTACTCCGGATGGTTTTCCATGAACCGCGAAACCTCGGCAATATCCTGGGTTTTCGCGTAATCCGGGAGCGATTCCAAAAAAATCTTACCATACTGCATGCGGGTGATGCGGTTATCGAGGATTGCGAGAATCCCGCGATCCGTCTTCGAGCGAATCAATCTGCCGAAGCCCTGCTTCAACGCCAACACCGCCTCGGGCACCTGGTATTCCGCGAAAGGATTTCGTCCGTCTTCCTGCAGGGCGCGGACGCGCGCCGCTACGATTGGATCGCTTGGAACCGCGAACGGCAACTTGTCGATGATCACGCAGGAAAGCTGCGAGCCTTGGACGTCGACCCCTTGCCAGAAACTCGCAGTCGCGAACAGCACGGCGTTGGGCGTGTTCCGGAATCGATCGAGTAGCGTCGACCGCGGCGCGGTTCCTTGCAGAAATGTGGGGAAGCTGACTCGTGCCGTCACCAATTCGTGGACTGCCTTCATCTGGGCATAGCTGGTGAACAGGCAGAAGGCGCGGCCTTGCGAAATTTCCAGCAGCTTGACGATTTCATGCGCGGCCCGCGAAGAGAATGTCTCGTGCCGGACGTCCGGCATCTGTTGCGGGATGTAGAGCAGGGCCTGTTCGTGGAAATCGAATTCTTGCGGCAGTACGGTTTCTTTGGCCGGCAATACCCCTAACCGCTGCTTCAAGAAATCGAACCGGCCGCCTACCGCCAGCGTCGCCGAAGTCAGCACCACCGTATCGAACTGGTCGAACAGCTTTTCGCGCAGGATTTCGCTGACGTCGATTGGCGTCGCGGTCAGCACGATTCCTTTCCCGCGCCGCTCGTACCAATACACGTAGGTTTTTTCTTCGCTCTCCAGCAGGAAGATGAATTCGCGCCGTAGATCCGCCGCGCGCCGGGCCAGCGTCAGCACTTCCTCAGGTTTCGGCGTGATCGCCGAAAGCTCGGTTTCGATTCGTTTTACCGCGGCGGACAAATCTTCAAACGCCGATGCGTTGCGTTCCAGAAATGCTTTTCGTTCGTTCGGGCCGAAGGGAAAGCGACCTTCGCGCTCCGGGAAGTTCTCGAAAAACGTGCGGGCTCGCTCGCGCACGCGGATCAAGTGTTTGCGCAGGGGCGATGCTTCCACCTTCAGGATGCGCAGCATCGCTTCGGTGTCGCGCACCAGCTCTTCGAACTGGTAGCTCGAGACGCGCCGGCCGAAATAATCGCTGGCGACGTCTTCGATCTCGTGCGCTTCATCGAAAACCACCGCCGAATATTCGGGAAGGATCGAGCCGAAATCGTCCTGGCGGATGGCCAGGTCGGCAAAAAACAAATGGTGGTTCACGATGATCAGGTCGGCTTCCTGAGCTCGCTGGTGCATCGCGGTGATGAAGCAACGCGAAAATTCGGGACACTTTTGCCCGGTGCACAAATCGCTGCGTGCGTCGATGCGGTGCCAGAGCTCCGCGTCGTCGGGCAGAAACGTCAGCTCGGCGCGGTCGCCGGTCTCGGTCAGCTTTTCCCAATCCTTAATCTGTGAAAACCAGTCGACCTCGTCGATCCCGCGCAGGACCGCTTGCCCCTCGATCTGATGCACCTTCTGCCGGCACAAAAAATTGTTCCGGCCCTTCATCAGCGCCGCCTTCAGATCCGGCGCGAAGTGTTTTTGCAGAAACGGCACGTCTTTGTTGAAGAGTTGCTCTTGGAGCGATTTTGTTGCGGTAGAAATCACGACGCGCCGCCCACTGCGAATCGCCGGAATCAGATACGCCAAGGTCTTGCCTGTTCCGGTCCCCGCCTCGATCACCGCGTGCTGGTGTTTTTGAAACGCCGCGTCGACCACTTCCGCCATCGCCAGCTGGGACGCGCGAAATTCATACCCCGGATGGCGACTCTCCAGCAGGCCGCCTTCGCCGAAAATTCCTTCGACGGTTACTTCTTCAGGATTAGCGGATTTGGTTTTCTTGGCCATGGAGAGTGCTGCGAACCAAAATAACATAGGCGCGGAGATCGCGCCTGCCACGCGAGCGGCGAGGGACTAGCGTGTTCTCTGTCTGCGTCGACCTCATCCATCGAGGACCGCGCCTGGTTGTCGGTCGCAAGCCGACGCGATGACCCCGCGAATTCCGAAGGCTTGAATCGTATTTCTACGAATATAAATCTTTCGCCAAATCTGTTAGCGTGAGTCGGGGCAGTTTTCAGTCCCGATGAGGGCGCTTCATGCAAACTGGCACTCGAGCAACGGGCGTATTCGCGGCGGACAACGACGCGAACGAGGGGACGTCGCGTAACGGCGCGAACTCGTCGCTGCCAGGCGATGCTAGCCCCTCCGACGCGACACATGGAAAAAAACTTCCCATTTCTAATCGACAAAATCTCGCGCGATTAGAAATCGTTGTAACTCACTCACAACAAAGGTTCGAGTCAATTTCTAATCGACAATTTTTATGGTCTTTTCCGCCTTTACCTTGGATCCAGTTGCAACTCGAAAGCCGCCAGTTGCAACTGCGTGGGATTTCAACCCACGGAATATCAGGAGCGCTGGATGGCCGGAGATTGGCGCGCCGGGGTGGATCGACTCCAGTTAACGGAACCATGTTAATCTTACTGGCTCGCGTGTGACTCCGCGCCGCCTATGGCCACCATCAAACTTCCATCGATCGTAATTGTGGGACGCCCCAATGTCGGCAAATCCACGCTATTCAATCGCCTGACTGCAACGCGCCGCTCCATCGTCACGAATGAGCCGGGCATCACCCGCGACCGCATCTACGGCACCTGCACTTGGGAAGGCCGCACCTTCGAAGTCGTCGATACCGGCGGCATCGTGCCGGAGGATAAAGCCGGGATTCCCGGTGAAATTCTGCGTCAGGCGCGGGTGGCGATCGACAACGCTTCGCGTGTGGTGATCGTCGTGGATGGGCGCACTGGACCCACCCCGCTCGACCAGGAAATCGTGCAGTTGATGCGCCGCGCCGGCAAGCCGCCGATTATTGCGGTGAATAAAGTCGACACCCCGAAGCAGGCCGTCGAATTCGCTTCGCAGTTCTACGAACTTGGCGACGAAGTGTTTCCACTTTCTGCCGAGCACGGTTTTGGGGTCGACGTGCTACTCGACGCGCTGACCGACCCGATGCCAAAGGGCGAAGCGGCCCCGGCGACGCAGTACGTCAATATCGCGATCATCGGGCGCCCGAACGTCGGCAAATCGACGCTGCTCAATCAACTGGTCGGTGAAGAGCGTTCCATCGTCTCCGAAATTTCCGGAACGACGCGCGACGCGGTCGACACGGTGGTCGAACATAACGGCACGTCCTATCGTTTTCTAGACACCGCCGGAATTCGCCGCAAAGGCAAAACCAAGCTAATCGCGGAAAAATTAAGCGTTATCATGGCGCGCCAGCATCTCGAACGCGCAGACATCGCGTTGCTCATCGCCGATGCGGAAATGGGCATCACTTCGCACGATGCCACCATCGCCAGCTACGCCGAACAGTCTGGGCGATCGGTAATCATTGTCCTCAATAAATGGGACCTGGCGATCAAGGCTGCCAAGGAAAAAGCCGTCGAGGCAAATAAAACCAGCCCGAAAGTTGCGAGTTTCAACGTCAACAAGCTGCTCCAGGATTACGAGCCGCTGGTCCGCGCCCGGCTGAAATTTCTGTCCTACGCCCCGGTGGTTTTTCTCTCAGCGAAGACCGGCGAAAACATCGACCGCCTTTACAAAATAATCGATCGTGTGGTCGAAGCGCGCCGCAAGCGCATTTCCACCGGCGAGCTGAACCGCTGGTTGGCCAAGGTCGATCTGACCCGCGGTACTTCTCCGGCCAGCCGCGAAGTGAAAATCTTTTACGTCACGCAGGCCACGACCGCGCCGCCGGCTTTCGTTTTGTTCACCAACCAGCTCAAACCTCTACACTTCAGCTATCAACGCTTCCTCGAAAACCAATTGCGCGAGGAATTCGATTTCATCGGCACGCCGATCCGCTTCACTCAACGCCTGAAAAAACGCGGAACCCGCCAGCGCGAACGCCCCGGACACTCCAAAACCAAGAATTTCCACAAGCCCCCGCGACGGGACAGGGGTTGACACTCCGCGAAATCGGCCTACGATACAAATAGACATGGCTAGCGCTGCACCAGCACCGGAACCGCAGGATTTTTCGCCGTCGACCGACGAAACTCTCTTCCGCATCGGCGAAGTCAGCCGCCTGACCGCGACCAAGACCTTTGTCCTGCGCTACTGGGAAACTGAATTTCCTACTCTGCAGCCGGTGAAAAGCCCCAGCGGCCACCGTCTTTACCGCCGCGAAGACATCGAGACCGTTTTCGAAATCAAGCGGCTGCTGTACGACGAAGGTTTTACCATCGCCGGCGCGCGCCGGTTTCTGGCTGGTCACCCCGACGCGGAGCGTTCGGGCGAGACGCTCGAACGTTCGCACGACGCCGAAAATTTAGGATTAAATGGCGCGACCAATGGCCATCGCGCCGTTTCAGCGCCAAAAAGAAGTTCCACTTCGGCACAACATCGCAAATTCTTGCTCGATCTTCACCAAGAACTCCTTGCTGTCTTGACCCTTCTCGAACGCGAGTGATACGCTAACTTCCGTCGCAAACGGTCGGGACGTAGCGCAGCCTGGTAGCGCGCACGCTTGGGGTGCGTGAGGTCGCTGGTTCAAATCCAGTCGTCCCGACCATCTTCTCCTTACGTTCCGTTGTTCTTGAAACCCAGTTCGAAAGGCGCAGCGTTCACCTTTGATTTCCAAGCCACATATTCTGATTACCAACGATGACGGGATTCACGCGCCCGGATTGCGCGCACTGGTCGAGGCGTTGAAGGACGACGCGAAACTCACCGTGGTGGCGCCTTCGCATGAACGCAGCGCGAGCGCTCAGGCGCTGACCCTGCGCCAGCCGATTTACATGGATCAGATCGCGGCCAACGAATATTCGATTGAAGGAACTCCCGCGGACGCCGTGATTCTCGCGTTCAACGCGATTCTCGGCGAGAAGCCGGATATGGTGATTTCCGGAATCAATCGTGGCAGCAACATGGGTGAAAATATTTATTATTCCGGAACCGTGGGGGCGGCGATGGAAGCCGCGATCAATCGCGTTCCGTCGATCGCGATTTCGGTCGCTTACCGCTCTAAGCAAATTGATTTCAAGCCGGCCGCCGAATTTGCGCGGATGCTCGTTCCGGTAGTCCTCGCGGAAAAATTGCCACCGGGGATTCTGCTGAACGTGAATGTCCCGCAGGTCTGGTCCGGTTCGGTGCGCTTCACCAAGCAGTCATCCAAAATTACGCGCAACCTGTTGCAGCCTGGGACCGATCCGCGCGGACGGAAATATTTCTGGCTGCACGAGCAGCAGATTATCGAGGATATCGAGCCGGATACGGACATGGCGGCGGTTCGCGACGGAGCGATTTCGATTACCCCGCTGGAGCTGGACCACACTCATGGCCCTTCGCTGAAGCATCTGGCGCATTGGACCGGGTTGCTTGAATCTGTCGTGAAACGCTGAACGATTAGATTGCCGCGACCCGTAGTCATCCTTCGCTAATTTTGTCAGTGTTTTTCTGCGCGGTGCACTCTGCTCCTCGTGCGAGCTATGCTAGCCTCGCTCGCGACGAGGAACTCCTGCCATGAAACGAACGCAACGCGAGTCTAGAATTGTTTTCTGCTTTTTGTGCCTGTTTGCCTCGGTGATCCTCATGTTATTCGTCGCGGAAGCTGCGCGCGCCCAAACACCTCCGCCAGTTCCACCGGCCTACGCCTCGGTGAAAATGACACAGGCCTGGATTACGATGAAGGATGGTGTGCGGTTGGCCGTAAATCTCTACATGCCCGATGCGCCCCTTCCGGCGACTAAGCCGGGTGAAAAATTTCCGGTGATTCTCGAATATCTTCCGTATCGCAAAGACGACTGGACTTTGGCGCGCGATTGGCAGCTGCACTCCTACTCGATTCGGCGCGGCTACGTGGTGGCACGCGTCGATATTCGCGGCACTGGAGCCAGCGAGGGCTCGCCGCCAGACCGCGAATATTCCGATCAGGAACAGCAAGATGGTCTGGCGGTGATCGACTGGCTTTCGAAGCAGGCGTGGTCGAACGGAAACGTGGGCATGATGGGAATTTCCTGGGGCGGGTTTAATTCGATCCAGATCGCGCGGCTGCACCCGCCGGCGCTCAAGGCGATCATCGCCATTTGCGCCACCGAAGAGCTCTTCCACGACGACATTCATTACATCGACAATCTGATGCACGTCGACGAATTCGAAATCGCCATGGATCTGGAGCTGGGACTCACGCGCGCACCTGACTTTCCTACTGACGAGCAATCGCTCGCAGTTCGGTTCGACTCCAAGCCTTGGTTTCCGCTCTACCTTCGTCACCAGCGCGATAGCGAATTCTGGCGCCGTGCTTCAGTCGCTCCGGATCGCTACGCCGATTACACCGTGCCCAGTTTTATGATCGGCGGTTTTCTCGATGGTTATCGCGATAGCATTCCGCGGTTTTTCGAACATTCGAAGGCGCCGATCAAAGCTTTGATTGGTCCGTGGAATCACGATTTTCCGCACGAAGCCGATCCGGGGCCGGCGATTGAATGGCGCGACCAGGCCACGCGCTGGTGGGATTACTGGCTGAAGGGAATTCAAAACGGGATCATGGACGAGCCGCGTTTCGACGTTTACATGCGCCACTGGTATCCGCCCGATCCGAACATCGCGATGATTCCGGGCGAGTGGCGCGCGGAAAAAACCTGGCCGCCGGCGAACGCGCAAACTTTCGCGTTACGTCTGCAGTCCAGCCACACGCTCGCGCCACAATCGGCGGCGTCTGGCGTTCAAGTCGTTCACGAATTGAAATACGTTCCGTCGATCGGAGCGGAGGCCGGATTTTGGTGGGGCGACCCGACGGCCGACCAGCGGCCCATCGACGCCTACAGTCTGGTCTACGATTCAGCGCCGCTGGAAAATGACATGGCGATTCTCGGCTGGCCTCGGGCGTTTCTCGTCGCGTCGTCCAGCGCGCCGCTGGCTGATTGGTTCGTGCGTCTCTCGGACGTCGCGCCCGACGGCACTACGACTCTAATCACCGGTGCGGGGCAGAGCGGCGCGCAACGCAATTCGGCCGCAGCGCCGGAAAATCTGAGGCCCGGCGAAATTTACAATCTACCCATCGAAATGCACTTCACCAGTTGGATTTTTCCGCGCGGCCACAAAATCCGGCTCGCGGTTTCGAACGCCCTCTGGCCGATGATTTGGTCCACGCCGTATCCGATGACCACCTCGCTTTACCTCGGCGGCGCCCAGAACTCGCGGTTGGAACTGCCGATAGTGCCGGCAGCATCACCAGCGCGGGCATCATTTGCAGAGCCCGAAAAGGAAACTCCTTTGGCCGGCGTTTCGTCCGAAGGAGAAACCTGGCCGCCGCAAACCTGGACGCAAACTCACGACATTATTGCCGGGACCACCCGCATCGCGTGGATCGGCGACGACGCTTCGAAATATCCGTGGGGTGAAATGAAGGATCACGAAACGATGAGTTACCTTGTTGCTGACTCGAATCCGGCGGTGAATACGGTTCATGGCGAAGCCTCGACGTCGCTCGACCTGCAAGGCGGGCGACGCCTGGTCTGGTCGGTGATGCTCGATCTGCGCAGCGACCAAAACAATTTTTATTATCATTTCGAGCGGCATCTTACGGAAAACGGCAAACCCATTCGGGATAAGACTTGGGAGGAGACGATTCCCCGCGACCATCAATAGGCAGCGGCCCATGCCGCAGCGGAAAAAGAACGGTTCGGTAGAGCAGTTGTTATCGTGCGGAGGCGGCGCGGGAATCTTTTAAGTCTGCTGCCAGCAATCGGTGAAAGAGATGTTCGCCGGTTTCGCGGCGCACTGAGAGCCGGCCCGCCTGGTAGGCTCGGGAGCCCAGCCCGCGCTGCACGCCGTCGCAGATTACGATGTCTTCCTGCTGGACCAGTTCGCTGACGCCCATGCTCTGACGGATGTACGGCATTTGATCTTCGGACGTGTCTCCAAAATAAAAATCGAAGATCACTTCGCAGCGGTCGACTCCGAGGGGCAGCACCAGATTCGTATCCAGATAGCCTTCGTACCAGTTCAACATGAAGTTCGGATACTGCCAGAAATAGAAGGCGCGATCGCCCTTGCGGGTGGCCGCCGCGCTCGCTTCCGATTTGGTATCCACTGCGACGGGGCTGGACTGCACGCAGCAACGGTCCACGTTCTCAATCGTGTAGTTGGTGTAGTCCAGCACGCTGTTCAAGCCCTTGTGCATGTGCGGGACGTGGTAGCCCCCGTCCAGAAAATTATCGACGTACACTTTCCAGTTGCAGTTCAGCGTGTAGCTCCGCCGCTCGACGAATTTCAGGTCGCCGAAGCCGAGCGGCTTCGCCAGCTTCACTAGAGAGCCCAAAAAATCCGGCAGCGAGCCAGCGTTCGCATCCAGATTCACGAAGACGAAATTTTCCCAAGTTTCCACGCGCACCGGCACCAGACCGTTGTCCGCGCGTTCGAAATTCTTCACGCCGTCGAATTCGGTCATACCGCGCAGCTCGCCTTCGAGGTTATAGGTCCAGCCGTGATAGGGGCAGCGCATGTGCTCGGCCTGTCCACAGGGTTCGTTCATCACCGTCATGGCGTGGTGCCGGCAGACGTTGTAGAAGCCGCGCAACTTTCCATCCCGCCCGCGCACCACTACGATCGGTTCCTTTGCGACGGTCGCCGTAATATATTGTCCCGGCTTTTCCACCTGCGCCAGCCGGCCCACCGCTTGCCAGTTCCGCGAAAAGACCGTTTGCAATTCCAAGTCGGCGACGCGTTGGTCTGTATACCAGGCGGCCGGGATGGTGTAAGCCTCATCGAGCGGCGCCCAGGCGTTGTACGAAGCCAGAATGTCTTTCAGTGACGGTTCCATCGAGATCGCTCCCTGTGGTTTGCCAAAATTATGCGGACGTTGAAAAACACGCCGAGCTACGTTCCGATCGCGCCGCGCAAGACCAGCAGAAACTGATTGATTCGCGCCCGATTTTTCTCCGGGTCGGCCGGATGCGGAAAGAGTCCGGGATCGAGTTCTTCGGTCAGCAGCGCATCCTGAAAACGTTCCATGGTCCAATCCAAAATCGAAACAATCAGCGTTGAGTCGATGTCCGAACGCACTTCGCCGCGCGCGATTCCCAGCCGGACAAACGCGGTGCTGCCGTAGGGATCTTCATTCAGCAAAAAACGGTTGATCTCGCGTTTCAACGCCAGATCGACTCCGTAATTTCCCAGCAGCGCCACGCGATAGGGAATCCAGTCTTCGCGCACCAATCGTTCCGTGCGCGAGAGCCAGTATTCCAAAATTTCAAAAAAACCTTTTTCGCGAACCGGCGGCGGGCACTGCAAATACGCGGGGAACGAAAGCACCGCCTTGATGTACGCCTCCAGAAACAGGCCGGCCTTGCTGCCGAAATACTGGAAGATCGAACCCTTGGCCACTCCGAGTTGCGCCGCCAGATCTTCAATGCGCGCGGCATGATAACCCTGCTCCGCAAAATGCTTCAACGCGGCATCGACGATGCGCGCGCGCTTCGCGGCGAGCCTTCCGTTCGACTCCACCGGACGGAAAACGGGGCGGGCGGGCGGCGGCAGATTCTTGGCCCGCCCGCGTGACCGCAGGTCACTTGTAGAAGCTTTCATTGGCTTATTTCCCTATGTATGTTATCTAAATGCAGGCGAAGGATACGCTGACTCGCGGTCATACTAATCCAACATGCCCCCGCTGCGCAAGTCTTACGACGCCATCGTCATTGGCGCCGGCCATAACGGTTTAACCGCCGCCGCTTACCTCGGTCGTAACGGCCTCTCGACGCTCGTGCTCGAACGCCGCGACATTGTCGGCGGCTGCTGCGTCACTGAAGAAATTGCGCCGGGTTGCCGCGCTTCGACCACTTCGTATATCGCCAGTATGTTGCGCCCGACGATTATTCGCGATCTCGATCTCGCTTCTCACGGGCTGCGCATGGTGCCCTGCGATCCCGGTTTGCTGGTTCCGTTTATGGATGGCCAAGTGGTTCCGTGGTGGGCCGATCGCGAGCGCACCGTGGCGGAATTTCGCAAACTTTCGCCGCGCGACGCGGATACGTTCGTGCGCGTCGACGACCAGCTCAAAAGGCTGGCACGTTATCTCCAGCCGTTTTTTCTGGAGCCGCCGCCCGATCCTTCGTTGCGTGGCGCGGGCGGTTTGCTGGAATTGCTGCGCGTGGGAAAAAGATTTCGCGGGCTGCAAGGCAACGAAGCGGCCGAACTGGTTTCCTTCCTCACCGGCAGTCTGGGCGATTTTCTCGACCGCAATTACGAATCCGAAAAAATTAAAACCATGTTTCTCGCGAACAACGTTTACGGGAAACATGGCGGTCCTTACGACGCGGGCTCCGCGCTCGGCCTGCTGTTTCATTTGCTCAGTGGAGGCGAAGGAGAAATTCAGGGTTTCTACGGCCATGTAATTGGTGGCATGGGCGCGATTACTCAGGCGCTTGCTGCGGCCTGCCGGAAAGTGAACGTCGAGATCGTCACGTCGACACCCGTAAGCAAAGTGCTGGTCCACGATGGCCGGTCTCGCGGCGTGGTCCTGGAAGACGGCTCGGAAATTTCCAGCGCGCTGGTGCTCTCTAATGCGGATCCCAAGCGCACTTTTCTGGGCCTGGTCGAGCCGCGCGAACTGCCCGAGGATTTTCGGCGCGCGATTTCCGGGATAAAAATGGACGGTCCGTGCGCGAAAGTGAATTTCGTCCTGAGCGAGGAGCCGCGCGTCACCGGCATGCCGCAGGATTGGCCGATCCAGCAGCGCGCACTGTTCACTCTGGTTCCTTCACTTGAGTTCGCGGAGAAATGCTACGACATTTCGAAATTTGGCGAGATACCCGAAGAGCTGTGGGTCGATTGCGTGGTGGCTTCCAATGTCGATTCCACCCTGGCGCCGCAAGGCAAGCACGTGATGACGACCTTCATCCAATACGTCCCGTACAAGCTGCGCAGCGGCACCTGGGATGAAAAGCGCGAGCTTCTCGGCGACCGCGTCGTGAAGAAAATTGCGGAATACGCGCCGAACGTTCCGAATTCCATCATCGCGCGTCAGGTGCTGACCCCGCTTGATCTCGAACGCACCTATGGCCTGACGGAAGGCAACATTTTTCACGGCGATCTTTCGCTCGAGCAATTGTTTTTCATGCGTCCGGTGGCAGGTTGGGCGCAATACCGCACGCCGATCGAAGGTTTGTATTTGTGCGGCGCAGGCGCGCATCCCGGTGGCGGGGTGACCGGCGCGCCCGGCTACAACGCCGCGCATCGAGTGCTGAGCGACTGGAAGAAGAAACGAAAAGCGAAGCGGGCGGTCGCGTAAATTTTCCAAATTTGAACGGCGGCCGTGATATCCGGCTCGCCTGAGGAGCAACGATGCCAGCAACGAACAGTAAACAGGGAATTCTCCAGCGTCTCGCCGCCGGCCCGGTGTTGGGCGATGGCGGCTATCTTCTCGAACTGGAAAAGCGCGGCCGGGTTCGCGCCGGGCCGTTTACTCCGGAGGTGGCGCTGAATAATCCTGACGCGTTGCTCGAACTACATCGCGAATTCCGCGACGCGGGCGCCGATGTGCTGCAAGCGCTGACGTTCTACGCCAGCCGCGACAAGCTGGCTACCGTCGGCATGGAAGATCGGGTCGAAGAGTTGAACCGCGCCGCGGTGCGCATCGCCAAAAAAGCTGCGGGGGATCGCTGCCTGGTCGCGGGCAATCTCAGCTTAACTTGGATGTACGAACCCAACGACAAGGCGGCGGCTGACAAAGTGCGCAAGACTTTTGACGAGCAACTCGACGTGCAAGTCGCCGAAGGAGTCGACTTCATCATCGGCGAAACATTTTCGTTTCTCGGCGAAGCACTGATCGCCGTGGAGCGTGCTAAAGCCACGAAACTTCCGGTGATGGTGACGGTCTGTTTTGAAAATGAAGACATCACCACGGATGGAAAAACGGCGGCGGAGGTTGCGGTTGCGTTAGCGGATGCTGGAGCGGATGTCGTGGGCATCAACTGTTTGCGCAGCCCGGAACATACCCTGCCGCTGATGGCTCAGATGCGCGCCGCGGTGAAGACTTACATCGGTTGCCAGCCCGTCGCGTATCGCACCACGCACACACATCGCGATTTCACCAGTTTGCCGGCGTTTCCCGATCAGCTGGAGCCCTATCAAATGACGCGCCGCGAGATGGGCGAATACGCCGGCAAGGCGCGCGACCTTGGCGTGAATTACATCGGCGCGTGTTGCGGCGCGGTCGCCACGCACATTCGCGAGATGGCGCGCGTGCTGGGCAAACTGCCGGCGGAAGATCGCGTGTGGAAAAAAGGCGGAGAGAAACCGATGTCGGCCTACGAATATTACGGCCACGACGAGAAGGTCAAGGCTACCGGCAAATAGCTAACTCAGTTCGGCGAGCGGGTTTCTCTCGATGAAACCTGCTCGCTTTCCTCCGAACCTCCGGGCATGATGTCGGCGAAATGGCCGCGGCCCAACGGAATTCACGCCGATGAGTTCATTCGAAAACCGCCCGCATCGCGCGATGGGTTTTCGCGACCTCGTCCTGTTTTATATCGTCACCGGAATCAGCCTGCGTTGGATCGCCACGGCCGCCACCGTCGGCGCCAGCGCAGTGGTCATCTGGCTCATTGCGCTCTGCGCGTTTTATTTTCCGCTGGCGCTTTCGGTGATGGAGCTTTCTTCGCGCTACCCGCAGGAAGGCGGCCTGTATGTCTGGACCAAGCGCGCCTTCGGCGAATTTCCCGGCTTCATGACTGGTTGGACATACTGGGCCAGCAATCTTCCTTACTATCCCGCGGTGCTTTATTTCGCGGCCAGCAACGCGCTCTACATCGGGCCGAAAAGCTGGCTGGCGCTTTCGAATAACAAAACTTATTTCCTGGTTTTTGCGCTGCTTGGGCTGATTCTCGCGACGTTTCTGAATGTCATCGGTCTCTCGGTGGGCAAATGGCTGCACAATCTGGGCGCCATCGGAACCTGGATGCCGATCGCGATTCTTTTCGCCATCGCCGCGGTCGCCTGGCACCGTTTTGGCTCGGCCACTTCGTTTACTGTTTCCACCATGACGCCGCACCTGCATTTCCGCGACGTTCTGTTTCTGGCCACGATTGTTTTCGCGCTGGGCGGTTCGGAGTCGGCATCGTTTCTTGGCGACGAAATAAAAGAGCCGCGCAAGAATTTGCCGAGAGGTTTGCTCTGCGGGGGCGCGTTCGTCACGACCGGCTACATTCTGGGCACGGTTGCGGTGCTGATCGCGCTGCCCGCGGCGCGGATCAGCGGTCTTGAAGGCATCATGCAGGCCATTTCGCAATCGGCCGAACGCGTGGGATGGCTCAGCATAGGGCCAGTTGCTGCGCTGCTCATTACCCTGAGCAATCTCGGCGCGCTCGGCGCGTGGCTGGCGGTTTCCGCGCGGATTCCGTTCGTTGCGGGCCTCGACCGCTATTTGCCCGCGGTTTTCGCGCGCATTCATCCGAAGTGGGGCACGCCGTACGTGGCGCTGCTGGTGCAATCCGTGGTCGGGATTATTTTTATTTTTTTGGGGCAGGCGGGAACCAGCGTCTACGGAGCTTACGAAGTCCTGGTGAGCATGGGCATCATCACGTATTTCGTTCCGTACTTGTTTGTCTTTGCGTCGATTATTCGATTGCAGCGCGAACCGGCCGGTGCGGAGGTGGTGCGCATCCCCGGCAGCAGGCCGGTGGCGACCGCGTTGGGAGTTGTCGGCTTTACGACCACGCTGGTAACGATCGTTTGTTCGGTGATCCCCGCTGCCGACGAGCCGCACAAAATTCTGGCCGTAACAAAAATCGTGGGATTGACGGCGCTGCTGCTCGCCGCTGGAATTTTTATCTTCGGATGGGGAAAATCGCACGCCGCGCGGAACGCGGCCTGACGGACGAGAGAGTCAGCGCAACCGAACTACGCGAGGCATTTCGATGCTAACTGTTCGCGGGTTTTCCCTTTGGATTGTGCCAGCCGCCCAGGTTCATCGCCAGTTCGTCGGCCTCGGCTGGTCCCCAGGTTCCCGGTTCATAGGTGTGGATGGGGCAAACATTTCCCAGGATCGGATCGACGATCGACCACGCGGCTTCGACGGCGTTTTGGCGCACGAACAACAATGCATCGCCTTTCATCGCGTCGGTCAAGAGCCTTTCGTAGGCGGCCATTTCGTTCGCTTCGGAATTCGCGACGGCTGACAATTCCGTTTCCATCGTGACCAGATCCGGCCCGGGTTTTTTTACGCGCGCGCCCAGGCTCAGCGACAAATCGGGGCCGAGGCGGAAACGGAAATAATTCGATCCTGGCGGCAGCTTGGTAAGCGGAGGCTGGCGCAGTTTCACGAACACTTCCGTCGCGGTCACGGGCAGGCATTTTCCGGCTCGGATCAGGAACGGCACTCCGGCCCATCTCCACGAATCGATTTCCAGGCGCAAGGCCGCGAAAGTTTCGACGGTCGAATTCGGCGCGACTCCTGCTTCCTTCTGATATCCCACAAATTGTCCGCGCACCAGCCGGGCCGGCTTGATCGGCGGAATCATCCGGAAAATCTTCACCTGCTCGTCGTGCAAGGATTCCGGGTACATGCTGGTCGGCGGCTCCATGGCCAGGAAGCCGACCACCTGCAGCAAATGATTTTGAATCACGTCGCGAATTGCGCCGGTGGCATCGTAAAAAGATCCGCGGCCCTGTACACCGAAAGACTCGGCCATGGTGATCTGGACGCTGTGCACATAATTGCGGTTCCAGATCGGTTCCAGGAAGGCATTGGCGAAGCGGAACAGCAGCAAATTCTCGACCGCTTCTTTTCCCAGGTAGTGGTCGATCCGAAAAATATTATTTTCGGGGAATACGGAATGGAGAATTTCATTCAGCTTTTGCGCGGAAGCCAAATCGTGCCCAAAAGGTTTTTCGATGACCACGCGCGCGCTCTGGGCGCAGCCCGACTTTCCCAGAGCTTCCACTACCGTGGCAAAGAGTGAGGGAGGAATCGCGAGATAGTGGGTTGGGCAGCCGGCGCCATCGAGCATCGTGCGCAGTTGCTCGAACGTTTTCGGATCCTGGTAATCGCCGTCGATGTATTTCAGCAGGCTGAGGAGCTTGGTGAACGCCGCTTCGTCCACTCCGCCGCCAAACTGCTGAATTCCGTCTCGCGCCCGGGCCCGCAGCTGATCGATATTCCACCCTGCCTTGGCTACGCCGATTACCGGGACATTCAGGTTCCCGCGCTTGATCATCGCTTGCAGCGCCGGGAATATTTGTTTGTGCGCCAAGTCCCCCGTGGCGCCAAAAAATACCAGCGCGTCCGAAGGGACTTTGGCCGGGCCGGCCGGGGCATGCGTGCTCAGACGATCTGCTGGAATATCGGTCATTTCAATTTTCCTCGCTCAGATTTGAAATCCGGCGCAGCTACGACTTTTTTTCGTGGTGCCCACCGAATTCAAAGCGCATGGCGGACAGGATCTTATTCGCGAAATCGGACTCGCCTCGCGAAGTGAATCTTTCGTACAACGACGCGGTCAGCACCGGAGCGGGCGTGCCTTCTTCGATCGCGGCCTGAATCGTCCAACGGCCTTCGCCTGAATCCGAAACGCGGCCCGAAAAGTCATTGAGCTGCGGTGATTTGGCCAAGGCGATCGCGGTCAGGTCGAGCAGCCACGACGCGATCACGCTGCCGCGGCGCCACACTTCGGCCACGTCCGGCAGATTCAGGTCGTACATATAATGTTCGGGATTCCGCAGCGGAGTGGTCTCGGCATCTTCAGTCCGTTTCGTTTTGCCCACGTTCGCGTGCTGCAGAATATTCAAACCTTCCGCGTATGCGGCCATCACGCCGTATTCGATTCCGTTGTGCACCATCTTCACGAAATGCCCGGCTCCCGAAGGTCCGCAATGCAAATAGCCCTGCTCGGCCGTGCCTTTCATGTTTTCGCGGCCGGGAGTGCGCGGAATGTCGCCGATGCCAGGCGCCAGCGTCTTGAAAATCGGATCCAAGCGCTGCACTACTTCGTTCTCGCCACCGATCATCATGCAGTAGCCGCGCTCGAGTCCCCACACGCCGCCGCTGGTTCCGACGTCGACGTAGTGAATGTTTTTCGGCTTCAATTCCTGCGCGCGGCGAATGTCGTCGATGTAATAAGAATTGCCGCCGTCGATGACCACGTCATCCTTGGCCAGCTTGGGGACCAGTTGGGCCAGGGTGCTGTCGACTACCGCGGCCGGAACCATCAGCCAGATGGCGCGCGGCTGCTTCAACTTGGCCACGAAGTCGTCGAGCGAGCCCGCGCCGGTGGCTCCTTCTTTCGCTAGCGCCTGCACACTTGCTTGCGTCATATCGAATGCGACGCACTCGTGCCCGCCTTTCATCAGCCGGCGCACCATGTTCGCGCCCATTCGTCCCAGTCCGATCATTCCCAGTTGCATCGCATTTCTCCTTTCACCGGCTGATTCCAAAATTCGCAGAGGATTATTAAGCCACATCTTTGGGCATCCGGCCACCCGATGCGGCGGGGAACCGGGACTGCGCTGATCGAATCCCTTAGCACACCGAAGTTACGCTTACAACATGCGCCCGTGATCCGCGTCCGCCACGGTTTCGTAACCAAGTAAAATTCAACGCTGGACCGTTAGATTCCTAAGCGATTCAAAAAGGTGCGCAGAGTTTGAGCGTCTCAGCCGAAACCATTTCCACGCGAGTTTCTCCGGCACAGGCAGCCTCGTCGCCGTGGATTTACCGCCCCTGGCTCGATCTCATGGTGGGGTGCGGCGCATGGTCCGCTCCGCTGCTGGCGTTCGCACTGCTGTTGCCGGCCACGCGTTCGCATTCGTGGGCCATTACGTTTTATCTGCTCGCTCTCGTTTTCAATTATCCGCACTTCATGGCTACGATTTATCGCGCGTATCACACGCGCGAAAATTTCGACAAATACCGATTGGTGACGCTGCATGTGACGCTTTTGATTTTGGCTACCGGTGTTCTGATGCACGCGTCACCGCGCCTGTTCCCGTGGGTCTTTTCGCTCTACATCTATTGGAGCCCCTGGCATTACTCCGGCCAGAACTACGGCCTGCTGATGATGTTCGCGAAGCGCAGCGGGGCCGCGGTTACTTCGTCCGAACGCCGGTGGCTACGCGCGGCGTTCATCGCGTCGTACGGCATGTTGCTGGGGAGTTTCATCACCGGCGGATCCGTCGACCCGCTGATTCTCAGTCCCGGATTGGCGGCGAGGTTCACCTTGCCGTTGCGTCTCGCGCTGGGCGTGGCTTTCTTTTTGTGCACCTTCATGGGCTTCCGCCGGATTATTCGCGAGCATGGAATTCGGGCGATGATCGCGCCGCTGACGCTGGCCTTCACTCAGTTTCTGTGGTTCGTGCTGCCCACCTTTCTGGAATTGAATTCCGCGTCGCAGATTCCGCAGACGCGTTACAGCAGCGGAATTCTGGCGGTGCTGCATTCCGCGCAATACATCTGGATCACCAGTTATTTCCAGCGCCGCGAAGCCGCCGCGGCCGGAAAATCGAATTGGAGCGTTGCCGCGTATTTCGTAACGCTGCTGGCGGGCGGGATCGCCCTGTTTATCCCCGGCCCGTGGCTGGTCAGTTTCCTGTTTCACTACGATTTCACCACCAGCTTTCTGATTTTCATGGCGCTGGTGAATATTCATCACTTTATTCTCGACGCCAAACTTTGGAAGCTGCGCGACTCCCGTGTTTCGGCTTTGCTGGTCGATCCGGGATCGAGTCCGCGAGCTTCGAAATCAACTACGCGGCCGAACACAGCACCGGCTTCGTTTCTCCCGAGCATTCTGACCAAGCCCGCATTTCAGATTTCGGCCGCGGCGCTTTTGTTTTTGTGGGGCGGCATGGACCAATTTCATTTCGCGCTGCGCACCAGCGAAGGCGACCTCCCCGCGTTGCAGCGTGCCGCGAGCATGAATCCCTACGACAGTTCGGTGCAGGCGCGCATCGCCACGGCTTCGAGTCGCGCTGGGGACAAAGATGGGGCTGCGACCGCCTTGCTCCGCGCGGTTCAAATCAATCCCGCGAGTTTGCCGCTGCAACAGGCCTGCGCGCGCGCCCTGATCGAAGACGGCCGTTATGCCGACGCCTACAGCCACTACCAAAAAATGCTGACGATTTTTCCGCGCGATTCCGACGCGCTGGTGAATTACGGACTGCTTGCCGCGCGCCTCGGCAACCCGGCCGAAGCCATGGATTCGTGGGAGCGCGCCGCGTCCGTAAATCCGCAGGACGCCCAGGCGCATTTATATTTGGCCGCGGCGTATGACGAAAAGAACGAGCCGGCCTCCGCCGCTCGTCATTGGAATTCTTTCCTCGCGCTGGAATCCGCAAATCCCGGCGATTCCGCCGCGAGCCGCGACCAGATTCTGCTCGCGGCTATTCATCTCGCGGACGATCAGGCGCGGCTCAATCAAAATGCGGCGGCGCAGACCCAATATCAACGCGCCATCGCAATGGCCAAGCAGTCGTCGAATTCAAAAATGGAAAGCTTGGCATGGGCGCATCTGGCCGACGTCCAGGAAAAGCGGCGCGATAATTCCGCGGCCGCGCAATCCTTTCAACATGCGCTTGCCCTGGATGACAACGCCGCGGATCCCCAGACCGAGGCGTTGGACTGGTTCAACTACGGCCAGTTCCTTCGCCGTCACGGCGTTTCTAACACTCTCGTCGACGCTTCGTTTGCGGAGTCGGAAAAACTGCTGGCCCCGTCGCCCGCGGCTGCACTGGATACCGTTCAGACCATGAAGCATCAAGTGGAATCTGGCATGCCCAAGGCGCAGGCCGCCGAGGTTCGCGAACATCTCCCGGCGCTGTTAGATCAAGCTAAGAGCCTGCCGTCCAGCGCTTTCGAAAATTAACCGGGTGTTTACTGTTTTTCGCAACGCTCCCTTTGCTCGCGAAGTTCTCCGAAAACAATGTAAACTTTCTCCGCGCATGCCCGATCCTTTAGAGAAGCAGGATTCCCGCCTGATGCGAGCCATGTTCGGCTCCATCGCGCCTCGCTACGATTTCGTGACCCGAATTCTCTCTTATGGGATGGACCGGCGGTGGAAACGCCTTGGCGTCGAGCGCGCGCCACTGCCCGAGAATGCCACGGTCCTCGATCTCGCGGCCGGCACTGGGGACTTTTCTAAGCTGGTCCGCGAGCGTTTGCCGAAATCACGTTCGATTGCGGTCGATATCACCGAGCAAATGTTGCGCCTGGCCCGCGCCAGTGGCCTGGACGAAGCGGTCTGCGGCGATGCTACTGCGTTGCCTTTTCCCGACGGTTCCTTCGATTGCGTTTTTATCGGCTACGGCCTGCGGAATTTTCCTGATCTGAAAACAGCCTTGGCAGAAATCGAGCGGGTTACGCGGCCGGGCGGGCTGATGGTCAGCCTGGATTTTTTTCTGCCGCGTAATCCCGTTTTTCGCGAAATGTATCTCAGCTATCTGTATCTGCAGGGCGCGGCCTGGGGGCTGCTGCTGCACGGCCGCCCGCGAACCTATAGCTACATCGCGGATTCGCTGCGGAGTTTCGTTTCGATTCAAGAATTATCGTCGCTCTTGCAGCGGACGGGTTATGCGCGGGTCGATACCAGAGGATTTATTTTTGGCGGGATCGGCTTGCACTGGGCGACCAAGCAATAGCTGCTCGAATTTCTAAGAGCGCTCCCAGCGCATGCCGATCGAAATTAATTTTCCAGTTTGAACCGCGTCGCGGCCAGATTGTACATACGCCGCCAGAGCAGCCGGTTGATGGTCACCACCATCGCCGCCATCACGATCGTCGCCGCCAATAGCACCCTGAAGTTTCCCGTGTCCGTGGCATTGCTGATCACCGATCCGAGTCCGGTAACCATGTAAGTGTGTCCGCGGAAGTGAAAGTATTCCGCGATGATGCTCGCGTTCCAGGCCCCGCCGGAGGCGGTCACGAATCCGGTAATCAGGAACGGGAAAATTCCGGGCAGGAAAAGTTCGCGCCAGCGGTCGTTCCTTCGGAACTGATACACGTTGCAAACTTCCTTCAAGTCCGTGGGAATCGCGGTTGCGCCGGCGATCACATTGAAGAGCAGATACCACTGCGTGCCCAGCAGCAGTAAAAGAATTGAGCCCACTCCAAGCCCGCCTCCGACGCGTATCAGAAGAAGCAAAATGATTGGGAACAGCGCGGTGGCTGGAACCGAAGCGGCCACCTGCACGATGGGCTGTGCGATCGCCGAAAGTTTCGGCTTCAGGCCGATCATCACGCCCACCGGAATGGTCCACAGTCCAGCCAAGAATAATGTAAACACCACGCGCAGCAGCGTGGCCCCGGCTCCCAGAACAATTCCGCGCAATTCCGGGCCCGTAACCTGCGCCAAAAGCGCCACCATTTTTACGAATGCGAACAGAATTCCGCCCAGCGCCGCGACCATGAGTACGCGGTAGATCCAAGTGCGCAACGCGGACGAATCCGGTTCATTTCTGGCTAACGCCTCGGCATTCCGCTTCGCGAAATGGAGGGCCAGCCACTCGGTTGCAGGCTTCACCGTAAATCGCGAAAAAAATCGCAAGACTCGCGAGCTGCGCAGAAAATCCAGAACCGGCGATTGTGGCGCGTCGGTCGATTCCACTTGCTCGAATTTGAATTTTTCCGCCCAGGCGATTACCGGCCGCCAGACCAATTGATCGATGACCACGATGATGCCGATCATCACGCCCATGCCCCAGAAAATCGCACGCGTATTTCCGGCGTTGGCCGCGGTCTGGAGATACGAGCCCAAACCCGGCAGGCGCAAATCGCGGTTCCCCAGCGTGAACATCTCGCAGGCCATCAGGAAAAACCATCCGCCCGCCACCGACATCATCGAATTCCACACGAGGCCGATGATGGCGTAGGGAAATTCCATCTGGGTGAAGCGCTGCCACCAACTCCAGTGATATACCTCCGCCACTTCGCGCATCTCCCGCGGAATATTTTTCAGGGAAGAATAGAAACTGAAGGTCATGTTCCAGACTTGACCCGTGAAAATCAGCAGGATCGAGCCCAGTTCCACGCCGAGTTGTTTAGTGGGGAACAGCGAAACCATGGCCAGCATCACGCCGGGCAAGAAACTCAGCACCGGAATCGACTGCAGCGTATCCAGCAGCGGCAGCATGAATTTTTCGGCGCGCGGGTTGTAGGCGGCCACGTACCCGTAAACGACCGTAAAAGCCAAGCTGCACAAATACGCTGCCGCGATGCGCAGCACGGAAAACATCGCGTATTTTGGCAGAGCGCTCGGGCTCAGGTTGATCACGGTGGGCGCACCCACGGGCGTCAGCCAGTAGTGCGTCATGGAGAGGACCGCGTAGAACAGCGCGAACGCGGCCAATAAAATCGGCAGATCGCGCAGCAGGGAAGAGACGTTCGCTGGAAAAATTCCCCAGGCCATCGTGCCCCGGGCGATTCGCTGGCCCGAGGTGTTGAACGCGCGAGGCATTAGACCGAAGCGTCCTCAATGGCGTGATGCTGTTCGCCAAGGTGGCCGGCTTGATGCAGATGCAATTGATCGGCATCCGGATCGTAGGTGAAAATTTCGGCGTAGCGTCCCCAGAGCAGCGCGGTTTCAATCTGGCGGTCGACTTCGACCTGGGCGAAACGCTCGTCCAGCAGATCGCGGAAAAATTCGAGCGGCATGGTGTGGTCCGATTTTTTCTCGAGCGCGCTGTACATCTGCTGCAGCAGCGAAGCGTGTTGGAGAGCCGAGGCGCGAAAAAGCTCTTTGCGCGTGGGGATGTCCGCTTCGGCGTACTGGCGCCCCAAGTCGGTGATTTTCACGTCGCCTTCGTTCACTTCGGCGAAACGCAACATGGTCGAAGCGTCCAGAATCGGCAGCAGGTCGTCGGCCTCCAGCAGCAGGTCCTCGGCGATGTGGTACATGTCTTCTTCGCCGCCGCGATCGTTCAGCAGCTCGATCAAGCCGCCCACTCCGCCGGGGCGCGAATGCGGGAGCATCTGCGCCGCGGCTTTTTCCTTATGGCCGCCCTTGGTTGGCGGCGCCAGCTCCAGTTCGGGCTGGGTCATGACCTTATAGATGTAGTCGACGTAGAGGACAAAGGCCGCGGATTTGCGGTCGCGCGGGTGCTGCAGCGGCACGCGGAAATCGGCGCGGATCCGCGCCGGGTTTCGGCCCAGCACGATGATGCGGTCCGCGAGCAGGACTGCTTCTTCGATGTTGTGGGTGACGATGAAAATGCTGCGCGTGGGAATTTTCTTGGCCTGCCACAGTTCCAGCAACTCGCCGCGGAGGTTTTCGGCGGTGAGTACGTCGAGGGCGGAGAAGGGCTCGTCCATAAACAGGATTTCCGGCTCGACCGCCAGCGCTCGCGCGAATCCTACGCGCTGTTTCATGCCGCCCGACAATTCTTTCGGGAAGGCTGACTCGAATCCGTGCAAGCCGACCGACGCGAGCGCTTTCAGTGCGCGGCGGTGGCGCTCGAAGTGCGCGACACCTTTGGCGATCAGTGGGGCTTCCACATTGTCTAGGACGGTGAGCCACGGAAATAATGCGAAGCTTTGGAAAACGATGGCGACGTTCGGGCTGCACTTGGTCATGGGTGCGCCATGCCACAAGACCTCGCCTGCCGAAGGCGCGGCGAGCCCGGACAAAATGCGCAGCAGCGTGGATTTTCCCGAGCCCGATGGTCCCAACAACGCGATGATCGTGTCCGGCTCTACGGAAAAATCGACCGGCGCGATTACTTGAATTTGGCGTCCGTCGGGTTGCGTGTAACTTTTTTCGATTTGCCGCGCCTGAATAATGGGTTCGACGGCGGCGGCCGGCGCTACAAATTGAGTAGTAGCCGGGGTCGGCGTTTCCGCAACCGCACAATATGGTGCGCCGGAACCCGCTGCGACCAGCTCGTCCATCAGGCATTGCCAGGCTTCCTCCGGTAGCGCGTCCAGGAAATGTTCGCGCTCGGCGGGATCCATCGCGTTTACGATTTCCTGCATTTCGTGCGGCCGCCGCGAATGGAGCATCACGTACGCGTGGTAGTAGGGCAGATGCACGATCAGCGAAGCCGCGAATTCCACGGGCATTTCATGGAAGAGGGCGCGCTGTTCCTCAAACGGCGCCGCCATGAAAAATTCCGCGGCTTCGCGCGGGGTTGCGGCGCGCAATTGCTCGATCACCGCAGCCCATTGGCGCTGCTTCAGCAGCGACTGCAGCTTCTTTTTGTCCGAATCATTCATAAGAGCACGCAAGAGCCTACTACGTTTTTGCGGGTATCGCGACGGCCCTGGGCGCCACGAATTCAGGGTTTATTACAGAAGTGTGACATCGCCGCGACCCAAGGCCAGTGCCCTTTCCAGCACTTCCCGGCTGTAACCTTTGGTTCGACCGCGAATCACACTAACGGCCATTCCGGGTTGGGGCTACCATTACGCCTTGGTCCGGAGTTTTCGAATATGCCGAAGCGTGAGACATCAAAACCGGAGATCGTCGGGCGCCGCGAGCTGCTCAAGCTCTCGCCGCTGCTGCTGTTTGGCGCTTTTGCGTTGCCTAAATTTCAACCCGGGCTGTTGAAGTCGGGCCTCGATTTCTCGGATTGGGCTTCTTCGAAATGGCATCGCAAGAATCAACTGGCGCCGACTTATGCGCAGGCCGAATTGACGCCTTTCGATCGGTTTCCGCTGAACACTTATGACGTCGATGATCCCGGCGTCGATTTGGCATCGTGGACTCTGGCCGTCGATGGCGTGAAGAATCCGGGAAATTACACGCTGGCTCAAATTCAATCGCTCCCGAAAATTGTGCAGAATACGCAGCACATTTGCGTCGAAGGCTGGGATGTGGTCGGCCGCTTCGGCGGCGCGCGCATTTCCGATTTCCTGGAAATGATCGGAGCCGATATGCGCGCGCGTTTTCTATATTTTGATTGTGCCGACGGCTACTACGAATCGCTCGACATGGAATCGGCGCTGCATCCGCAGTCGCTGCTCTGCTACGAAATGTATGACCGGCCGCTGACCCGGGGGCACGGCGCTCCACTGCGGCTTAGCCTGCCGACCAAAATTGGCTACAAATCCGCAAAATATCTGACCAGCTTTCGCGTGACCAATGTTCTGGCCAAAGCCGGTTACTGGGAGGATCAAGGCTACAGCGCCTATTACGGCCTGTAGCTCTTTCGCCCATGTCCGCATCGATTCCAGCTTCGTCTCGCACCCTTAGTTCTTCGGCCGTAGATCAGGCCGCGGTGCCGGTCGTTTACGAACATCCCCTGGCGGTGCGCTGGTGCCACTGGGCGAATACGATTTCGCTTTTCGTCATGGCCGGCAGCGGTTTGCAGATTTTTCGCGCGTTTCCCAGCTTCGGTCCGAAAATTCCGCAGCATAATTTTTGGGCGGTTCCGCCATCGCTCACGCTAGGCGGCTGGCTGGGCGGCGCACTGCAATGGCACGTCACCTTCGCGTGGATTTACGTCATCACCGGAGTGCTCTACGCCGCCTATCAAGTTTTTTCTGGAAATTACCGGCAAGTTCTTTTCCGCCTGCGTGATCTTCGCGGAGTCTGGCCCATGGCTCGCTTTTATTTCTTTCGCGGCCGCAAGCCGGAGCAGACGGAAGCT
>DASWVE010000152.1:0-9722 GCA_036401315.1 Candidatus Acidiferrales bacterium
TATTCAAACCCGCCACAACATAATTTCTAAAGCATAGCTGCCTTGAGACCCCGCCAAATCTAGCAAATAGCCCCTGAATGCGCGGGCAAATCTCCGCGTCCGCGCTGCTTCGTGCCCGCAATTCAAAAGACGCCGTGCCACAACCGTCAAAATATTCTCACGCAACTGGCCTAGTAACATAATGACGTCCGCCGCCCCATTCTCTTCGCGCACCTTCAGAAATATTATTGCTCAATCCTCAAGTTATTCGTCTTCCGGGAATTATTAAACTATGTTTGGGATGGTGATGTGCGGGCAAAAAAAACGGCGTGACAAGGGCGAAATGTTTTGTTTGGTTTGCTGGCGGCGGGAATCGATGACGGTTGGATATCAATCGCACGCGAGGGAAAAAATATTGCTCTCGCGAACTCAAGGGTCGCTGGGCTGATCGTGAACTGGGAATTGCGATTTGCACGATTCGCGCGATTTCTGGCGGCGTGCGATTGGATGATCGGATTTACTTGTGGCGGGACGGGGCGCGAGGAGGGACGAAGGGTGTCGTGCTTTGTTTTGGAGGGCGTGCGAGGTTTACTGGCAATTAGTGTCTCGAGGGTTGGCCGCCGCGCTACGCGTCACTTGAGCACTCCAGTGAGCGCTGGATCCGGGCTTCACGAATTGCGCGGATTGGATCGCTGCGCGATCACGGCGGATTGAAACTTGCGTGGGACGTTCGATGTGCGAGGTTTCAGTGGCGGGCCCGCTCGAGGAGGCGACGCAAACTGATTCGGAGCCGATGGCGTCGCGCCGAAGTGGCTCGGTTGCGGCGAGGCGAGATTGCGGGCGACTGAACGAATGAACGTCGTGACCCGCGAAGCGCTTGATGCGGCCGGACCGAAAGTCCTTACGTTGTGAACACGGTGAGTTGATGGCAGATATCTGAGAGCGGCTAACGATGCTTGGCATCTTGAAAATGAGTGCGATTGGTGATCGGCTGGAAGCCACATTCCACGGCGCGACATTCGAGGAGTTGAGCCGATGAAATCGCGCGAGCGTCTTCCGAAAGTGTGGCGCGGGGTAGCGACGGTGGTCAATCACGAAGAACGTGAAAACGGTTCGACTCTGTTCGCGTGGCGCACATCAAATGCGTCGCGAACGTCCGAGGCATTACGCTTCGAGCCGCGAACAAACGGCCAAGACCGTGAGTAACTCGAGCGGCGCGGCGAGTGGAGGCAATGAATGACGAAGATTCAATTGCGAGGTGAAGACCTTCGGCCGCTACGGCGGCGGATTCCAGTTTCGCGGAATTTGGTGAGGGCGAATAAGTGGCCGACGCCGGGGAAGTTCGACCGCCTAGAGCGAGGCGAGAGATTGCGGACGCGATTCCAAAGCGAACGCACGGAATCGACGCGGCCCATGATGCAACGACAAATCTTCCCAGCGCTACCGCAAAGTTCGAAATCTACGATGCAGCGGGCAAAACGCAGAGCGAAACTCTGGAGCATGCTCGAACGCGCGGCTTTGGGGTCAGACACACAATCGCGCGCTTCGGCAGCCGGCGGACTGGCGGTCGCGACGTCGATTCCGGCAGTTGCGCGGCGGTGCGGGCTTCGTCAAAGAGTGCCAGCTGGGACGAAGTGCGAATGCGAAGCGGCGTGGCGGCCTGGATTTTTGCGGAACGGTATTCCGGGAGTTGGCGATTTCCAGGCGTCGCGGAGCGTGAAGTTGCACGCCGCCGACGCGATGAGTCCGGAAGCGCCGAAACCGCGGAGCGGAGAGCCTGGCCTTCACCAGAAGACGCCGCGACTTCCGAGGCGAAATGCTCCGTGGGCTCACGAGGAGCGAGCGAACCGCTCGGTCGCTCTTTGCAATACTCACGCGACAACAAGGCCGAGGAGCCGTTTTTCGAGTACGGACTTGGCGACGCCGACGAGAGCGCGGCCGGCAGGATTTTTGCCGGAGCGCGACTCGGATCCGGCGAGGCCAGCAGTTCGGCGGCGGCCCGCGAGTCCGTACGGCGCCCTTCGAGCAGCAGCCGGGTCAGGCGCGCGGCGACTTCGGCTTCGATCCACTCCTCGTGGATTTTCTGAATTTCACGGCGAAGCTGGGCGATTTCGCCGAGGCGAGCGAGTTCGAAGCCTTCGAGCGAGCTTTCTGAACAGGTAGCCAAATACTCAAGCGACGGCTGGGGGCTGCGCATGAGCGAGTCTCCTTTTATGTTTGAGTTGTCAGCTGTGTGTTAACTGTAAAGTACCGTAACAATAAGCTCAATAGACCGCATAGGACTGAGAGGTCAGTACTTGTGGAAAATCTCTTGCACATGCGGGAAATCAGTTTCCGAAATGGTACATCGGAACGAAATCAAAGTCGTGCGACGGCGGCGACCACTGAGCCGGCCCAAAGGCCGGCGCATTTTAATTTCGGCACGCGCGGAAAAAGGCTCTTAGCCGGGAGCAGTTTCGGTCGAATGGAAATCCGAAGCAAACGGAGGTCCGATGGTCGAGATGGTGGAAAGCAGTCTGGACGCGCCAGCGTTGACTCGTTGCCGAGCCATTGATCAAAAGAAGATCGAGCAGCGAAGAATCCGAAACCGCGAGTACATGCGGCGCCGCCGCTCAGACCCGGCCTTTCGCGGCAATGAGAAGCGGCGGCCTCCGGTGCGGGAAAAACTCGACCCGCAACAGATCGTCCTTTCGGATGCGGCGACGGGCCGACAATGCTTGCCGCAAAAGTGTTGGATTTGCCGGAAGCGTGCCGCGGTCGAGGTGATTACCAGGCTCCGGCCGACCGCCAAGGTGCGGTCCGGATACGTACAAGTGCGGGTCGCGTATTGCGGTTTTTGTTAGCTCTCTTGACGCGGCAGCGCAATGAAATGGCCTGAGACTGCGCGGGAATCACGCGCGCATTGACGGCGGGGAGTGCGGACGGGTGCGGGAGAAGAACTACAACACCGGGCTGAGGGGAGTGCTGTTCGAGGCGCGGCATTATGCGCGGATGGGCTCCGCTATTTGGCTGTACGGCTGGCTGATTCTGCGCCAAACGCACCAAACCGGCAGCGTTGGCTGGGTGCTCGGAGGCGCGCCGATTCATTACCGCGAAATCGAAGAGGAGACCGGCTTCAACCCTCGCACCCTGGAACGTTGGATGAAAAGTTTGCGGGAGCAGAAATACATCGAGACCGCGGTGGTGGACGGCGGAATCACGGTCAAAATCCTGAAAGCGAAAAAACATCTGCGGCCGACGTCGAGCGTCGCGAGTGCCGCAAGCGTACGCAAAGTCGCGGGGGGTGTACGCGGAAATGCGGGGAGGGTCCCGCAGAAATGGGTAGCAGATCGAAGTGAAGAACAATCGGATCAGCAGGTTGCGGAGCGGATAGGTAGTTCATTCGTAGTAAGAATAAAAGAAAAAGAAGCAAAACAATTTCAACCGCCTGTGGAAATCGCCTCGCAGGTTCACGAAAACCTCGAACCCTCCTGGTTAAGCCAAAAACAAAATCATCACCGGCACCAAAAACAAAACGAATCGCCGAGCCAAAACCAACCGTACCACCCATCTCCAACCCACGACCAATCGCCGCAAGAAGTGCAGCGGCGAGCCACGCAACAACAATTTTCCTGGGAGCTGCGCGAACGCATGCGCCTGATTCGCGCCGAACGCGATGAAGAGGTGCGCCGCGAGCTTGCGGTGGGAACCGGACCGGAGGCCGGACGCCGATGAACATCGAAAAAATGCTGCGCAAAGAAGTGACGCACGGCGGAGTGATTCCCGCGGGTTGGCAACTGGCTTGGTACGAACCACGCCGGCGCGTGGGCGTCTACTATCCCGCGCCGCTGCACTGGATTCTGCGCGTGATGCGCGAATTGGCGAACCGCGCCCAGCTGGCGTTGCGCGCGCCGGGCATCGAGCGCGAACAGGTCTTCCAGATGCAGCGGCAGCACAAGGAACGCGAGCGCCTGGCCGAAGAATACGCGCGCGGATACTTATCCGGCTGGCATGAGTGTTTTCAATCCTGCCTCACCGCGGTGCAGGAGGAAATCTCGCATGCGGATCAGGTGTGGGACATCAGCGCTTTTCTCGCGGATGCGCCCAAGCGGCCCGGATCCAAAAACTGAGCGAAGCACGATTCGTCGGTGGGCTTTTAAGCGTATTACCGGCATGCGGAACCGCGCGCCACTGGAGCCTTGATGAAAGCGAACGAAGTGTTCGATACCTGCCACGGGCGGTATCGCAGTTTGCGGGAATGGCTGGATGAATCCTCCGGGAAAGTGCGGGCGGTGAATCTGGAAGCGCCGTCGTCGGGATATCAGTGGCGGCCGGCGCGTTCACGGGCCTGCGAATTCGTCGCGGATTTCGAACGCATCGGCCGGCAGGCGCTGCACCGTCCGGAATGGAAGGGAAGGCTGAAACTTTTTGAGATTTATTTTCTGCATTCCGTGGAATATCGAGACGCGATCAAGCTGGTCGGGGTGGCCGAGGGAACTTTCGATTATTGGTTTCAAGAAGTGAAACGCGCGGCGGGAAAAGAATTTTCGCGCTGCCGGCTGTATCCGCCGTCGCAATATTTCCAGGCGTGACTGAGCAAGGCGCGATTGCACGGCGAATTGCGTCTTAGTCGAAGAGGCGCCGCACCCGCGCCACGATCCAGTCGCTGAGCTTGTCAAGCAGCGAACCTACGGGCAGCGTAACCGCGAGCGCGGCGGGCAAAGCATCCGCGCGCGTCAGGGCGCGGGAATACACGCCGTCGCGCAGCGCCTGGTGATGTTCCCGCGTCTCGGCTCTTTCTTTGATACGGATCGCCTCGGTGGTCGCGACCTGTGCCCGCCAGAAATTATCCATATCGTAGCCGCACTTCTCGCAGAGGCGATTGATGGCTTGGTCGTGCCCGCAGCGCGGACACTGGAAGAAAAGCGTGGCGTGGCAATGCTTGCAGAATTGAACGTCGGCTGGATTTGTTGAGTTGCACGAGGGACACAGCATCAGCGCGGCCCTCGCCTAATCGCGGCCGAAAAAGTGTTTGATGAGCGAGAGGCCGCCATTCAGTGGCAGCCAGAGAATTCCTTTCAGCAGGTTGCTGCGGCTTTCGATGCGATCGTGGATCATATCGGCCTCGGCCTGCTTCGCTGCCACCACCGCGCCGATATATTTCAGAAAGTCGATGCCGCATTTTTCGCATTTGCCGCCAACGCGCTGGGCGTTGTGGCACGAAGGACATTCGAAGCGCAGCGTGGCGTGGCATTTCGGGCAGAACCGCGCTACGTCGCGCGCGTTCGTGCCGCATTTCGGGCATTTGTAAGTTGGGGCCGGCGCTGGCGCGGCGGAATCTGTCGTAGACCAGGGAATTTTCGACGGCGCGGGAATCGACGGCTGAGCCGCGGTTGAAGGCGCAACCGAAAGGGTCTTCGCCGCAATAGGATCCGGCGCAGGTTTCAGCGCGGCCGGAGGCGTCGCAGTCGCAGACGACGTCACGGGCGTGGGCGACGGCGCTACGGGACGCGCATCTTGTTGCACGCTTCCGCCCGCTCCGGGTTTCCCCGGGATCAACTCACTGCTCATGATTCGATTCTAGGCTGTGCCCCGCGCCGGCAGGGGAGATCGAAGGCCGCATGCAGCGGCGGCGTAACCTGTACGAACGTACAGGCCCAACGGTAGTGGTAGCTTTTTGTTTGCAGTCGATAGACTTCGCTTGGCCGTACTTTGTGTTTTGCGCCGCTTCGTTTCCGTAAATCATGACCAACATTGCGTAGTCAGCCTCGGAATCGAAGGCGCTTTCCACTGCGTTGAATGACACGTTGTGGCCATCCGTCGTAGCTGTACGCGGTGGTGGAGTTGGTCGGCGAGATCATGCATGAATTCAACTGCGGTTCGCGGCCCGCGTGTTCCTATTCGCCACGTCGCTACTAGTCTGGTGTCGACACACACATCGCAACCCGACTTGCCCCATTTTCTCAGCAGGTACGTCCTTTTCCTTGGCATAGCAAAACTGCCAAATTTCGTCGCACTGGATTCGCGTACGAGGGAAATTCCTGAGCGCTTGGTAAGCGAGACAAGCCATCCCAAATTTTCAAGTAGGCGGAAGATGGTTACTCTCGATGGACTTATCATGCGCGATACAGATCCGATGGAGTTTCCCTCGACTAAAGCTGCTATAATCCGGGTCCGACGCTCGTTGTTTAGGCGGATCGTGTCTCTAGGCGCGTAGGTCTAATAGGCATACTCCTTATGACAAATATGTGATAATCTGCCAACAATTATTCTTGACTGGTAGAACATTTTTGTGATAAAAACAGCTTGGGTTGCCTGCGAATACGGGTCGGTCTGGACTGACCACTACGCCCGGTGCGATATGGACACGCAAGTGTCGATAGATCAGCGTCTCGACAGCCTTTGCGAGAAGGGAAATCTGTCGAGAGAACCCGTGTCGAAACCCCTCGGAGATGGGATATTCGAACTTAGAGCGAAGGATGAGCGGTTTTTATTCTACTTTTCGAAAGATAAGACGATCATATTTGTACACGCTTTAACCAAAAAACGCTCCGATGTACCGCCCAAGGACATAAAACTCGCAAAGGAAAGAAGGAACGACATCGGACGCTTGGGGATAAAAGTAAATGCTCTCACAAATTAGATTGAAAATTGCCGAAAAGCTAAAAGACAGGGATTACAGGCACAAGTTTTTTCGTGGCCGCGCTGAAGATGAGGTGGCCACACAGCTATTGGAATTTCGTAAAAAAAGAGGTTTGACTCAACAGGACTTGGCGGAGAAGTGCGGAATGAAACAATCGGCAATTTCTCGAATCGAAAAATCTTCTTACTCAAAATGGAACTTCTCAACACTTTGGCGTTTGGCGCAAGCTCTAGACGTTAGAATCCGGGTTGTGGTCGATGACATGCGGGACGTTGTGCGTGAATATGAGGTACGCGAAAAGCGCGCCACGGTCCACTCTGATAAATTGATCGGAGCGTCCACCAACGATTTCCCCGAAAGGCTTGAAGCGATTACGGCTGGTTTTCTGGCCGGGAGCACTTCTTCACAAGCGGTTCAATACCGTAATCTGCAATAGGAGGGTAGTGATGGCCGAGCAACCCGTGAAGATCATTGCGGACCAAGACCTTCGCAAGATGACCATACAGGCTCCCGGAATGCCAACCGTTTACTATAATCACGCTCGTATCGCTGCTGGATACTTTGACGTGCGCGTGTTCTTAGGCAACGGAAGTGTTCTACCAACCGGAGAGCCGACTTTCACTGAAGAGGTTTGCATAGTGATGTCGCCGGAATTTGCCAAGATGTTTACGGAGCTTTTAGCCGCACAGCTAAACCCGTATGAAAGTCTTTTTGGTAAAATCCGACCCATTCCAGAAGGGGCAAACCTGCCCATCCCCGCCAATACCAAGTTTTAACTTAGCCCAGAGGTCGATTCTTGGACTACACGAAAAGTCCGCATGATTCACGTCTTCCTTTGTGTTTCGCTTGGGTGCCTTACGCTTTGTCTTCTTCTTGGGTATGGCTGAGCGTCGCGCGGCCTGACTCACGGCTCAAGGGACTAGAAATCCGAACTGTACCACTACAGCCCGGTATCGGAACGCAGAATCTATTCGCGCAGAGCCGTGCGCGACCGGCGCAGCATGCCGGCGATTAACGCCAGCAGGAACAAAACGAGGAACAAATAGAAAACCAGCTTGGCCACCGCGACCGCCGCCAACACCAATCCCGCAAACGCAAAAATTCCCGCGATGAACGTGACCACCAGAAAAACGATAGCCCACCGGAACATGAACCCTCCCATTATTTCTTAGAAGCTGCTGCGCGATACGCCTTCGATTGCTGGCCCACGATGTCGACTAAATTTCCCAACGCTTCGTTCACATCGATCAAATGCAGGCCCCAGTCTTTCAAAACGTAGCCATCGATGACCAAATCGCCGGTGATGTCGTGCGCTCGCGCGTCGGCCGGATCATCATGCACCGTGACCGCGAGGTAGGAGCCATGTTCGTTCGATTCGCACTCGGCGCTCAGCATTCCGGGCAAGCTAACGAACGGCGTTTCAACCGGCTTCGGCGGCGTGACCCACGGGTGCTCGTCTCCAGAGAAGGCGCCGGTCGTCGCGTTCCGGCTTCCCGCGGGCAAATACGCGTGCAGCTCGCCGCTGCCTCCGCCGAGCGCGGCCGGATTGGTGCAGCCGGCGACCATGCCTTCTATGGCAACGCGGCCGAAGCGGGTATTCTCCGGTGGAGGCGAGGTGGCGCGAAACGAAACGTAAGTAATGACGCATCCGGTTTGCGAAGCCGCGCGGCACAGCGGAATTTTCTGGAACACGCCGCCCACGTCTTGGCCTTTGGGCACCGCGAAGTTGAAGCCCAGCAGCAGCGCGGAAACCAGGCGCGACTGCACCGGCTTGCCGTCAATTTCGTTCTGGATCAGATGCATCAAAATGTTCGCGCCTTGCGAGTGTCCGAAGATCACCACCGCGCGGCCGTGATTGTCGTGCTGCAGATAATAATTCCAGGCGTCCAGCACATCGTTGTAAGCCAGCGCGCGTTCCGCCTGCTCGGTCTCCGGCGTAGCGCCGCCCAGCAGCGCCTGCCGCAAGCCGAATATCGTCACCTGGCGGTACATCGGCGCGTAAAGCCGGCATTGCGAAGCGAAGCGCGCGAATTGCGCCGCGACCACGCGCTTCTCCGCCGGGCCTAAGGTCATGTCGCTGTTCGGCCTGGGCTCGAGCGAAACTGTGGGGTACACGTAGAAACAATCGATGGGCGCGTCCGGATTCGGAGTAAATTTTTCGATGGTCATCGCCCCGTCGGCGGCGATCACCGTGCTGGAAAGATCGACGGCGCAAGAATCCTGACGTCCGGGAAGGCAAAGCCACGTGGCCGGATCCGAATAATCGTTTTTTGCAGAGGTGCCTGCTGAAGCAGCCGCGGCTGGCGCGCCGGGAGTTTGCGCTTCCGTGGTCGCCGCAAAAATCAGCAGACCCAGCAGAGTGAAAATGATCCGCTGCAAATGCAGCCCGGAAAATATGCTTCGGGAGAAGAGGCGGGGCTTCGTCATCGCGAGCAATCTTAGCGGCTCATAAGAAGCGAGGTCAAGAATTCGCTCCTCGGTGACCCTGAAGCAAAATGCTCCGAAAATGGTGCGAGCGCGGCAGGGTTTGTCTCCGCGCTCGGCTTCGTACTGCAAATTGTTGCAACGATTAAAAAGACGCACGCAGCGTGTTCCGCGTTTCGCGAATTTAGCGGCGGCGCGCGGCCTTCTTCACTTTGCGCTTAGCGGTGGCGACGCGGCGCTTCGCCTTACGCACGGTGCGCTTGGTGCCACGCGCGGCTTTGGCGCGCGCGCCGGCAAAAGTCTTGCGCGCTGATTTCGCGGTGGATTTAGCGTTGCGGCGGGCCGATGCTGCACCAGCTTTCACCCGCGCACGCACTTTGCGCCCAACCGATTTCGCTTTGCGCTCGGCAGATGCTCCGGCGCGACGGACTCGGCTCTTGATTTCGTCGCCGGTCGGCGCGCTCTTGGTGACGCTTTCGACTTTCGCGGCCACGCTGCCAAGCGCTGAGCCGATCGAGGTCGCTACATCCGTCAGAATGCTGTGTTCGTTGTCCGTAGCCATGAACTCTCCTGTGCGTGCGATTTTGAGATCCCAACTGGAGCGCGAAAACGAATCCCTGAAGATTGCCGCCGTGGTTTCTACTGACCCAAAACTACCACGAGTATCAGCGTCACCACCACCATCAATCCTACGCCA
>DASWVE010000153.1:0-4537 GCA_036401315.1 Candidatus Acidiferrales bacterium
GGTTGAATCCAGCGCCGTCATGTAGCAAGATTTCTGGTGAAGGTCCACTCCTACGTGGATCATCGCGTGCCTCCTATGGGTCTGTGCTTCGAGCACGATCGTACCCCCGGGAGGCACGCCTGTTTTCATACCATCT
Source organism: Candidatus Acidiferrales bacterium (assembly GCA_036401315.1). Taxonomy (GTDB): domain Bacteria; phylum Acidobacteriota; class Terriglobia; order Acidiferrales; family UBA7541; genus Palsa-295. The sequence goes on from DASWVE010000153.1 coordinate 137, forward strand.
GAGCGAAGCGAAGAATCTCATCCATGCTCCCGCGCCCAGACCACCACGCCCAAAGCCGGCGACCAAGCCCCTTCATCATCTTGCCTCTTGGCTTCCACAGCCCGACCGTGATATCCCTTACCTTCAGAGGTACCCCAAATCCGACCTGGAGGTGAACGATGCCTGAAACATCTCAGGATATTCGCCAGACATTGATCGAATCGAACCAGGAATACCGCAACCTCTTCGAAGAACACTCCCGCTGCGAATCAAAACTGCAACTCCTCCTCCGCAAGTCCTACTGGAAAGTCGAAGACATGGACGAAGAAGTTGCCCTCAAGCGTTTCAAGCTTTACCTAAAAGACATGATGTCCCTGATCGTCGCCCGTGAAACGAAAGGTTTCGGCGACCACTAGACTTTGCAGCAACCAAACCTCCGGCCGGCCACTCTCTTCTGTCGTACAATAGAAGTGCATCTCGTTCTCTCTCATGGCTTCGCGCTGCTGCGTTTCGCGCGCGCTGCCTGAATTCCAAATCCGTCGCCCAAAAAATATCAGGCACATAAAAAAGGACGCCAGCTCCAGCTCATGGTCAAAGACGCCTACAAGTTCGCTCTCCCGCCGCTCCTCGTCGGCGCCCTCTGCCTCATCCCCGGCTGGAAATGGCCCGCCGGCATCCTCATCTTCCTCGGCCTTTTCGTTTTTTATTTTTTTCGCAATCCGCACCGCAATATTCCCACCGACCCGCAGCTCATCGTCTCGCCCGCCGATGGCCACATCGTCGAAATCGTCGACGAAATGCTCGACTCCGTCATGGGCCATCGCGTCACCATCTTTCTCGCCGTTTGGGACGTACACGTCCAGCGTGCCCCCGCCGCCGGACGCATCGCCGACGTCGTCTACCGCCCCGGGAGATTTTATGCCGCCTTCCGCTCCGCCGCGTCGCTCGAAAACGAACAAAATATCATTTACCTTCACACCAACCGCGGCAACATCGTCTTCAAACAAATCGCCGGAGCCATCGCGCGTCGCGTGATATGCTGGAAAGAAGAGGGCGAAACCGTGGCGCTCGGCGAACTGGTCGGCCTCATCCGCTTCGGCTCTCGCGTTGATGTCTGGTTGCCTTTGAATACGGAAGTAGCCGTGAAGCGCGGTGAAAAAGTGAAAGGCGGCGAGAGCATATTAGCGAAATGGAACTGAACGGCGTAAATCCCATCGGCCACGAGCAGGAACTTCCCCGGCCTTTCCGTAATTCGCGTCTCCGGCGCGGTGTCTACATCCTTCCCAGCGCCTTTACCGTAGCCAATATGCTTTGTGGCTACTACGCGATCCTCGCCGTTCTCGATGGAAAAATTTCAGATTTTGATCACGCCTCGCTGGCCATCGGTCTCGCTTACGTTTTCGATTCCATGGACGGCCGCATCGCCCGCATGATGGGCACCGAAAGCGACTTCGGCCGCGAATTCGATTCGCTCGCCGATATCGTCAGCTTCGGCCTCGCTCCCGCCTTTCTGGCCTACGCCTGGGGCGTCCGCACCGTTGCCGCCGCCAATGCCCCCGAATTTTGGCACCTGAATCAACTCGGCTGGCTGGTCGGCTTCATCTTCGTCGCCAGCTGCGCCTGGCGTTTGGCACGTTTCAATATTCAAGGCATGGCGCCCGGCGGCAGCAAATATTTCGTCGGCATGCCCACTCCCGCCGCGGCCGGCATGCTCGCCGCCACCGTGCATTATTTCCACGGCCTTCCCATTCAAGACGTTCGAGTTTCCGTTCTCTGGCTCGCGCTCATGGTCGGGCTCAGCGTGTTAATGTCCAGCACCTTGCGCTTCTTCAGCTTCAAAGATATTCCCTGGACCCGCAAGCAGCCTTCGCTCGCCGTAATCGTGCTCGCCCTGCTTCTCGCCTCCGTCGTCTATTTTTCGCACCTCATGCTTTTCGTCATCACTGCCTGCTACACTTTGCACGGCCCCATCATGCAGATCTTCCGTCATTTCCGTCTGCGGTCCCGGCCCGCCTAACTCATGCCGTCCAGTCGTGATAAAGGCAATCGCGTCGCCATCGTTGGCGCTTCTTCGCTTCGCGGCAAAGAAGTAAAACTCGTCCTCGAAGACCGCAATTTTCCGGCCGGCGACATCGTCCTGCTCGATGAGCCTTCCGCCGTCGGCACGCTCACCGAAGCCGGCGGCGAACCTGCCTTTATCCGCGCCCTCACCGAAGCCAGCTTCGAAGACGCCCGTTTCGTTTTTTTCACCGGCTCCCAGCGCGACACCGAAGAAAATTGGCGCAGAGCCCAAAGCTCCGGCGCCACGGTCATCGATCTCACCGGCGTTCTCGCCGCCTCACCCGCAGCCACTGTTTCGATTCCCGCGCTCGCCACCGTTTTTCTTCCGCGCCCAGGCCTCGCGCTGAACCCGTCGTCAGCCCAACCGCCAACCAACTCGAAATTTCCCGTCCCGTTTTCGTCGCCCGGCTCCGGAGTCATCATCGGCTGCACCGTCGCCGCCGCGCTCGCAAAATTCTCGCCGTTGCGCACCGTCGCCATGCTCTTTCCGCCCGTCTCCGAACGCGATCAAATCGCCGTCGACGAACTCGAAAGCCAGACCACCAACCTGCTTTCCTTCCGTCCCATCACCCAAACGATTTTCGACGCCCAGGTCGCCTTCAACCTGCTGGCCGGCTACGGCGAGGAATCGAAACCGACCTTTCACGACGTGAGAAGTTCCATCGCTCGCGACGTCGCCCACTACGCCGGCGAACGCGCCCACGCTCCTGCGATCCAGCTCGTTCAAGCACCGGTCTTCTACGGTTACGCCTTTGCGACCTACGTGGAATTCACCAAGCCGCCCACGCCCGAGCAGCTCGAACTCTCGTTCGCGGCCGTCGGCGTGAAAGTCGCCGCCGCTGGAGAGCCGCCGCCCACCAACATCAGCGTCGCCGGAGAAAACGAAATTCATCTCGCCCGCATTGAACCTGATCCAAACGTCCCCACTGGTTTTTGGATCTGGGGCGTCGCCGATAATCTCCGGCTCTCAGCCGTAAACGCCGTCCGCATCGCGGAGGAACTCGTTGCCGAACCTCCAATCCAATAAGAAATTTTCGCAAGCTCTGGCCTGCGCCGCGGCCTTCTTCGCCATATTCTTTTCCGCCTGCGGCTATCACGTCGCTGGACGCGCCGCCAATCTCCCCAGCGAATGGAAAACCATCGCCATCCCCGCCTTCAAAAACGACACCACCCGCTACCGCATCGAACAGCGCTTCACCCAGGCGGTCATCCGCCAATTTCTGCAGCGCACCAAATATCGCATCGTGCAGGATCCCGCCAATGCCGACGCCGTGCTGACCGGCGAAGTCCTCGCCATCGAAACCGCCCCGGTGCTCTTCGACGCCACCACCGGCCAGGTCACCACTTCGCTCGTCACCATCCACACCAAAGTCGTCCTCGTCGATAATCAATCTCAAAAAACCGTCTACGAAAATGACGATATGGTGTTCCGCGACCAATATCAGATCTCGTCAGACGTCCAAAGTTTCTTCGAAGAACAAGACCCGGCCATCGAACGCATGTCCCGCGATTTCGCCGCCCAGCTCGTCTCCAACGTCACGGAAAAATTCTGATGCCCGAATCTTCGCCCACCCAACTCATCGAACGCCTCGCGAAAGGCAAACCCATCCCCGCGATCGTTCTCCTCGGCACCGACCCCTATCTCCGCGACCTGTGCCGCAACGGAATTATTCAGGCCTACGTTCCGGACGCCGTTCGCGATTGGGCGCTGTGTCGTGTGACTGTTCAAGGAAGTGACTGGAGCGAGGTGTTTCAGCGTGCGCAGACGATGCCCATGCTAGCGCGAACGCAGGTCGTCATGATCGAGGGCGCAGAAACGATCGAGCCTAAAAAAACGGATGACGACGAATCATCCGAAACAAGTGAATCTGCCGACGACGGTGACGATGCTCGCAACGAAACGTTTCAGGCCTTGTCGGCCTACCTCGATTTGCCCGCCCCGTTTACCATCCTTCTTTTTGAAGTTCCCAAACTTCACCGCGGCCGACGCCTCTTCAAAATTCTCAACGAGAAAGGCTTGGTCGTCGAGCTGAGCATTGGAAAGGACGCTACCGCCTTCGTTGCCCAAATGGCCCAGGAACTCGGCGCCGAAATCGAACCCCTCGCCGCCACGCTCCTCGCCGACATCACCAATCGCGAGCCCGCACTGATGCGCATGGAACTCCAAAAACTTTCTCTCTACGTCCAGGGCCGCGGAAAAATCACCACCGCCGACGTCAAACTCCTCGTCCCCAACGCCCGCAAAAATACCGTCTGGGAACTCGCCGACATGATCGCCTCCCGCCGCCGCGATCACGCCCTCCAATTTCTCGATAACCTTCTCCGCGAAGGCGAAGAACCCGTCGCCCTCGTCGGCGTCCT
>DASWVE010000154.1:0-9951 GCA_036401315.1 Candidatus Acidiferrales bacterium
CACCGAACAACGCGCCGTCGATGGCCGCCTCAAAGTCGGCGTCGGCGAAAAAGATATTCGGAGACTTGCCACCCAATTCGAGCGTAACTCGCTTCAGAGTATCGGCCGCCGCTTTGACGATGACCTTGCCAACTTCCCCGCTTCCGGTAAACGCTACCTTGTCGACATCTGGATGCCTGACCAGCGGCGCTCCCACCGTCTCGCCAAATCCCGTGACGATATTCACGACTCCGGGCGGTAGGCCGGCGTCAACCAGATGCGACGCAAATTCGAGAACCGTGAGCGGGGTCTGCTCCGCCGGCTTCAGCACGCAGGTACAGCCGGCGGCGATAGCTGGCGCCAGTTTCCAGGCGGCCATCAACAGCGGAAAATTCCAGGGAATAATTTGCGCGGCTACACCGATCGGTTCACGCAAGGAAAGGCTCAAAGCGTTGTCGGGCACCGGGTTTACGTGGCCGAGAACCTTGGTGGCCATGCCGCCGTAGTATTCAAAACAGGTGGCGACATCGGCGATGTCGTATTCGGCTTCGACGATTGGCTTGCCCGAATTCCGGCATTCGAGTTCGGCGAGATGTGCGGCTTCGTTCCGGACGCGTTCGGCGAGGCGAAACAAGATCCGTCCGCGATCCTGCGCGGTCGTCTGGCGCCAAGGTCCCGAGTCGAAAGCGGCGCGGGCCGCTTCTACCGCACGATCGACATCCTTCTCGTCCGCGTCGGGAACTTCGGCAATGACCGCTTCGGTTGAAGGATCGTACACGTCGAAGAAGGAGTGACCCTGGCTCTCTACAAATTCGCCGTTGATGTACATTTTGTATTTTTTAGCGGCACCCGCAGATTTCGGTGCGCCCGCAGGCTTCGACTTCAACTTGGTTGCCATAGTTGCCTCCCGCAACAATCTACTTGAGCGCGCCCGCCGCCGACGGCGCCTTGCGGCTACCGTAGACGTAAAAGAAAAAAACGGCCAAGCCGACAAAAAATAGCGTGCCGCCAAACATCCACGTCTCGTAAGACCATAACGAACGAATCTGCTGCGCCGGGAAAAAAGCCAACACGATTCCCAGAGTTGTGGTGATCAGGCCGCTCGTTCCGGCCAGCAGCAGTGTGGTTTTGCTGTAGAGGCTCCTGACAAAATCCGGATTCGCGGCGATTTTCAGCAAAGCGCCAAACATGTACAGGAAAGGCACCAACTGCAAGACGACCGCGAGCGACAGGAGCCGCTGAAAAGTTTCCTGCACGCCCGAACCCACCGAATTGACCAGCACCAGGATCATCGAAACTGCGCCCTGAACGATCAGCGCTGCGTAAGGCGTCGCAAAACGCGGATGCGTCTTACCCAGCCAGCTGGGCATGTAGGAATCGAGCCCGGCTACAAATGGGATGCGCGCGGAACCCGCAAGCCAAGCCGACCCGATGCCGGCGATCGAAATGCTCAGCATTAACGCGAACGGCGCCACGATCCAGTCGGCATGGACTCGGCCGGCCATGTGACTCACTGCCTGCACGATGCCCTGCAGAACGTTGATGTCATTCTTGCTAACCGCAATGAGCAACGTCAGCGTGGTCGCGATGTACATCACGCCCGAAAGAATTCCACCCCAAGCAACGGCGCCGGGCAGCGTTTTCTGCGGGTCCTTGATTTCGTCGCCCATGACCGAGGCCAGTTCTAAACCAACTAGGCCGAAGCAAATCACTCCGAATGAATTGAGCACGAAATGCGGATTCGGAGGAATGGCAAAATCCGCGGTGGTTACGGTGGTCCCGAATCGCGAAAACACGATAACTCCAAGGCCGATGAGAACGGCCGCCGCGATTCCGGTTCCGATGCCGCCAAGATTGTTAATCCACTTCCCTACTCCCAATCCCATAATGTTCAAGACGACCAGCAGCGCCATCAAACCAACCGAAGCAACCACCGTGAACACTTTATTGTCGGCCAGCCCGGCGTGCCCCGGTCCTAGAACGAAAACGGAAACTCCCACGAAATACAGCATCACGGTCGGTACGTACATCATGTTGTTGGTCCAGTAGCACCAGCCCGATAAGAACCCGTGAAAATCGCCAAAGACTTCTTTGGCCCACAAATAAACTCCACCTTCTCCCGGATAACGATGGGCCAGCTCAATGACCGCGATTCCCTGCGGCCAAAAAAACAAAATTAACGAGATCAGCCAGAGCCACACCGTAACTCCGCCGTTGGCCGCGATGCTGGGAACCACATTCAGATTGAAGACGGCCACGACGAAAAGCGCGATAAGGTCCCAGCGGCCAAGCGACCGCTTCAGGTGCACGGTTTCGCCTGGCGGTGTGAGGGGTTCGGACAAAACGATCTCCTGGCGCTAATGCGTACTCGAGGAACTAAGCTTGGGCCGCCCTCGGTCGGGCGGCGCCAGGCTTCCACCGATCCTAATGTTCCCGGCTTTCGCCGATGACCATGCCGCTCGCCTAGTGCGCGGAGACGGCAGCGACGTGCGGCTCTTTCTGCGCTTTGGCCAGGGCCGGGGCCACTTCCGCAAACGTCGCGATGTGCTGGTCGATGTCCGCTTCGGTGTGCGCGACGGAGATGGTCCACTGCTCGTCCCACCAGTAGGGCTGGGCCATCACGCCACGATTAACCATCGCGAACCAGTAGTGCCGCCACAGCTCCGTATCGGCCTTCAGCCAATCGCGATAATTCTGAATCGGTTTATCGAAGAACATCAGCGCACCGTTCGCGCCGGCGCTGACCACGTATGCTTCAAGGCCGCTGCTCTTCAGTTCGCGGTTATAGCCTTCCACCAGTTTCTTGTTGAGCTTGGTAACGTGCGTGTAGGCGTCGCGGGTCAACACATCCCGGAAAGTGGCGATCCCCGCGGCCATAGCCACGGGATTGGTGTTGTAGGTGCCACCGTGAAAAACCTTATGGTCGGAGATCAGTCCCATCACTTCGCGGGTGGAAGCAAACGCGGCGAGGGAGAAGCCCCCGCCGATCGATTTTGCCAGGCACACGATGTCCGGCTTGATGTCGAAATATTCGCAAGCGCCGCCGTAGGCTAGCTTCGCGCCCGTCTTTACTTCGTCAAAAATCAGCAACGCCCCGTTCTTGCGGGTAACTTCCCGTAATGCTTTGTGGTAGCCCTCATTCGGCATCAAGATGCCGACGTTCATCATGATCGGCTCCACGATGACCGCGGCAATTTCGCCAGGATATTTCGCGAAAAGGCGCTCCACGCCGGCAACATCGTTGAACTGAGCGATCAGCGTATTTTGCACCGTGGCTTTCGGAACTCCGGCGCCGCCTGGGACGGAATTTGGAAACTTTTCGTCGCCGACTTCGGTGGCTTTCGGTTTCAAAGATACCAACACCGAATCATGCAAGCCGTGGTAGCCACCTTCCATCTTGATGATCCGGTCGCGCCCGGTCGCCGCGCGGGCTAGACGAACCGCGTGCATCGTGCATTCCGTCCCGCTGTTGCTGAAACGCACCATCTCAACCGGAAATCGCTTGCAGATTTCTTCCGCCAATTCCCATTCCAAATCGTGCGGCATGCCAAACATGGTGCCGGTGCCGAGCTTGGCCTGAACCGCCTTGACCACGCCTGGATGGCAGTGGCCCGCCATTAGCGCGCCAAAGCACAAATTGAAATCGAGATACTGGTTGCCGTCGATGTCGTGAATGTGCCCGCCTTTGCCATCGCGCACAAATATCGGATATGGATCGTAGGCGCGGTAATTGCTGGCGACACCCAGCGGCAGGCGCGCTTCGGCTCGCGTGTGGGCCGCTTTCGACTTCGGCGTGCGCTTTTCGTAGGTGGCGATCTCGTGCTGCAGTCCTTCGTGCATAACTTCCTCCAAACGCTGGTACGGTGGCCGACGCACGGCCCTGAGATTTAACGAGACACTCTATGATTTCACATTCCAGCGGCGAAACGTGAAACCACGCTTCTTCAACTCCCTGAAAAAAGCCTCGGGTGGCACTACGTTTTCCGGGGCCTGCACACCGGTTCCCGGAATCTCTCCACGCCCATGCATGACAGCGGCGATCGCCGCCGGGAAGCCCGTGTCGCGGGCCACGGCCGATAGTTGGGGCCGGGGCGTGTGGTCGGCCCACATTTCCATCGCCAGACCGATCGGCGCCTTCTTGCCGTGTTTTCGTGTTTGGCCGGTGACTACGACGCGCAGAGCCTCAACATCGAGCGGGGTCTTGGACGGCACCTTCTTCTGCAGCAGCGCGAGCAATACTGAGCGCGGAACCACTTGAGTTCCATTCACCGCGAGGAATTCCTTGCTGGTGAATCCGGCGTCCACGAGACTGCGGATGAGTTCGACGAGCTTGGGGTCGTAGTTGATCTTGAAGAACACCTCGCGAACGCCCTTCTTACGAAAACTCTCGGCGAGCGTGCCCAGCTCGGAATGAATCGAATGCCGCAGCGTAATTTTTCCGATCGGAGCAGCAAACGTGCCGGTCTCCGGCTCGGAAAGCATCTGCTTTTCCACATATCGCCGGCCAACAAAGTGAATCGGGGGCATGGTCAATTCGTCCAGGATCGTAGCAATCGAAAACGAATAAGCGATCGGGCTGTCGTACTTTTGTTCGTCGGCACCCGCGTTATAAACGCGAATCGACTCGACGCGATCCATCTTGTCGGCCAGAGCTCGGGCCATCACATTGGTGATGCCGGGAGCGCCGCCCATTCCCGGGATCGCCAGCTTGCCGATGCGGCGAAAATCCTTGTTCAAGGAAAACTGCTTCTTGGTCATGTGGTACAGGCCGCCGAGATCCATGTAATGAACCTTGGCGCTCAGCGCGGCACGCATGACGTTAAGGTTCCAATTGTATTGCGTGCAATTCACCACCATGTCGCAGCCCCGCAGCACCTTGGCCAGGCGCGGGACGTCCCGTACGTCAGCCACGATTCCGTGCGCCTTGCCACGGCCGAATTTTCCGGACACCTCCACTGCCCGGGCCCGATCGAAATCTGCCACGACCATTGCGTCGACTTCCCGCGCGCCGGCCAAATCATGCACGACCGCGCGGCCCATCAAACCTGCCCCCAGCACGACGATTTTCATATCTACTTGGCCCCTGAAACCCTGGAATTTTCCGCTACGCAACAAAGCGAGGGGCCCCACTTCGAGGCGCCCTCGCTCTTAAACAAATCGATCACCTGCGACTAAAAGAAGAACTTTAAACCGAATTGCAGAACGCGAGGATCTTCGCGCGTTTTCAGGATTTGTCCGAAGGTGGAATCCGCAAATGCGCCGTCCGGATTGTTGAATTGCGTGTGATTGAACGTGTTGTAAAACTCGGCGCGAAATTCCGTGTTCCAGCGCTCGTTGATCGCCGTCTTCTTCGAAATGACCAAGTCCGTATTGCTGATCGCTGGCCCACAGCACAACGAATGCGGCGTATTTCCGAACACACCGTAATTCACGCCGGTCACGGTAGGATCGGTAAAAGTCGTCGGATCAAACCAATAGGTTCCATTCGTTTTTGGGTTTAAGAAGTGTACTGGCGCGGTTGCCGTCGGAGTATTGGCACCTTCGAAAAATTCACTACTCTGTAGTTCGCTATCGTTGGTGTCATCCACGCGAATGGGGAATCCGCTCTGGTAAGTGATAATCGCGGAGACGCCCCAACCATCCGCCAGCTTGCCCTTCACGCCTTCGTATTTTGGTATGGGGAGTACCCAGACCGGGCTGAACACGAAGCGATGTTTGGCATCGAGCAACGACACGCCACGTGTGGCGTTGTAGTTCAAAGGATTCAGTTCGTTTTCAAACGAGGCGCCCTGATCGATCGCTTTGCTGAACGTGTAAGACGCCTGGAACAGAAATCCGTGAGAGTAGTTTCGTTCCACGGAAATCTGTAGGCCATTGTAGTTCGAATTACCAATCGTATCTTCCGCGAAAATGTTGCTAAAGACCGGAACTCCGTCTCCGGGACATCCTGTCGAATTAGCGCCACTTAGCGGCTGACAATTCGGGGAGGAGAACGGCCGAGTACCCACGAGTAGGATGCCATTCGGTCCCACCGTCGTGCCGGCCGGAACGCAATTGCCTCCGGATCCGGCGTTGTAGGGCAGCGGAAGGCCAACGCAGCCGCTCGCCTGCGTCTTGAACGGTTGAGTCGGTTGAACCGTAGAAGGAATCACGGTGCCCGGAGCGATGTAGTACTCGCTGTCCGCTCCGAAAGGTCCACACGAAGTCGGCGCGCCCCCGGGGCTATCCAGCACATTATTAGGATTGGCGTTGGCGATGTCGGTGACAGCCAGGCAGGTCTGAATATTTCCAGCGTTCAAATCGTGGGAAGAAAGCAGATGGTGGGCCTGGGTTCCAACGTAAGAAACGCGTAGCAACATATCCTTGGTCAGCTGCCGTTCGAGTGTCAGGTTATATTGCTCGGCGTATTGCGTCTTCAAGTGCGGGCCGAATTCGCCGAAGAGCAATAGCGAACGGAACGTGGACCAATCGACGCATCCATTTGGCCCGCCAGTGTCGACCGCGCACGGCGTATTCGGCGTTTGGTTAATGACGCCACCGAACGGGTTCGGGCTCACCGATCCCGACTGAGAAAGATAGGGTGTGCTGAAGAGCGGGCTGGAAACAAACGAGCTGCCGCCAAAGGGTGGCTCCGCGCTGAACTGCTCCAATACCAGCTGTTCGATCGGATTGTAGAAAAGTCCAAAGCCTGCGCGAATGCTAGATTTTCCAGGGCCGCCGAAGAGCTTTCCGAGCCAACCATCGGTTACGCTGGGGCTGTAGGCAATCCCGATTCGCGGGGCGAATGCCTTCCAGTCGGTCGAGGTCAAACCACGAGGGACGCCTTTGTCGCCGGGAAACACCAAGCCGAGAGGGAAAATCGCGTTGTTAGTGCCGCTATCCTGGCCGCAGTCTCCGGGTGCGAGTCCCAAATTCGCCGCGTTCGCCGCAGACAGATAACAGGGGTACTGGGTGGTAGCCTGCCCGGGCCGAAACGTCTGGAGACGATTCCCGTTGTCGTAAAACGGCGTGTTGAGTTCCCAGCGCAGACCGTAATTCAAAGTGAGGTTCGATTTGAGCTTGTAGCTGTCCTGCACAAAAAGATAAAGCGAGGTATTACGGTCGTTCTCACCTTGCGCGGCACCTTGGGAATAAGAATTGGGCGTGCCGAGGAAAAACGCGGGGAACGAATCGTTGGCACCGATCTGGTCAGATACCGCGCTAGCAGTGAAACCGTAATCGCCGTTGATGTTGTAGTAGAGGAACTGATTGAACTGAGCGCGCCGCACGTCAATTCCGAATTTCAAAGTATGTTTGTCGAACGTGCGCGTGTAATTGTCGGTGAACTGAAAGGTATTCCCGGCCTGGGGCAACTCGCCTTCCGTATTGTTGCCGATGACAAACCCGTCCGTCGCGACGTAGGGTACGCCTTCGCGGCCGGGCAAATTCGTGGTGATTCCGATCGGTTGGTTCGGGGCGATGCCAATCTCGTTGGCGATCGTGTTGTTTGCGTCTTGAAAACAGTCCGAGGCCGCAACGAAAGAACCGCAAGCCGTGTGGATGCCGCCCGCAAGAATATTCGTCGGATGGTTCAGGCTGCCCTGCCCTTCACGGAAATAGTTGAATCGGGCTTCGTTCACCGCGGTCGAGCCGATGGTCCAGGTGTGGCCGATGTTCCATTGCTGGATTCGAGTCTTGAACAAGTCGCCGAATCCAGGCAGGTCGGCTCCAGCGCCCTGAAATGACGAATAAGGATCCATCCGTTTATCATCTTCGAAATAGTAGTAAATGCTGAGTTGTTGAGAACTGTTGATCTTGTGGTCCAAGCGCACGGTGAATTGATTGGTGGTCAGGTTCAGGTTGTTCAGAACCGCCACCTGCGAATTCGGGTCGGCGACCGCGCTGAACTGTTTGACGTATTGGTTGTAGAGTGCCAGGGTGTTCGGATCGAAGCAAGCCGTAGGAATCTGGCCGCCCTGGAAAATATCACTGTAGTTGCTGCCCACTGCGATCGGAGCGGACCCTGGAACTGCTGCCACGGCAGCCGCGCAGGTCTGACCTCCTCCGGTATTGCGGTTCGCCAAAATCGTGGCGAACGCCTGGTCTTGGATCGCGCCGTTAATCCCGTCTGCCCCGAAGTTCCCCAGCGCTTGGTCCGTCGACGGGACCGTTACAAGGCCCGAACTGATTCCCTGAATCTGGCGGTTCCCTTCGTAGGAAGCAAAGATGAAAGTCTTGTCTTTCTTAATTGGAGCGCCGAACGTGGCTCCAAACTGATTCTGCTTGTAGTCCGGAACCGTGTCGTCAAAATATCCGCGAGTGTTCAACACGTTGTTGCGCAGGAATTCGTAAAAATCGCCATGAATCTGGTTCGTTCCGGATTTGGTCACCACATTGACGACTGACCCGGAGTTCCGTCCGTATTCGGCGTCAAAGGTGTTGGTCAGGACGCGAAATTCCTCGACGGCGTCCGGCGAAGGCTGAATCGCGGGCGAGTTCACGAACAGGTCGTTACCGTCGCCGCCGTTGACCATGTAGTTGTTCGAGCGGCCACGGCCGCCATTAACCGAAACGACGCCAGCGTTATCGCTGCCATAAAACAGGTCAGCTCCAAGCTGAGACTGCACGCCCGGCTGAAGTTGAAGCAACTGGTAAGTATTGCGCGTATTCAAGGGAAGTTCGCGAATGGAGGTGTCGGTCATCACCCCGCCCAATTGCGAACTGGTCGTTTCAACCTGCACCGCATTGGCTTCGACGGTGACCGTGTCGGCGGCGCCGCCGATCTGCAGCGTGACCGTAATAAAATTGACGTGGCCGAGGGTCACTACTACGTCTTTGGTCAGGAATTTTTTGAACCCTTGAGCTTCGGTGCTGACGTCGTAGCTTCCTACGGGCAGCTCGGCGATGCTGAACGCGCCGTCTTTATCAGAGGTAGCGGTGCGAGTCGAGGCCGTGCCGGGCAAAGTCGCGGTAATGGTCGCATTCGGTACCGTGGCTCCGGAAGGATCGTTTACCGTGCCGCGAATGTCGCCGGTGGTCTGGCCCCAGGCCGCGCCGGAACCAAATAGGAACACAAACGCCAACAGGTACACCCCGAACCACCCCATCCGCTTCATAGCCGCTCCTTTGGCAAAAGCTGGCGCCTTCCACTCCCCCAGGACGCTCAACTTTGAGTTTATGGTTGCAGCTTGCGAAAAAACCTTACTATAATCCGCGAACGTTAGGCGATGGCCTGAAAGTTGTCAAGAGGAAACTGATTTGGCGAGTACCCAGAAGCAGGCACCGCGCAGTTCCCGTCTTCGCGCCTACCTGCGCATCAGCGATGTCGCGCGCATCGTCGGCGTTTCTCCGTCCATTCTTCGCGGCTGGGAGAATCTGGGTTTGGTTTCGCCCAAGCGCACGGCGAGCAAATACCGGTTGTACTCCCCGCGGGACGTACGCGTGCTGAAGCGCGCACAATTTCTGCGTCGCGCTCGCCGGATGAACGCCCCCGCCATCGTTCATTTGCTGAAGCGCCAAGGTCTGCTGGCCACCCTTCCCTCGCCGCTGGCCACGAATTCCATCGGACGTCGCCTGCGGAGGCTGCGACTGCAAAAAAACTATTCACTCAGCCAGGTAGCCAGCGCCGTCGACGTTTCGATTGGCTTCCTGAGTGCGATCGAGCGCGACCAGATGACTGCGTCGGTGGCTACTTTGCGACGGCTGGCCCGTTTTTATCAAATCAAAATTCTTTCTTTGTTCAATCCGTCGGAAGCCAACCCAGGAAGAGTCACGCCGGGAGAAAGGAAAATTCTCGACGCCGGCCCCGGGGTCCGCATGGAGCTACTCTCCTGGGGCAACACCATGATGGAGCCGCATTTGTTTCGCATCGCTCCCTCGGCAGGCAGCGGCGAATCTTATGCGCACGAAGGCGAGGAATTCCTTTATATGATTCGCGGAACCTTGGAGATCTCAATTGCCGACGGCGAAGTCTTGGTCCTGAAAGAAGGCGAT
>DASWVE010000155.1:0-27549 GCA_036401315.1 Candidatus Acidiferrales bacterium
CGTCGTTCGATGGCCGCAAGGATAGCCACCACGCCAGCACCAGAAAAAAGCCGCCCGCGCAAATTGCCAGCCGCGAACCATCGCTGCGCGCGAAAACGCACAGAGCAATCAGCACCACGGCATAAACAATGGCGCTCGCGATTTTGAGGCTAGGGAAGGGAAAATCGAAATACAGCGCGGCGATCGCCCACGCGCTCAGCAGGACCACGACAATCCAGGCAGTCACCATGGCAATTCGGCGGAGAATCCGGCTGGCGATTTTCCATAAGCTGCGATTCGCCTGGCCGGTCCCGGATTCAAACGATTCGCGTTTCATCGCGCAGCTGCTTCAAAACCATAACGCTACTGGGACCGGAATCAAACTGCAGCCGGCTTACGCCGCCGGCTGCTTGCCTTGCGTCCACATTTTCGTGATTTCTTCGAGGGATCGGCCTTTCGTTTCCGGTATCAGCCAGGTGACCATGATCGCGGTCAGCAGAGCGCCTGCGCTGAAGCACCAGAACGTCCCATCCGATCCAAGATTTTTCTGCATGATCGGAAACAGCTGATTGCCCAGGTAACCCACGACCCACAGCGCCGTCACCGCGATGGACATGCCGCGCCCGCGGACCTTGGTCGGATAAATTTCCGAAATGATTACCCAGCAAGCCACTCCGTTTCCAAACGCATGCCCGGCCACAAAGCTCATCACGAAGATTAAGATGCCCACACCGCTGCCGTGCACGTGGTACAGCCAACCGACCAGCAGAAACGAAATAAACTGCACCATGCTGCCAGCCAGCACTAAAGTCTTGCGTCCGGCTTTATCCACCAGCCACAGCGCAAACAGGGTGAACACCAAATTGATCAGGCTGACCAGCACGGACTGAAAAAATGCGTCGCTACGCGCGGTGCCGGCTGCGCGAAAAATTTCCGGAAGGAACGAAAAAACCGGCGTGATGCCGCTCAGTTGTTGCAACCCGGCCAGCATAATGCCCAAGAGCAGTGGCCGCCGGAAGGTGGTAAACAGCTCCGAAATGTGCCCGTCTTCGGTAGCCAGCGAATTTTCGATCGCCGCCGCCTCCTGCCGCGCGAGTTCCGGGCCGTTCAGTTGCACCAGCACGTCCAGCGCTTTTTCGCGCTGGCCCATTTTCATTAGCCAGCGCGGGCTTTCCACCGCCGGCAGAATCATCAACCCGAACAGCACCGCCGGAACCACGCCGGCGAAAAACATCCAGCGCCAGCCGGTGGCGACGTTCCAGGCTTCGTCGCCCATGCGCTGGATCAGCATGTTGACGAATACCGCGGCGAGAATTCCCACTACGATGCCAAACTGATACAACGTGACACAGCGGCCACGCACCCGGGTCGGCGCGATCTCCGCAATATAGTTTGGCGCGATCACCGATGCCGCGCCGATCCCAAGTCCACCGATCAAGCGCCACAGGACGAACTGATGCAGATCGGCCGCGAACAAGATTCCCACCGAGGAAAGCGCGAAACACAACGCGCAAATGCCCAGGCCTTTTTTCTTGCCGAGATAATCGGCGACGGTTCCGGCCGCTGCGCAACCGAAAATGCATCCCACTAGCGCGCAGGCTGCCGCCCAGCCGGTTCCGGCCGCATCAAGGTGAAAGAGCTGGCTGAGGTAGCCGATTGCGCCGCTGATGACGATGTTGTCGTAGCCGAAGAGCAGGCCGCCGAGCGTCGAAACTGTGGCGGCGATGATGAGCGGCGTGCGCGAAGCCGCGCGCGAAGGCGAGGCGTCCAGATTATTTGACGCCACGAGGGGTGGACTCCAGCTCCGCACCAAACAGCTGCGGAGATTCGATGGCGGCCTTGGCCGCGAGCATAAATCCCAAAGTGTGCGCCATTCCCGCGTGCCACGGCGCCGAACAAGTCATCTGCGGCGTGTGATCGGGAATCAGCACGCCGTCGAATTTGTTGCGGTGCAGAATGGCCATGATGCGAATCATGTCCACTTCGCCTTCGTCGATGAAGGTCTCGCGATAGTTTGGAACTTTGCCCACTACGTTGCGCAGATGGATGTAGGCAATCTTGCCCTGCTTGCTGTACTGATCCACCGCGTCGTAAATATTTCCTTCGGTCATTTCGGCCAGCGTGCCGACGCACAGCTCGAGCGCGTTGCTGCGGCTCGGCGCCAGATCGATCAGGCGCTGGTACATGTGCGGCTGGTAAACCAGCCGCGGCTGGCGCCGCATCGTCGGCATCGGAGGATCATCGGGATGCGCCGCCAGGCGCACTCCAGATTCTTCCGCCACGGGAATCACCTCGGCGAGAAACAGCTGCAGCCGCCGCCACAATTCTTCGTGCGAAATTGCGGGGAGATCTCCGCTGGCCGCGCCGCGGTCGTAGACCATGTTCCAGATCATGCCGTTCGGAATCGGCACGTCTTCGGCAGGCCCATCCATTCCTAGAGTTACCGCGTTGCCGCGGCCTTGCCGCGCCGTCACTCGACCGCAGACCCCTGCCAAGCTGAAGTTGTAGCCTAGCACCGGAATTCCGGCTTGGCCCAGCCGCCGGATTAGCGTCTTTACCTTTTCGATCTGGGCCGCGCGTTGCGGGCCATCAAGCAAAATGTCGTGCCAGTGCGCTGGGTCGATATTTTCCACCGCGGCCAACACCAAACCCGCGTCTTCGATTTCTTGGCGCAGCGTTTTTAATTCTTCCACCGTCCACAATTTTTCCGGGTCGCCCGCCACGCCCCACGGTTCGTATTTTCCACCGCTGGGCTGGTTGTCGCGCGGATTCGCGCCGCCCTGGTTGAAATAATCCACCAAGTGGACCACTACGTGCGTGCAGCCGGCCTGCCGTGCGAAATCGTAGTAATCGCGTGTGAGCATGTGCCGGTAAAGCCCCAGTCCGATCTTCATAGCCGGTTCCCGATTCCTCCGCCGTAATCGGCGCTGAACACCTGCCCGTTGATTTCGCCGGCCAGCGGCGAGCACAAAAATACGAAGGCGTCCGCGACCGATTCGGGACTGTTTCTGCGTCCCAGTGAAACGCGCAGCACAAATTCGCGGTATGCCGGATCTTCATCGAAAACTTTCAGCGAGCTTCCGGCCGCGACGTTGCCCGGCGAGACCACGTTCACCCGAATTCCGGTCAGCGCGTATTCCAGCGCCAGGCTGCGCGCCAGATTTTCCAGCGCGGCTTTGGCCGAAGCGTAGGCGGGGATCAGGGAATGAGGCATTCGCGCCACATACGAAGAGGTAAAAATTAAATGCCCGGCGATTTTGCGCAAAGTCCATTCACGTAGCACTGCGCGAGCTAGATAGGTCTGTGCGAAAAAATTAAAACGGAAAATCTTTTCGAACTCCGCTTCCGGTGTGGTCGCGAATGGATGTAAACCGCATCCGCCGGCGTGGCCGATCACCGTATCCAGATCTGGAAATTTCGCGAAGGCCGCCTGGACGATGCGGTCGACCTGGCTCGAATCGCTGATGTCGGCGGAATAATAAAGGTAGGACGAAGGCTCGATCTTCCACGCGTCGAGCATCTGCCTGGCTTCCGCTTCGGGCTTGATGTCGGTGAGGATCAACGTGGCCCCCGCTGCAGCGAGTCGGCGCACCATGTGTTCGGCGATGGCGCCGAGCGCACCGGTCAAAAAAATGGCTTTCCCGGAAAGGTCAATGCTGATCATGCGGCGGCGCTCGACCCCGCGCGTGAAAGAATTTCGTAGCCGGTGTCGGTGACGAGCACGTTGTCTTCAATGCGCGCGCCCGCGCCGCTTTTGGGGACATACACGCCAGGCTCGACGGTAATCAGCATGCCCGGTTCGAGCAGTGATTTTTCGCCGGGAACGAGTCCAAACGCCGGATCGTGATAGCGGAAGCCGACATGGTGGCCGGTGACGTGGGTGAAATATTCGCCGAAGCCGCGTTCGGTGATGAAATTTCTGGCGAGGGCATCGATTTCGCCGGCAGAGATGCCCGGGCGAACCGCTTCGCGGGCGATTTTCTGAGCCTGGGTTACAACGCTGAGAATTTCGGCGGCGGCGGGTTTGGCTTGGCCCACGGCGATGGTGCGAGTCAGGTCGCTCCAGTAGCCGTTGACGCAGGTGCCCAATTCGATTAGGACCAAGTCGCCCGTTTCCAGTTTGCGCGCGGTCGAACGGTTGAAGCGTCCCGCGTCCGCGCTGTTCGGACCCGACTGGACCATCGCGCATCCGCGGGCATGGAAAATGCCATCCTGACCGATCTGACGGTAAATCGCGGATTCGACCGCGCTGGCAATTTCGGTTTCGGACGTTCCGGCTTGGGCATTATCGGCGAAAACTCGCAGTCCGATATTGGCCACACGATTCGCGCGGCGAATGCTTTCTATTTCTTCGGGCGATTTCCGCTGGTACAGCGCCGCAAATCCGGCCAAGGTTTCCGCGTCCGGCACCGAGGCGATTGCCGACAATTTGTCGCAGAAATCTTCGGCCATCGGGATCTGTTCGCCGGTAAACATCGGCAGGGAGATTCGCGCCGAACTCGGGTTCATCCCGGCTTTCTCGGGTTTCACTCCAGCCTTGGCCAACTCCTCGGCGACGCCGGCGACCAGCACGCCGAACGGATCGCTGCATTTCACTTCGCCCCAAGGATATTCACGTACGCGGACGCCGGACTTCGGCAGCGAATCCGGCAATTCGATGGTGGGGATGAAGAGCACCGGCTCAGCGTCCGCGAAATAAATCACCAGCGACGCGCCCCAGAAAGGGAAATATCCGGTCAGCATCAGCAGTTCGTCAGGGCGCCACGCGATCCAGGCCTGCAGGCCGTGCTGTTGCAGAAACTTTTTCACCTGCGTTGCGCGATCTCTGGAACCGGCCGTGGTCATTGATATCCTCGACTTCGCCTACATGATCCCGAACTTAGCAAAGGCGTCGACGGCGCTGGAGCCAGCCTCGATCGCTTTGCGGACGAGTTTTTCGCCGCGCGCTTTTTCCAGTGCCTTGGTAAAGACTTCGGTCTCCGCTTCAGCCGGAACTACCAGCACTCCATCGATATCGCCGAAGAGGATGTCGCCGGGGCGCACCTTCGCCGCGCCGATCTCCACCGGCACGCGAAAATCCACGACCTTGTATCGCGGCGCCGAGTCTTGGCCGTACGAGCCAAAGGCAAACGTCGGAAATCCCATTTCCAGAATGGGCCGGGTGTCGCGCACGTAGCCATTCAGCACCGCGCCGCGGCTGCCCAGCGTGCGTGCCCGCGTGCTCATCAGCTCGCCCCACAGCGCGTTGCGCGGAGAAGAGCCGGTATTTACGTAGACTTCATTTTTGTGCAGGTCGTCGAGCGCCTCGAGCATCAGGCCGAACGGCTTGTCCATCAGCTTGTTCGCGGTGCCGGCAATTTTTTCGACGAAAACATCCACGGCCAAGACCGGCAGGGCCCGGCCAATGACGACCATGTCCTGCCGCAGCGGCTGAATTTGCGGCGGCAGAAACTGGTGCTGCAATTCCATTTTGTCCATGACGTCACCGACCACGCAGGTGAAAAGTTCGCGCTGCACGATGGCGAATAGTTCGTCGTCGGTGGCCCACAATTTGGATCCGGTCATTTTCCGCGCGCCTCTTTGATTTTCTGGACGAATTCTTTGGCCAGCTTGGTGATGGAGGCGTAGTCGCCGGTCTTGGCGCCGGCGGTGAGATTGCCGCCTACGCCGATGGCGACCGAACCAGCCTGAATCCAGCCAGCGACATTTTCGAGAGTGACGCCGCCGGTGGGCATCAGGTTGGCCTGGGGCAGCGGGGCTTTGACGGCTTTGACGAAAGCCGGACCCAAGATTTCGCCGGGAAAAACTTTGACGATGTCCGCGCCACATTCCATGGCGGCAACGACTTCGGCCATGGTGGCGGCCCCGGGCATGTAGGGAATTTGGTAGCGATTGCAGAGGCGCGCGGTTTCGGGATTGAGCGAAGGGCTGACCACGAATTGCGCCCCGGCGAGAATGGCGATGCGCGCTGTTTCGGGATCGAGAACGGTTCCGGCGCCGAGCAAAATGTGTCCGGCGGCAAATTTCCTGGCGAGATGTTCGATCACGGCGGTCGCGCCGGGAACGGTGTAAGTAATTTCGACCGCGCCGACTCCGCCGGCGGCGCAAGCGTCGGCGATGTGTTCGGCTTGCTCATGGCTCTCGGCGCGAATGACGGACACCAGGCCGGAGCTGACGATTCTTTCCAGGACTCGAATTTTAGCGATAGACATAGAGTGCCGAAAATTCTCCCGATGCAAAGTTGAAACTTATACGAAGAACGGCTCGTCTTTTCGGGCGTAGCGACGCGCCACTTCTTCGTTCAATTTGACGCCCAACCCCGGTTTTTCGGTAAGGGTGATGTAACCATTCTGAATAATCGGCTTGGCCATGCCTTCGACCAGATCGTTCCAGAAAGGAACGTCCGAGGCGTGGAATTCTAACGCGAGGAAATTAGGAATCGACGCGCAGTAGTGGGCCGAGATCAGAGTGCCGACCGGGCTGCTGATATTGTGCGGAGCGATGGGCATGCCGTGGACGTCCGAAAATTGGGCGATCGATTGGGCGATTCCCAGGCCGCCGACTTTCTGCAAGTCGGGAGTGACGACGCTGACGGCGTGTTCGGCGATCATTTCCTGAAAGCCTTCGAAGAGAAACAGATTTTCGCCGGTGGCGATGGGGACGCGAACCTTGGAGCTGACTTCTTTCAGCGCGGCGACGTTGGTCGGCGGGACGGGATCTTCCATCCACATGAGACGAAAAGGTTCGAGTTCTTTGGCGACTTTGATGATGTCGGTGGCGTTGTAGCGCCAGTGGCAATCGACCGCGATGTCGGTGTCTCTGCCGACGGCGTCGTGCACGGCGGCGATCAGGCTGATCATGTGATCGATGCCGCGATTGGTGAGGCCGCGATTGTGCGGGTCGAGATTTTCGGCACCGGGAACGTCGAGGTCGAATTTAAGAGCGGTGAAACCTTCGGCGCGTTTTTTCAGCGCCTGGCGGCGGTAATCTTCGGGAGTAGAAGGCGCTTCTCCGGCGGTGTCGTCGTAATAATTTTTGGCTTTGTGTTCGTGGCGCTTGGGATCCCAACTGGCGCCGCGAGAGCGGAGGATTTCATCGAGGCTTTCGAGGGATTCGCCGCCGTGGCAATCGGCGTAGATGCGGACTTTGTCGCGAAATTTTCCGCCGAGGAGGCGATAGATGGGAGTGTTGAGCGATTGGCCGAGAAGGTCCCAAAGGGCGACTTCGATTCCGGTGATGGCGTTATAGATGATTCCGGCTACGGAGCCGGCGCCGGAAGTGGCCATCTGCATTTTGCGGAAAAGGCGATGAATGTCGCGGGGATCTTCACCGATGATCAGCGGTTCGAGCGAGCGCAGCATCGCAGTGAGGCCGGGAGCGAAAAAACATTCGCCGAGACCGGTGAGGCCTTCGCTGGTTTCGATGCGGACGAAAGTCCAGTCGAAATTTCCTTCCACCACTGCGGTTTTCAGCCGGGTAATTTTCACTTGTTCACTCTCTCGAATTTGCGCTGCGTCTGCTTACTTGCAGCCTTGCAACTCGTAATATGACGGTCCGCGCGGTTCGGCGGTCTGAAGAATTCCATGTTCGGTAGTGTTTAGCCCGCTTAGAGTAACGATTTAAGTTTTGCGGCACAACCGTTTTAACATTCGCCACGTATCGCAGCCGCTCTGCCGCATCGCCGTGCGAGACAGGCGCGGACCCGATGTATAATCTGCGTCGGTCCAAATTAAAATGACAAAAACCACGGTAACCTTCGGCGAAATTATGCTGCGCCTGGCGCCTCCGGGCTTTGAGCGGTTCCTGCAGTCACCAATGTTCGCGGCCACTTTCGGCGGCGGCGAGGCCAACGTCGCGGTCGCGCTGGCTGGGTTCGGCCTGCCTGCCACGTTCGTCACCGTATTGCCCGAAAAAAATGCGCTGGGGGATGCGGTCATCGGAGAACTGCGGCGCTTCGGCGTGGACACCTCGAAAATCGCGCGAGGCAAAGGCCGGCTGGGGATTTATTTCGTCGAAGCCGGGGCGAACCAGCGTGCTTCTAAAGTAATTTACGACCGCGAATTCAGCGCCATCGCGGTGGCCAAGCCTGGGGATATCGACTGGGCTAAGGTTTTTGACGGCGCGGGATGGTTTCACATCACCGGCATCACGCCGGCGATCAGCGCCGCGGCCGCGGATCTGGCGCTCGAATCCGTGCGCCAGGCGCGCGCAAAAGGCGTCACCGTCTCTTGCGATTTGAATTACCGCAAAAATTTGTGGAAGTGGGGAAAGGCAGCTTCGGAGGTTATGAGCGGGCTGCTCAAGCACGTCGATTTCGCCATCGCCAACGAAGAGGATGTGCAGATGGCGCTAGGCATTAAAGCCGGCGTGGACGTTCATTCCGGCGCGCTGGATCGCGCGCAATACGAAACGCTGACCAATAAGGTTTTGTCCGAGTATCCCAATCTGAAAGCCATCGCCATCACTCTGCGCGAATCGAAAAGCGCTTCGCACAATGGCTGGGCCGCGTGCATGAACGACCGCGAAAAATTTATGACCAGCCGCCACTACGAAATCACGCACATCGTCGACCGCGTCGGCACCGGCGATAGTTTTGCGGCCGGCTTGATCTATGGATTACAAAAGCTTTCGAACCATCAAGACGCGCTGGAATTTGCGGTGGCGACGAGTTGCCTGAAGCATTCGGTTTCTGGAGATTTTCATCGCTGCAGCGTCGAAGAAGTCGAAGCGCTGCTCAAAGGCGACGGCTCGGGCCGAGTGCAGCGCTGACCGCGATAGTTGCGGGCTAGGGCTTTGTCGCCCAGGCCATGCCATCCGGCTGCCCGATGTTGGAAATTTTCCCGGTAACTTCGAGCGTGGCCAAATCGATCACCGCAACATAGTTGTCCGGTGTGCAGGCCACGAACGCGCGTTTGCCGCCCGGTTCCATCTCGATTCCCGCCGCGCCGGTTCCTATCGGCACGCGCTTGATTATTTTTCGCGTGCTCGCATCGAGAATCACCAGGTCGGTCCCGCGCAGCGTCGAAACCAGAACGTGTTTGCCGTCCAAAGTGAATTTTAGGCGGTTCGCGCCGCGTACGTCTGCGGGCAGCGTGTTGACCACTTTTTTCGCGTCGCGATCGATGATCGAAATCGTTCCATCGCCTGCATTCGCCACCCAAATTTCTTTTCCGTCGGGCGAAACGTCGAATCCTTCGGAACCATTTCCCACCGGAATCACGGTCTCGTTCCAGTCCGTCCGCGCCGGGCCGGGCGGCGCGCCTCCGGGACTGGAGAGTTCGATCTTATCGATGATCGACACCGTGCCGGAGCTGACGTTGGTGGTAACGATGTGCAGCAAATCCGCAAAAACGTAAATCATGTGCGTCCGGTTTTGCCCGGTACCCATGATCCAATCGACCTTCTTGACGCCGGGATCGTAGGTGCCGATCGCCTTCGATCCTTCCACCGTGAACCACACTTTTCCGCCCGCAAACGTCAGCCCGTGCGGCCCGCGCAAAGCGCCCAGGTCGACCGATTCCAAAGCCTTTCGCGATACCAGATCGATTACCGCCAGGGTGTGCAGCGAACCTCCGCCGTAATTCGAAACGTACGCGGTTCTGCCGTCCGTCGAGGCGATCACTTCATGCGGATCGTCGCCGACTGGTGCGGTCGCCACTACTTTTAGCGTCGCCGGATCGACGATGTTCAAGGTATGCGCTTGTTTTGACAGCACGAGCAGCGAACCGGACGGTGCGTTTTGCGCCGCGAGAGCACCGCCGCAAATTAAAATGCAAAGAAGAAAGAATGCAGATTTCATCGAAAATCTCCTTCCGACCTCACTTCTTTGCCAGCACTTCTCCCGGTCTGCTTTCCGTCGCTGCAATCTCCGCCTTGAATTTTGCCGCGTTCTCGTTCTGGTGCAAAGCCGTGTACTCCTCGACCAGATCCAGCCGCGCGTTCCGCAGCCAGGGCACCTTCGGATCCATCTGCGTCACCAGGATGTCATACCCGGCGCGGCTTTCCGCTTCCGCTTCCTCGTAACGTTTTTGGTGCAACAGCGTGTTGCCCAGTTTGATTCGCGCGATGCCGGTATTCACATGCGTCGGCGACTGCGTTTCGGTATACAGCGCTACCGCCTGCCGGAATATTTTTTCCGCGCGCGGCCATTCATGCTCGGCCTGGTACACGCTGGCTAGATTCGAAAGCGCCGTGGCCAGCAGATAATGATGCTCGCCATAGATACTGCGATAAATATCCACCATGCGCGTGAAATACGCTTCTGCCTCCGGAAATTGTCCCTGCCGCTTCGCCAGGCTGCCCAATTCGTTCAAGGTCGAAGCCACGCTGGGGTGGACTTTGCCGAAGGCGCGTTCTTTGATCGCGAGCGATTGTTGCAATAAATCCCGCGCCTCGTCAGTTTTGTTCTGATAAATCAGCGCGCGCGCCAGAATCGTCAGGTCCGTCGCCGTTTCTGCATTATCCTTGCCGTACCACGCCTGCACGATGTCGAGTGCCTGGCGGTCGTAATGTTCGGCCTCCGGGTAATGGCCCAGATCCAGCCGGATGGCGCCGAGGTTGATATAAATGTCCGCAACGCGCGGATGACGCTCGCCGTAGATCTGTTGGTACATGCCCAGGACGCGTTGGTTCAGCGCGTCGGACATCACGTAATGGCCGGCATAAAAATGCGCGTTGGCCAGTTCGTGCAGGCTGTCTGCCAAGTCAGCGTTCGAAGCGCCCGGTGCCGAATCGATTTGCACCGCCTGCTCCAGCGCCGCGATCGCCGCGTCGTATTGGCCGCGATCTTCCAGCACTTTCCCCAGCGCGCGCGTGGCTTTGCCCATCTCCGGTTCGTTTGGCGGCAAATGCGCTTTGTCGATCGCGAGCGCCTGTCGGATCAACCGCTCCGACTCTTCATATTTGGCCTGCGCGTCGCGCAAGGAGCCCAGCGCGAGCATAGCCTTCGCGCTTTCGACGCTGCCAGCGCCGAAAATTGAGGTTTGTTTCGCCAGCGCTTGCTGTAGCAGAGGCTCGGCCTGATCGAGCCTCCCGAGCTTCTGGTAAATCCCGCCTAACGTTTCGTAAAGGTCGGCCTGCACGGCCGGTTCCGCGTCCAGGCCCTGCGCCTCCTGCACGCCGCGGTCGAGCAGAGTAACGACTTTCAAATCGTTGGCCGGCCCGGCCGAGGGATCGTCGCCGCGAAAAAGATTCAGCATGAAATGCTGGATGCGCTGGGTGCGTGCGGCTTGCGCGATGGCCGCGTTGCGCGCGTGTGTGAGCCGTACGGTATAAAACGCCACCAGCCCAACAATCGTGACGAAGACCGCGGCCGCAGCTGACAGGATGCGCCAGTGCCGCCGCGTGAATTTTCCTACGGTGTAGCGCAACGAATCCGGGCGCGCATCCAGCGGTTCGCCCTTCAGATAATGATCGACGTCGCGGATCAGCGCTTCGACCGACTGGTAGCGCTGCCGGACATCTTTGTGCATCGCCGTCAGGCACAGCACATCGAGATCAGCCCACGCACTCGTGCCCGGCACTTGTAGGTTTTCTTTCGCGCCCCCAGCCTCGCTGCGATTTTCCGCCGCGATCGAAGGCTTCTCGGCTTCGTGTTCCGTCAGAATTCTTTCCGCCTGCGCTGGACTGGTGTCGGTCAGATTGAACGGCAATCGCCCGGCCAGCAGTTCGTAGAGCACCACTCCCAGCGAATATACGTCGGCCTGAATGCCTACTTGCTCACCGCGAATCTGTTCCGGCGCAGCGTATGCCGGAGTCATCATGCGCAGACCGGTCATGGTCTGCTCGGCGGCTTCGCCCAGATTTTCGATTTGCTTGGCGACGCCGAAATCGAGCAGACGCACCGTGCCGTCGTCTTTCACCAAAATGTTGGAGGGTTTCAGGTCACGATGAATCACGGCGTGTTGGTGCGCGTAGAGCACTGCTTCGCAGACTTCGCGAAACAGCCGCAGCCGTTCCGCGACCGTGCAGTTCCGCTCGCGGCAAAATGCAGTCAGCCGAACTCCTTCCACGTACTCCATTACGAAAAATGGAGTTCCGTCCGCGGAGGAGTCGGCATCGTAGAGCCGCGCGATCGAGGGGTGATTCAGTTGCGCCAGCGTGCGTTGTTCCGCCGCGAAGCGCGCGCGTCGCGCCGGAGATAGCCAGGCATCACGCAAAACTTTCACTGCCACGCGGCTGCCGAGGTCTTCGCGTTCCGCCAGATACACCACGCCCATGCCGCCTTCGCCCAGCGCGCGAATCATTTTGTAGGGCCCAAATTCCTTAAAGGGAGGGGAATCGGAAGACGTTTCGCCCAGCACCTGATGCGCGACATGGGCGATGTCTTGATCCAGCATCGAATCGCCGCGCGAATCTTCCTGCAGCAGGGTCAGGACTTCATCGACCAGCGCCGCGTCGCCCGGGCATCGCGTTTCCAGAAAAGCGCGTTGCTGCCCGGCGGGCAGTTCGGCGGCTTCGTGAAAAAGCGCTTGCACGGTTTGCCAGCGGGAGCTATCCACCGTCACTCTCCGGGCGAATTTGAAAACGAACGAAAGGCTCTAACGCTTTTGCCGCAGTTCACTCGCCAGCCAGGCTTTCGCGGCTCGCCAGTCGCGCAGCACGGTCGCTTCGGAGACATCCAGCAGCGCCGCGGTCTCCGGGACGTCGAGCCCGCCGAAAAAACGGCTCTCGACCATTTCCGCCTGGCGCGGATTCATCTGCGCCAATGTCTCCAGCGCGTGGTTGAGCGCCAGCAGTTCCGTTCCGCCGGTGGGTTTTTTCTGCAGCGCGTCTTCGAAGACTACCGTGATTTCCGCGCCGCCGCCGCGCTTGTCCGCATTGCGCCGTCGCGCCGCTTCCACCAGTAATTGCCGCATGGCTCGCGCCGCGATCCTTTTGAAATGCAGTTGCGAGGTGGCCCCCACGTCCGGGGATTTGGCCAGTTTGATCCACGCTTCGTTCACCAGCGCCGTGGGACTCAGCGTTGCGCTGGGATCCCCGCGACGCACGCTGGAAGCCAGCCGCCGCAATTCTTCATAGGTCACACTGAACAATTGGTCGAGAGTGAGGCGCGAGGAGGAAGGCGGAGCGGCGGCTTCGGTCGTGGCTCCTCGGGCTGGCCGGGAATCTTTTGCTGCCGTGACGGTTTTTTCTTCGCTCTTGCGCATTGCGAGGTAAGAGCTGCTCAGGGGAACGCTGCTGTTTGTTTTCGGGTCCCTGATTGGGAGGGAACTGTAGCACCAGCGCAGTAGGACGGCAACGAAACGCTGGCGGGTGCTCGCGGCGCGCGTGTTCGGGTGCGCTTCCACCATTTGAATTTAAAGTAAAAAATCCGGTTTACGATCAGGAGAACTTTATGAACCGCGCATGGCTTGGCAGGATCTTCGTTCTTATTCTCGTTCTCAGCGCCGGCATCGCCATCGGTTGCGGCAGCGGTGCGGAAGGGAAGTATCGCGACCCGACCGGCACCTTGAATGCCCAGTTTCAGGATGGCAAAGCCTACCTGGCTTTCGGCGCCTATGCCGTCGACGGCACGTACAAAATCGAAGGCGATAAAATTACCGCTAAGGGTGATTTTGGGCCGATGATTCCCAGTCCGCTGGTTTTCACCATCAATAAGGATGGGTCGATCGATGGCCCGCGGGACTCGGTTTTCACCCGGCTCGAAAAGGTAAAGTAAGAATCGAAAGCGGCAACGGAATGAGGAGCGCGAAACAAGTGAAGACTTCGAAGCACGCCGTCGCTACCGTCGCGCTCCTCATGCTGCTTTTTGCCGGAGTCGCTTCCGCGCAATCTTTCGCCACTGGCGTCACCTACGTCTGCAACGGCGAGCGCTTGCTCATCGAAAGTTGCAACATGCAGAACACTTCCGATACTTCAACCTGCCTGGTTCAGCACCCGGACCGTCCCCTGCATAACGGCTTCACCGCCTACACCAACGAATCTCGCGGCACATTGAACAAGCTGGTCCCGACCTGCACGCAGCCTTCCGCCGCCGCCGTCGCTCACGCCCAGGCTTTCGCCAAGAAGCAGCAGGACAAACAAGACGCTATCCTCGCGCAAAATCTGGCGGCTATGGATGCGCCGACTCCCGCGCCCGGCTCGGCTTCTCCTGGCGATGTGAAAGCGCAACGCGACAAAGCGCGCCTGGCCCGCTGCATCAGCGCCGGAAAAACCGAAGGCCAGTGCGTCGGGAACGAATTTGGCAAAGCCTTCGAAGGAGTCTTCGCTTTTGCCGGCTCGATGTTGGGCATGGCCCCGCCGAAATCGGGCATTTACCTGAACGGCGTGTACGCCGGAAAAGGCGGGTGGAACATTAATTTCGAACCCGATTCCGCGGTGATGCAATGCTCCGATTTGGTGATCGACGATCACGCCTACAAACTGGAGTTCAAAGGTTCGCAGCTCATCGTGCACGTAGAAAACAAACCCGACCCACTGGTGCTGACTTACCGCGATGGGAAACTCTACGGCGCGGCTCCCATTCAAGTTGCGGGCGCTATCGTGGTCGGCACGGTGCCCGGTACCGGCGGTGGTGGCGTGTCCAGCTCAGTGCCGGGAGCCATGACCGCGAACACTTCCACCCAAACGACTACGACGGACATGACCGCGCAGCAGGCTCAGGCGTATCAGGCCGGCGGCGGCATGGGACTGCAGCAGAACGGTATCGGCTACACCGCAACCCAGACCACCACAACCACGACCTATTCCGCCGCTGCGCCGACACCCGTTTACAACACTGGACCGCGCGTCCTGACCGCTCCGCGCACTCGCACCTGCTCCGCGCCCGTTCTCGCTACTTCCAAAACGACTGGCTCCGGAGACATGGGCAACGCCGTGTCCGGCAGCGCGCGGGCGCCCACCGGCCTGCGCGTGCGCGGCGAATTCGCTTCGCCCGGCGGAGTGGACATCGATTTCAAGGACGATTCGGCCATCGTCGCCTGCGGGTTAATCGCCGCGGAGTATCCTTATACTTTCGACCTCAGCGGCAGCCAGCCCGTGCTTAGTCTTGCGGCCCCTGGAAAATATTCGATCGATCTTACGCTGGGGCCGGACCGCTCGCTGGTCGGTTCGGGCAACGTGCAAGTCACCGGCCGCGTTGCTACCGGCGAAGATCGCGACGGCAACATCATCTATAAGTCGCACTCCGTGAGTTGTCCGGTGGGTACGCTCAAACCGGTCAACGAGAATTCGACCGATGGACTCACTGCCTCGGTTTCATCGGCGCCGTCCAATCCGCCCAATGCCGTTACCTCTGCGAGCACAAATTCGAATAGCGCCGCCGTTGCCAAAACATCCGCTCCCGCCGTGGCGAAACCGGGCGCGCCCACGGGCAACGCTGTGCTGACCGTAGTTTCCGGGTTTCCGGCGCAAGCCGGCGCTGCAAATTCGCTTGGCGGCCGTCCTTATCTTTTGCTGCGCGACAATCTCGCCACGGCGTTAACCAAAGCGGGCGCGACTGTTCCCGCGGGCGTTTCGCCGCGTCGCGCGATCAAAGACGCCTGCGCGCAAAAAACGCCGGATTGCCGCAAATATTTACTCGCCGTCTCCGGCGACGCGGCCACCGGGCTGGCCGCCGATGCCAGCGGCAATGCGATTCTGCCCGGCGTGCCGCCCGGAATTTATTTCCTGGTCGTCTCCAACCAGAACGACACGATGTATTGGGAACTTAAGCTGCAACTCAAGTCCGGGCCAAACTCCGTCGCCCTCAATCAGCACAACGCCACGCCCTAGACTCCGCCAAAACCGAATCCAAAAAATAATTCACACCTCTGGCCTCGCCGCGTGAATCGAACCAACCGCAGCGCCTCCTTCGGGCCGGCTTTTGATCTTCGACTTAAAAACTCGAATGCCGGACCCGGTGCTGGTAGAATGCCCGCGATTGGCGATGCGTCGCGGTTTTTCAGAACGCCGCCGGTCCGGGCACAGGCGAATGAGAGCAAGCCAGCCAACTCGCAGCCTCGAAAAACAAATGCCACGCCTGCTCGTGCTCGCTTGCTGTGTTTTTTTCCTGGCATCGGTTTCCTTTGCCGGTCCCGCCGGCTCTCCCGACATCCCCAACATTTTCCGGCCAGCTTCCACGCCTGCCGATTCGATCCTGGGCCTCTCCCATTTGGTTCTGGCCATCACTGGGATTATTTTTGTCGTGGTCTTCACGCTCATGGCCTACGTGGTCGTCAAATTTCGCCGGCGCGGCGGCGACGACGGCCGCGAGCCACCTCAGGTTTACGGCAGCAACCAGGTAGAACTGGCCTGGACCGTAATTCCGGTGCTCATCGTGCTCGTGCTATTCCTGGCCACCGCGCGTGTCCTGCTTTCCATTCAGGACGCGCCGCAGCCTCCCGGCGCCATCGAAGTCGTGGCTATCGGTCATCAATACTGGTGGGAATATCGCTACCCCGCGCTCGGCGTGGTCACCGCAAATGAATTGCACGTTCCGGTCAGCGATCCCGCCCATCCCACGCCAACTTTTCTCACGCTGCTTTCCGCTGACACCGATCACAGCTTCTGGGTTCCGCAGCTCGCAGGCAAGACTGATCTGATCCCGAATCACCCGAATCACACCTGGATCGATCCGCACTCGACCGGTCTTTACGTGGGCCAGTGCGCCCAATATTGCGGTGTACAACACGCCAAGATGCTTCTGCGCGTGTATGTAGATTCCCGCGCCGATTTCGATCGCTGGATTCAGCAGGAAAAGGCTTCGGCCGTGACGGCGAATTCCTCGACGGACGCCGTCGTGCAGCAGGGCCGAAGCATTTTCGAATCGACCGCCTGCATCAACTGCCACGCCGTTTCCGGCACCGTCGCCAATGGGCGTTTCGGTCCGGATCTCACGCACTTGATGAGCCGCGACACCATCGCCGCCGGCGCCGCCTCCAACACTCACGACAACTTGCGCGCCTGGATTCAGAATCCCGATTCGATTAAGCCTGGTTCGTTGATGCCGGCGATGAACCTGACCAAGTCAGATCTCGACGCCGTCACCGCTTATCTAGAGACGTTGCGATGAACAAGGTTAAAAACTAAACCATGGCCTCCGACTCCATCGCCATCGGCGCCATCGACGAACCCCGCCAGTCGGCCAGCGAATGGCTGCACGGCTGGGTCACCACCGTCGATCACAAGCGCCTGGGCATCCTTTATATTCTTTACTCGCTTTTCTTCCTGGTGGTCGCAGGTATCGAAGCCACCATTATCCGCATTCAGCTGGTCGTCCCGCATAATCACTTCGTCTCGCCCGAAGTTTTTAACCGCATGTTCACCATGCACGGCACCACCATGATTTTTTTCGTGGCCATGCCGATTCTGTTTGGCTTCGGCACCTATTTGATTCCGCTGATGATTGGGGCGCGCGACATGGCTTTTCCACGCCTGAACGCTCTCAGTTTCTGGCTCATGGCCTTCGGCGGCCTGCTTTTGTATTTCAGCTTCGTCGGCGGCAACGGCCTCTACGGAGCCGGCAACGCTCCGGACGTCGGCTGGTTCGCGTACGCACCGCTCACCTCCCGCGCATTTTCCGTCGGCCACAGCACCGATTTTTGGACGCTGGCTCTGCTCGTTTCCGGAATCGGCAGCATCGGCACCGCCGTAAATTTCATCAGCACCATTTTGTGCATGCGCTGCCCGGGCATGACCCTCGGCAAAATGCCGCTGCTGGCGTGGCTCAACCTGGTCATGGCCGGGATGGTGATTCTGGCCGTCTCGCCGCTCACCGCCGCGCAGATCATGCTCTGCGTCGACCGCTATCTCGGCGGGCACTTCTTCGATACTCAAGCCGGCGGCTCGGCGGTTTTGTGGATGCACTTCTTCTGGATCTTCGGCCATCCTGAGGTCTACATTCTGGTGATCCCTTGTTTCGCGTTCGCGTCCGAAATTATTCCGGTCTTTTCGCGCAAGCCGATTTTCGGCTACCCGGTCATGGTCGGCGCCACGGTGGCCATTGCCTTCATCAGCATGAGCGTGTGGGCGCATCACATGTTCGCGGTCGGCATGAGTTCCTACGGCAACAGTTTTTTTACCATCACTACCATGATCGTCTCCGTTCCCACCGGAATTAAAATCTTCAATTGGATTGGCACTATGTGGGGCGGCAAGATTCAATTCCGCGCGCCGATGCTTTTCTGCATCGCTTTTCTGTTTCAGTTTCTCATCGCGGGACTGACTGGAATCATGCTGGGCGCTTCTCCTTTCAATTGGCAGCTCACCGGTTCGTATTTTGTCGTCGCCCATTTTCATTACGTCATCGTCGGAGCAATTCTGTTCACCATCTTTGGCGCCTTCTACTACTGGTTCCCGAAAATGACCGGCCGCATGTATCACCAAGGTATGGCCCGCTGGCATTTCTGGCTTTTCGTCATCGGTTTCCATCTGACCTTCGATTTCATGCACATCCCCGGCCTGTTGGGCATGCCGCGCCGCATTTACACCTACGAGCCGGGACGCGGCTGGGACATCTGGAATTTCATCGTGACCGTTGGCACTTTCGTTCAAGGAGTCGCCATTCTGTTTTTCGTGGCCGGGCTGATTTGGTCGATGTTCAAAGGCGAGCCTGCGGGTGACGATCCCTGGGACGCTTGGACTCTGGAGTGGTCCACCACGTCTCCGCCGCCGTACTACAATTTCGCGGAGACTCCCGTGGTCGAAAGCCGCCGGCCGCTGTGGGACATCAAGCATCCTGAAGATCCGGATTGGAAATATGAGTAAGCGAGGGATGTGTCTTGACTAGCGCCGCCATCACGCATCCGCCGGACCACACGGACTGGATTCTTCCATCGCGCGGCCGCGTCGGCATGTACGTCTTGATCGCCGCGGAATCTGCCATCTTCCTGATTTTCGTGGTCGCCTACATTTTCTACATCGGCAAAAGCGAGTATGGTCCAATGCCGAAAGACGTTCTCGACCTGCCTATTTTCAATACGGTCTGCCTGCTCTCCAGCAGTTTGACCATTCATCTTGCTATCCGCGCTTTGCGCGACGCCAAACTCGGCGCGTTTAAATTGTGGTGGTTCGTCACGCTGGCGCTCGGCACGATTTTTCTGATCGGGACCGGCCGCGAATGGTATCGCCTGATTTATGAAAAGGGCCTCACCGTTAACACGAATCTTTTTGGCACGACCTACTATTCGCTGGTCGGCCTGCATGCGTTCCACGTGACGGTTGGTCTGACGTTTATTGCCTTGGCCATGATCCTCGCGCTGCTTGGCAAAGTGCAGCCGGAGCACAGCGAACGCGCCGATGTTTTCGCCATGTACTGGCATTTTGTCGACGCCGTTTGGGTTGTCGTTTTCACCGTGGTTTACGTCGTCGGCAGGTAAAGCGCCAAAAAGGTAAGAGGAGCAGAAGAAAAGCGGACCACATGACGGCGCCGAATTCACCTACGCAAACCACCACCGGAACCGTGACCAAAGTCACGCTGCCGGCTCCCAGTGCGTGGCCCATCGTCCTCGCCTTCGGCGTTACGCTGCTGGTGGCCGGCCTGGTCACCAACATTTCGGTGACGTATCTCGGCGCAATTCTTTTCGTCTATGCCTGCGTCGGCTGGTTCCGCGATGTTCTGCCCCACGAAAAAGAAGAAATCATCGAAGTCACGGTCCCAGTTCGCGAAATCGTCACGACGCGCCATAAAGTCGAAAGGCTCGATGTGGCGCCGGAATTAACCCGCGCCGTGCTGCCGCTCGAAACCTATCCCGTTTCCGCCGGAATCAAAGGCGGCCTGGCCGGCGGCGTGGCCATGGCCGTGCTCGCGTGTCTCTATGGGCTCCTGAACCAGCACAGCATCTGGTATCCCATCAATTTGCTGGCGGCCACGGCGTACACGCAGTCGATTTATTTCGGCACGTCTTCGCTGATGGAATTCCACGCTGTGAGTTTTTTCCTGGCGCTCGGCATCCACCTGCTCACTTCGCTGCTGGTTGGTTTGCTCTATGGAGCCATGCTCCCGATGTTTCCGCGCCGGCCGATTCTGCTCGGCGGCGTCATCGCTCCCATTTTGTGGACCGGCTTGCTCTACAGCTTGCTAGGCCTGCTGAACCCGCTGCTCGACAAAAAGATCGACTGGAAGTGGTTTATCGCCTCGCAATTTGCTTTCGGCATTGTGGCCGGGCTGGTCGTGGTCCGCCAGTCGCGCGTGCGGGTTCGCCAGTTCGTTCCGTTTCTGATGCGCGCGGGTTTTGAAGCTCCCGGTTTGTCTGAAGAGAAACCGGAGCGGGATGGCCTGCGATGAATTCCCGTCGGGGCGCTCTCGCCGCCGCTTTTTTTTCCTCGTTGCTGCTGGGCGCGTGTGCCAGCGCCCCCGGACGTCCTCTTCCGGGCGACATCCCTCCGACTCCTAGCGAAGTTTCCGATTTCAGTGTTCTGTATTCTCAAAATTGCGCTGGATGCCATGGCTCGCAGGGAAAAGGCGGCGCAGCGCTGGCGCTGGCCGATCCCGTGTATCTGGCCATCGCGAATGACTCGGTCATCCGCAACGCAGCGGCCAACGGAATCTCCGGCACGTCGATGCCGGCCTTTGCCCAAAGCGCCGGTGGCATGCTCACTGAAAAACAAATTGACGCCATCGTCGGCGGGATTCGTACGAACTGGTCGAAACCGAATGCGCTGCAAGGTGTGGCCGCGCCGCCTTACGCTGCTTCAACCCCCGGCGATTCCGCGCGCGGCGGGCAGGCCTATGTTCAGTTTTGCTCGTCGTGCCATGGCGCGGCTGGCCGCGGCGGCGCGAAAGCCAGCTCGATTGTCGATTCTTCTTTCCTCGCGCTGCTCAACGATCAGGAACTTCGCACGCTGGTCATCGTCGGCCGCCCCGAACTCGGCGCACCCGATTGGCGTAATAACGTTCCCGGCCATGCCATGTCGCCGCAGGAAATTTCCGACGTGGTTGCCTGGCTCGCTGCGCAACGCACCAAATTTCCTGGCCAGCCGTTTCCAAGCCCCACCAATGCCACGGGAGAAATTCGATGACCTTGCCCGAGAATCTTTCCCGCCGCGCTCTGCTGGTGAAGCTGGGCATCTTGGTCAACGCCGTCATCGGCGCCGTCCTCGCCGTGCCCATCATCAGTTATCTGATGTCGCCGTTCACGCACTCCCGCAAAGGCGCGTACGACGCTTGGGTGCCGCTAGGCGGTGTCGACCAATTTCCTTCCGGCCAGACGCGCCTGGCCACGTTTCGCAATCCGGTGGTGACTTCCTGGGATGGGCAGACTGGCGACATCGCCTGCTGGGTGCGCAACGTCGACGGAAAATCGTTTCAGGTCTTCGCCATTAATTGCGCGCATCTCGGCTGTCCGGTGCGCTGGTTCCCGCAATCGAACTTGTTTCTGTGCCCGTGCCACGGCGGCGCTTACTATCAGGATGGTTCGCGCGCGTCGGGCCCGCCGGAACGCGGCCTCTTCGAATACACCTACAAAATTGACGCGGGGAAAATTCTCATCCGCGCCGGAGACATGCCGACTCCTGGCAGCGCCTGCAATTCCAATATCGTGCGGGAGATTAAGCCGTGCGTGTGATCGAATCCATCGGCGAATGGCTGGACGCGCGCCTGCAAATCGGCGAAACCATACGCGAAACCGCCGAACATCCGGTTCCGCGGCAGACCGCCAGCTGGTTTTACGTTTTCGGCAGCGCCGCGTTCGTCGTTTTCATTCTGCAGATTCTCACCGGCATCATGCTGGCGCTGGTGTATGTTCCCTCCGCCGGCGAAGCCTGGAACAGCCTGCAGTTCCTGAATCACAATGTCACCCTCGGGTGGTTCATCCGCGCCATGCACGGTTGGGGCTCGGACTTCATGGTCGCCATCGTTTTGATTCACATGGTCCAGGTATTTTTATTCGGCGCGTACAAATTCCCGCGCGAGCTCACCTGGGTCGTCGGAATTTTGCTGCTGCTCGTCACTCTCGGAATGGCTTTCACCGGGCAGGTTTTGCGTTTCGACCAAGACGCCTACTGGGGCCTCGGCATCGGCGCATCCATCGCCAGCCGCGTGCCAATCATGGGTCCGGGTATCGTGAATCTTCTGCTCGGCGGCCCGATCATCGGCGGGGCAACTCTGTCCCGTTTTTTTGCGCTGCATGTTTTTGTGATTCCCGGGCTGCTGATTTCTTTCGTCGCCGTGCACCTGCTGATGGTCATCAAGCTCGGCATCAACGAGTGGCCCATGCCCGGGCGCCTGGTGCGTAAAGCCACCTACGTTCACGATTATCACGAGCTGACCAAGCGCGATGGCGTGCCGTTCTTTCCCGGCGCTGTCTACAAAGATCTTTTCTTCGGCGCCTTTATCATTATTTCCATCGCCGCCTGCGCCATATATTTTGGGCCGTTTGGTCCTTCCGGCCCGCCCGACCCCACTATCATTCAAACCGCGCCGCGTCCCGATTATTTTTTCCTGTGGCTCTATGCGGTGCTCTCGCTGCTGCCGCCATCCCTGGAAACTCCGGCGCTGCTCCTTGGACCCGTCGTCGTACTTACCGGTCTGATACTGCTGCCCTTTGTTTTTGGCGAAGGAGAAAAAAGCTGGAAGCGCCGGCCTATCGCGGTGATGACCATTCTTATCACCGCCGTTGCGCTGGGAACATTCACACGCCTCGCCGAATCCGCTCCGTGGAGTCCCATCATGAATGCCTGGAGCGAAATTCCGGTCCCGGCGAAATTTCTTGATCACCGCACCGCGCTAGAGCGTCAGGGCGCGCTGGTTTTTCAGTTGAAGCAGTGCCACAACTGCCATTCGCTCGGTGACGAAGGCGGTAAACGCGGCCCCGCGCTCGATGCAGTGGCAGTGCGGCTGACCCAGGACCAGATGATCCGCCAAGTCATTCAGGGCGGCGGCAACATGCCCGCTTACGGTAAAAATCTCAGCCCGGCCGAAACCACCGCCCTCGTCGCGTTTCTTGAAACGCTTTATCCCGCAGGCCAGGCGCCCGCGCGCGATGCTTCGCGTTCCCTTGTTCTCGATCAGCAAAACTCTCAGCCTCCGGCCGGTCACCCTTAGTTTTTGATATGGCCCCGGAGCTTCAGACCGTTTTGCGATCCTGGTCCAGTCCCATCGCGCTGGATGCGGCTCTCGTAATCTCCTCATTCATCTACGCTCGCGGCTGGCTTCATCTTCGCCACGTTTATCCGCGGGTGTTTTCGATTGGACGTCTCGCCGCCTTTCTCGCGGCGCTCGCCGCGGTCTGGGCTGCTATCGCCTCTCCGCTCGCTGCGTTCGACGAAACTTCGCTCACCATCCACATGATCCAGCATTTGCTGCTCATGACCGTCGCACCCGCACTATTCCTGCTTGCCGCTCCCGCCCTTCCGCTGCTCCATGGCCTTCCTCAAAATTTAGCGCGCGCGGCTGTCGCGCCGGTGCTGCGCTGGCGCGTGATTCAAGCACTCGGAAATTTCGTCACCCATCCCGCCGTGGCCTGGGTTCTGGCCACGTTTACTCTGGTCGTCTGGCACATTCCGCAGGTTTTCGCAGCGGCTCTACAAAACGAATCGCTGCACAAGTTCGAGCACGCCACCTTTCTCTTTGCCGGACTAGTTTTCTGGTGGCCGGTGATTCAACCTTGGCCCAGCACGGCGCGCTGGCCGCGCTGGTCGATCCCGGTCTATCTTTTCGCCGCCACGCTGCCGTGCGACGTCCTCTCCGGATTTCTCGTGTTCTGCGATCGCGTCGTCTACACCGCATATCTTTCCACTCCCTCGCGCCTGAGCATTTCGCCCTTGCAGGATCAGGAACGCGCCGCCGCCCTTATGTGGGTCGTGGTAACTCTGATCCTGATGGTCCCGGCCGTGGTGATCACCATGCAGATCCTTTCCCCGCAGCACTCGCGTCGGTCGTCCGCACCCGACCCCAACGCGCTGCCGGTTTACGAGCCGACGCGGTAAAGGTAGGATGGGCGCGGGTTTGGCCTCGCCGGTTCGCCACAAACCATCGACTCGACTTCCATTTAGGGTTCGAGTTTCGGAGTCCGAATTTTGTTCGCGCTGATCCGCACTCTCGTTCGCCCCTACAAGGGCACCCTCGCGATTATTCTCTGCGCGATGATCGTGCAGACCATCATGGGCGTGGCTGGACCATGGCCGCTCAAAATCGTCCTCGATAACGTGGTCGGCTCGCACCGCGCGCCGAAGTGGATCGATCTGATGCTCGGCGACGTGATGGGCGGCCACTCGAAAATGCAAATTGCTTTTGCCGCCGCGCTCGCCGCGGTTCTTTTCGCCGTGCTGGGAGCTATCGGCTCCTACATCGCCAACTACTACACCACCAGCGTCGGCCAGTGGGTGGCCAACGATCTTCGCATGCGCACCTATCATCACCTGCAGCAGCTCTCGCTCAGCTATTACAGCGAGCATCAAACCGGTGCGCTGCTCAGCACCATCACCGCCGACGTGCAGACGATTCAGGCTTTCGCGTCGGGCTCCACTCTCGATATCGCCGTCGACATGCTCACCATTGTGGGCATGCTGGCGATCATGTTTTGGCTGAATTGGGATTTCACTTTGATCGCTGTCGCCGTCACGCCATTCATGCTGCTCTTCGTCAGCCGTTTCAAAAAAGCCGTCAAGAAAGCCACGCATGAAGTCCGCAAGCAGCAGAGCAACATCGTTTCGGTTGTGGGTCAAGGACTCGAATCCATTCGCGTGACCAAAGCTTTCGGCCGCGAAGATCTTGCCGATCAGGAATTGGGTATTGTGAGCCGTGCCAGCGTCGAAGCAGCGCTGAAGGCACGCCGCATCAAGGCGCTGCTGTCGCCGATCGTCACCATCACCGTCGCGATCTGCGCCGCTATCGTGCTGTGGCGCGGCTCAGCTCTGATTTTGCGTGGCGCGATGACCGCCGGCGCGCTCACCGTCTTCCTCGCCTACCTCACTAAGTTTTTCAAGCCGGTTCAGGATTTGGCCACCATGACCAATTCGATCGCCCAGACCGCAGTTGGCGTCGAACGCGTTCAGGCGATTCTCGACGCGGATACCGTCACTCCCGAAAAGCCCGACGCCAAAGAAGTCGAGCGATTCAACGGTGACATCAAGTTCGAGCACGTGGCTTTTGGCTACGATCCGGCCACGCCCGTTTTGCTCGACGTCAGTTTTCACATCAAGCCCGGGCAAATGGTCGGCGTGGTCGGCGCCACGGGCGGCGGCAAATCCACCATCGCCAGCCTGATTCCTCGGCTTTACGATCCGCTCGGCGGCAAAATTCTCATAGACGATCTCGACGTACGCGATTACCAGGTGCAAGGCCTGCGAAATCAAATCGGCTACGTCCTGCAGGAAACGATTCTTTTTCAGGGCACGGTTCGCGACAACATCGCCTACGGCCGCTCCGGCGCGACCGACGATGAAATCGTGGCGGCCGCCAAACTCGCCGACGCCGACGAATTCATCGTCAAAATGCCCAACGGCTACGACAGTATCGTCGGCGAACGCGGCGAAACCCTTTCCGGCGGCCAGCGCCAGCGCATCGGCATCGCCCGCGCCATTATTCGCAACAATCCGATCCTGATTCTGGACGAACCAACCGCGGCCCTCGACACCGAATCCGAACAAGCCGTGGTGAAAGCGCTGCAGCGCCTGATGAAAGGCCGCACGGTCATCACCATCGCCCATCGCCTCAGCACCATTCGCGATTCGGATCAGATCCTCGTGCTGCAGGGCGGCGTGGTCGCCGAGCAGGGCTCGCACGACGAGCTGATGAAACTCGGCGGCGTCTACAGCGAGCTGTACAAGGTGCAGTTCGCCGCGCCCGCCACAAAATAGCTAGCTTCAGGCAAACGCTGGTCAGATCGCCGCGACCTCCGCCTCGACTTTTGATACCTTTACCCTCTGGAGATGGGATGTCTCAGAGCCTGATTGTTCTTCCCGACGATTCCGCCAAGCCGATTCTCGAAGCCATCAATGGCGCGAAAAAATCGCTGCGGGTCAAAATGTTTCTGTTCTCCGATCCGGCGCTGCTCAAAAGCGTCATCGCCGCCAAAAAACGTGGAGTCGATGTGCGCATCATGCTGAATCCCGCGCGCCGGGACGGCGAATCGGAAAACGAGGAATCTCGAAAAATTCTGCGCGCGAACGGCGTCGACGTCATCGATACCAATCCCGCCTTCAGCCTGACTCACGAAAAATCCATGGTCGTCGACGACCAGACTGCGTTTGTGAAGTCCCTGAACTGGAAAACCAAAAATCTCACCGTCACGCGCGATTACGCGGTGGTCACCACGCTACCGGACGAAGTCGCCGAAATCATCGAGTGTTTCGAGGCCGACTGGCATCGCAAAAAATTCAAGCCGGGGAAGGCTTCTTCGCTGATCTGGTGCACCGGCAACGGCCGCGAGCGCATCGCCCAGTTCATCGACCAAGCCAAACACACGCTCTTCGTGCAGAACGAACGCTATCAGGACGCCGTCATCATCGAACACCTGGTCCGGGCTGCGGTACGCGGCGTCAAGATTCACGTGATGGCCCGTCCGCCGTCGAAACTAAAAAAAGACAAGCTCACCGAAGCGGTTGGTGGCCTGCGCATCCTGGAGGACGTGGGAATCAAAATTCACAAACTCAAACATCTGAAACTCCACGGCAAAATGCTGTTGGCGGATCACAAGCGCATGATCGTGGGATCGATCAATCTCGCTCCTGGCAGCTTCGATAGCCGTCGCGAGCTGGCCATTGAAGTGAATGACAAACACGTCGTCAAGCGCCTGGAGAAAATCGTGCGACACGATTGGAAGCACTCTCATCCAATGGATCTGACGGACGAAGGGCTACTGAAGCAGTTGCAGGCGCGCGATCACGAAGATGGCGCGGACGAAGTGGCGATCGATCCGAATTGCAAAGTTCCTGGGAAAAAGAAGAAAAGCAAAAAGAAGAAAGCTAAAAGGAAAACGTGACGGGCTAACCGAGAAGAAATGGTCGGGGCGAAAGGATTTGAACCTTCGACCTCCTGGTCCCGAACCAATCGACCAAATCAACTAAGTCGCTGTCCTGGCGTCACTTATTGATTTCGAATTCGCTCTCTGATGGACAAGTCGAGACAAGTTTCTAAGGACAATTCGAGGATACGGAAGGAATCATTCGTTTCATGCACGAACGCTTAATCGCCCGGCTGTCTCGGGATAGTTTCCGATAATCCGGGTGCATTCGATGGGTCGATGCAACACCATCTAAGAACTGATTTTTTTAGGGATGGTGTCTATGACCCCACGAAAACGATCGAGACTTTCTCTGGC
Organism: Candidatus Acidiferrales bacterium; assembly: GCA_036401315.1. GTDB lineage: Bacteria > Acidobacteriota > Terriglobia > Acidiferrales > UBA7541 > Palsa-295. Next base: position 27,162 of record DASWVE010000155.1, read on the forward strand.
TCAGAAAACCGATGTGTGGAAGCGCTGGAAGGCGGGGCAGACGCTGCATCAGATTGGGCGGGCCTATGGCAAGCCGCACCCTTCGATCCGCTGCGTGTTGCTGCCTCGCGGAGGGATCGCTCCCTGCGCTCGCCGACGCTGTAGTCTAGCCCTCACTCTTTCGGAGCGCGAAGACATCTCCCGCGGGATCGCTGGCGGTTGGTCGCTGCGGGAGATCGCCAGACGCCTGCAGCGAGCGGCCTCGACAGTGAGCCGCGAGGTCGCCCACCATGGTGGGCGACCTGCTTATCGCGCCCATGAGGCCGATCAGCAAGCCTGGGTCTCGGCCTTGCGGCCGAAAAAGTGTCGGCTGGCCGGGAATCGCAAGTTGCGGAACATCGTTGCGAGT
>DASWVE010000156.1:0-3007 GCA_036401315.1 Candidatus Acidiferrales bacterium
CACGAAATCGTTGCGGCCATGGGTTGGCCGCTGATGACCAATCAGCTCCGCCAGCAAGGATTCCCGATCGGCGAAACAATTCCAGAAGAGAACACGACCGGGTGGATCGATCATCTGATGATCACTTCCGCCAGCGAAAATAAGGAGCTGGCCACGCAATTTCTGGAATACATGATCGAGGCCCAAACGCAGAAGCAGGTGGTCGATGTGACCGGCTACGATCCCGCGAATACTCAGGCGGCGCCACTGTTGACCGACGCTCAGCGCAAATCGCTCCATCTGGATAATCTGGACGAATACATGACTCGCATTTATTTCTGGCAGAACTACCCTCGCCGGGATAAGTACAACGAAATCTGGAATGAAGTAAAGGCGGCGCAATGACGCTGGCAACCGGCCTCGAGGCCAACCGATGAGTGAATCGTTGGTGGCGTCCGTGACCGACCCAAGTCCGTCCGGATCAACTTTGCTTTCAGTACGCAACGTTATAAAGCGTTTCGGAGCGCGACCGGTGTTGCGCGGGATCACGCTCGACATCGCTTCCGGCGAGTTCCTGACGATTCTCGGCGAAAGCGGTTCGGGCAAGACCACCCTTTTGCGCCTGATCGCCGGTTTTGAACATTTGGACGGCGGCGAAATCTGGATGGATGGCTCGCGTCTGGACCCGATTCCCGCCCACAAGCGACAGGTCAACACCGTTTTTCAGAGTTACGCGATTTTTCCCCATCTTTCGGTGGCGGACAATGTCGCTTACGGTCTTCATGCCAGGAAGACTGCCCCACAAGAAATTCCGGATCGAGTTTCGCAAGCGCTGGCCATGGTGAAAATGTCGGAGTTCGCGCAGTCGGCGCCCTCGCGCCTCAGCGGGGGACAGCAACAGCGAGTAGCCCTGGCCCGGGCTTTGGTAAACCGGCCGCGAGTCCTGCTGCTCGATGAACCACTTTCTGCGCTCGATGCCAACCTGCGGCGCCAAATGCAGATCGAACTGAAGTCTTTACAGCGCGAAGTCGGCATCACTTTTATTTTCGTCACTCACGATCAAGAGGAGGCGCTGGCTCTTTCCGATCGCGTAGCGCTGCTGCGCGCCGGGCATCTGGAGCAAATCGCGGAACCGCGCTCGATTTACGGCGAGCCTTCGACGGCCTACTCCGCCCAGTTCATCGGCCAGACGAATCTGCTTCGCGTCGAAGTCCGCGATGGAATCGCGAGTGCAGGTCCAATCGTGTGGCGCACCTTCGGACCATCCGGCAAGGCGACCTACTCCCTGAGGCCTGAGTGCATTCGCCTCGCGCCCTCCGCAGCGGGATTTGGTTCAGCGCACGACGTTTCCACCGCGCGTTTTCGCGGAAAGATTCGCAGCCAGGCATACGGCGGGGCCATGGACGTACTGGAAATCGACTGCGGCAACTCACTGAAGCTTCGCGCCCGAATTGCAAATCCGGGTCCGCTCTCTGGAGAGCGTGAGTTCGAGTTTCAAGCCAATGACGCGATCCGTGTCCGCGAAACGGGCGACGATTAACATGTACTCTCGAACGTATAAAGCGGCGGTAGCGATTCCGCCCATCGTCTGGGTAACCGGTTTTTTGTTGATACCGTATGCCATTTTATTTTGCTACAGCTTCTGGTCGGTCTCCGCGATTCAGACGATTGTTCACAATTGGAACCTGCAGAACTACTTGGAATTGGCGCGAAATCCGCTCTATCGCGACGTGCTTTTCCGTTCCATGCGTATCGCTGGCTCGGTAACCTTTTTTGCCCTGCTGCTCGGCTATCCGCTGGCGTATTACCTGTCGTTCTACGCCACGAAGCGGAAAGAATTACTCTACCAACTGGTGATTATCCCGCTTTGGGCGAGCTATCTCGTGCGGGGATATGCCTGGAAGACTATTTTGGGAACCGACGGAGTGCTAAACGGGCTGCTTCGTTTCACCCATGCGACCGGGGCATTGCTGTGGATTCAGACCCATGGCAACAACCATCTAAGCTCCGGACACCAGGTCACGCTCGTTCCGCTTCCGTTCCTTTTGTACAGCCCATTCGCCGTGGTGCTGGTGCTGACCCACATTTACACGCCGTTCGTGGTCCTGCCGATTTACGCATCGCTCGAACACATCCCTCGAAATCTGGTCGAAGCCTCGCAGGATTTAGGAGCTTCGCCTTGGTCGACCTTTCGTCGAGTGATTCTGCCCCTCTCCGTGCCAGGAGTGATCGCCGGCGCCACATTTGCTTTCGTCCTGACCTTGGGAGATTTTCTGGCGCCGCTGCTCGTCGGCGGATCTAGTGGGATCATGATTTCAAACATCGTCGTTGGACTTTTCGGCGCGGCCTACAACTGGCCATTGGGTGCGGCCATCGCGTTCTTCATGATGGTTATCGTTATGGCGTTGCTTTTTGCCACCGAGCGCCTGGAGAAAAGGCTGAAAGCCGCATGAGCTTCGGTCCAAAAGCCGGACGGGCGCCATTTCTGGCGGCATACACTTGCCTGGTTTACTCATTCCTCTACTTCCCTATCGTTATCCTGGTCGTTTATTCCTTCAGTGGATCGGGCACGGGAGGATTTCCGCCATCAAGTTGGACGCTCACCTGGTATCAGCAACTCTTCGCCGATGGCGCTCTGTGGGATTCGGTATTGAACAGCGTGATAGTCGCTGCCGCGGCCGTTGCGATTGCTTTAGGTTTGGGCTTGCCCGCAGCGCTGGCACTGGATCGCTCCAATTTTCCCGGCAAGTCTCTCTTCCGTCGTTTGGTTCTATTGCCGCTCATTTTGCCTGGCATCATCACCGGGCTTTCTTTGTTGATGCTCTTCGTCGCCGCCGGGCTGAAACTAAGCCTACTCACCGTTACGCTGGGCCACGGCACCGCGCTCATCTCGGTGGCCACTACGGAGATTTTTGCCGGACTGCAAAAACTGGAACGCGCACAAGAAGAAGCGTCGCTCGATCTTGGCGCGAGTCCCTTGCGCACTTTCTGGCGTATCACGCTCCCGAGTCTTCGCGTTTCGCTACTT
>DASWVE010000157.1:0-7096 GCA_036401315.1 Candidatus Acidiferrales bacterium
ACCAATGGTCCGAATTAAGTCCAGCCAGAAGATTTTCACGGAAGACGAAGTCGTACGATTGACGGGAATCTGCGCCGACCACCTGCGCAATCTGGCGCGGAACAAGCATCTGGGCTCGATCGCGCGCGCGGCCGAAGCGGCCGGGGTTGAAGCCGAAAAGTGGCTCTTCTCCAATTCGGACTTGATGATCGTCACGGTCCTGCAGTCCCGCTGCGACCACTAGTTCGAGCACTCCCGCCCCGTTATAGGACTACGTCTGCAAAGCAATTCGCCGCTGCTGATTTCGTCCCTTACGTCAATATTCGCCCCGCAAAACTCCGGCCCGAATTGTGGCATCCTATCATCGCGGCTTCGCATGAAACTGCATCACAAAATTCGGCTCCTCATTTTTGCGCTGGTACTCTGCGCTCCGCCCACTTTTGCCAATTTTCAGGAGGCGTCGCAACAGGCTCCGACCCAGGCGCCGACTTCAGCTCAGGCTTCGCCACCGCCCGCTCCGCCGGCGCTGCCGCGCGGGAAGAAGTTGATGCTCAAGGACGGCACATTTCAGCTGGTCCGGGAATATCACGTCGAGGGCGATCGCGTGCGTTACTACAGCATCGATCAAATGGGTTGGGAGGAAATTCCGGAGCCGCTGGTGGATTGGGATGCGACGAGAAAGATGGAAATGGGCGACGCCAAGCGCAGCCTGGACCTGATCGCCGAAGCGCGAAAATCGGAGATCGCGCGGAACGCTGAGCCGCTCGACGTGGACGCGAGCCTCGAGATCGCTCCGAAGGTATTCTTGCCGGGCGGCGCAGGTTTATTCGAATTCGACGGCAAAGCCATCTACCCGCTCGCACCCGCCGAGCCGGATATTAAATTCAGCATGACCCAGCGCGTTAAACAGGTGTTGGTGCCGATTCCCATCATTCCCAGTCGTCACACTGTCTCACTCGACGGCGAACACGCCAAATTCCGCTCGCACAGCAATTCGGTGGAATTTTATATGCGTGCGGCGGACGGCCACGAACCGAACCTGGAATTGATTCGGGCCAAAGTTCATAGCGGCAAACGCTCCCTCGAAAATCTCGATCAGCTGTTCGGACAGAAACAGGCTTCGGGCCGAATCGCCTTGCCGCTCCTGCGGTGGGAGGTCGCGCGGGGAGTCTACCGCTATACGATCTACCAACCGCTGGAGGCCGGGGAATACGCGGTGGTGGAAACCATCGAATCGGGTGGAACGAATGTGCTGCTCTGGGATTTCGGCGTGGACCTGGGAGCGGTGGCGGCGAAGCCGGTAAAACCGTGAACCACGCTACGGGGAAAAAGAAAACTAAGTCGACGACGCTGAGGGCTGCGGAATCAGTTCGAGGAGCAGGGTGGCCAGGGCGGCCATGTGAAAAGGCTTCTGCAGCATGGACGCGCCGTTTTCGGTGAATCGAACCAACGTCTCACTATCCAGCAACGCGCCGGTCATAAAGATGAATTTGGTGCCGCGGGTCCGAGGCAACGCGCGCGCTTTTTCGAAAAATTGTCCGCCATTCTGCCCGGGGAGATTGAAATCGCAGATTATAAAATCGTAGGTGTGATTCGAGAGATGGGCCAGGGCCTCTTCGGAGCTGGAGGCACCTTCGACGGACATGCCGCGCGCGGTCAGCCCCTCCTGCACAATTTCCCGAATGCTTTCCTCATCGTCGACCACATAAACGGAATGCCCCTGAAGCAAAGGCGAGCCGGGAAGAGATTTCGTTTTGGCGGCGTGGCGCAAATCGACCGGCGGTTCAAGAGGGGCGTCGGCTTCGATTAGGGCGGGCAGAATCACCTGCACCTTGGCGCCTTCGCCGGGAAGCGAATCGACTTCGATGGTCCCGCCGTGCTCCTTGGCGATGGCCAGCGCGATGGTGAGGCCCAGACCGGTGCCTCCTCCGGGACGTTTGGTGGTGAAAAACGGATCGAAAATCTTCGACAGACTCTCGATTGGAATTCCCACTCCGTCGTCCTCGAAGGTGAAACTAACTTTGTGATCGGCGTGGCCGAGATGGACCCGGATGGTGCCGCGGTCTTTCGCCGCGGTGATGGCCTGTTCCGCATTGGTGATCAAGTTGACGAAGACCTGCTGCAAGAGGCGAGGGTCGGCCTCGATAAACGGCAAACCGGCCGCGGTCTTCACCTCAATATTTACGTTTTTCTGGCGCAGCGATTCTTTCTGCTGCTCGACCACTCGCTGGAGAATTTCTTCCGGATGCATTTTCTGGCTGGCCAGCGCCGATGGCCGGGAGAAAGCCAGCAAATTCTGAACGATGCCGGCGGCACGGCGAGCCTGTTTCAGGACGATGTCCGCCTGCCGGCGGGTGACGTCGTCGGCCGCGCGGTCGCGAATCAAGTCGCTGACGCCGAGAATCGCGGTCAGGGGATTATTCAGTTCGTGGGCGACGCCGGACATCATTTCGCCCATCGCCGCGAGTTTCTCTTTTTGGAGTTTCTGTTTCTCCGCCTCTTTCGCGCCGGTCACGTCGCGCGCCGAAGCGACAATCCCACTGATCTTGCCATTGGCGCCATACAGAGGAGAAACGCTGGCCCGCACCATGCGCCACGAGCCATCGGCGTGCCGCGTGCGATACTCGATCTGCTCGTGCTTGAGATTTCCCTTCACAAACTGGGCTAGGGAAGATTCCAGGCGCGAAATATCGTCGCGGTGCGCCAGGGTGATCAGGCTCTTGCCGATGACTTCGTCGGCCGAGCGGCCCAGCAATTCCTGAATGCGCGAGCTGACGAACGTAAACTTTCCCTGCAAATCCAGCACCGCAATCATTTCGGGGAAATTGGCCACCAGTTGCCGCACAAATTCCTGTTCCTGGCGTAAGCGCTCTTCGACCTCGATGCGTTCGGTGATGTCGACCAGCGTTCCCTGAATCCGAATCACCTGGCCAAACGAATCTCGAATCGCAAAACCGGAAGCGAGGCAATGAATTTCAGTGCCATCGTTTCGGCGGAAAATGACGTCGACATCCTGCACGGATCCTTTTTCCATGATGCGCCGGACCAACGCATCTCGCTGGGCCGGATCTGCGTACCGTTCGCGGAAATTGCCGCGTTGCAATTCTTCTCTGTTCGGGTAGCCCAGCATGCGCACCAGCGCGGGGTTCGCGTCCAGCAGCGTGCCGTCGGGGGTGGTGAAGAAAATCCCTTCGCGCAAGGATTCGAAGAGCTCGGTGAAACGAATTTCAGATTGATGCTGGGAGGTGACGTCGCGGGCCCAGCCGCTGACCGATTCGCCGCGACCTTCTTCGCGGACCAATTGCAGCCAGCAATCGTAAAATCGCTTTTGCTGGTCGCGCTTGAAGCGAACCAGGATGCGCCCTTGCCACTGACCGGTCGCGGCCAAATTCGAAAGGGCCGCCGCGCCCTGTTGCAGGGTCGGCTCCGAAAGAAATTCATCGAGGCGGTGTCCGATCAGGTCGGCGAACGCTACACCGAGAATTCCGGCAAGGCGCCGGTTGGCCACCCGGATTTCGCCGTGCAGCGAAATGGTGAAGACGGCGTGGTCCAGGCTGTCGATCAAATCGCGGTAATTGAGCTGCGATTTCGAGATCAGATCGACGAGGCTCGGGGACAGCGTGGCACCCGGACGCGCGTCCGGGTGTGCTGGCTCCCGGTTTGGATCGCGAGTAGGCATATACGGATGGCGGCTGGGCCCGCGGACCTACGCGGCGCAGACTGCCCCTCTTAATTTTATCGACGGAATCGGCGTGGAGGAGAAATAAACGAGTGGTGTATGCCAAGTTGCTCAACAGCGCAAGTATGGCGTGGCCGCTGAAGGTCCTACGTCCGGCCGCCAGCGGAAGCGACGGGCAAGAAAAAGGCGCCCGATACTCTGGGCGCCTTTTTTTCGTTTTTGTTGGGGCCTTATCTAGCTTTCCGCCACCGCATCCGAATCCTTGCGGAGGAAATCGAGCGCGGCCGCTTCTTCCGGCGTGAGCTCGGGTTCCACCTGTTGCGGCTCCTCGCGAGGAATCTCGGTGAGGAGCTGGATGTTGCGGTAACGCTCGAGACCGGTTCCGGCAGGAATCAACCGGCCCATGATCACGTTTTCCTTCAAGCCGCGCAGGTAATCGATCTTCCCGGAGATGGCCGCTTCGGTAAGGACGCGGGTGGTCTCCTGGAAGCTCGCCGCGGAGATGAACGAATCCGTGGAGAGCGAGGCCTTGGTGATGCCGAGGAGCAACGGACGGCCGGTCGCTGGACGCCCGCCATCGTGAATGACGCGATCGTTTTCTTCGCGGAAGCGGAACTTGTCCACCTGCTCCTCGAGAAGGAACGTGGTGTCGCCCACGTCTTCGACCTTCACCCAGCGCATCATCTGACGCACGATGCACTCGATGTGCTTGTCGTTAATGTTCACGCCCTGCAGCCGGTAAACTTCCTGAATGGAGTTCACCAGGTACGCCTGGGTGTACTTTTCGCCCAAGACGGCGAGAATGTCGTGCGGGTTGAGCGGTCCATCAATCAACGGCTCGCCCGCCGCCACGTGTTCGCCTTCCTGTACGTTGATGTGCACGCCGCGCGAGATGGAATATTCTTTGATGGTCTGCGCGATGCCCTTACCATCCTCGCTCTCGACGTAGATCTTGCGCTGGCCCTTGACGATTTCGCCGTACTTCACGACACCGTCGATTTCGCTGATGACCGCGGGATCCTTGGGCTTGCGGGTTTCGAAGAGTTCGACGACACGCGGCAAACCGCCGGTGATGTCCTTGGTCTTCGTCGTTTCGCGAGGAATCTTCGCGAGCACGTCGCCCGGCTGCACCTCGTCTCCATCGACCACCATCAAGTGCGCGCGTGAAGGCATCAAGTACTTCTTTACGCGGCCTTGCGTTCCACGGATATTGATCGTGGGCTGGTGTTTTTCATCGCCCGGCGGCAGCGTAACGACCAGCTGCGACAATCCGGTGACTTCGTCCACCTGCTCGTCGATGGTGACGCCCGGCTGGAGGTCTTTGAACTGAACCGTGCCGGCCGTTTCGGTGAGGATCGAGAACGTATACGGATCCCACTCGCACATGGTCTGTCCGAGGGTGACCGGCTGCCCGTCTTCGACCTTCAAGCGCGCGCCATATACGACATGGTGGCGTTCTTTTTCGCGTCCCTTTTCGTCGACCACCGCAATCAAACCGGAGCGGTTCATCGCTACGATCTGCTTGCCACGGCCTTCGACCACCTTCAGGTCGATGAACTTGACGAAGCCGTTGTTGCGCGCGTCGACTTTCGACTGCTCGGTGACTCGAGTCGCCGTGCCGCCGATGTGGAACGTACGCATGGTCAACTGGGTGCCAGGTTCGCCGATGGACTGGGCCGCGATGACTCCGATAGCTTCGCCCATTTCCACGAAGCGACCGGTGGCCAGGTTACGTCCGTAGCAACGGCCGCAAACTCCGCGTCGCGATTCGCAGGTCAACACCGAGCGAATCTTGACGCGCTCGATGCCGGCGGCTTGAATCGTATTGGCCAGTTCTTCGGTGATTTCCTGGTTAATCTCGACCACGACGTTTCCTTCGTAGTCCTTGATCTTTTCGAGTGAAACGCGGCCTACCACGCGGTCGCGCAACGGCTCGACTTCGACGCCGGCTTCGAGAATCGGTTCCACGTAGATTCCGTCCGCCGTGCCGCAATCGAATTCGTTGATGATCACGTCTTGGGCCACGTCGACCAAACGCCGCGTCAGGTAGCCCGAATCGGCCGTCTTCAAAGCCGTATCAGCCAGACCCTTACGAGCGCCGTGGGTGGAGATGAAGTACTGCAACACGGTCAGCCCTTCACGGAAGTTGGAAGTAATCGGCGTCTCGATGACTTCGCCCGAGGGCTTGGCCATCAAACCGCGCATACCGGAAAGCTGGCGAATCTGCTGTTTCGATCCGCGGGCTCCGGAGTCGGCCATGACGTAGACCGGATTGATGATGCCCTCTTTATCCTGACGTTCGAGGGCCTTGAACATTTCGTCGGCAACTTTTTCGGTGACGTCCGACCAGATGGCGATGACTTTGTTGTAGCGCTCGCCGTTGGTGATCGCGCCGTCCAGATACTGTTGCTGAACCTTTACGACTTCGTGCTCGGCCGCATCCACCAACTTGAACTTCACGTTGGGGATAACCATGTCGCTGATGCCGATGGAAACGCCGGATTTGGTCGCATACAAGAATCCGAGTTCCTTCAGCTTATCGAGCGCCACGACGGTCTTTTCCAGGCCAAAGCGCAGGTAGCAATACTGCACCAGCGCCTGAATGCCCTTCTTCTTGAGCAAACCATTGACGAACGGCATGTCGGTGGGCAGGTGATCGTTGAAGATCACGCGGCCAACGGTCGTGTGCAGGAACTGCTTGTTCAGCGTGACCGGTTCGGTGTGCGAAACGTCCTGATCGTCGTAGGCGTTGGTCAGGTCGATGACTTCGCCGGAGTAGCGCATGCGAATCGGGGTCAGTAATTCGACTTCGCCCGCTTCGAGCGCCATCACCACTTCTTCCGGCGAACCGAACGCGCGTCCTTCGCCTTTCGCCTTGGGCTTGGCCTTGGTCATGTAATAAATGCCGAGGACCATGTCCTGGGTCGGAACGGCGAGAGGATAGCCGTTGGCCGGCGACAGAATGTTGTGAGAAGCCAGCATCAGCACGGAGGCTTCGACCTGCGCTTCCGGTGACAGCGGAATGTGCACCGCCATCTGGTCGCCGTCGAAGTCCGCGTTGAAGGCGGTGCAAACCAGCGGGTGAATCCGGATGGCCTTACCTTCGACCAAGACCGGTTCAAACGCCTGAATACCCAAGCGGTGCAGCGTCGGAGCGCGGTTCAGCAGCACGGGATGTTCGCGAATGACGTCTTCGAGAATGTCCCACACCACCGGTTCCTGCGCTTCGACCAATTCCTTGGCCTGCTTGATCGTAGTGCAGTGTCCCGCGGCTTCCAGCTTGTGATAGATGAAGGGCTTGAAAAGTTCGAGCGCCATCTTCTTCGGCAGACCGCACTGGTGCAGCTTCAGTTCGGGGCCGACGACGATAACCGAACGTCCGGAGTAGTCGACGCGCTTGCCGAGCAGGTTCTGACGGAAACGGCCTTGCTTGCCCTT
>DASWVE010000158.1:0-13192 GCA_036401315.1 Candidatus Acidiferrales bacterium
GAGAAATTGTGGCCTCTACGAACACTGACAGTCTGGGCCAGTACGACCTGGCTGAGCTTCCTGCTGGAATTTACCGGGTGGAATTCGCGGGTAGTGGTTTTCAAAAAACTGCCGTGCAAGGACTCTCGCTCGGCGGCGGGAACGCGCGCAAACAGGACGTTACCTTGCAGGTGGGAACCTCGACACAAACCGTAATGGTGATGGCCGCCGCGCCTACAGTCAACACTGAGGCTTCATCCACTTTGTCAGGGGAGGTTTCGGGTGCCCGCATTGGCACTGGGCGAGGACTCGGATCGGGCCGTGGTGTGGGCCGCGGCCGCACCATAGCAGGGGAAGGCGGAGGCACCGGCGGCGGGATTTTGAGCGCGGGAGGAATCGCCGACGCGCGGCGCGCCATGGCAGTTTCCGCCGAGGGCACCGATCTGGGCGATCTTTTTGAATACAAGCTCAAGGATCGTGTGACCATTCACAAAAATCAGTCGGCGCTGGTGCCGATTCTGCAAGTTCCGGTGGGCATCGAAAGAGTTTCGTTGTGGAATCCTTCGCTGAACTCTCCGCGTCCCCTGCGCGCGCTCAATCTGACGAACACCAGTGCGTTGACTCTGGATGGCGGCAGCTTTAGCGTGCTGGACAACGAAACCTTTGCAGGTGAGGGCCTCACCGATGCCATAAAACCGGGAGAAAAGCGGCTCGTCTCATACGCTGCTGATCTTGGTGTTCGCGTCGAAGCGCAAAATGACGGCGAGCCGCAGCACATCACGCGGGTCCGCATTCTGAAAGGCACTATGATTCAAACCAGCGAACTCCGTCAACAAACCAGTTATTTGATTCGCAATGACGACACTACGCCACGCATCGTGCTGATCGAGCACCCGTTGCGGGCCGGCTGGAAAATTGGCGATGACGTCGCTAAGCCGGAAGAAACCACCTCAACGCTCTATCGTTTCCGGGAGAATGTTGAACCCAAAGCCACCACTAGGCTTTCCATTTGGGAATCCAAGCCAATCGAGACTCGCTATGAGCTTACAAATCTGACCAACGATCAGATCGAGGTGTTTCTGAAGCAACGATCGATCAATCCTGAAATCGAGCAAGCGCTCCGCAAAATTGTTCAACAGAAAGACACGGTAGGCGCGCTGGAGGAGGAACGTTCGCGGCGCGAAGACGAATTGCAGAAGATCTACGATGATCAACAACGCCTGCGTGAAAATCTGAAGGCTTTGAAGGGCAGCGCCGAAGAACGAGCTCTGACCCAGCGTTACACCCAACAACTCAACGATCAGGAAACCCGCTTGGAAACGATCCAGCGCGAGGAAGCGGATCTGGAAGGCAAGAAAGAGCAGGCTCAGGCGGAACTCAACAAAACGATCGAAAATCTGGCGCTCGAAGCTACGCTTTAGTCACCGATCGATTTTTAGTGCGCTTCTGGCGCGGCGTAATTATTTCGCGGGCAAAACTGTGTCGTAGTCCTCGAGCTTCACTGTCTTCCACTTTCCATCCATGATTTCTTTGCGAATTGCTTCAGCGGTTTTGCCCGCCTGCGTTTCGCTGTAAGCGAAAGCGGCTTCTTTCTTGCAGAGTATGCAGTGGGCAGCGTGATAATCCACGTAGCAATCGAGCAGGCTCTTATGACCGACTTCCTTGTCGCACCGGCAATAGCACGGTTGTTGATAAAGGACAGCTTTTTCCTTGGCGGCCAGCGCGTAAATGTTTTGGGTCTCAGGATCGGCGAACAGCTTGGGGTCGATAGTTTCCGGCAGCGGACCGGCCGGCGGCGCGGCATGGTACGCCGGAATCTTAGAATCGGCAGTTGTGGCGGGCGCAGCTTGCGCGGCCGGAGGCGGAGCAGTAGCGGTGCTTTGTGCGCGGGCGGTTCCGGAACCGATGCTAGCAAGTGCAGCACCGAAAGCTATCGCGAGAATAATCGATCGCCGAAAAGAATTCATTGGATTGACCCTCCAGCTCCGAACTCCAGCAACGATTTCAAGGCGCTCGAAAATATTACCACGGCACATGCTGCGCAGCTCGGCCGCCCAAATTTCAGGGGCAAAAATTGTCCCGGCGCTACGAGTTAGTTCGACTTTGCCGAGGACGGAATATGCGAATAGTCGACCCGAACCGAGACAATTTCGAACGGGTGAACGGGAACCGTGATCTTGCCGTCGGGAGAAACCGTGAGCGGCGTTCCCTCCGGTTGCTCCATCAGGTTAGTTAGACGAGCCGAATTGGCCCCTGGGGGCAGCGTGAAATGCACATCGGACGTTTTTCCCGCCCATTCGTAGAAACGCAGCAGGAGCGCGTCGCCGTCTTCGGCTTTTTTCACTGCGGTCAAAACTACATTTTCCTGATCGACTGCTACGAAGGAATGGTCAGCAGGAGATGCGCCAGCGTGCTGACTTACGGCCAGCGCCGTCAACTTGGAATTGAATTCGTACCCCCGACGGACGGTCAAAGCTTGCTTCCAGTCGCCGGCATGTGGGTAGAGCGAATAAGCGAATTGATGGTGGCCGCGGTCGGCGTCGGGATCCGGCCAAGTGGGTGAACGCAGCAGCGAAATACGCAAAACATTGTCTTTGGCGTCGTAGCCGTATTTTGATTCGTTGATCAGGCTGAAGCCGTGGGCGTTGTCGCCCAGATCGGCCCAGCGCAGCGCCGGCACTTCGAACTTTGCCGCCTCCCAGGAATTGTTTCGCGTCGTGGGCCGCTCGATCGAGCCGTAGGGAATTTCAAAGGTGGCGTGATCGCTGGAAGCGGCCAGCGGGAACGCGGCCTTCAGCAGAATGTGCGTTTCATGCCAGTCGATGTCGTTAACCACGTCGACGCGATCGATCCCGGCGTAAAGACAGATGTCCTGAACGAATTTCGACTTTTGCCAAGTGCGCGTGACCCGGATGGTCGCGCGCAGCGGCCCGTGTTCGATCAGTTGCACGGAATCCGCGGAGTCCAGGCGGGTGAACGACTTTTCGAAATCGGAATCGATATTCCAGGCGTCGTACTGTTTGGGATTGTCATGAAACGCGATCAGTTCGTTGCCGCAGGCTCCGGCGGCAATGGATTCGAAATTGGCGCGTTTGTCGTAAAGGCTGGTGATGCAGCCGGACTTGGGATCGACGACGACGCGAAGCGCGGCATTCTCGAGCGTCAAATCGTGCGCGGACAAATCGGTAGCGGAATCGTGGCCGCCTGGCGTGACGCGCAGCAAGGCATAACCAAGCGACGGAACCGATTCAGGTTCGACGAGGAGGTGGACGATGCCGGTGGCAGCGTCGGTGGAAAGAACCTGCGCCGGGACCGCGCGATTCTGGCTATCGAAAACAGACGTGCCATTTTTCAGGCCGTCCGGCATCTGCACCGCGAATTCGACGAGGTCTTTTCGCGGCCAAGCTAAAGAATTGAAAACCAGGACCGGAACCGTGCCGGCCGGCGAGCGGGTATCGGCACGAGCGGCGATATCGGCCAGCGCGTTGGAAGTGGCTTCTGCGGTCGTGAGCCGGACCATGTCGTAGTCGCTCTGGGCTTCTTTGTAGAGAATGCCGATACCCGAACCGGCCGCGAGATCGTGAAACTGATTGAACAGGACTTTCTTCCAGGCGTCGTTGAGATTATTGGCAGGGTAGTCCTGACCCGCCAGCCAGGCGAGCGACGAATACTTCTCAGCGTCGAGCATCCACACTTCGCTCTCGCGCATGTTGCGTTTGTGGTTGGCTTGCGTGGTGAAAACGCCGCGGTGATATTCGAAATACAGCTCGTCGTTCCAGGTAGGAATACTCACCATGCCGGCGGGCGGGGCTGGTAACGCGGTGTAGCCGCCGGCGATGGTTTTGTAATTCCAGACCGGCGAATGTTGGGAGTCCAGTTTGCTTTCCACGTCGGAGAAAAATCCCTGGGCCACGCCGAAGAACGCTTTGGGATAGACCACCTTCGGGTCGGTCCAGCGAACTCCAGCGTCGAGCATGGCGCGCGTGGGGCCGCCGCCGTGATCGCCGATGCCGAAGAGATGCATCATTTCCGGCAATCCGGGATTGCGCTGCCAGGCCTGGGCTAGATCCTTGGCGAGTGGAACGGGTTCGATGCCAAGGTCGTAGTCGTGCGGGAAATAGGTGAGAACCTTGCTGCCATCGGGCGATTCCCACCAGAATAATTTGAAGGGCAGGTGATTGGTGTCGTTCCAATCCATCTTCTGAGTAACGAAATAATCAATTCCGGATTTTTTGTAAATTTGGGGGAGCTGCCAGTTGTACCCGAAAGAATCCGGATTCCAGCCGATGCGCACATCGACGCCGAATTTATCGCGAAAGTAGCGTTTGCCGATCAGCAGCTGCCGAACCAGCGATTCGCCGTCGGGCATATTCAGGTCAGGTTCGATCCACATGCCGCCGACCATTTCCCAACGGCCTTGCTTCACCCGCTCCTGAATTTCCTGGCAGAGCGAAGGGTATTTTTCGCACATCCACTCGCTGTAGGCCGCGGCGGATTGCGTGTAGGTGTATTCGGGATATTCGTTCATCAACTGGAGAGCGGTGGAGAAGGTGTTGTGCACGACACCAACGGTTTCGGTCCAGGGCCAGAGCCAGGCCGCGTCGATGTGCGAATTTCCGGTGAGGCGAATCGAAGTCTGCTGAAGATCCCCTTTTATTTTTTCCAGATCGGATTGTGCGCGTACGAGCGAGGCATCAAAGGCCGGCTGCTGCGCCTCGGCCAGAGCTTTCAAATCCACTGCGGCCGCGGAGGTTTCGATCGCGGCGCGCACGGCAGGCGCGGTGGAACCTAGCGCGGGAAGCAACGCGTTCGCCGAAAGAATTTCCTGCAGCAAATCATTCGGGTTCGGGCGCGCGGGATTGAATTCAATGGCCACATCGGCTCGAGAAAACCTTTTTTCGTCCACCGTATGAAGGAGTTTCACCGCCACAAGCGCGCGTTCGCCTGGTTGAGCGTGATCGAACAGGACGATCGGCTCGAGATCGTCCCCGAGAGCGACGCGCCGCCCATTGAAATAAATGATTTCGGGCATGGGCCCATTCGCGGAGGCAGCGAATTGGAACCAGATGCGAGCGCCGGAGAGATCGTAGCCGTTCAGGGTTTTGGGTACTTCGATCCAGCGGCGGTACCAAACGGCCTCGACCGGCGCGCGGGATGGAGCGGTAGCGCTTTGCCATGCGGAATCGTCGAGCGCCGGATCTTCCCCGTGGGCCACATCACCGGCGTGAAATTTCCAATCGGCCGCAGGAATGGCATTGAGCGACGTTAGTTTTTCGACGGTCGCACGCGCGGCAGGCGAGAGCGCGCCAAGAGGGTCGGGTGCCTGCGCACTAGCAGCCTGAGCGAAGAGTAAAAACGCGATGCCTAGGGTCAGAAATGAGAGCTGCCGAAACAGCGCTGAACGACGAACGGACGCATTATAGAAGACAGGGACAATCACGAAGCATCTCCCTTAACCGCACGAGCGGCCCCAAAAGTTCTGACGGATCGCCGCTTTTCCGATTCGATCAGATACCGTCGGCCACGGCGGATTATAGATCATCGACCCAAGGAAGCGTCACTTGGCCGTTATATTTTGAGGTGCAAAACGAATCGATTGGCTTGCGCAATTTCGGAATTGGCGACACACTTATTGCTGGAATCCCGCCGGGTAATCAAGCAGACCGTTAACTTTTCGGGCGAGCCTTGGCCGGTGTCGACTCCAAGCGGCGGAGGGGTGGCAGAGTGGTTGAATGCGACGGTCTTGAAAACCGTTGGGCCTGAAAGGGTCTCGTAGGTTCGAATCCTACCCCCTCCGCCAATTAGTCCGTTAGGTTGTAGTTCTTCCCCCACTGAAGGCGTGCTGTCGTGTTCTCCAAGGCGCCCCCGCCGTCGTGTTCTGCCTAAGATTCAACAAGCCATTCACAATCCGCTAACCTGAAGCGCCCGGATTCGAATTTACACTCACGGGCCAAGTTCTGGTGGCTTCCGCCGTTTCCGTTACGCCAGACCGCGCTCATGAAAATTACCTTCGTTAATCACGCGAGCTTCCTGCTGGAAGCAGCCAAGCAGAGTGTTTGGTGCGACCCGTGGACGTTTGGCAAGGTCTGCAATGAGTGTTGTTCGTTGCACAGCCCGTCCCCACCAATTCCTTACGACAATGTCCAATACATTTGGATCTCGCATGAGCATCCCGATCACTTTAACTTCCCAACTCTTCGAGCCATACCCGAAGCAGATCGACGACGCATAACCATTCTTTATCAGAAGCACAGCTCGCCCAGGCTCGTGGACGCGTTCAAGCGCCTCGGTTTTGTGCACATCGTCGAATTACCGTTATATCGCTGGCTGACCTTGAAACCTGGCTTCGACGTCCTATGCGGTTCGGTAGGGACCATGGATTCTTTTTTGGCGGTGCGTGCGGACGGCGAATGCATGCTGAATCTGAATGATTGCATCTGTACCGACCGGCAGCTCCGCTACATTCGGCGCCTCGTCGGAGACGTTTCGGTCCTTTTTACGCAATTCTCCTTTGCGAATTGGATCGGCAATCAGGCGGATGAGACCGACGCGGTGGGGCAAAAATTGAGAGAGCTGCAATATCGCGTTGCGTTATTTCGTCCAGAATTTACAGTGCCATTCGCGAGCCTTGGTTATTTTTCAAGCCAAGAAAATAGCTGGATGAATGCGTTTGTGATTACTCCGGCGCAGATCGCGGCGATGAATCTGCCCGGCGTCAATTTTATGTACCCTGGCGACGAATGGGATTCTGCGACGCGAGTGTTTCAATCGGCCAAAGCTGTTGCCCGATATTCCGAAGATTTTGCGCGTGCCGAAATCACGCCGACACCTCCGTCCGTCGACGATGAGAAGGTGAAGCTGGCGGTCTTGCACCTGATTGGCGCACTTAAGACTCGTTTCGGCCGCGTGGTGCTCAGGCGCGTAGAACCGTTCGAGATTTACACGCACGACACGAACAGAATTTTTGCGGTTTTCCCCGGCCAAGGTCGTTGTGAAATTCGCACGGCGACTCCTGAGTCCGCCGCGCAAGCGCGGTATGTCATGTGCAGCCAAGTCGCCTGGTTTACGTTCGCGCACACCTGGGGATGGAACGTGATGGAAGGCGCCGGGCCCTATTTGGATCGCGAGTTCACCAAAAAGGGCGGGAACGATTTGCTGCGACGTTGCATCACGGAACTCTCCACCGACATTTTGCGTTTCAATACTCCCGAACGGGCCGTGCGAACCGTTGGCTTCCTGTGGGGCAAGAAACTTGAAATTCTTTACAGATTCCTAGGGAAACCAATCACTGAGGACGTATTGCGCGGCGTAATGCCCCGAGGCACCGATGCAGCGGTACACAAACCCTTAGCGGACGCCCGAATCGTCTGACGCGGCAAAGGCGCCGATGTCGTGAGCCTGACGAGCGTCGTATGTTTTGCCGTCAAAATCAGTACCTTCTGAATCTTCTTTAGATCCGGTCCCCGCAGCCGGACTCGTTTCGCTCAAATGGAAATTCCCAGACAGCGCAGAAACAAAACCGGGGTCTCTATCTCGGATACACGCCGAGCAAGTTAGCCCGTTCGCAAGCGAAAAGTCGCCGCGCTTATTTTTGAAACTCAAGTTGTGGCTATATTGATTGTGCAGGCCCGTTTGGCCCGGGGCCGCAGACGACTCGACAATTCCCCACCCGTCACCTTTAGAGTTTCCGTTGAATGCGACGATATTATTTCGCACGACCGAATAGTCGTTTCCACCGGGGCAGCCGGTGGTCGTGCATGGGGCGTCGCCTGAACCGATCACAATTCCGCCCGCCCGATTGTTCACCACTGTGTTGTTGACGATCCTTGCATGCGTAGCACCGTGCCAGAGGTGAATTCCAAATCCGCAATTATTGACTGCGAGATTTTTCCAGATGGACCCGCCCGCATTGGCCTGGTAAATGCCTTGCACGAAGTCATGGCCGTCTTCGCCGCAGCGTGGATCGGCGATTCCAACGTCATGGACAAAGTTGGCGATTATCGAATCATCGCGAGAGGCGTAATCAAATGCGTCAATTCCGGCGCCGCTTTTGGGATTGTTATTGCAGTTTTCGGCAGAGTTATGGACGTTGTTCGACTGCGCGATCTGATCAGAACCTCCGAGTCCGATTCCGATGCAATCGCTCCCCGCAATTTCGAACCCGACGATATCCGTGTAGTCTCCTACATTCTTCCAGGAAAAAATGCCGTGCGACGCGGGGCTGATCACCGCGGCCCATCTGTGGTCGGAGACATAGCGAATTCGGTGGGTCGGCGTACCCGCAGCCGATGTCACGATGCGCTCGGAATAAATCCCGGGCCTCACATGGATCGTCGCGCCGGGTCGAGCGACAGCGCTCGCGTGCGTGATCGTCGCCCAAGGATGGTCGGCCGCTCCGTCTCCGGAATCCCGACCGTCGACCGCAACGTAATAGTCGGTCGAAGTCGCTTGGGATGAGATCGGTGGCATCGCGTTTAGCTCCGACTGGCGAAACGCGCAACTGAAAACGGCTAGGGTTATCAGCGTGAAGCAGACCAAGGCGAAACTATGCCCCCGCTCCGACGGGTTACGGCGTCGCCCAAAATCCGAATACCATCGCGACTTGGGGCCTTGGTTCGTCAAGGGTTCGCCGTGCGGAATTGATTTAATAACGCGCGGTCGGGAAGTTCAATGTGGATTGGGCACTCGCACCAAAAAACAACGTGCCATTCGCCGCTCATTCACATGGCGTTGAAACCCATCCACGTAATATCTGCCGTCAATCGCGGAGGGCCGCGCAATGAAGTTTACGATTCTGAGCCATGCCGGAATGCTGGTCGAATCCCGTGGGATAAGGCTTGTCAGCGATCCTTGGATTCTGGGCTCGTGCTACTGGCGTAGTTGGTGGAATTATCCCAAAGCGGCGCCTTTGGCCACTCAGGATATCTCGTACATCTATCTCACGCACATGCACTGGGATCATTTTCATGGACCGTCGCTTCGTAAGTTTCCTTCCAATGTCACCTTTCTGGCGCCAAAGGCGCCGACCTCTTGCATCGTCGATGATCTCGGGGATTTTCCGTGCAAAGAGGTGATTGAGCTGCCTCACGGACGCACGATCGAATTAGCTCCAAATTTTCGGGTCACTTCCTATCATTTCGGCCTCAACACCGACAGCACGCTGGTGATCGAAGACGGCGAAACCACCCTGGTGAACATGAACGACTGCAAACTGGCGGGCCTGCCTTTGCGCCAACTTTTGGATCGCCATCCGCGAATCGACTTTCTTTTTCGCAGCCATTCCTCGGCCCAGCCGTATCCTTCGTGCATCGATGCCGAGGATTCGGCCGACTTGCGGTATCGAAAAAATGAGGACTACGTCGCGGACTTCGTGGAAGCGGCAAAACTGGTCAAGCCGACCTATGCCATTCCTTTCGCTAGCAACAGCTGCTTCTTGCACAAGGAAACCATCGCTTTCAACGACGCAGTGGTGAACCCTCTCGACGTAAAGCGATATTTCGACGATCACAAGCCGGATGCCACCGAATGTCAGGTGATGGTCGCCGGCGATTCATGGGACAGCCAGACTGGTTTCCAGGTAGCCCAACAGGACTACTTCACCGATCGTGAACGCCACCTCCGCGAATATGCCGAGGAACTCCGCCCTTTGCTCGAAGAGCACTATCGCAAGGAAGATGGGGCCAAAATTTCATTCCGCGCTTTCGAGGCCTACTTCCAGGCGTTTATGGCAAGTTTGCCCTGGTTCGTGCGCATGGTATTCAAACCGGTCGTAGTATTCGAACTCGAAGGGCGCCCAGGAAACCCTTGGGTCGTTGATTTTGCCAAGCAGCGCGTTTTTGAAGCCAAGGACGGAATTCCCGAGTTTTCGTTGCGCTTCCGCGTGCACCCGGCGGTCCTGCGGGATTGCGTGCAGAAGAAAATGTTCACGCTGCTATTTCCGAGCAAGCGGCTTCGCGTGGAAATGAAGAAAGGGCACGTCAAAGACTATTTCATGTTCGAGATTCTCTTCGACCTGTACGAATACCGGCTGCTGCCGCTGCGCAAGGCTGTGAACGTGAGATTTGTCGGAGCCTGGCTGCGGCGCTGGCGTGAAGTGCAGCACATGGCGGCGCTGTTGGTGAAAGTTGTGGTGCGCGGACGCGGCGATGAGGGAATTGAGGCCCTGGTTCCGCGGACTACGGTCTAACGAAGTCACGTTCGATGCGCGTGTTTACCGGTCGGCGGAAGCTGGCCCGTCGACGGGCCGGCAGACCCGCGGCGTCTTCAATGCTTTTCGCGGCGCGCGCACCCAAGCCCAAGATGATCCAAACGGCAGCCTGAAGCTCCACATTGTAGAAAGTAAATTCACCGATATTCATCACCATCGCGGTCACCCCGACGATGAATCCCAGTCGCAACATGAGGTAAGTTGCTTCCATTCGTGGTTCCAGCAGAGGCCCGGCGCGCCGTCCAGCGCGAATCCCCCGCCAGATCAAATACAGCGGTAGGAGATAGAGCGCCAGAAAAGGCAGCAGGCCGAGGATGCCGTACTCTTTCATGATGTCCAGGTATTCCGAATCGGTGTAAACCGCAGTGAAGAGAATTTTCGCCGGGCCGTGACCGACCAACGGCGAGGTCGTGATGTATTCGGCCGCCTCCAACCATAGATCGTCCACACGTTCGCGAACCGAGTGCACTTCGGTGGGATGTTCGAGTTCGACAAACCGCTCCTGGGTGTCCTTATAGCGTTGCCCGACAGCGCTGAACATCCAGGCGAACAAAGGCAGAAACAAAATCAACAGGCCCAACCGGGCGGTGTTTCGTCGCCGCGATGCAGACGGCAGCAGGAAAATCATTCCCAATCCCAGGCAGGTCGTCAGCAGGCCATAGCGGGATCCGGTCATCACCATGGTGATGAGCGACATGAACGCGATCGTGAGATTGAAGAAGCGATTCCCGACTCGAAATAAACTCGCCATGGTGAAAGCTACGACGCACCAGCTCATCAACTGGCCCAGCACGTTCGCGTTTCCAAGCGTCGAATACACCCGCCGTGCGCTGGCCAGGGCATCGACGTTGTGTTGCGGAACGCCGTAGATATCGTCCAGCTTGAACAGAAATGGAACGTGGATGAACTGCAGCCAGGCAATGAGGCACATCACCAGGATTGTCGCTCCGAAATAATTCAAGACCCGCCGCTGCGATTCCTCCGTTAGATCTGCTTCGTAGGCGAACCAAAAGAACGCAACCGGAAGCCAGGCTTTCGGTATTTCGAAATAATCGCGCAGGATCAGCGTGTGGTGCAGGATGCCCACGCCGTACATCATCGATACGATTACGGCAAAACAGAAAAGCGCTCCGGCGATGAACATCGTGTGGAAGCGACATTTTTTGGCCAGCCCCGCGAGAAGGAGCATGAGATAAATCACGGCGATCACTGGAAGCATGATCTGTTCCACCTTGATCTTCAAATCTTCCGAGAGCGGAATCCCCGGCGCGGTGATCGAAATGCAAAGCAGGGTGATGACCGAAAGCTGCGCCATCCATTGCGCGAGCGACGACTTAGCACGCGATCCGGCATTTGCCAGCCGCCGCGGAAGGCGAAATTGCGCCGCGTCAGAATTTAGAATTGCCGAGTTCATAACCGAACAGCTCCCCCTGACATTTAGTTGCCCGCCATCGAAGGACGAAGCCAAATTAAAAAGCGAGTGGAAATGTTGCGATACACCGCCAAGTCGGTCCCCGTTGGAATCAACAGTGTTTTCCAGCTGACCCGCAATTCTCGCCGGAGCGCGAAGGCGATTAGAATTCCGTCCAGAGTGTAGGCGATTGAGGATGCCAGTGCCGCCCCACGAATTCCCATGACCGGAATGAATTTCAAATCCAGAACCACCGTGGCGACCATGGATACAATGGCGAACGCTGAACTGTATTCCGGCTTCCCGCGTGCGGAAAGATCGGCGGACATCACCTTTGCCACCGCGAAAACAATCGTTCCCGGCAGGATCCACCAGACGATGGCTATGCTGGGAGCAAATTGCCGCCCAAAAAGCAGGGGTATCAATATCGGGCTGATGATCGCGAGTGCGAATCCGGAGATGCAGCCAAGCAATACGACTTGCCGGATCACCGTACAGGTAAAATCATTCGCTCCTCCCTCAACTGTTCTGGCCGTGCGCGGAAGCAGCGCGACCGCGGCGGCGTGGGGAATCTGCCAGAGCGACTCCGAGAGGATTACACCCAGCGAATACAGTCCGACCTGCGCCGGGCTCAGAAAATAATTCACAATGAACACGTCGAGCCGGTAATTGAAAAAGGTAGCCAGGTTTCCGAGTTGCCCACGCAGACCTAAACTCAGCGAGGCACCCAGCGCATTTCCAGAAAACCGAAGCGCTTGCGGCCGGCGCATCGTTTTCTGCAGCGCAATCAGACAGAAGATGGTCGCCGCGGCCAAGCCCAGCACGAGCGCCCAAATCCCCATGACCGCCGAACGTTGCACCAGCAGAACCAGCGCGAGAAGCGCGGCCAGTTCAGCTGACTGAGTGAGCAGCGCGCACCAGGCCCGCAACTGAAAACTTTCCATTCCCGTCAGAAACGCCATTAAGTAGGTGAACGCCACGCTCAACGGAACCGCAGCGAATACGAGCGAGGCCATCGCCGGGGTAATTCCATTCAGAAAGGCTGGACGCGTTTGCCAGAATAAGAATCTCCAGAGGATTCCGGTTAGAACGCATCCGAGAAGCGCCCAGAAGACCACCGCCGGTAACCAATTCGAGACTTTCTCTCTGCCCGCGGCCGTCCAGATCACGATTGGAATTTCCCCACCGAGCCCGGCCAGCAGCGTCCCAGCGGCGATGACCATCATGCACAGGCTGATCTGGCCGCGGCCTAACGGTCCCAGAAAACGGGCGTAGGTGATTTCAATTCCCAGCGCCAGGGCGGCGCAGGCGGCCTGGCCGATAAAAACCGTCGCGAGATTTGTCGCGAAGCCCCGGGAAATTTGGGGAGATGTCTCTTTTCGAGACTTAACCTCATCGACTTGTAAAAGTGAGGCGCTCATTGACGGCGTAATATTTCGCGGTGCGACTTTTCACCACAATCTTTCTTCGCGTTCAACTGAGCTACTCCGCGGTTCGTTCGAATTTCAAACGGATGATGTTGTCAGCGCCATGCGCATGCTTCGTCAACGACACATGACTGAAAAATGAATACAGTTTTCTTTACAGAAGTTAAA
>DASWVE010000159.1:0-32602 GCA_036401315.1 Candidatus Acidiferrales bacterium
AGCGTCAGCTCCGGCATGGCCGCGATTCATTATTCGCTCGTCAATATCGCGGAGATGGGCAACAACATCGTCTCCCTCCCGCAGCTCTACGGCGCCACCTACACCCTGCTCGCGCACATTCTGCCCCGCCAGGGTATCGCCGGCCGTTTCTCCGTCACCGATCGTCCCGAAGACGTCGAAAAACTCATCGACGAAAATACCCGCGCCGTTTTTTGTGAAAGCGTCGGCAATCCCGCCGGCAACGTCGCCGATATCGAAGGCCTCGCCAAAGTCGCCCACAAACACGGCGTCCCGCTCATCGTCGATAACACCGTCGCCACTCCGATTCTTTTCCGCCCTTTCGAATACGGCGCCGACGTCGTCGTTCACTCCATGACCAAATTCATGGGCGGCCACGGCACCACGCTCGGCGGCATGATCGTCGACGCCGGAAAATTTCCCTGGAACGATTACGCCGACCGCTACTACATGCTCACCAAGCCGGAGCCGGCCTATCACGACGTGGTCTACACCGAACAATACGGTGCCGCCGCCTACGTCGCGCATTGCCGCACCGTCTGCCAGCGCAACACCGGCGCGACCCTTGCGCCGCTCAATGGCTTTCTGTTGCTGCAGGGAATCGAGACCATGGCTCTGCGCGTCGAACGCCACGTCGCCAACGCCCGCCAGGTCGCCGAATTTCTGCGCGCACACAAACAAGTCGCCTGGGTTAATTACGCGGGTTTCCCCGATAGCCCGCTGTATGCCATGGCCCAAAAATATATGGGCGACGCCCGTCCGTCCCTCCTCACCTTCGGCGTCAAAGGCGGCTTCGAGCCCGGCGTCAAATGTTTCGACGCCATGAAACTTTTCAAGCGCATGGTCAACATGGGCGACGCCAAATCGCTGTCGTGTCATCCGGCGTCCACCACCCACCGCCAGTTGACGCCCGAAGAGCAACTGAAAGCCGGCGTCACTCCGGAAATGATTCGCCTCAGCGTCGGCATCGAGCACATCGACGACATCCTCGCCGACCTCGACCAAGCGCTTCAAGCATCCGTCGCCTAGCTGCTTTGCGAATCTAGAAAGTAGGGGAGGATCAGAAATGCCAATCGCGATCGAGGGCGGCCGCATCCCGGCGCTTCTCCAACTCGCGAAGGGCCTCGTCTCCGCGCATCCTGCCTCCGCCTCGCCCCTCCGCATCGCGCTGGTCAACAACATGCCCGACGCGGCGCTCGAAGACACCGAGCTGCAATTTTTCGACCTGCTCCACCAAGCCGCGGGCGACCTCCCGCTCACTCTCCAATTTTTCTCGCTGCCCGATCTTCCCCACGCCGATTCCGGCCGCGCCCATCTCGAAAAATTCTATTCCAGCCTCGACGATCTTCGCCGCGCCCGTTTCGACGGCGCCATCGTCACCGGTACCGAACCGCGCCGCCCCAATCTCCGCGAAGAACCCTACTGGCCCGCGCTTCTCGATCTGCTCGACTGGGCCGAAAATAAAACGTCCTCCACAGTTTTATCCTGCTTGGCCGCGCACGCCGGAGTCTTCGCCAGCGACAACATCCCGCGCTCGCCGCTCGCCGATAAACAATTCGGCGTCTTCGAACATCAGGTCATGTCCGCGCATCCACTCACCGCCGGCCTCGGTTCCAACATGCACGTCCCGCACTCCCGCTGGAACGAAGTCAAAGCCGGCGCGCTCGAATCTCACGGTTACGAAATTCTCACCCAGTCGCCCGGCGCCGGAGTCGACCTCTTCGTGAAACAGCGCGGCCAAAGCCTCTTCGTCCATTTCCAGGGCCATCCCGAGTACAGCGCCCGCACTCTGCTGAAAGAATATCGCCGCGACATCCGCCGCTACCTCCGCCACGAACGCGACACCTACCCCTCGCTGCCGAGCGGATATTTCGACGCCACTGCCACTGACCTTCTCGCCCAATTCCGCGAAAAAGCCGTAGCCGCCCGCAGCGAAGAAATGTTCGCCGCCTTCCCCGAATCCTCCGTAGCCTCTACCGTCCAGAATGTTTGGCAGCCGTCCGCCGCCACCGTCTACCGCAACTGGCTCCATCTCCTCCGCGACAAAAAAGCCGCCCACCACTCCCCAGCCTCCATGTCCCCCGCCGCGCGCGCCTAGCTCCGGTTTTCTAGATTCAGCCTTTGTAGTAGCGTCATGACACCAATCGATCGATCTTCACAATCCCAAAAACATGTCATCCCGAATCCCGCTTGCGGGTGAGGGATCTGCTTTTTACGCCGGGACGGTACAAAACATTCGCGAAGAAAGCCAAAAAGACATAAGCACCCCACGGCTCGCATCACTCGCGTACCATTTTCCCCGCCGCCCGCCTCTGCTATCCTTCCAATCGCACTCAACAAAATGCTCGAAATCAACGTACCCGAAATCGTCGCCGCCCTCCCGCCGCGCCTCTGCGACGTCATCAAACCCTGGGTCGCCCGCACTCCCGATCATCCCGCCCTCGTCGAATCCTCCGGCACCTGGACCTACCAACAACTCGAAGCCGTCACCCAAGAAACCGAAACCTGGCTCAAAGAAATCGGCATCCGCCCCGGCGACCGCGTCATGATCGTCATCGAAAATTGCCGCGCCTTCGTCGCTATCCTCTTCGCTCTCACCGCCATTGACGCCTGGCCCGTCCTGGTCAATTCCAAACTCACCGCTCCGGAAGTCGATCAGATCCGCGATCACTGCGGCGCGCGCCGTACCCTCTATATGACCGCCGTCTCGCCCCAGGCCACGCAGCATGCCAAACGTCACGGCGCCGTCATCGCGCCGGTCGGCAGCCTCGGGCCCATCGGCGTCGGGCCACTCAACGAATCCGTTCTGCCGGAAGAAATCGACCCCAACGAGCCGCCCAAAAATCATGTCGGCGCGCTGATCTACACCTCCGGCACCACCGGGCTCCCCAAAGGAGTCGTGCTCACCAATCGCAACATGCTGTTCATGGCCGGAATCTCCGCCAAAATCCGTTCGCTCTCTCCGCGCGATCGGCTCTACGGAATTTTGCCCATGTCCCACGCCGTCGGCCTTTCCGTCGTAACCCTCGGCACGCTCATCAGCGGAGCCACGCTGTACATCACGCCGCGCTTCGATCCGGTCGCGGCCCACGGCACGCTGGAAAAAGAACGCCTCACCGTGGTGCTCGGTGTCCCGGCCATGTTTCATCAGCTGCTCGAATACGCGAAATTCAAAGGCCTCGCCGGATTCACCACTCCCGATCTACGCATCATCTCTTCTTCCGGCGCCCCACTCGATCCCTCAGTGAAGATCGCCGTCGAGAAATTCTTCGGCATGCCGCTCTACAACGGCTACGGCGTCACCGAAACTTCGCCGAATATCGCGCAAGCTCATCCCGACGAGCCGCGCACCGACACTTCCGTCGGCCGTGTTTTTCCCGGCATCGAAGTGAAATTTGTGGATCGCGAAAAAAATCCGGTCGCGGTGGGAGAAGTCGGCGAGTTATGGGTGCGCGGCCCGAATGTAATGAAGGGTTACTACCATGCACCGGAGGAAACCGCCGCGGCCATCGATAGCGAAGGCTGGTTCAACACCCGCGACCTCGCGCAACTGCGCGACGGCCACCTGTTCATCATCGGTCGCACCAAAGAACTCATCGTCCGCTTCGGTTTCAACGTCTACCCCGCCGAAGTCGAAGCCGTGCTGAACGGACATCCCGCTATCCTGCGCTCGGCCGTAGTCGGCCGCTCCGTCGAGGGCGACGAAGAAGTCATCGCCTTCCTCCAACTCCGCCCCGGCGCCACCCTCACCGCCCCCGAAGCCGCCGACCACGCCGCCAAAAACCTCGCCCCCTACAAACGCCCCTCCCAAATCATCTTCGTCCCCGAAATGCCCGTGAACCTCAACGGCAAAGTCATCAAAGCCGAACTCACCAAGCTCATCCCCAACCGTGCCTAGTCGGACCGCTTCGGCTTGGTGTTGCTCTATCGTTTCTTCCGACAACCACGAGTCGAATCGGGCGAAAATAATCCGGCCGCGTGCCGCTCCTTTCTGTTTCACATCCCAAAGCTCCAGCCTCTCCGGCTCTGCCATAATCTTCTCGCCTCAACGCCCAAACCGCCTTTGGCCGTCATCCAGAGGAGCGCCTTTCGCGACGAAGGATCTCTCTTCGATTTCAGCGCTCCGCTGAGTGTGTGTACTGTCCCGCCACCACTCCAATGTGTTATCATGCATCGCTTTTCCATGAAAAGACGCCGGCGCTCGCGCCGAGGGAGGGGTTGACCATGCGGCACTCCGGCAGCACCCAGTTGTCGCCTCCGCCTCCATTTCTAATCGGCAAGCCCGCGATTAGAAATCGCCGCAACTCACTCAAAGCAAAGGCCCGGCATGCTTTCTAATCGGAGTTTTTTTGGTAACCTTTTCACCCATGAAATCCCAGTTGATACTAATCGACAATTTCTCGAAATTTTCGCGCGATTAGAAACACGGTCCATCCCCAACAAAACAAAGGCCCGGCTTGATTTCTAATCGACAATTTTTATGGTGCCGTGTGATCCCAGTTGATCATCCCTCCTACGCCGCACCTCCCCCGCCCCGCGGTTACCAATGCCGCCCCCACGATGCTAAAATCGTTCCAGCACTCGTCATCCACCGCCCGTTTCAGGAGAAGAGTTTTGTCTAATCTGCCTCCCGCGTCGGAACGCAAGATCGTCTTCAGCGACCAGGTCCTGCAAGACCCCTACCCGACCTACGCCCGCATGCTCGAAGAAGGTCCCCTCCATTTCGTCGACATGGGCGGCCAGTGGGCCGTCTGGGCCGTCTTCGGCCACGCCGAATGTTCTTCCGTCGCCAAGGACCCGCGCCTCTCCGCCAAACGCGCTCAGCAGATGATCATCACCCTCCCGCCCAGCAGTCAGGGCGAATTCACGGAACTCGCCCGCATGCTGGGCCTCTGGCTCATCTTCATGGATCCGCCGGAGCACACTCGTCTGCGCAAGCTGCTCAATAAAGGCTTTGCGCCCGCCGCCGTCGACGGCCTGCGTCCGCAGGTCGAAGCCATCGTCGACCGCATGCTCGAGCCGCTCAAACACGGCTCCGAAGTCGAATTGATGAATCAATTTGCCAATCCCATGCCGGTCCGCATCATTTCCGAAATGCTCGGTATCCCACAATCCTTGCATGACACCTTTGTGAATTGGTCGCGCGCCATCGCTCTCTTCCGCGGCAATCCCAATCGCACCGTCGACCAGGCGCGCGCCGCGCAGGAAGCGCTGCACGGCCTCACCGATTATTTCCGTACCACGGTCGCCGAACGGAGAAAAAGCAAAGGAACGGATCTGATCAGCCTGCTGATCGATATCGAGGAAGAAGGAGAAGTTCTAACCGAGGAAGAGCTTTACGCCCAGTGCATCGCCATGCTTTTTGCCGGGCACGAAACCACCCGCAATCTGATCGGCAGCGGCATGTACACGCTGCTGCAGCATCCCGCCGAAACCGCCGAACTCCGCGAGAAACCGGAAATGATCCGCCAGGCCGTCGAAGAAATTTTGCGCTGGGAAAGTCCGGTGCAATTCACCGCCCGCGTCTTGAAAGAAGACATCGAAATCTGCGGCCAGCGCATTCCCAAGCGCTGGTCCGTACTGTGCATGCTGGGCGCCGCCAATCGCGACCCCCGCCAATTCAAAGATCCCAACCAGCTAAATCTGAAACGCCTCAACAACCAGCATCTCGCTTTCAGCGCCGGCCCCCATTTCTGCATCGGCAGCCAGCTCGCCCGCCTTGAAGGCCAGGTCGCCCTCAACAAACTCGTCCAGCGTTACCCGGAAATGAAGTTAGTCGGCCCCAAACCTGAATGGGCTCCCACCTTCGGCTTCCGCGGCCTGAAAAGCCTCCAAGTACAACTCTAAAAATGTTTCCGGAATTTCGAAGTCAGGAGCGCGCCAGCGCTGGCTACAGCGAGATTTCGATCAGCGCGGGGCCGGCGGTAGCGAAACTGCGTTGGAGGAGGTCGTTGAACATATCGAGCGTGGTGGCGCGGGTGGCGGGGACACCCAGGCTTTTCGACATGAGCACCCAGTCGATGTCCGGTCGGCCGATGGCGAAGAGGTCGGCGGCCCGCGGGCCGGGAGCACCTACGCCCAGACCCGAATATTCCCACTGCAAGACGCCGTACGCGCGGTTGGCGAAAACCACGATGGTCACGTCGAGAGATTCGCGGGCCATGGACCACAGCGCTTGCAGCGTGTACATGCTGCTGCCGTCGGCGGTGAGGCACAGCACGCGCCGGCTGGGCGCGGCGACCGCCGCGCCGACCGCGAGCGGGAGTGCGATGCCGATGGAGCCGCCAGTATTGGCCAGCCAGTCATGCGGCGCGGCGCCGCGTGACGCCGCCATCATGCCGCGTCCAGAGGTCATGGCTTCGTCGACGACGATCGCGTTTTCGGGAAGCGCCGCCGCGACGGCCGTCGCAAGGCCGAGCAACGTGATCTCGCCGCTCGGCGCTGCGGGTCGATCGGCTTCCTGCGTCAACACTTCGGATTTTTCGTTCAACGATAACGCTGCGACGAGCGCTTCCAGCGCTCCCGCGGAATTTTCTTCCGGTGTCGCGAGTGTGTGGATCGCGCAATCCGGCGGAACGAGCACGCTGCTTTTTCCCGGATACGCAAAATATGAAACTGGAATAGGCGCGCCGACGAGAATGAGCTGGCGGAATTCCTTCAGTGTTTCGACGGCTTGCTCTGGAACGTACGGGATGCGTTGCACCGGAACGCGGCCCGCGCCGCGTTCCATCCGCGCAAAAGGATATGGCGCGAGGAGTTTAGCGCCGGTTGCGGCGGTGATACGTCCGGCAGCCTTCAATCCCGCGCCGTGCAGCGCGCCGCCGGTCATCATTAATGCGGTGCGCGCGCCGTTGCGCAGAAGATTTGCGGCACGCTCGACGCTCGCGGCGGGCGGCATCGGAGGCGTTGGAATAGTTGGTTTCGGCGCGACCACGCCGCCTTCGCTCCACGCTACGTCGGTGGGCACGATCAGCGTGGCGAGGCGTCCGGGTTCGCCGCCCGCGGCCGCGATGGCGTCGGCCGCGTCGCGGCCGAGTTCGGCGGTTGCGAGCGAAGTGCGCAGCCACGCCGAGTACGGCCGGGCGATTCCTTCGACGTCGGAAGTAAGCGCCGCATCATATTTCAGATGCGCGGCCGGGTGCTGGCCGATCAAATTGACCATCGGCATGCGCGCTTTGCTGGCGTTGTGCAGATTGGCTAGCCCGTTTGCGAATCCCGGGCCAAGGTGCAGCAGCGTGCAGGCCGGCTTGCCGGTTATGCGCGCGTATCCGTCGGCGGCGCCGGTCACAACGCCTTCGAAGAGACCTAACACGCAGCGCATTTCCGGCGCGCGGTCGAGCGCGGCGACGAGGTGCATCTCCGATGTGCCGGGGTTGGTGAAGCAGGCGTCGACCCCACCCGCCAGCAGCGTGCGGATCAGGCTTTCTGCGCCGTTCATGAATTTGCTCTCAAGGAATTATTTCGCATGAACTGCTTCATTGAGATGGCGCGAAATCACGGCGCCCAATTGTTCCGGATATTTCGCGATCATGCCGAGATGATCGCCCGGAACCGTTTCACATTCGAACTGTTTCACCAGACCCGACCAGACGGCGACGGCGTCGGCGGGGAAATCGGTGAGAATCGCGGCGCGCACAAAATTGATTTTGGCTGGGTAGTAGCGCGGCTGATAGCGGCGGATGGCCTCCTTGGCCATATCCGCAGCGCGGCGTTGCGCGGGAGTCATCGAGGCCGCGGCGGAGGACTGCGATGTTTTCGCGGCGCTGCGGCCGGCGGACATTTGCGCGCGCAATTCTTCGGGCGTCGAGGATTGCTTATCTTCCGCGGACATGCCGATGGCGCCGAAGACCTTTTTGGCCGCGAGGCGGCTGAAAAGGAGCACGCGCTGCCAAAGCGAAAGCAGGCTGCGATTCGGATACGCGTCCAGCACGGTGAGCAGCGCAACCTGTTCGCCGGAAGCGAGGAGCCGTTGCGCGATTTCCATGCTGACCAGGCCGCCGAGAGAATATCCGACGAACAAATACGGGCCGCGCGGCTGGACCGCGCGAATCGCGTCGAGATGGTACTGCGCCATTTCTTCGATGGTGGCGAATGGCTCGTCGATGCCGTCGATGCCGCGGGCCTGCATGCCGTAAACGGTGCGGTCGGTATCGATGTGGGTGAGCAGGCGGTAGAAGTCGATGACGCTGCCGCCGAGTCCGTGGGCGATGAAGACCGGGGGTTCAGCGGCGCCTTTGCGCAGCAGCACGAGTGGAGGCAGCCGCGAAGTGCTGGGACGTTCGAGTTCGGCGGCGAGCGCCGCGATGGTCGGCGTGTTGTAGATCATCACCGACGGCAACTGGCGGCCACAAAGTTTCTCGACTTCGAGGAAAAGAGTGACTGCGGAAAGCGAATCGCCGCCCAGATCGAAAAAATTATCATCCGGACCGATCGGAGAGTTTTGCAGCACACGCTCCCAGATGGGAATCAGGGCTTCGGTCATGGCCGAGGTTGGCTGGGTGGTCATACGAAGTCGATTCTACTGCACGCGGCTGGGCCCATGGCCTTAGAGCGCCGGAACAATTCCAGTATCGAAACAGGAGTGCTGTGGACGAAGGGTTCGAACATTACGAGTGCGCGAAAGCCCAATAGAGCTCACGCGCTTTGGTATAGAAGGGTCCGATGGGGATGGCGCGCTGGTCGATCTTGGTGACCGGCGCGACTTTGGAATAATTTCCGGTGGAGAAAATTTCGTCGGCGGATTGAAAGTCGGAATATTTCAGGGTGGTCTCGACGACTTTCACGCCGTTCTCCCTTAGCAGATTGATCACGCGTTGGCGGGTAATGCCGGAGAGGAATGTTCCATTGGGAGCGGGAGTAAACACGACGCCGTCTTTGGCCATGAAAATATTCGAGGTGGCCAGCTCGGCGACATTGCCGAGCATGTCGAGCACGACGGCGTTGTCAAAGCCGCGGGCCTGGACTTCGAACAGAGCGCGAGCGTTATTCGGATAGAGGCAGCCGGCTTTGGCGTCGACCGGCATAGTTTCGATTGTCGGTCGGCGGAAGGGCGAAACGGCAACGGAAAAGCCGCCAGGCTTGCGCATGGGCGCTTCGTAAATCGAAAGGCACCAGCGAGTGGATTCGGGATCGTGGGCCTGGACCCATGGGCCTTCTTTTTCCGCCCAGTACATGGGTCGAATGTAAAGCGCGGCGTCTCTATCGAATTTGGCGATGCCTTCGTGAGCGAGCTTGATCCACGTTTCGGTGGGCACCACAGGTTTCAGATACAGCTTCACGGCGGAGTCGTTGACGCGGGCGCAGTGCAGGTCGAGATCAGGCGTGACGCCTTCGAAGTAGCGCGCGCCGTCAAAGACCATGGAGCAGAGCCACATCGCGTGGGTGCGCGGGCCCATGAGCGGCACGTTGCCTTCGTGCCACTGGTCTTCAAAGTAGGTCCAGGTCTTGGAAAAACTGGTTGCCGGAGACAAACGATTCCTCCGCAGGAATAACGACCGAGAACAAAAACCGGTGACGCTTAGCGGCGCGTGGCCGCGTCGATCGCTTTGCTGAGTTCGGAAGCCAAGTGCCGGACGAACGGTTCATTGAGCATGCCGGCAGGGTATACCGGGAGCATGACGACTTCCTGGCCGCCTTGCGATAGAGCGTCCCATTTCGCATCGGGCTGATCGAACAAAGCATACTGTTTGAGGGGGCGGAAATTGGTCAATTTACCGGCATAGGGTTTCGGCGCGTAGGCAAAACAAGCGCGATCATTAGCTTTCCATATTTGCCCCAAGACGACCGCTTCCGAGGCCGTTCCGTTCGATCGATTGCCCAGCCTGGCCTGTACGATTCCTTTCCAAACCGGAATCCGGTTGCGCAGAGCCTGGGTTTTTTCGGCGAGGAATTCGGAGCGTCCCTGGGAATCGAGCCGGAAGAAATTGGCCGCATGGAAATAAAATCTTTGAAAGGCCATGTAGCTATCGTTCCAGAAATTCACCGCTGGAATTTTCGACCAATCCGTGGTGTCGAGCAACGCCAGCAAGGCAACGTCCTGCCCCTGAGCCCGAAGCTGCTGAGCCACTTCATAAGCGATGGTGCCGCCGAGGCAGTAGCCGCCGAGCAAGTACGGTCCGCTGGGCCGGACGCGGCGAATTTCTTTTACATAGAGCGCGGCCATGTCCTCAATTTTGGTGAGGGGCGGCACGCTGCCATCCAAACCTTGCGACTGCAAACCGTAGAAGGGTTGGTCGTCGCCGAGGAGCCGGGAAAGTTCGCGGTAAATCAGGACATTGCCGCCGGCGCCGTGCATGCAAAAAAAAGGAGGACGCGAGCCCTTGGGCTGAACGGCGACCAAAGGCGACCACCCGGCGGGCGCAACGTCGCGGCTGAGAACTTGAGAGAGCTCGGCGATGGTGGGCGCTTCGAACAGGGTGAAGATGGGAAGTTTTACGCCGAAAACTTTTTCGATTTGCACAAAGAGATGCACGGCGAGCGAAGAATCGCCGCCGAGATCAAAATAATTCTGATCGCGTCCAATTTGCTCGACTCCGAGCAGCTCCTCCCAGATATGCGTCAGTTGTCCTTCGATGTCACTTGGAACGCCAGCTGGGGTTGGCGAAATTGGGCCTAGTTGCTTCGCGTTTGGGTCAGTTGCGAACATAACTCCTCAACGAAAGTCGTAAGGCATCACGCATCGAATCGGCGAGTTTTGGCACCTAGCCCGTTGATGGGCAGGAACTAAAGGCAATCTGTATACCAGTTTAGGCGTAACACTACTGATTGTGAACACGTACTTTAGCCGCCAATTCGGACTCTGTAACGCAACGCGTACTAACGCGTTGGCCAGAGCCGGAAATACTTTTCCTAACATTGGCGTCTGGCATGCCAAGTGTGTCTTTTATTCTACAGTCAGCCCTTTTCTCGGAATCTGGAACTCTAGTTGAATCAGTGCAAAATCCTGTAAATCGTCGAAACGACGAGGCGAAGAGCCTGTCTGCCGATAGCCAGAAACCACGGCAGCTTGCCAAGCGAATCTTGGTCCGTGGCTTTCCACATGGACGACATAATCGCCCAGCGATCGCCGTTGGTCATCTGAATGGCGACACCTCGGGCTTCGATGATGTCGAAGGCTCTTCGTTCCAAATATGCCGATCGGACGTCCTTACGCAGGCACCCGAACAGCGACAGAGTAATGTGATGCTGGACAACGGCGTCGGGAACAAAGATGGGAAGTTCTCCGCGGCGGACGAGAGTCGCCAAGAGCAACGTGTCCTCGGCGCGCACTGCTCTGGGGTTGAAAAGGTTTCCGTCCTCGGAGACTTTGGAGCGGCGAATCGCGAAGCCGGCCGTATTGAGGTAACGAATCTGGCCATCGGCCTGGAGTAAATGATCCTGGAGGGCAATGAGACGTAACTGTTCGGCTTTGCCGACCAAAGTCGTAGTGTTGCCGATCAGACGGAGCTGGAAACAACTGTCGCGCTGCGATTCAGCGGTCTTTTTTTGCAGAGCCGCGAGACAGTTCGGTTGCATTCTGCAGTCGGCATCGACGAATACCAGGATTGAACCTTTCGATTCCTGAATCCCACGATTTCGAGCGGCGGAAATGCCAGCGTGTTCCTGACGGATCACTTTGGTGGGGAAGACCCGGTTCCAGCCGGCAACGGTTTCGGGGGCTGACTCCGCGCTGCCGTCATCGACGATCAACATCTCGAAATTCGCAACGTTCACCTGTTGGGCCAACGATTCCAAGCAGCCCGCGAGGGCTGGCCAATCGTTGTACACGGCGACGATGACGCTGAAGAACGGGGCGGATTGGATTATATTCTGGTCGTTCACGATCGGAATGTTGCAAAGCTATCACAAGCGCCGGCGACCATACAGGGCGCGGGTGCCAGTTGAAAAGGCAGCAGCATCCTGCGCCGCGAAAGATTATATTTGCCGGCGGCCAGTTTGGCCGTTCGAGAGGCACGGCGTTTCCAAATGCAATCGAAGACCGAGTGGCGTTCTCCTGATTCTCAGCCGGCATTGTCGGGGCAGAGCGTACACATCTGGCGCGCTCCGTTGAGTCTCGATGCCGGACAACTGGAAAAGATGGTGCGGACACTTTCCGACGAGGAGCGGGCGCGCGCCAAGCGGTTTCTCTTCGAACGCGATCGGAATTCGTTTGTCGCGTCACACGGAATTCTTCGAGAGGTACTTGGCCGCTATTCCGGCCGCGGTCCCGGGGAAATCGAATTCACTTACGGCCCCTACGGCAAGCCGGAATTGGCCGGTGACGGCTCATCGCGTTCGTTCCGTTTCAATCTTTCCCACTCCGACGGCGTGGCGTTGATTGCGGTAGCCAAGGAGCGAGCGGTCGGGGTGGACGTAGAAAAGATTCAGCCGGAGCGGGCCGGCGAGGAGATCGCCGACCGTTATTTTTCGCGCGAGGAAGTCGACGAGCTTCGAGCGCTTCCGGCCGAACTCCGCAGCGAGGGATTCTTCTTATGCTGGACTCGAAAAGAGGCCTATGTGAAGGCGCTTGGCGAAGGCTTGCGCTTTCCGCTCGATAGCTTTCAGGTTTCACTTTCGCCCGGCGAACCCGCTCAACTGTTTGCAGAGGCGGGCGCTGGTTGGAGTGTGGAATCCTTCGATCCGTCGTTCGCGGCGGAGGCCCGATACGCCGGCGCGGTGGTAGCGGAGGGAAAGGATTCAATCTGCGAATATTTCGCGTGGAAATAAAACGGCCGGGACTGCTTCGGCAGGCGCGAGAAACGATCGTTACGACTCCGGAGAAAAAGTTGGGGCTAGCTTCCCGTCGACTGAGTGGCGGCTGTTGGGTTCCGATTTTTGCAGCAGAACGAGAATAGGGTACAGAATTGCGAGAGCTATTAGGTAAAAGACAAATCCGCCCTGGCGGTGAAGTCTTCCGGTCAAGAACCCGGGATCCACGTGAACGCTAAGCAAAGTCAGCGTAGCGATTCGGATCCCATTCTTGACGACCGATACAGCCATGGCCAAAAGCACGAACAATGCAATCTTCCAGGTGGTTCGCAAATAGAGGTGCGCGGCGAGCAGGCAGGTGATCAAGAGCGCGATGCTCGAGCGGATGCTGCTGCATTCCTTGGCGACCTCGATCGTGACTCCCGGGACCGAAAGCAAAAAACCTTCGCGCACGACCGGGGTGCCTACGGCCTGGAAAATCAAATAAGTAATCTCGGTCGAGCCCACCTGCAGCGCGTAGATGATGCGATCCAGAATTACGGTTGGAAGCGGAACCGCGAACAGGAGAAATAACAGCGGGAAAGCCGCGGCGCGCAACGCGGCGAACCCGTAGCAGAAGAGAAAGCCACCCGCCCAGACAACGAGGATCGCAATAATCTGGAAAGAGAACGACCAAGTTCCGGGTTCTTGCGGCGACATCCGTTTCGCCAGCACGAAGAGAAGCAAACCGAGCAAGGCCAGCGCTATGCCCCCCGCAGAATTGGGCCGGACTGCGGCAAATATTTTGTTTTTTTCCAGGAAAATCAAAAAGAAGGCAATGAGCGGGATGATTAACGCATAGGAGCTGGAATCTTCCTGCAGCGAATATTGAACCAACGCGCCAATCGTCCGGTAGAAGACGAGACAAGATACGACGACGAAAGCGATCCAGATCCAGTGCTTTTTTGAAATCACGACATCGGCGCTCAAGAGACAACTTCGTAGCGCAGGGCATCGCCATCCCGCACGGCGAAAGCGACCTTCGCTTTATCGCTCATCGGGCCTTCGATAGACCAACTGCCGCCGGACTTTACCAATCGCATTTTACTGCGGGCTCGCCACCATTGATCGACCTCACCCGGCAAGGCCATCCAAATTTTTTCGCGTTCGACCATTTGGTGGAGGTATTGAAGGAGCGTTTCGTAGACCTTTCGCGAATCCGCGTCAATCAGGTAATCGGGATGAGCGATGAAGCTCATCAATCCATTTCGCTTACGCAGAAGGGCGAGCTGCTGTTTCCAGAGATCGATGGAATAAGTGTTCAGAATCTGAAAGAGCGAGTAATCCTGGCAAGTGGTGAGCGGAATCTCGAGTATTTTCCCAACGAAGTAGGGGAAAACCGAGCAGCAGCCGCCGCGCTGGGGTTCCAGGTGGGCGACGTTGGGCATGGACATGTCGTAG
Source organism: Candidatus Acidiferrales bacterium (assembly GCA_036401315.1). Classification (GTDB taxonomy): domain Bacteria; phylum Acidobacteriota; class Terriglobia; order Acidiferrales; family UBA7541; genus Palsa-295. The sequence goes on from DASWVE010000159.1 coordinate 14,146, forward strand.
GACATTTCGTAGGCGTCGTACCAATCGAGATTGCGATACATCACGCCGGCGCGGAAGCCGTTGGTGGCGAATTGTTTCACGTACGCATTAATTTTTTTTGCGCGCTCCAGGAACAACTGACGCTCTTGATAGAGATTGCCGTCGTGATTGAGATCGTGGATGTTGAATTCGAATCCGCGACTGCGAATGCGCGACACGTATTCGTCGGGGACTTCGTAACGCTTCTCCGGAATGACCTGGAAGGACGCGCGAATACCGTGAGCTTCGTCGAGATCCATCAGCGTGGGAGTAAAGTCCCGGCCCACCGCGGTTTCGACGTCATGGGTCACTATGAGGGCATTGGGCGCGCCGTCGGGCCAGAACCAAATAAAGGGCGTCCGCTGCACGCCTTGAGCCTGCATGGAAAGGAGCAGAACCTGGGCGTGGAGGTTATCCACGGTGAAATCCACCGGCCAACTGGGGAAGGGCAGCTTGCTCCAGTCGCCGAGGTAGAACTTTTGCAGGTGCTTGCGAACTGAAACGGGGAGCAATTCCCGAACGGCATAGTAGGCCGCGCGAACGATCGGCAGATCAACCATCCGATCGCTTTTCGCGATGCGCTGTTTCACGTAACGCTCGCGCAGAAGATTTTCGACAACCTTGGCGGGCTCGAAGGGCAGATGAACTTCACCGTTAGCGACGCTGACGTTCGCGGACGCGTCGTAGCGGCTGGCGTTGGCGACGTCGGCGGAAACGCCCGCTGCGGACTTACCGTAGCAGGTTACGTCGGGCCCGAACTTAAAGAAGCCATCCTCGCCGGACAATTCCGGAGCGCAAATGCGCCCCAGGCCTTCGTCGGGCACACGATAGTAATCGGTGAGGATCGGGCTTACCATTTGTACGGTTTTAGCTTCCTTCCTGCTGAATGTCGACGAGCGCCACGGCACGTCCGCAAAATATGCTTATCAAGTAGACGTACCTACCCAATGTGGCGGTACATGAGTTTTCCCGACATTACCAAAAGACCCTGCGGCAGATGGGAGAAGACGCGTTTCGCGACTCCCAACTTCCATCCTTCAGCAATATCGGAGGACGAACCGGACGCGCTTCTCCAATAGTTGAGGGGCGTGCTGCCCGGTACCCATTTATTTTTGAAGGCGAGAAGCCCTTCATTATCGTCCTGGGTGCGTCCCATGTCGAAGGCGAGCGCGCCCTGGTTCTTCGCGGCGGAGATGGCCTTCCAGAGGAGCCATGGCGTGGCTCCAAACTTATTGAATCGCGCGTCGGAGGCTCCGTATTTGAAGTAGCTGGTGTCCCGGAACCGTAAAGTCAGTATGGCCGCGATGGGTTGGTCGTCTTTGTAAGCCACCCGGATCGCGAGTGATGGCCCTTCATTATTGAGCAGGTTTTGAAACCAGGAATATGGGGGCGGAGGCAGATGGTGCCGGCCGCGCGTGACCACGAGCAAGGCGTAAAAGTGCTTCAGCAGGGCCGTCGTATTGCCGCACTTTTCCACCAATCCGGCCCGGTCCGCCCGCCGCACGCGCCGCTGGACCGAATCCTTGTCGAAGCCGCGAAATACATCATCCAAGCCGGGCCGCAAGTCGATTACGTGAAGGAAGTATCGGCCGGCGGGCTGGAGTCCCATAGCAGCGGCTGTTTCTGCGAATTGAGCGTCGATGGGACGGACCTCGAGGTACCGCCAGCCGTGGGAATTTACAAAAGCCTGAGATTGGCCGATTAGGGTTTGCATTTCTTCGGTCGAGTCACAAACGGGTTCGCAGTGGTCAGAAAAGGGCAGCGAGACCAGTCGATGCCCCGTGAGCCAACTGTTAACATGGCAGAAAAGTATGCCGTTCTTCAACTCCGCGGTCGGCAAGGATGTCGTAAAAACAACGGGCTCATAGGCATACGTGCGCTGCAGCGACTCCAGCCAAGGGCGCTGGTGGAAAGCAGAAGCCTTCGGATGACGTGCAACCAGCGCATCCCAACGGGGATCTAGGAGCGGGTTTAAGCTGTGAACAGTCGCCACCGTCATCGTATGCAAAATAGAGGCAAAGAGAGCATTCAACCGTTAGAAAGATTCGGGTCAACCGTGTACGCATTAGGCGCAGAAAGTATCGATTCGAACCGTAAAACTACCTACTTACCGGGGAAAGCGCCGAGTTTACCTGGGAGGATGCAAGCCGTCCGGCGCCAGCAAATGACGGCAGATACAGAAACCGGTCACCACCGAGGGACGCAAAGGTATCACGAAGACAGGTCTTGGTGGAGATAGAATGGCCAGCCCAGGCGATCACTGGCCGGCCTTGGCAAAGGCCCGTGCATAGCCCGCGAGCAGGTTCTTGACCGAGTATTTCCAGGCCAATTCGTTCTCGACCCGGGCACGCCCAAAATCGCCCATTTTTTTGCGCTCTTCGGGATGATCGATTAACCAGAGGAGCTTGTTGGCAAAATCGGGAACTTGATTGTTGACGTCGGCGTATGCGGCAGCATCCTGGGCGCTAAACTTTCCTTCCTTCAGATCGAACTGCACGATCGGTTTGCCCAAGGCCATGTATTCCATGATCTTGATCATGGTCGAAATATCATTCATCTCGCACGGTTTATCCGGATTCACGCAGACATCTGCGGTGGACAAGACCCGCAACAAATCTTCGTCGGAGACTCTGCCAGTGAAATTTACGATGTCCTGAAGATTTTTATCGATGACCATCTGCCGGAGCAGGGGCAGGCCCGGGCCGCCGCCGACGCAGGTGAAATGGATATCTTTCCGGCCCTGATTCTTGATGTACAGCGCGACGTCGAGAAGAATGTCCAACCCTTCCTGGATGCTCATGGTGCCGACGTAACCAACCAAGAAGGGCTTGCCGTACTTCAGCGCAGGGTCGGGCGGAACCGCCTTGAACGTATCGAGGTCCGGGCCGTTGCGCACCACGAAGACATCTTCTGGAGCCAGTTTCCCGCGGCTGACGGCGAGTTCTTTGTAGCTCTGATTGGTCGCTAGGACAACATCGCTCGTACGGTAGGTGGCTTGTTCGAGCCAGACTTGTATTTTGTAAAATGCGCCTTTTTTTTCGTACTTGGAAAGGTACAGCTCCGGGCTGGCGTCGTGATGGTCGAAAATGTATTTCACGCCGAAAAGTTTAAAAGGCAGCGCGACGAGGAAGATATCGTCCGGAGGATTGCAGCCTTGAATGACCCGGAACCCACGGCGCATAAAAATCCACCAGGAATAGAGCAACTCCCAGGCGAGCGCGTAGCCATATTCGAAAAGATAGCCGAACGGACTGTTTCCTTCCTGGGCGGTCGGGTGCCGGTAGATGTGCACGCCTTCCAGGAACTCGTAGGGATCCGAACAGCCCTTGGCCCGAGGACACAAAACGGTTACGTCGTAGCCGTTGGTCTGCAAAGACCGGGCCTCATTCCACACACGAGTGTCGAAGGGAACCGGAATATTTTCAACGATGATGAGAATTTTTTTCTTCACGAACCGGGTAGTTCAGATTGAAATGCAGTCTGAGGGCTTCATCGGCGGATTCAGCGCTCAGTTTCTACCAGCAGATTCCGTCGTACTTGCCATTCTCGCTCCGGCGATTGGTGATGCGGACAAAATCCACAAGATGCTGGCCGGGCTTCAGACGCTCCATAATGCCCGCAAAATCCGGGTCTTTATTGCCGATCACCACGGTCTGTGCGTGATTCAGCACTGCATCGATTCCGTTCACCATCAGACGGGAGATGTGTGGTATGCGGTTCAGGATAAAATCTCGGTTGGCGCCGACCAGGCTGGCCATATTGACGTTCTTGTCGAAGATCCGCAGGTCGTAGCCTTTTCCAATCAGGTGCTCGATCACTTCGATCATCGGGCTTTCCCGCAAATCGTCGGTGCCCGCTTTGAAGCTGAAACCTAGAATACCAACTTTCCGCTGGCCCTTTTCAGTGATGAGGCGCAAGCCAGTGGCCACTTGCAATTCGTTGCTGGGCAGAATTGCATTCATGATCGGCAGGCTCAAGTCGTGCATTTTGGCCTTGTAGGCCAAGGCGCGGAGATCCTTGGGGAGACAAGAGCCGCCGAAGGCGAACCCGGGAGTTAAGTAAGCGGGCGAGATGTTGAGTTTCTTATCCTGGCAAAAAATGTTCATGACCTGGTGCGAATCGATCGAGAAGGACTTGCAGAGATTTCCAATTTCGTTGGCAAAGCCGATCTTTAGCGCGTGCCAGCTATTGTCGACGTACTTGACCATCTCGGCGGTCTCGAGGTCGGTGCGGATAAATGGGGCATCCAGCTTTGCATACAGGGTGGCCAAGGTATCCCCGCTCTCGCGATCCACCTCTCCGATCACCGTCTTTGGCGGCGCATTGAAGTCCTTCACCGCCGAACCTTCGCGCAAAAACTCAGGATTGTTGCAGACGCCGAAGCCAACCCCGGCTTTCTTCCCGGAATATTCCTCGAGAGTAGGAATGACGATCCCCAGCATGGTGCCGGGCAAAATCGTGCTGCGGATGACAACGGTGTGACGGGTCGATTTATTTTTTAGGGCCCGGCCGATCAGTTCGCAGACGCGGCGGATGTAAGTCAGATCCAGGTTGCCGTTCGACTGGCTGGGAGTTCCGACGCAGACGAACGAAAGATCGGTTTGTCGAATGGCTTCGTCCTGATTGTCGGTGGCGCGCAAACGGCCGGACTTCACCGTCGCGGCGATGATTTCCGCAATGTCCACTTCGATGATGGGAGTGTGGCCAGCGTTGATGAGGTCGACCTTGGTGCGCACGGGATCGACGCCGATGACTTCGTGGCCATCCATAGCGAGACATCCCGCGGAAACGGTACCGACATAACCTAAGCCGAAGACGCTAATTTTCAAGACGAACTCCTTTCTGGATTACCGATCTCTATGGCGCTTTTACACGAACGTTGATTGAAGCAACTTAACTGCAAACGTCACTGCGTGACTTGCTACGCCGAGGCGTTGCGGTCGTTCAAACATTTCAAGGCAACGGAAAAAAGATCCTCTGGAGTCCGGGCTAATGGAACAGAGGCCGTGGGGAGCGCATTTCCGGTGCCTTCAGAATCGGTTGAACCGAATAAAATTGGCTGGCAGCCGGCGGCCAGAGCTGCTTGGATGTCGGTTGCTGAATCGCCGATGAAGATCGACCGCTTCAGATCAGTATTAAACTCACGGGCAGCGCGAAACAGCATTTCCGGCTTGGGTTTTCGGCAATCGCAATTTTCATCAATGCGATGGGGACAGTAAAACGCTGCGGTAAGAGAGACGCCATCCGCGAGCAAAGTCTGTTGCATCTGAGCAGTAATCGCTTCGAGAGCGGCAGGGCTCAGAAGGCCCTTGCCAACGGCGGCCTGATTAGAGATCACGATCATAGGCAGGTTTAGCGCCGAAAGCTGTTTGAGGGCCGCCTGAATTCCCGGAACGAACAGGAATTGCGGCCAATTCAGCACGTAATCGCCCGGTCTTAGGCAATTAATTACGCCATCCCGGTCCAGGAAGATGGCCGGTCCAGGGACCTCGAGTTTTTCCGGCGAAAAGACAATTTGCAGCATTACCGATCGAAATCCCAAACCGCATGGGAATCTTGCTCCTCACGCGCGGCCTCAGGTTTTTAGAACATTACTTCTTCAACTATTTCACAAATCAAATGGCCGGTCAGAATATGGCATTCCTGAATTCGGGGCGTTTCGTCCGAAGGAATACAGATGGTGCAGTCCGCGACATTTTTCATAGCTCCTCCGGATTTTCCGGCGAGCGCGACGGAGAAGATGGATTTCGATTTTGCGACTTCCAGCGCGCGGAGCACGTTGGGGGAGTTGCCGCTGGTGGATAAACCCACGACCACGTCTCCCTCTCGGCCCAGAGCCTCCAGCTGACGGGCAAACACTTTCTCGAAGCCGTAGTCATTTCCAATCGCGGTCAAAGAAGAGGTGTTCACACTTAGCGCTATGGCCGGCAGCGCCCTTCTTTCCTTGAGAAAGCGGCCGGTAAACTCAGCAGCGAGATGCTGCGAATCCGCGGCGCTGCCTCCATTTCCACACCAAAATACCTTGCCGCCCTGTTCGAGCGATTTGACGATTTGCATCGCGACCTGCATTACCAAGTCCTGAAAGTGCTCGTCCTTCAGCAAGGCTTCCTTGAGTTTGATGCTGCTGGTAATCCTGGCTCGTACGAGGGCGCGTAGTTCGTCGGATTTTTGTTTTGATTGCACGGTTTTTCCGCCTTCGGTGGTCATCGAATCGATTCCGGTTTTTTTGGTGCTTAATCGCTTCTCTCGCCGACTAGGGCCACGAGCCGGACGGATGATCGAGCATTCAGCAGAAGCGCTTCCATCTTCTTACGTTTCTTGGCGCGAAACCAGATCGGCCATCCGCCAAGGTGCCGCGGTACACACTAGTTAGGTGGTTGAATATGCGGGTGTTACTTTCATGTGGCGTTTCAGTGCGAACTCGAGCACCTTCAGATCACCGGCTAAGCTCCAGGGGTGGTCCTGGCGAGCAGAAGGCAAAGACTTCTGAATAATTGAGAGGCGGCCCAGCGGTGCATGGGCGTGTTATCCCAGCCGAGCAGCAACTGGCGGCTGCGGAACGAGCCATCGGGCCTTTGCCACTTGGTCATAATTTCGTTGAGCACGACGGACAGATTCTGGTCCAACTTAGGGAAGCGGCCGCGCAACAGAACGCTTAAGTTGATGCACTCGGCGTAATCGTACAGCTCTCGCTTGTAGATGGTCATTCGCGGCCGGCGGGAGAACGGCTTGGGAACCCCGTCAGCGTCGAACAAATTTTTGACGTAATAGTCGACTCCGCGCTGGAGGGCCGCGGTGCAACCGGGGTGTCCGGTGAGAGCTTCGATCTTCGCGAGCGCCTTCATCACAAAACAAGTGTGGAAGTGATCGACGAAATTGCGCACACCGTCGGTCGAGTAATACCAGGAACCGTCTTCGTTTTGCGCCTCAAGGACGAAATTTAGATTGCGCTCCGCAACGGCCCAATACTTTTCTTCGGAAAATTCGACGGAAGCGCTGGTAAGCAGGAAAGCCCGGTAGGCGTTGGCATTGACAACTTTTATCGAATCCTTGGGATCCGGAGTGTAGGAACAAGTCGACGCAGTTGGGGACGTCTGAATGTCCTTATAAGTTAGAAGGGCATGCTGGGCGATCGAACGCATGATCTCGCGCCACTTTTCGTCTCCGTCTACTTCGTAGACCTGCTTGAACGCTTCGTAGACGTAAGGAACGGTGGTGATCAGCGGCGTGCCTTGCCAGATGGTTCCGCGCACGGTTTCCCAATTGAACGGATATCCCCAGCAGTATTCGTCGTACCCGGCGCACCTGGTTTCCTTGAGAACATTCAGGAAGTGGACAGCTCGTTGGTAGTGCTGGTCGTTGTGGGAAACCATCGAGAGCAATGCAAATCCCATCGCATAGTGCGCATCGGCGATGGGAAAACGCTGCGGTTTCCAGAATAGCCGCCGAGCCGAGGGCACGAAAGCCTCGCAGAAAATGATGGGTGAGACTGCCGCCATTCCCAGGAGAGGCTGCTTGTAGTACAGCGCTTTGGCCGCCCGGCCCAGGTCGCTCGCATAGAAAGTTTGGAAGTCGTATGAATCCTCTCCGTAGGCATTCAGCCATTCGGTGAAGCGCAAAACGGTTTTCAGAATACCGTCAGTAGGAAGCGAGTTCGTTTGAGCGGATCGCTCGAGAGGAGCTGCGGAGTGTGCCACTGTATTCATTTAGAATTCCTCGATTTGTAGTGCTGTCAAACTTATGATGTGCGTTTGATTTTCGATCGGATCAAGAATTATGCGCCGACGCGTACTGTAATGATCCGGTGAGACGGACTCTCCACCACGCCAGCATGTCCCGGAGTGTCGCGGCGAAAGCGATTTTGGGAATCCAGGTGCAACACTCACGAAACTTCGCATTGTCGCCGACGGTCACTGGCTCATCGCAGGAGCGCATCAATTCAGCCCGCTGCTCGATTTTGAAAGGAATGTTTACCTGGGTGCGGATGGCTTCGATCAGTTCCTGAACGGAGTACACGTCGTCGCCGCCTAGGTTGTACACCTCACCAATCTTGCAGTGGCCGGCCGACAACCAAAGTCCTTGAACCAAATCGCGGACGTCAACAATGGATCGGCGGTTCGTGAGATTGCCGACGGGCATGGACGGAGGACGAACTCCCATCTCCATCTCAACCGCCCGTTTGGCGAGATCGGAACAAACCTCGTCCAGCTTACCGGGTCCGGTCGTCTTGAAAATTCGAATCCTGATTGTGGGAATCGCATAATTCAAAAAATACTGAGCGGCCAGGAGATCCTGGGCGACTTTGCTGACTCCGTACGGGTGTAAAGGATGCAGTTGGCGATCTTCTACAATGGGTAAATCGCGTTCGGCGACGGGCCCGTATTCCGCGCTGGAGCAAGCCACCACGACGACCGCTGTGACTCCCGTAGCGCGAACCGACTCGAACAAGTTGATGGTTCCATTGACGTTGGTGTCGATCGTTTCAAGTGGTCGCTCGAGTGAAACAGTTGGGTAACTCTGGGCAGCCAAGTGAAAGATGCGCTGAGGGCGGAACTTCGATATCAAAGTTGAAAGGCTCGCAGGATTTCGGACATCGCACAGTTCAAATTCATTAATTCCCTGCCCGTCTCGCGGTTCGACAACATCAATCCCGAGAACCTGCGAGCCAGCGTCCACGCAATGCCTGGCGAGATATCCGCCGATAAAACCCGCGGCCCCGGTAATCATTACTTTCATGCTTCTTGCCGGCCTTTCTGCACCGAAACAAATCCATCCGGTTCGACATTTGCCAAAGTTTCTTGGGCCGAGAGGTACCGTTCGGGTGTTCCGATGTCGATGCACAGGCCCGAATGGTGAAATGAACGGATGTTCTTTCCTTGGGCCAGCAATCGGGGGAATACCTCTTCTTCGAGTGAAATCCGCTGATTGGGCGGCATCTCGTACAAAATTTTCTTATCCACCACGTAGATGCCGGCGTTCACATATTGCATTCCGCTTGCGGACTGCTTCTCCTTGAATCCCAACACTCGCCCCTGCGGATCAACGGCAACGAGGCCACAATCCACGCGACCATCGGTGGGGACGACGATAACCGAGACATCGGCACGCGATTCACGGTGCTGAGCTACAAAGCTCGACAGGTCGGCGTCCGTGTAGCTATCGCCATTCATGATCAGCACCGCTGCTGATTTCACGAGATCGGCAGCATTGCGCAACGCGCCACCGGTTCCCAGCGGTGTGGACTCGATCGAATATTCCAAGGACAGGTCGTGAGAGCGGCTGGCAAAGTGCGATCGAATCAAATCTCGTTGATAGCCGACGGCCAGGATGACCCGTTCAAACCCGTGGCGTCGCAACTGGTTGACCAGAATGTCCAGAAACGGCCGATCGCCGATCGCGGCCAGCGATTTCGGAGCCTCGCCGGTCACGCTCCGCAGGCGAGTCCCCGCTCCGCCGCATAGGACGATGGCATCAATCACGCTGCGCATAAATTTCGCTTCGGTCACTGGCCAGGGATTTGTCATACGCCAATTCCGGTTCGTACACTGCGACGTCGCTTCCTCTACTCGAAAATGCGAAAGGAATGCAGAGAAGATTCTTCAGGCGCGTCCTTAACGCTTGTCTGCGCTCAGGAGGCACGTAAAAAAGCATGAAACCGCCGCCGCCGGCGCCGAGGAGCTTGCCGCCTAACGCACCGGCGCTGAGCCCGGCCTCGTAAATTTCATCAATACTGGAGTTTGAGATCCGTTCGGTCAGCGACCGCTTGAGCTGCCAACCCTGGTGCAACAGCTTTCCAAATTCGTCCAGCGAACGGTTTGCGTTGGTAACGATGCCTTCGGCTTCGTCAACCATCTGAAGCATTTCCCGCAGTTCTTTTTGCCGATTGGGAGTCGCTTTCAGTTGCGCTTTGGCAATCTCGGACGCGGTTCGCGCAAACCCGGTGAAGTAAAGCGCAAGGTGCTGCTCTAGGTCCACCAATCTGTTGGGGGGAGCGAGGATGCGATTCACCTCAATGGCATCGTTGGGGTGGAAACTAATCCGGTTAAATCCTCCGTAGGCGCAGCTCGCCTGATCCTGTGCACCGACGGCTTCCTGCAGTAGATCGCGTTCCACGTGGATCGCTTCCTCGGTAAGCTTTTGTTTGTCGCGCATCTGGTTCTTGAGCGCATAGAGGCCCTGAAGAAGACCCACGGTGAACGCCGAGCTGGTGCCCAGGCCGGTTCGCGCGGGCAAGTCCGCTACGTGATGAATTTCCACGCCGTCGGTGATGCCCAGATATTCCAGGCAAGCGCGGACCGATGGATGCTCTATTTGATTATTGCTACTAACATTTTCAACCTTGGAATAAGAAATTCGGCTGTGGTACTCAAAAAAGGGAGGCAGCCACCGAGTGGTGATGTAACACGATTTATCGATCGTCGTCGACAATACGGCGCCGCCATGTTCGCGGTACCAGACGGGATAGTCGGTGCCACCGCCGAAAAAGGAAATGCGAAGCGGAGTGCGGGTAACGATCATGGAGTCTCCCGAAAAGGTCGTATGGAAAACAAGGGGCTCATAATAAATGTCCGCCAGAAATTCGCGAGTAGGCGGCCTTGGTCAATTCGGCAGCTGCGTCCCAGGAATGGACCCGGTTAGCATAATCCTTAATTTCCTGGCGGCGGGTTCCCAAATTTCGGTAAAGATCGCTTAAGAAGTAAGTTTCGAGGGTCTTGGACAAATCGGCGGTGTCCGCCGGCTTGCAAATAAATCCCGTTTTCCCTTCGACGATGTCTTCCCGGAACGAGCCCACGTCCGTGGCTACCACGGGCAAACCAAAATTGTAGGCGAGGAAGAGAACTCCACTTTGAAAGATATCCTTATAAGGAAGCACCAGCACATCCGCGGCCTTGAGATACAGTTCCATGTCGTCGTCGGGAATGAACTGAAACTTAAGGATGACGTCACCCTGGGCGAAGTCGCGAGCGACGATCTTTCTAATCTCGTCCAAGTAGCTTTCGCTGCCCTTGTGCGGTTCGCCGGCGATAACTAGGCGATACGTTGAATCCCGTTTTACTAATTGCTGAAAAGCCGCGAGCAAGTCCTCGATTCCTTTGTAGGCCTTAATTCTCCCTAAGAAAAGGATGGTCTTGTCGGTGTCTTTGACGCCAAGTCGACGTTTGGCGGCGGAAGGCGTGAGGTCCGTGTCCGGGAAAGAACTGTTGATTGGATGACGGATGACGGTCACCGCTTGTTCCGCGATTCCAAAATCTTCCAGGAGTTCGTCTTTCATTTTTTTGGTATGAACGAAAAGATGATCGGAGAGCCGGTACTGAATTTTCAGGGTGAGGCGATTCAGCGCGGAATCCTGGCGGTCGCGCTTGGCCTGGTTCACATTGTGGGCGGTGAGGGCGATCTTCTTTCCCAGCAGCTTATAATAGAGCATCAACAACGTGCGATCGAAATACTCGACTTTGTTGTTCCACAGAATGTGCAATATCGCAGGCTTGGAACGCAGGACGTAACGCGCGAGGCGCGCATAGTAGTCCGCGAGCTTGAAAAGTTTTTTGGTGAATTTCTCGCGCTCGTTCTGGCTGCCGCGAAGGTTCAGGAAGCGCAGATTCGGCGTGACGTGCAGCTCGGGGCTGTCTTCGAGATCGCTGCCGATCATATCCACGGGAACGCCTTGTGAAACCAGAGCCAGGACCAAACCGAGCGCGTAGGGCCGGTCTTTGCAGCCGGTGAGCACCGCAACGTTGGCTGCAGCGTTGTGCGGGGTGCTTGGTTTCGTCAGTAGCTCTGGATTTTGGACGATGGTCGCCATGGAATCGAACTTACCTTCCGCCTCGGGCGGGCGGCTTTTTGCCGGGTATTCGGCATCTTTACCACAAGGCGCTGCAGATCTAATGTTAGCACCTTGATGCAGGCTGCTTAGACGCGGAACCGAATCCGTGTGCTATCGCGGAAGCCGCCTTCGCGGTTAGAATTTTCTTATGCGGCCAGCGGTAAGCAGTAATGATTTGAAGTGGATAGCCGATGCCAGGGCAAAGTACGCGGCGCGGATATATGAGCAGCTGGTCCAATACTGTTCCCTAGTACAGTGGATTCTGCTGCGGGCTCGGCGCAGAATTGTTTTGTCGAGTCAGGGATTCGGCCAATCCATTCGAAGGGGCGTCGGTGACCAAAGCCAACCAGCACAGGACCTTTGAAACCCGACCTACTCAAATTCTCGGCCACAGGCTGCACCCCATGAAAACATTCGCTCTTTTGGCTCTCATTCTCCTGGCAGTCGCGGTTGATTCGCCGCGCACATCAGCCCAGTCGTGCACCACGGCGACCTGTACGGCGGCGAGCGCTTCGGAATCCGATTTTCTGGCTGCGCTTCCTTCGTCGAAAAACACGAATGCGACCGTCGTGGTTAACATCCCGGCCGGAACTTCTTCGTGGACGACCCCCTTCATGTACAACGTACCCTCTGGGGTGACGAATTTGACGATCCAGGGAGCGACAACGGTTAACTGCACTGGAACGGCGGGAACTTCCTCCTACGGCTGCACAGCCTCCGATGCCACCGTTATCGCCGATAGCATTCCTGGGAATACCTGGTTCCAGCTCACCACCGGATCGCCGAGCACTTTTTTTCGATTTACCGGCATAACCATGCAAGGTGGCTCCGGGGCCGGGACGAAATATGGCGCCCTCGGGATATACGGAAGTTCCCACAATGTGCGCATCGATCATGACCACTTCAACATCGCCGGCTACTCCTCTTCAATTGTTGGTGGGTGGGTCAGATTTTACGGGCCTGAACTTGGAGTGATCGATCACAACGTGGCGGATCAAGGCCCCAATACAAATTCCGATTGGAACGCTTTTCAAATTGTGACGAGCGCCGCCGCTTTTGAAGACTCCATTGGAAATGGTGATGGAACCTTTCAGGTGGCATCCCAGTGGGGGACGATCAATTTCGTCTTCATCGAGAATAATCAGATCAACGGCGGGTATGGAAATGACTGCGACGCCGCTGGCCTGTTCGTGATGCGATACAACGCGTTTTATGGAGTGACGGTCGCAGAGCAAACGCACGCAACAAAGACTGACGCGGGATCTCTTCGCGGCTGCCGCGGATTCGAGTTTTATCACAATTACATGACGGCCGGCACGATTGAAGAAGATGCGATGACGGGCACTAAGGGCACGACGGGCCTGATTTGGGGAAACACGATGCAAAGCGGCACAGCTTATCGTTTTTGGGCAGCAAGTACGGACCGCCAAACCAACGCTCAGACTGAAACGAACACTCCGGCTGGCTGGGGCTACTGCGGTACATCGGTCAACAGCAACGGCGTAGGCGCCCCTTGGGACGGAAATTCGAATACCGCTAGTGGCTATCCTTGCTTGGACGGCATTGGGCGCGGACAGACCACGCAGGCTTTGAACGGTGCGAACCTCCCCAAGCGCTTGAATTCTGCTACGGGCACTATCGCGTGGCCTCACCAATATCTTGAACCATTTTATCTGTGGATGAATTCAGTTGGGAGTGCGATAGAAGTTAACATTCGGGACAGTAGTACGACCCAAAACGTCGACGTGTTTGCCGACAACGCGAACTTCAATGGGACCACCGGAACCGGGTTCGGACCGTCCGCCTCGCGTCCTTCAACGTGCACTTCGGGCCCGGGCGGAACCTATTACACCAGCCCCACTGGTTCCTACGGAGTTGGTTACTTTGCGACGGACGCCAACGGCGGGAACGGCGAACTCTACGTTTGCACCTCTACAAATACCTGGACCGGGATATACCAGCCATTTACCTACCCGCACCCTCTGGTTGCCGGCAACGGCACCGGAGGCAATAGTCCGCCCCCTCCGCAGAACGTCACGACAACTGTCCAGTAAGTCTTCCTGGTGTCCTGCAAGCGGTCTAATTTCTCGTGACTTATGATCGTGCAGCCCATCCGAGACCTGTCTGCAAATGAAGGGTGTAGCCTTCACGGACCAGCCGTTTCTTCACGCTCTCCAGCATAGCCCACCCTCCTTCTATGTCGTGGTACTCGAACACGATATTCCGGATGCGACTGAGGACATCGGACGGTGTTCCCTCGAGAATTGCGTACTCCCCGCCCTCGACGTCAATCTTCAACAAATCAACGCTGTCGACGGAGTGATCCTGGAGGAGCTGGCCCAAGGAAATTCCAGGAACGGCGCTGAGCGGCTGTCCGCTGGTGTCGTGCGCGGAGACCATACTCTGGAATTCATCAGGGGCATCAATATTCATCATCACACTCTCGCCATTCGCTGTGACCGCCTTGTTCACCGGGTCGATCCGACCTTCATAGGAATTGTTGGCAATGTTCTTCAGAAGCAGCGCCCAATTTCTTGGCGCAGGCTCGCAAACGATCACTTTGCGCGCATTGAGACGCTTCACCGCGTATAAAGCAAAATCACCGACAAAGCCCCCGACATCTATTACGAGAGGACTCGGAGGGAGTGCGAGATCGCGGCCATAGCAATCGTCTAGAAAGATTTCAGCGATGGTCATCGCGTCACCGTAGTTCTGCCTGATGGTGATCGTAAGGCCGTCCTTGGTGCGAAGGTCGACAGAATTCGTCACACCGTTTGCGCGAAGAGCTTTCCGGAAGTCATCGGCATTCACGAAATATCGTTCCGCACCCCTGGACACCCGACGGGCGTGATACTCCTGCCGTGCCGCGCAGTAAAGCCGTCGTGACAAAGCGTTCGCCGTCAAAATTTTTCGGACAGTGTTGTTCATATTATTGTCTCCTGGGCGAACTTTGCAGCACCTTTGGCGGGGGAAAGTCGGGCTTGGGACCCTGTCCCGCAGCCCACTGGAGGATTTGACTGGTGGATTGCGCTTTCGCATCCCAAGTTAGGCGCTCTCGCACATAAGCCATCCCTTGACGTCGCAACTTCTGGAGATTATCCCGGTCGTGAGCCAATTCGATCAGTATCTTTTCGATCTGCGCCACGATGTCGTTCTCGTTCGTCAGTGGAACCTTGTAACCAACCTCTGAGTTAACGATATCGCCCGGCCCGCCGAAATCTGCAACTACTGGCACGGCGCCAGTGGCGAGAGCCTCAAAGACGATACCGGCGCCGTTGTCACGTAATGAAGGAAAGACCAGCACATCGGCCGATCGCAACTGTGCTAGAACTTCGGCATGGCTAATCCAGCCAGTGAAGGTCACACCTTGTTCGATTCCGAGATCTCGCACGAGTTGTTGGAGCCGATCCCGGTCTGGGCCATCGCCCACGATAGTGAAACGAGCTAAATCGCTTTTCACCAAGGGAGCAACTGCACGCAATGCCAGATCGCAAGCCTTTCGCGGAACGAAGCCGCCAACGAAAATCAGTTTAAGTTTGGCACCGGGCTGCGGGCTGCGCGTATCCTCGGAACACAGCGATTGAGCGATGCCGGGCTCGGGAACAAAAAACAACTTGTCCGGATAGGCGGTAAATTCGGAGTAGGTTTGAGAGGATGCGGCTATGATTCCGGTGGCGTGGCGATAAGTCGCGCGCGCAAAAGGCAGGTACCGGTAAACATTTCGTAGGTTGGAGATCCACTCCTTTTGGCTTTCGAGCTGGGCGAAGCCGGCCGGCCACGGCAAACCACCGTTGAGAGGCCCCAGCACAAACGGTATTGGTCCTTTGCGTAGCAAGAATGAGAACAGGCTAGGCAACGAAGGGGTCATGGGCAACACGCGCAAAACCACGTCCCACTCTTTCGCAAATATACGTCGCCGCAACTGCCGCCAGGCATACCATTCAAACACCAGGGAAAACGGATAACCGAAGGCGGTCAGCACCTGCGTGTCGTAGTTGTATTTGAAAATTCTACGCAAGCTCCACTCGTAGATCCGCTCGAGCCACGGTATGCGCACAACCTCGATAGAGTGAAAGGGCGCTTTCGCCTCGCGCACGTTATCTTCAACGGGCGATCCAACGACCAGGCTAACGTCATGGAGCTTAGCGAGCGCCGCCGCGTGGCAATACGTGACAAAGGGAATACTGACACGCTTCGGATCAGCGTCCGGCGCTAACACCAAAATCCGCAAGCGGCTCAAAAGTTTCTCCCTCTGAAAATTGTATTCACGATGACTTTTACGCCAGCCTCAAACAGCTGCGGGGAAAATGCGCCTAACCATTCCAGCGGGAAGCAAATCGCGAAGCAGACCAAATGTCTCACCCAGGGGCTTAAGTCCCCGGTGGAGAACAATCACTCCGGTGAAATACAACGCGAAAAATATCAGAGAAACTGAAACCATCCTAAAGAGAGCCCCCGTGCCGCCGGGCATCGCAGCGAATTGCGGTAAAGCTTTGACAATCCAAGCAGTCACGACGGCTGCGGCAACCGATGCGGCAAAAAATTTCCAGATGACAGCGAACATCGGACCGATGCCCAGGCCGATCGGTTTTCCGGCATACCAGAAGCCGGGAAACATCAGAATGAAATAGGAAAGCGTCCAAGCTAGCGCGATTCCGGAGGGCCCCCAGCGTAAGCCCAGCAAGAATAGACCGGCGGTGCAGACGAACTCCATCAAGCCCCACTTAAACCATCTCTCGGGGCGGCCGATGGAAAGGTGAATCCACCCATGCGTGTTGTACAGCAACATGACGCCGATTCCGGGACCGAATAACGAGAAGATGCGCCCAGCCTCGTCCCAATTAGGCCCCAGAAGGAAGCGAATGAGATCCTTTCCCACCAAAGCAAAATCCGCTCCGACTCCCATTCCGACCAGCGCCAAAACGCCTATGGCCCGCAGAAAGTAGCGTTGATATTGCTCGCGATTCCCGTTTACGCGGCTCAAGGTCCTCACGACTACGGCAGACAGCGGCGCCAGCAGCTGCGATTCGGAAAGCACAAACAGGTCATAAGCCTTTTTGTAGAAACCCAGAGCGCCGGCGCCGAACCGCCATCCGACGAGAAGATTGTCTGTGTTGCGAGTCAAGTAGCTGAACGCAAAATGCGAATAAACGATGGTGGCGAATTTTAAGCCTGAGCCGGTACCCGAGACCCGCCCCGGCCGGCTGGGCACCCAACGGCAGGCTAGCCAGGCGCCGGCTGACATGACTGCAGACTGAGCCACCATGGCCCAAACCAGCGCCCAGTAATGCCAGCCCGCGAGGGCGGAGCACACGGCGACGCCTACGTAGAATATGAGCGCAGTTAGATTGATGATCGCGGCCGTCCGGAAACGCATGGCACGTTGCAGTAGCGCCAAGTGAATCCATCCGAAACTGCTAAATACAATCATCAAAGACAACGCTGCAGTCGCCAGCGCAACCGGCGGACTATGAAAAAAACGCGCCAGTAAAGGGCCCGAAGCGGCGAAGAGGAGGGTCAGAATCGTGCCGATACCCAGATTGATCCAAAAAACGTTGCTGGCTAACGATTCGGAAAGTTCCTCCCGCTGCAAAATTAGTTCCGTAAATCCGTTTAGGCCGAAACTGCGAAACAGAAGGCTGAAGGTAGTGACCATAGTCACGATCCCAAAGTCAGCAGGAGTGAGGAGCCGCGCTAGAACGACGACGGATCCCATTTGCAGGACGAAGCTGATCGCTTGTCCCGCAATGCTCGCTCCTGCGCCTCGCACGGCATCCCGACGTATTCCTTCGCCCGAAGCTGCGGGGTGAAATGTGCCGTCAGGCTGGAAGGGTATCAATCGCAGTCCTGTTTGCCCGATTTAATTCGGGCTTGCTCTTTTTCCAACGGGTTGCACTTACCGTTTTTTGTCGCGGAACAAATTTTGTATTACCTACCGAGGCAGGCACGGAGGGAGCTTTACTACCGAGGAGGCCACGGGCGATGGCCCCTGAACCGATCACGCCAAGCAGCAGAAAGATCCACGACGGTGCCAAGATGCGGAAGCCAACCTCAGTGATGCTATAGAAAGTCGCGGTAGCTATAGAAGCAAGCATCAGGCTCGCAAACTCGGGATTATCCTTAAATGCTTTGCTGGCGTAGCGATATCCGCTGATCAAAATAAGTACGATTAGAAACAAACCTACCAAACCCAGGTCCAAGTAGATTTGCAGATAGCCGTCGTGCGCCGAGTTGAGATTGCTGAGATCTCGAAACCCTCTCCGTTGTAGGCAATAATTCACCTTGCTGGCGTTTGCGTTCCAGAAACTCTCGAAGCCGCTGCCAATGACCGGATTTCCGGCGGTAGCGATCGAGCAGGACCAGATGTCGGTGCGTCCGCTAAGCCCGCCCCCTCTGCCCAGCGATTCAGAGACGGCGGTTCCGCCAAAGAGCAGGCCGAGGCCGCCAATAAGAACGACTCCTAAAGAGAGAGCGAGCACGCGGCCGGGGCGCTTCTTGATGAAATCCATATCCGTAACAAACATGAGGCCGGCGCCGAGGAGGAAGCAGATGACCGAGGTGGCGGAGTGCGCCATCTGCAGGAGCGCGAAACCGAAACCGAGCAGCGTAATCTGG
>DASWVE010000160.1:0-178298 GCA_036401315.1 Candidatus Acidiferrales bacterium
ACGAGGTAACGCCGACGGAAGTAAGCGGCACCGAACCATAGCACCGGTTGCATCAGCAGGCAGGCCACCAGCAACCCGATCCAATCGCCGGGGTGACCATGGACATCTGCGCTGATAATTTTCCAATTTGCCGCACAAGAAATAATCCAGCCGAGCGACACACAGAGCCCGATCCGCAGTCCACGGACCCGGGCCTGCACCCGGCGACGCCAAAGTTCCATGAAAGCCCGCGTCGACTGCGCTTCCGGCTGCCACGTTCCCCGCAGAATCCAGAGGCGGTACGCGACAGAAACGACGACTAGAACGCAGACGCCGGTGGCCCAGCCAATACCCAGCTGGCTCGGCGAATATTGGGGGGAGGCGGTACGGCCGGCGCGGGCGTAAATGCGCTAGATCGAAGTCTTCAAATCAATGCGTGGCGACACTCTGCAACTGTTGGTCCAGCACCGCTTCGTAATGTTTCGCCTCGTTGTCACTGGTCGCTCGAAAGACTTCATGGCGGGAAGCATCCAGAATTATGACCAGCGATGTCTTTTCCTGGTTATCTTCGAAGAATTTGGTGAGTCCGAGTTTCGCCGCCAACTCCTTTGACTTCGCGGTCGTTTCGTCAGAGGTGACGTCGTAGCGGACGAATCGGATCCGCCCGCGGTATTTATCGTTGATCAACGCCAGTACGGGTTTTAGGTCCTGGCAGTAGGGACACCAGTCCGCGTACACAACCAAAACGTAGGGTCGCTTATCCAACGGAATCGCGGCGGTCTTCGGCGCGGATTGCGACGCGACCGCGGACGCCAGCAGCGCAAAAGCGAAAAAGGCGAGAAATAAAGCGAGCGTGGCGCGTTTGTCCGGTCTTCGCATATCCCGCTATTCTAGGCGCAAATTGGCTCGAGGTGTTGCGCTCGCCAAACCAGTGTTAACTGCTGATAAACGCGCTCAGAGGAAGTCGGCTGATGCCCATGCGATCACGGCCCGAATGAGCTCCTTCCCTCCCCGGTCCTGGCCGAACCAGACCGCTCTGTCCTACCCCTTGACAACTTAGGAGGGCCTATTCTAGCCTCCTAACATTCTTAGGAGGGCAGGTGTTCGTCGAATCTTGGCCTCTGTTGGCCACCCGCCACCGGCGGGAGCGGCAATGAGTTGGCCAGCCTCGCTGCGCCTCTTCGCCTCCGCTTTGTTTCGAAGATCCAGGGTAGAGAGTGAAATGGACGAGGAACTCGCCTCACACATTCGCGATCGCGCTGCGGATCATGTGCGCGAAGGAATGTCTGCTGGCGAAGCAGCGAGGAAGGCCCGGCTGGAATTTGGCGGTTACCAAAAGTTTAAGGAAGAATGCCGTGAAGCCGCGGGAGTGCATTTCCTGGAAACTTTGGCGCAAGACACCCGCTATGCCTTCCGCACGTTGCGCAAAGCTCCTGGCTTCGCCGCCGTAGCGATTCTGACTCTCGCTATCGGGATTGGCGCCAACACTGCCATCTTCAGCGTGGTCTACGCCATTCTGCTCAAACCTCTTCCGTACGCGCACTCCGAACAATTATTCAACGTGTTCCAACGAGAGTCGCACGACGAAAGCGTGCGGACCGGTTTTTCCTACCCGAACTTTTCAGATCTTCGCGAGCAAAGTCATATTTTCAGCGACGTGGCCGGCGTCCAACGGCATGAATTAACGCTGACTGGTCACGGCGAGCCGCAGGTGATCAGCACTTCCGTAGTGACGTCGGATTTTTTCTCGGTCTTCTGCGAAAACCCGATCGTTGGTCGGGTATTCGTGCCCGAAGAAGGAAAAGTTGGCGCGCCCGCCGTGGTCATCCTGAGCGAAGGCCTGTGGAGAAGTTCCTTCGGCGCCGACCCGGGCGTCATCGGCACCTCGATCGATTTGGACAAACGGTCCTTTACCATCGTCGGGGTAGTTCCGACTGGGTTTCGCTTTCCGTCGCTGACGAAAAGCGAGCAGATCTGGATTCCTCGCTCGCAGGATCCACTGTTCGGAAGCTGGTTAGCTCGCCGAGGCGGGCACTGGTTGCAAGTTACAGGGCGGTTGAGGCCGGGAATTTCGAGGAGTCAAGCGCAGGCGGAGCTGAGCGCCTTCGCCTCACGCTCGGCCAAAGATTTTCCTGCTGAAAATGACGGCTGGGAAATCGGCATGATTCCGCTGCAACAAATGATTGTTGGCGACGTTAAATCGGCCTTACTCGTGTTATTGGGTGCCGTCGGTTTGGTGTTGCTCATCGCCTGCACCAACATCGCCAACCTCTTGCTTTCGCGCGCCACCTCCCGCGCCAAAGAAATCGCTCTGCGCGCTACGCTGGGCGCGGGACGCGCGCGCATCATTCGGCAGTTGCTCAGCGAAACCGCAGTGCTCAGCCTGCTGGGAGGACTTGCCGGAATTTTCCTGGCTTACGCCGGCGTGCGCGGTCTCAGTTCCTTTCTGCCCGCGACCTTGCCGCAGGTGAATGAAATTCGCGTCGATCATTTCGTTCTGGGATTTGCTTTTTTCCTTTCCGCTTTCGCCGGCGCCGCCGTAGGTCTGGTCCCTGCTTTTTACATGTCGAATTCGAGTCTACAAACCGGCCTGCGCGAGGGAGGCGGCCGTTCCGGACAGAGCAGCGGCGGACGTCGTGCCCGCGGTTTTCTCGCCGCCGCCGAAATTGCGCTGGCGATGGTCTTGCTGGTCACCGCCGGGTTGTTGATGCGCAGCTTCGTGGCGCTGACCGCGGTGAACCCTGGCTTCCAGGTTCAAAAGATCGTGAAAGCCGATATTTCCCTGCCGCGCGCACAGTACGCAACTCCGCAACAGTGGAATTCCTTCGCCGACAATCTGCTCGCTGGAATTAAATCGGAGCCCGGTCTGCAGGATTCCGCTGTCGCCATCCCGATGCCGCTCGCCGACGGCCAAGTGAACTTGGCGTTCGAAATTGAAGGCCGCCCGCCAGTCTCCGCGGGCTCTTCCCTGACGGCCGATTACGTTTCGGTCAGTCCGGATTATTTTCACGTGATGGGAATTCCACTTCTAGGTGGGCGCACTTTCGATCAACGTGATGATTTTTCTTCTCCGCGCGTAACCCTGATCAACCGGGCCATGGCGCGAACTTATTTTCCCCATCAGGATCCTGTCGGCCAGCGGCTTGTCTTCGGATTCCCGCCCGACGCCGACGCGCCGCGTGAAATTGTCGGAATTGTCGGTGACGTCCACGACGTATCGCTCGGCGAGGATCCGGGCCCGATGATGTACGTCCCTTATGCGCAGGCGCCATTTCCCGGCGCAGGAGTCGTGGTCAAAAGCACTCTGAGCGCGGCCAGCGTGACTGCTGCGATTCGCCAGGAAGTCGCGAAACACGATAAGGACTTGCCGGTCAGCGACGTCGCACAAATGTCTAAGGTCATTGAGGAATCCGTCGCACAGCCCCGGTTCCGCACCTTCTTGCTGGCGCTTTTTGCAGCCATAGCCCTGGCTCTGGCCGCGATCGGAATTTTTGGCGTGATTTCCTATTCGGTTTCGTGCCGGCGTCAGGAAATCGGCATTCGCGTCGCCCTAGGCGCTTCTCGACGCGCAATTCTGCGCATGGTGCTGCGGGAAACTCTCTTCATCGCCGTCGCGGGCTTGGCCCTCGGAGTGCCCTGCGCCCTGGCCGCTTCTCGCCTGCTCGGCCACCTGCTCTTCAATGTCTCGCCCAATGATCCGCTAACGCTTTTCGCGGTCGCGCTGGCCTTAGTCGCAATCGCCGTTTTAGCCGGATACATTCCCGCGCGCCGCGCGATGCGCACCGATCCTATGATCGCGTTGCGCCACGAGTAAATTCTGCCGCCAATTGTGTGGGGATTTAAGCAAGCAAAACTAGGAAGGAATTTCTTACATCACGTGTAACGAACAACCTGGAGAGAACTACGGAGCTTTGACAGAGGGGAAAAGACTTAGTCGGCGTGAACCAGCTTCCTAATTCGTCTTCGTAGCGTTGCCGAGGTTTCTTTTCTCCAGGATTTCGCGGCTTCCATTCGCAGAGCCACCTCTTCCATCGAAGAAAGGCCGCCTTTGCCGTGCGCCAGATTTTTTAATTTCGAACATTCCCGCAGATAAATAAAGCTGCCGGTGAAGCCCGCGAAATGAATAATGTCGGGCGTGACTTGGCGACCTTTCTTGACAAAGGTACAAATACCTCGCGGAATGTCCACGGTCACCGAGCTCTCGGCATTTATCGGCGTCCACATCCCCGCGTTGCCCATGTCGATTAGCTTCAGCCCGTGCATAGCCATCGCCACCGAATACAGCGCCTCGTCGTTCGGTCCGTCGTTGCGGAATTCCTTGAACCCATATTCCGCGGACTTGGCCAGCAACTCTCGTGCCGTGGAAAAAAGCGCCGCGGATTGGGCGTTGCGTTTGAAATAGTAGATGCCACCGTTGAATTTAGGCAGGCTATCGAAGCCGTAACGCTTGAGCATCACATCCACATCCAGGAACGCGTCGGTCTCCCCAGCGCGCAGCAGGCGATCGCCGCTGGTGCCGAAAGGCACCGACGCGAATGCGGTCCAGAAAGAACCCAGCCCACGCACCGCCAGAGAATCGCTGTCGATGAACAAGGTTTCGTCGAAGGGGCTGTACTGATCGAGGTACATTTTCTGCCGCACATTCGACCCATAATCCGCGCGATACTCGATCCGCTGCGGAAAAAGCTCGGCCAGCTCGGCATCGGCTGAATCCGTGACGATCGCGCGCGGAATCTCCGGCGCATGCAAATTTAAGGACCAGGCCAGCGCCTTAGCCATCTCGATGAATTTCGGCTTGCCGAACGCCAGTGTCAGAATTCCGCGCGAGGCCATCCTTACCATTCTCCAATACCCGCGTGGCAGTACAAAGCCTGCACGTTAAGTTTAAAAAATCTCATACCCCGCCGTATATTTTAAAATCCTGATGTGCTGAAATGAAGGTTCGAGGTGCATATGCGCAGCGAACGGAAATCCTTTTTCTTATCGCTCTTTTTGATGTTTGCTATCGTGTTGCCCAGCACGGCGCAGAATGTGCCCGGCGGACCAGTCACCACCAACCAGCAGGCTATCGACTCCCTCGATTTAACCGCACCCGGAATGGAAAAAGTTGCCGCCGCCGTACAAACCGGAAATCTGCAGACGATCCAAAGCGCCTATCTTGATTACCGTCGCACGGCCAGCACCGCGCAATTCACGGTAAAGCCCTCCGACCAGCCCGTCCGCGGGGTCTCCGGCACCGATCCCATCGGAGACGAAATCTCGCGCCACTACATCCGCAATTTCTTCCACGATTTCAAACCCACCGGCGCGGATATGGGAGCGGACTTCAACTGGACCTACAATCCCGTCCCGAGGAGCGATCCCTCCTACACCGACGAGTGGACTTGGTCCGCCATCAGCCGCACCCAATTTTGGAACAAGCTGGCCGAAGCCTACTGGAAAACTCGTAACGAAAAATACGCGCGCGAGTGGGTCGATCAGCTGGAAGATTTCACCCGCAAGAATCCGATGAACCACGACAGCAAGCCACCGCTGTGGCGCCCGCTGGACGCATCGATTCGCATGTCCGACTCCTGGCCCTACGCGTACTACCACTTTTTGAATAGTCCTTCTTTCACTCCGGAAGCAAACTGGATTTTCCTGCGCATGACCCAGGATCACGCCGCATTGCTCACGCAGGCCCTCAGCGATACGAAGCTCACCGGAAATATTGTCGCTTCGGAAAGTTTTGGCCTCTTCACCATCGGCACGCTTTTTCCGGAACTCAAGGATGCCGCGACCTGGCGTCAGACGGGACTCGATCGCTTGACCCGGGAATTGGAACGCGCCGTCCCACCCGACGGCTTTGAGGCAGAGTTGACGCCCAGCTATCACATGGTCGCCCTCGATGGATTTCTAGGCACCTTGAAGTTAGCGCAGCTCAACAACCTGCCGATTCCGTCCGAGTTCCACGACAAAATTCTTTCGATGTACCGCGCCGTGGTCATCGTCATGGCCCAAAACGGCGAAGTGGTCCCAACTAACGACTCGACTCCGGTGAACGCCTTCAAGACTTCCCGCGGTGGAATGAAAGTGATGAACGACCCACTGCTGCAGTGGGCTGCAACGGCCGCGGACACCGGGCAGTTACAGGGGCCTCCGCCGCTGCCCAATTCGACCATGCTGCCCTACGCCGGCTTTTACGCCATGCGCAGCGGCTGGAAGCCCGACGACCTTTTCCTATTTTTCCGCGGCGGCCCGGCGGGCATCGGGCACGAGCACGAAGACATGCTCGAAGTCACCATGCGCGCCTGGGGCAAGACGCTGCTCTTCGATCCCGGCACCTACGTCTACGATCATTCCGACTGGCGCCGCTTTTTCATCGGCACTTCCGCGCACAGCAGCATCATTGTCGACGGTAAAGGCCAGCATCGCGGGCCCAGCAGCGGAACCTTCACGCCCGTCACCAATCCCTGGGTCAGCTCGCCGCTTTTTGATTTTGTCGCCGCCACGTTCAACGGCGGCTATCAGTCTAACGTTCTGGGCGGAGGCTTCCAGGCCCAACAGTGGGTCGGTCCCCTCGATTCTTCCGTCTCGCACACGCGCCGCGTCATTTATTTGCGTCCTTACTACGCGCTGGTAATCGATACGCTCGATGGCAGCGGCAATCACACCTTTGACGCGCATTTTCAGTTGGACGCGCCATCCGCTCAGGTCGACAGCCGCACCCTGGCCGCTTTCAGCGACAATCCCGGCGGCGCGCAGCTCGCACTCTTCCCACTCGAACGCGATCGGTTGCAAACCGAGGTCGTGCAGGGCCAGCAGACGCCTTTGCTCGGCTGGAAGCCCGCGAATCACACGCCGATCCCTACCGTGCGTTTTCGTAAACAGCAGAACGCGCCGGCGATCTTCGCCACGTTCCTCTATCCGTATAACGGACAGACTCCGGATTTTCGATCGAAACCGTTGCCCATCGATTCAGCCGGTGCCTGGAGCCAATCGCTGGAAACACCCCGCGAAAAAGCCGAAATCGTTTTGATGAAGGATGGAACTTCAGCAGCACTTTCGTTCCGGTCGGATCTGGTGGGGAAAATCGATGCGAAGGCAGCGGGGGTTTTGGTGCGCGAGCCCGCAGGCGGGAACCACGCTTTCGTGGGCGCGTGGGGACTGCTTTCGTTCACTTCGGAAAATCTTCAGTTTTCCGCGAGTCAGTCGGGAGCGGTCGTCATCGCCATACATGAAAGGCACCCAGTATTTTTCAATCCGGGATCCGCGCCGCTGGTTGTTACCCTCACGCGCCCGGTAGCGCAAACCGTCACGCTCGCCCCCGGAGTCTGGACCGAAGTTGGTTCCGGCGGAGCGCGTAATGTGGCGGCGCCGGATATGTTTGCGCCGTTCGTTCCTTAGCGCAATGCGCGCCCACATCAACAGCCGTACCGTTAGGCATGGCGCTGCGGCGCGTTGCGCTTCAGCATCGCGTGCAGCAACATTCCAAAAAACGGCAGCGCTTCCACCAGGTAGCGCTTCCACAATCGCCGTGGCTCCTTCAGCAATCGCCACAGCCATTCCAGGCCGCTGCGCTGCATCCATAGCGGCGCGCGCTTGATCACTCCACCCATAAAACTGAACGATACGCCGACTCCGATCGCAAACGCGACTCCCGATCCTTCGCCGTAATCGCACATCCACTCTTCCTGCAAGGGCGCGCCAAGCCCCACAAACAAAATGTCCGCACCGCTCTCCCGGATCTTTTGCTGAATGGTTCGATTTTGTTCTTCGTCCTTGGCAAACCCGTAAGGCGGACAATCCCAGCCGGCAATTTTCAGTGTCGGAAACATCGCTTCCAGCTTCTCGCAGGCGAGCTGCGCCGCTCCGGGGCTACCCCCCAACAAAAACACCGAATAGCCGTTCTGCGCCGCCATAGAGCAGGTTCGAACGAAGAGATCCGCCCCGCTGATTCGGTCCTTCAGCGGCGTGCCTAGCAACTTCGCCGCCCAGATCAACGGCATGCCGTCTGCCACCACCAGTCCGGCTTTGGCGTAAAGCTCGCGGAATTTTGCGTTCTTGCGCAGCTTCATGGTGTGGTCCACGTTCGGCGTCACGGCAAACGCAAACTTGCGCCGTTCCACGATCTCAGCGATGGCCAGCAGCGTTTCGTCCATCGTGAAATTGTGAATGTCGAGCCCCAGCAGGTGAATGTGCTGTGCAGATTCCAGCACATGGGCGCTCTGCCCTGCGGCCTTCGTCGGATTCGTGTCAGTTTCGGCCATTCATCCTCGTGTTATTCGACACAATTCGTCCGGCTCGTATTACTCGCCGCGACGCAAGATTCTTCCGATGCGTTTTAGCCCGTATACCGCGGTCTGCCAATTCGTCAGATCGCCCCGCCGCAGCCTGCGCCACACCGTAATAAAGACCCCGCCGCGCCGCATCCATTGCTTCTTTTTAGCTTGCGCGGGAGTCTGCTTCTGCTCCAACCAAGGAAATTCCTGCGGCGACTTTGCCGGTTTCGGTGCCACTCCGAAAACCATGATGTAGGCGAGTCGCGCCGTACTCGAAGTATTCGGTCCCGCGCTATGCAGCGTGCCGGGAAGATGAATGGTGCAGGCCGCTGGAGGCAACGGGCACGCTACCGCGGCCGATTCGTCGAAATTTCCCACGCACTCGTAGGCGTGCGAGGTGGGGTCGTCATTCACCGAATGATGGGGCAGCACCGGTAGCGTGTTCGAGCAGGGCAGAAAGCGCAGGCACCCGCCCTCGACGGTCACATCTTGCAGCGCCACCCACACCGTCATTTCCGAATATTCGAATCGCGGATCGCGAAATGCTACATCCTGATGCCAGGGCGTCGCGGCGCCCACGCGCGGCAATTTCATAATGCTCAGATCGAAAAAACAACGGGCGTCTTCGCCCAGGGCTTGCTTCGCGATTTTTAGTGCGTTCTTGAAGCACGCCGTCTTGCGCAGTTTCGGGCTGTAGTTCGCCGGGTTCAGAATCTGTGGCGCGGTCTTAGGCGCGTCCGGAT
Source organism: Candidatus Acidiferrales bacterium (assembly GCA_036401315.1). GTDB lineage: Bacteria > Acidobacteriota > Terriglobia > Acidiferrales > UBA7541 > Palsa-295. The sequence continues at coordinate 8,984 of DASWVE010000160.1, forward strand.
CGTCTCCGGCCACGAAATCCAGGTTCGCGCCTTCATTTTCTCCGGCCTTCCGATCGAACAATTCCTGCAGCGCGTTCCGGATTTCTCGAACTTCCTCCGGCGTGGTAATCGCGCTCAGGCTCAAATAGCCTTGCTCGTGCAGGAACTGAACTTGCTCCTGGCTTAGCGCCTGACCAGCTGCGAGTTCCTGCGTCCCCATAACCGCGGGGCCCGGCATCATCGCTTTCTTGGAGGCTAGGCCCGACCCGGGGGTGGTCATCGTGGCTCTCCTTCGGTTCCCCGGACTACTGGAAATAACCCGCCCGGGAACTTCGCCGTTTTTGTTAGGTGTTCGCTCATATCGCTCAGGCTCGGGAAAAATTCGTGACGACCGATTTATAGATGTCCAAATATGCCTGTACCGCGTGGCGCCACGTGCATTGCTCCGAAACTTCGCGCGCGCCCTGGCCCATCGCCGCCAGAGCCGCAGGCTTCACGTCGAGCGCCTGCCGCAATCCTTGCGCCAGTGACGCCGTGTCGTTATCCACCAAAAATCCGTTTTGCCCGTCGCGAATCAGTTGCGGGTGAATTCCTACTCGCGTCACCACCGGAACAGTCCCGCTACTCATCGCTTCAATGGTCGAAAGCCCGTAGCCTTCATACGAAGATCCCGAAACAAAAAGGTTCGCGTGCGCCAGCAGGCGTTCCAGTTCCGCTACCTCGACGCGGCCGGTGAATGTCACGGCGTCGGCGACGCCAGCCTCTTGCGCGACATTTCGCAACAATTCGATTCGGTTCGCTTCGTCGGGCCCGGCCCACACCAACTGCACTTCCGGCCTAGTCTTGCGCAACTCCGCCACGGCGTGAATCAACCGGTCGATTCCTTTGTTCGGCGAAACTCGTCCGATGCCCACCAGCAGTCCCGGCGTGATGCTTTTCTCCACGCGGGCGTAGGATTCCACCGCAACTCCATTGCGCACCAGATGCAGCTGTTGTTTCGGCACGATGGTCGAAAAGATTTCGTAATCATGCTCGCTCACGCAAATCACCGCGCCGACGTGCTTCATGCTCTGCCGCGTCACCGTGCGAAAATATGCGGATTTCAGCCAGGGCAACCAGCGCGTGTGGAAAAATCCACCGTGCGTGCTCAATACGATCGGCCGTCCGTGCCATCGCCGGCTCATCCCCAAGAAATCCACGAAGAAATCCACGGCATGAATGTGGAGCAGGTCCGAACCGTTGATATGTTTCAACACCGAGGGTGCGATGAAAAAGCGCCGCGAGCCATAATGCTTGATTCGCGATACATTGAGCCCGCCCACCACCGATTCCGCCGGCACCGATTCGCCCGTGCCGAAGATCTTATTCAGCGTCAGGATACGCACTTCATGGCCCGCGTCTTTAACCGCATGGCTCAGCCCTTCCACCGCGGATTCCAGGCCTCCGGTGGACGGGTGAAACTGCCGCGTAATTTGCAGGACTTTCATGCCGTTTGTTTTTCCGCGTGCGGATGCCGCCAGGCGCGCAGCGTGCGCCGGAAAGAAGGGCGCATCAGCCACATCGCCGCGAACATCGAGACATCCATATGATCAGGTTTGCCGTGACGGAACATTTCCCAGAAAAGCCGGGGAGCCGCAGACCAAGCTCCCTGCAGCGAAGCTTCGGGCGCTAGTTGCGTTGAGATGAACCCCGCATAGGCCCGCTTGGTCATTCGTTCCCGGTTGGCTTTCAGCCAATCCAGCGAAAACCTCCAGTCTGGCCGGGTGGTGATCGATTCGCGGTCTTCTTCGAGATACAAATTCACCAGCGGCTCCGGAACAAAATGAAACCGCGCACCCGGTGTTTGAAATACGCGCAAGTACCAGTCGAAATCTTGATGCTTCCGCAGCCCACTGGTAAACGGAACCAGTTCCATTAGCGATTTCCGCGTCAATAGCATTGAAGTTTGCAGTTGCCCTTCGCCGCGGAAAAACGTCTTACGGTTGAATAGATACTCGCTGATTGGCTCCGCATCTGCGGGAAATCTTCGTGGCCAAATAAACTCGCCGTAGGGACTCTTTGCGATCAGTTGTCCGGAAATAACCGGGTACGTCTCATTCGTCCGCGCTGCCAGAGCCAACTGCTTTTCGATCTTGCCCGGGAGCCATTCGTCGTCGTCATCGAGAAACGCGATCCACTCCCCGCGCACATTTTGCGCGCCGATATTTCGCGCATCGGAGCCACCTACGCTTTTATCGAGCGCTACCACTCGCAACCGGTCGTCGGCGATCGCCGCCAATGCCGCCCGGGTCGCCTCGTCCGGGCCGTCAATCACGACTACGATATCGATCGGCCGATACGTCTGCGCCCGCACGCTGGCAATCGCCCGCTGCACCAGTTCCGGCCGGTTGCGAGTAGGAATCACGGCGGTAACGAGAATATTTTCCATCTTGCAGCAGCCGGGTTCTACGCCGGCTGATTCTTCCTCCGCGCATGCGCCTCGATCACTTCCTCATAAATCTTTTCGAGGCTCGCGGTCTGCTTGCGAATATTGAATTTTCGCTCGATCTGTTCCCGCGCCGCGCGGCTAAATCGCTCGCGCAAGTCGGCGTTCTTCAGCAGCAGCGCTAGATACTCCCCCAGCTGCTTCCAATCGCGCTCTGGCGCCAAGAATCCAGTTTCGCCATGCGTGATCGCTTCTGGAATTCCCGCGCTCGCAAAGGCCGCCACCGGCAATCCAGACGCCTGCGCCTCGTACACGGCAATCGGCAGGCCTTCGGAATCGCCGTCGGACGCGGTGACGCTCGGCACGCATAGCAAGGCGGCTTCCTGCAACCGCTCTTGCACCACCGCTGAGGTCTGCATGCCCATGAATTGGTACTTCTTCAGCGTCCGGCGCGCTTCACTTTCCAGCTGCGCCCGCCGCGGCCCATCGCCAATCACAATCAGCTCGGCCTCTGGCAGCTCACGCTGCACAATTTCCATCGCTTTGATCAAGAATTCGCAGCCCTTCTTTTCGACCAACCGTCCCACGAAAAGCACTTGCTGTTTCCGTTTCGGCGCAATCGGCGGCCTGAATTTCTCAGTGTCGACGCCGATGTAGTGAACCACGATGCGATCCGCAGCGACTCCGCGCTGTTCCGCCGCACGCTTCGCGATAAATTCGGATACCGCCAAAAAAAGATCAGCCTTCTCGCGCAATCTCGGCAATCCGCGCAGATAACGTCGCCCTTGCCGCGTCTGCTCCAGCGCTGCATCCGTCAGCGTCGCATCGAATCCATGAAACGTGACAATCAGGGGAATTCGCAGCGCACTTGCCAGCGGGACTACTTCGCATGAATCCGGTGCGAAATGTCCGTGAATAATCCGCGGTTGCATCGCGCCTAAACGTTTCGTACTCGCAGCGCCCGGCCCCAGAATCCGGAACCGCATATCTTGCAACTTGCCGAACTTTCCGCCTTGATTCGCTACCCAGATCGAATCGGGCGGAATCTCGATACCCGGCACCCGGCTCCGGCCTACAAAAAATGCGCGGAATGTTGCCATGAACGCGGCTTGCGATTGAATGAAAGTTTCTGAGGGCCCGAGCAGTTGCGAGCGGTAGACCAGTACGACCGGCGCGGTGGTGGTCATCTGTTTTGACGTCGTCCCAGCCACCGGCTTACGAGCATTCTCGCATTTTACCGCCGCTTCTACCGCGCTACGCGCCATAGGAAGGAATGGCCGTTGGAGCTTCTGATCCGCCGCCATCCCCGTCCGGCTCGAAATCGCCGTTCGGAACCGCGGCCGGCAAGCGCCCTTCAAATTCGATCATAGCCAGCGAAACGAAAATCGAACAATACGGCACCCACAGAAACGTCAGCGGCCGCGTGATGTTGCTTTCCGTCAGATTGAACAAGCCGAAGAAAATCATAAAGAGTAGCGGCCACTTGGCGCCGTTGACTTCGTCCGACTGGAACAGTTTTCCCGCGCGCCAGAAACTGATCGCAAATCCGCATAGGAACACCAGCAGCCCAACCATTCCCATATCCAAAAGCAAGTCCAAGTACCCGTCGTGCGCGTGATTAGGGTAAGGATTGATGAAAGTGATCGCGCCGCCGCGGTTCCAGAACGTCTGATATCCGTAGCCCAGGAACGGCCGTTGGCTGATCGCCGAAATCGCCGCATGCCAGATTGGTACGCGTCCGGTCAGCGTCGAATCCTTTCCCGTCGCTTCCAGGACCAGGCCGAAATTCGCGATCAGCAGATAGGCCAGCAACGCGAATACCGGAGCCAGCACCACCCACAACGGCAGCGTACGTTTGCTGCGGATTCGCAGCAGATGCAAGATCGGATAGACCGCCAGACATACCGCTGCCGCCACCCACGACGTAGCCGCAAACGAAAACGCCAGCAGCGCCACTGCGCCGACTAGCCCCAATCCGCGAACCGCGCTGGGCATTCCCTTCGGCCGCGCCAGCGCCAAAGTTAGAATGGCGAAAACCATTTGCCGCGCCATCATGCTGCGATGCGCGAACAATCCTTTGATGGACCCGAAATGAATGTCGTGCGAAATCCCGTACTGTGGAAACACCACCACCATGAACCAGCAGCCCGCGATCGCCACCACCGACATCCAGGCAAACAAGCTGATCTGCTCGTCCCAGTCAAATCGCGAAGCTAGATAAACGCCGAACATGGTCGTGGCCAGCAGAACAATCGCGCGACGAAATGCAAACTGAGGGTCTACCGACCACACCGCCGAGACTATGGCTAGCCCACACAACGCCATCAGCCAACCCGACCGCCGCACACCGTTAATCACTTCCCTCCAGTGCAATGCGACCAGCACGGTCAGTATGGAAAAAATAAAGATCTGGCCGATTAGCAGCGATGACGACGGCAGGCGCGGTCCCACATTTTCGCCGACGTCGGTCTGGATCACGCCATTAGCCAAAAAGATTAGCGCGAAAATCAGATACGCTTTTTCTAAGATCTTCATTTGCGTTTTACCTCTGTAAGTCCGCTTCGAAGTGGTCCGGCTTTTTCGTCACGATCGACCGCATCTGCCGCCGAACCTGCAATGCTTATTCCAGCTACGCGGGCTCGACCATCGGAGCCCGGGCTAATTCACTTCGCTTCAACCACAACAGCAAGGTCCAATTCATCGCCGCGAGGCCGCCATCGGTCAGCAAACTGGACCACGCCGCGCCCAGCCACGAATAGTGCGGGATCAAATAAAGGTTCAGCCCAAAATTCGAAACTGCCGCCAGCATCTGCGAGCCTAGCCGGTATTTCTGGTAGCCCGCGCCGGCCATCGCATCCCCTGCGCTCACGTGCAGGCATCGAAACGCGGGAATCAGGCACAACCAACGCAAGGCCGAAATACTCTGAGTGAATCCTTTGCCGACAATGAAGGGAATCACCGGCGCAAATAAAAACATTCCCACCGCCGCCGCGATTCCCAGCAACAAAGTCCGCTTGACCAACTTGCGTGCGAAGGGCTCGGTGCTCCGCGCTCCGTTCACGCCTTCGCGAAAAAACCGCGGAAAAGCCGCCGCGTAGATCGACATCATTGGCATCGTGGCGATGTTAATCACCCGATACGCCATCGAGTAAATTCCGTTCGCCACCGTCATGCCGTAATGTCCCAGCATGACTTTGTCGACGTCGTTGTAGGCGTTCGTCGTCGACCCTGACACCGCGAAGATAAACCCTTCGCCCAGCCGTTTGAACAGCAACTGCGGTACGAATCTCGGCCACCCGAACTGCACCGTCACCGTGACCACCGCCGTGGCCGCCGCGATAATCGAAACGACCAGCGAGGCAATCGCCCAGTCCCACGCCGTGGCATGATGCAGCAGCGCCAGCATCCCCGCCGCCAGAATCAGCCGCAGCAGATTCGTCAGCAGATTCAGCGATGCGGTGATTCGCATCTTTTCGAACGCTTGAAAAATCTGGCTGACGCAGCTCGCGAGTTGCAGGCACATGCAGTCGCCGATGGCCAGCACTACCAGCACCGCTGCGCTATCCGCGCCGATCAGCCAGCGGCCACCCCAGTGCAGCGCCAGCACCAGGGCGGCGCCCAGCACCGCGGTCGACAGCAGGATGTTTCCCCAGTATTCCCGGAAACGCGAATGATCCGGGCTTACGTAACGCAAAAACAAAAGCCCCGAACCCATCGTGCTGTACTGGCTCACCAGGCTAACCAGCGCAAATGCGGCCGCCAGCACTCCGTACTGCGCGCTGCCCAGCAGCCTCGCCAGCACCACGAAGTACACGCCCTGCACCACGAACGACAGACCTTGCCCGGCAAACATCCAGCCGGCGTTGCGCGCCAGCGTACTGCTCTTCAGCTTGAGTATCTGCTCGCGGATCATGCCAGGACAAAATCCCGTGCCCGGCGGCGCTGTTCGGCAATCGTGATCATGTACACCAGAATTTTGCCACTGAAACTCCCGCTCATCGGCTCAATCTTCGTTCAAGCGGCGGGTGACACCTGTCGAATCAATTTCAAGTACTCGCCGCGGATCTGAGGCCACCGAAAACGCGCCTGGTATACCTCGTATCCTCGATCGGCCAGCTCTTGGCGTTTAGCCGCATCTTTCAGTAAAAGCTCGATCGCGTCCGCAATTTCCACCGCTGAGCCGGGCTGAACCAGAATTCCTCCGCCGTCGCTGAAGATTTCTGGAATTCCTCCCACGGCGCTTGCTACCACTGGGAGCCGCGTAGCCATGGCTTCCACATTCACCATCCCGAACGGCTCTTTTCCTACCGACGGGCAGCAGAAAATCGTGGCTCGGCGAAATTCCTCAGCTAACGCGTCTCCCGAAATGTATTTGGCGAACAGCACGTGCGCCGGCAAGTTGCGCTTGATCCCGTCCACATATTCCGACGTCCGGTCGTGACCAAATCCAGTGCTGCCGATGATTTTTCCCGAGACCTTTACGCCGCGCTCGTTCAGCATACGCAAAGCCTCAATCAGAAACTCAATTCCCTTCTCCGGAACCAGGCGGCCGACAAATAAAACCACCGGATCGCCATCCCGCTTCGAATTTGCGGCGGGCGCTGGAAAAAAACATTTATCGTCCGCGCCGTTCAGAATCACCGCCGCCAGCTTCGCGCGGTCCGCGTATTCGCCGGCTTCCTGTTTCAAGAAGGCGCTGCAGAAAACCAGGGCATCGACGTCGAGCTGGGAGCGGTAAGCGGCGGGCACGGCCAACAAATGAGAATTGTGCAAGTGTAGAACGACTCGCACTCCCTTTTTGCGGCACATCGCGCTCGCGGCCAACGCAAATTCAGGACGGTTATGAATATAGAGCGTGTCGCCTGGTTGCAGTTTCGCGGCCACTGGCGCCAGCACTGAACGCAGCAGCCTCAAGGTAAGAGAATAGAACTTGCCGTACCGCACCCGCTTGCCCCACCACCGGTACTTGCTGAGGCCCGGCAGAATCCACATCCGCGCCGCCGGAAATCCCCAGGTCGAATCAGCCGACGGGCAAATCACGATAGAAGTTTCATCATTGCGCAAAACATTTGCCACCCAACGCGAAACCCCGCCCCCATGATGTTCGGAGAAAGGCTCAGACTCGGATAGCAGGTGATAGATCATCCAGGCAGTATCTTACGGAATCGCCCGTCGCCTTACGACGCGGTGACCGCCCTAATAGCGCTCGGCTCGCTAGCGACCGATCCGTTGCCGTTTTGTTCCGTGGCTGGCGCGACATTTTCCACCACCGACGAAGCGCGTCCGATGCTGTGATAAATCAGTCCTGCCGCGGCCATTTTGTCCGGCGGATACAGATTCCGTCCGTCAATCACAATGGGGTAGCGCAGCATCGATTTTATTTTCGCCAGATCCAGCGCGCCGAATTCCGGCCACTCGGTCAAAAGCAGCAGCGCGTCCGAACCGCTGGCAGCCGCGTAGGCGTCATCAACGTAGGTTACTTCGGTTTCCGGCAAAACTTTCTTCGCGTTCGGCATCGCCGCCGGGTCGAACACTTTCAGCTTGGCTCCTTCTTTCACCAGCGTCTTGATCATCGCGATGGCCGGCGATTCCCGCACGTCATCGGTATCCGCCTTGAACGCCAGACCCAAAACTCCCAGGCGTTTTCCGCGCAGTGTCCACAGGGCGCTGCGCACTTTCTTCAGGAAGCGGCGGCGCTGCTCCAGATTAATTTCCATGACTTCGGTCAGCAGGCCAAAATCGTAATTGCATTGCGTGGCCACGGCATGAAAGGCCTGCACGTCCTTGGGAAAGCAGGATCCGCCGTAACCGATGCCCGCGTTCAGGAACTTCGGCCCAATCCGCGAATCGGAGCCTATCCCGGCGCACACTTGCTGAATATCTGCTCCGACCGCCTCCGAAATGTTCGCCACTGCGTTGATAAACGAAATCTTCATGGCCAGGAACGCGTTGGAAGCGTGCTTAATCAATTCTGCGCTCCGCGCGTTGGTCACGATAATCGGCGCCTTAGCGTGGCTGTAGTGCGCAAAAGGAATCGCGTCCTTCTGGCTGTAATAGCTACCAGAGGTCAGCGGCAGGTAGACTTCCTGCAGCAGCGACACGCTGAAACTATCGTCGCCGCCAATCACGATGCGATCGGGGTACAGAAAATCGGTCACCGCCGTGCCTTCCCGCAGAAACTCCGGATTCGAGGCCACCGAAAACAGGCCCGGCTTCGCGCCGTTCAGCATCAGGGTCTTGCGCAAATAATCGCAAGTGCTCACCGGAACCGTACTCTTCTCCACCACCAGTTTCGGGCTGTGAATCGCCGTGGCGATTTCGTACGCCACCGCTTCCACATAGGAGAGATCCGCTTCGCCCGTTTCCGACTGCGGCGTGCCCACCGTAATAAATACCGCTTCACATTTTTCCACGGCGTCCGCCACCGAGGTCGAGAACTGCAGGCGGCGGCCATTGTGGCGCTGCAGCAGTTCGGGCAGGAAGTGCTCGTGAATCGGCACCTCGCCCCGCTTCAGGGCCTCGATTTTCGCGCTGTCGTTGTCGACGGAAATCACCTCATGCCCGATTTCCGCGAAACATACGGCCGACACCAAGCCTACATAACCCGAACCCACCACTGCTATTCGCATATCTCTTCTCCTCTACCGGTCATGCGCGCGTCTCTGCGTGCGTCAAAGTACGATGCTCCGCAATTTGCGGTTCCGTTGTATGAAATTATCCGGGGTTTGAAACGCAGGAAACAAAAAGTCAAGCGGCCCCCGAACCTTTCAGCACTGCCGGGATGGTTTGCGCCAGGATTTTCAGATCGAGCCACAAAGACCATTTATCGATGTATTGCATATCCAGTTCCATCCAGCGCTCGAACGGAATGGAATTGCGCCCATGAATCTGCCACAGGCAAGTGATTCCCGGCGGCACGCTAAAACGCCGGCGTTGCCAGTCCTCATTGAAGAGCTGGTAATCGCGCACCGAAAGCGCTCGCGGCCCCACCAGGCTCATCTCGCCTTTCAGTACATTGAAAAGCTGGGGCAATTCGTCCAGGCTGGTCTTCCGCAAAATTCTTCCGATCGGCGTCACTCGCGGATCGTTGCGCATCTTGAATACCGGGCCGGACATTTCGTTCAGATGCAGCAATTCTTCCTGAATTCGCTCCGCGTCCGGCACCATGCTGCGGAATTTGTACATGGTGAAGCGCCGTTTGTTGAATCCTAGCCGCACTTGCCCGAACAGAATCGGCCCGGGCGAAGTGAACCGGATCAGCAACGCGATCGCCAGCAGCACCGGCGCAAAAACGATCAACACCACGCAGGACACCACAATATCGATGGCACGCTTCAGGAAAAATGCGTGGCCCTTCTGCGGAACGCCGTGCGCTGCCAGCTGTGGCTCGTCACCGGCGAACACGGTCGTGCGCGGCCGGGCAATTTTCAGATTAAACAAGTCGGAATCAAACCGCATGATGATGCCTTGCTGCTCGCACAGTGCGGCCATTTGCGCAGCATGTTCATAAAAGGAACGCAGCGGGATGTAAATCGCCACCTCATCCACCACGTTGTGCCGCAGAAATTCCGCCAGATGTTCATAATTTGAAGCGAGGTTGAATCCCGTCGCGATGAACTCGTCCATCTTTTCCCACGGATCGTCCACGAAGCCGAGCAGCCGGTAACCCAGCTCCGGCGATGCCTCGATGCTTCGCGCAAAAGCGATGGCTCGCGAATTCGTGCCCAAAATCAAAATATGATGGAGATTATGTCCGCGCCGACGCATGCTCGATAGCCAATAGCGCATGAACAGGCGAGAACCCACCAGCGAAACCGAAAGCACCAGCCAGAATACGCCCAGGAATCTCGGCGTAATCATCGTCTTCAGCGAAAAAATCATCGAAAGAATCGTCAGGCAAAACGTGGAAAGCGAACTGGCCTTGAGTACCTCGATGACCTCTGCGGTCTTGGTCGACAGCCGCTTCGATTCATACAGCCCGCACAGCGAGAACATTCCATGGCAGCAGAACAGCGCAATCGCAAAAATAATACAGTTGGAAACCTTTACCCGGATCGAAAAAAACTCCGCCAGCGAAGCGGTCTGCGTATGCTGCACGACGAAAGACATCGCAAGCCCAAACGACAGAACCACCAACCCGAGATCGAATAATTTCAGCGCGTTAATTAGAAACCGACGCTTCACTTCGTTCACGATTGCTCTCTTCTGGCCGGATTTGAGGTATGAATTTTGGTGCAGCTGCTTATTCGCCGCGCCCGCCGGGAGAAATGTCGGCACACACAGGCCGTTCCAAATCACCGCCCGGGCTGGAACGGGTAGTGGGTTTCGTCCTACGCTCGCTCAATCGCGAATCCGGCAAGCCGGATCGCCACGGACCTTTGAATCAGATCCACGGAAACCACCAGGTTCTGATCTCCGTTGACCGCCGTTAGAATTCCCTGGAGCCCATCCAGTGCTCCGCCGCGAATCCGCACCCGCTCGCCGACGTTTAGGAAGGGATGCTCCGTAACCGGAACCGCCGCCGTGCTAACCCGCTGGATCCGCTCAATCTGTTCTTCCGGAATCGGTATGCCGATTCCCCGCGTGCCCACAAAACTGGTGATCCCGTTGGTTCGCAGTACCGCCACTCGCGTATCTAGGTTCTGGGCGATGCGCACGAACACGTATTGCGGGAACAACGGAAATTCGACGGTTCGTTCGCGGTCGCTCCATTGTCTTTTATGCGCACGCAACGGAACCAGCGACCCGATTCCTTTTTCCTTCAGCTCGGTCGCCACTTTCTTTTCGTGCCGTGGCCGGGTCTGCACCGCGAACCAGAATAATTCGCCGCTCGCCTCCAGGACGTCCTGCGAAACGGTAGGCTTGGTTTGAAGGCACGCCACGCGCAAAGCTCCGCTACGGTCAGTCACAGGGAATCGAAAACTTCCCACCGAATGCTTGCCACGCGCTTCCGCGCGTCCGATTCAACCGAAAAAAGTCAGTTCCATGCTTCACTGAGATCTCGGTCGGCTCCGCAATAAGCCGCGATTACAGCTTGTGATACAGGGATTCCGGAATTGGAAAAGTCCGCTTGTTCAACACCGCGCCGAGCACCTTGACGTTCGCGGCCTGCAAAGTTTCGGAGACCTGCAACGCCGCCTCGCGCCGCGTCGAATTCGCTTCCAGCACCAGCACGAATCCGTCGCTCAACTGGCCCAGCGCGATCGCATCCGCATAGCGCGTAAGTGGCGGCGCGTCGATCAGCACAAAGTCGAATTCCCTGCGCAATTCCGCGAACCGCGCCTTAAGCCGTTCGGTGCTCAGCAGGTTCGCCGAATCCGAAGCCAGCACACCGCTCGAAAGCAGCCACAGATTGTCGCCGCGAACCGGCTTCGCGAACGAGCGGATCGGCCCGTCCTGCAACAGCGCGTTGGTCAATCCGTGGTGATTCGTGGTTCCGAACATCCCTGGCAGCGCCGGCGAACGCAGGTTCGCTTCCACCAAGCACACCGAGCCGGTGATGCTTTTGGCCAGCGTTTCCGCGGCGCGCATGCAGATCCGGCTGCAGCCGCTGCCATGGTCGATGCCCGCGAAGGTCACCATGTGCGGCGGCTCCTGCGCCTGCAGCAAGAACACACGCTGCACCAGGCGCAAGGCCTCATCGCCTGCCATTTGGTCCAGGTCGAGCGTGTCCGCCTCGCGATGGGTGTCGCCATTGCCGTTGCCGAAGGTGGTCGTAACCAACGGCGCCGGCTTTCGTGCGGGATTGAATTCCTGGGTCTGTCCTGCTTGCTGCATCAGTTCAAAGTTTTTGCTCATTGTTTTTTCCCTGTCTCTGCGGGTGCAGCACCAGAAGCCTGCTCGGCCGCGTGCGTTGTGTCGGTGGTAACTGCTGTTGCTGATGGAATACGAATCGTCTGCCCTGGCCGAATGTGGTTGGGATCGTTCATCCAGGGATTCAGGTCCCGAATCTCCTGCAACACTGCGCCGTTATACTTCCCGTACTGCTTCACGCTGATCCGGTACAACGTCTGCCCTGACGTCACGCGGACAGTCTCTGGCACCGGAGTCGGTGTCACGGCTGCATTCGCTGTTAGGACCTGAGTGGACGTGGGCACTGGAACAGCAATTGTTTCCGTCGGCGCAGGAACCGCCGTATTCGTGGGCTGGCTAACCGGCTCACTCGGAACCGAAGCCGTCGCGGGAGCCATGCTCGCCGAAACCGGAACTAACACCGGCGTGTTTGCCGGAGTTTCCTTCGCCTTCGTCGCCGGCCGCATGGTATGCACCGCTGCCCAGCTCAACGCCAGAACCACGGCGCTCGCTAGTGCGACCTTGGGAGCAAAACTGCCAAAAGTTGATTCGGGCTTGGCGTTCGCGGTTAGCACCGCCACAGGCCGGCCTGGCTTCGCCGCTGGCGCGTTCACTGCCTTTTCGCGCAACGGCTCAAGGTCCAAATCCGCTATGACATCATTGATGATGTCCCGATCGATCGTCTTGCGTTTCAACGCACATCCAAGAGACATCGCGTTGAAGCATAGATTGTTGATGTTCCGCGGAATTCCTTCGCTGTGCTCGGCGATCAATTTGCGCGCGCCCGGAGTGAAGATCGCATTGTTCTCGCCGCCTGCGATATACAGCCGATGGTCGATATACGCATTCACTTCCTGGTGCGTCAGCGGCTCAATCCGGATCACCATCGAAACCCGCTGGCGAAGCTGCGCCATCGACGGCCGCGCCAGGCGTTCCGCCAGTTGCGGCTGCCCGGCCAGCACGATTTGCATCAGCTTCATCCACGGCGTTTCGAAATTCGAGAGCAACCGCACCGATTCCAAAACGCTTTCGTCCAAATTCTGCGCTTCGTCGATCACCAGCACGAACCGCCGCCCTGCCCGCATTTCTTCCGTTAGCAAACGGTTCAGCGCATCGTGCATGTCGGGAAGATCCATTCCCTTCACGTCGATGCCCAGATCCATCAGCACGTGCCGGATGAATTCGCGCGCGTCGCAGTCCGTGCGAAATACGAAAGCCGTCCGCGCCTTATCCCGAAGATAGGAAAGGTAGTGGTAGAGCAACGACGTCTTGCCCATCCCGGGTTTCGCAATCAGCGCCAGGAATCCCCGATTGCTTTCCGTACCGTAGACCAGCGAAGCCAAAGCCTCTCGATGCTTCGGGCCTAGGTACAGAAAGCGCGAATCCGGAGTCACTCCGAACGGCTGTTCTGCGAGTTGGTAGTAATCGAGTAGCATTGGTACTAGGCAGCCCTCTTCGGCATGGTCGCCAGCACCGGCATCTTCAGCGTGTCAGTTACCTCTTCCGGCGTGCGGAACGAAGGATCGAGATATTCCGCCAGGTATCCGGCTACGATGCTCGCTAAGATCGCGCCGAACAATCCGAGGAACATCACCAGCCACGGGCTGTGCGCCGGCAAAATAGGAGTTACAGGAGGAACCGCAATCGCTACGTTTGCAATCCGCTTTTGGTCGAGCGCGTCAGACGTGCGCTCCTGCTCACGCTTACTGAGGTACAGCAGGTAGTTCGCTTCGTCCGCTTTCGCTTCCCGCAGCAAAGCGCCCTGCTTCACGGCATCGGCGTCAAAGCCTACCGTCTGTGCTTTCATCCCGTTGATGCTGCTGACGAGAGCCGTGGCCGTGGCCCGTTGCGAAGCCAAATCGGCTTCCGTCTTAGCCCGGTCTTCGCGCAGGAATTCGTAGGTCGGATCGCGGTCGGTAACCTTGTTCATATACTTAGCGCTTTCCGCGGTGGCGATCGCCGCTTTGGTTTCGGCGATTTCCTCGTCGGCTTCCTTCACCAGCGGATAATCGTCGGCGTACTTCAAAGTCAACTGGCTCCGCTTCAGTTGTTCGGTCAACAAAGTGGCCTGCAACTGCGCCATCAAGTCCGTGGCCGGAATCGAAGCTTCCGCCGTGGCCGAACGTGCCGGCGTGGTGGTCATCTGACTGTCGATATTTTCAATCCGCTTCTGGTCGGCGGCCATGGCTTGTTTCGCCGTATACAAAGCTGCTTCCGAAACGGCCACCTGCTGGGCCATGTCCCCCCGCAGAATTTCCGGCGAGGCCACGCCCGCAGTCTTGCTGAAATCCGTCAGCCGCGCTTCGGAGTCCGCCAGCGCTGTCCGGTATTTCTCCGTTTCCTGGGCGAAGAAATCTGAGGCTCCCGCCGGCCGCTGCAATTGCAGATGCTTTTCCAGGTACAGCTTGCTCAAAGTCTGCAACACGCAGGCTGGAACTTCCGGTTCGCCCACGCGCCCGTACTTCACGTCGATCACATCCGAAGCGGTGCCAGCCGTTTCCACTTTGATCTGCTTGGCCAGACCCTTGGCCGCGCCTTCTTCGCGCATGGCCAATCGCCGCTGCGGATCGCTCGGCGCAAACACGTCGAACATCGAGCGCTTGTCGTCTACCAGCCCGCACGTCGCCACCACTTTGCGCAGCATGTCGTCGCCCAGCAGCAGTGCGACTTCCGAAGTCACCTGGTCGGTGGTCACCGAACGGTTGTTGTTCACGTTCGCCACTTGCCCGGCGGTGATCGCTGGATCGGAACGATCTTGCTCCACCACCACTTGCATGGTGGAGGTGTAGTACCGAGCCGCCCAAGCCCAAGCCACAATGATCGCCAGCAAAAAGACCGCGCTGAACGTTCCAATCACGATGCGGCGGTGACGGAATAACGGCGCGAGAATATCCCGCAGACTCAGCTCCGGCATTTCCTGTCCCGACCGTTCCCTGCCATTTGATTTATTCATGTACCTTCGCCTCTCGTGGTCTCATTTGTTCCGCAGATCGAAATTAGAAAGCTGAATTGGCCAGCGACACGCCCGTGCCAAAACCGTACGGGACGTACTTCCGGAACTTGGTGATGAACTTCTCCGGAACGAAAATCATGTCGCCCGGCGCCACATGCGCGTCTTCGTTGACGTTCTTGCCGTTCAGGATCTCTTTGAGGTTGAGCTGCTTGACTTCCACCCATTGGTCGGAAACGCGATGGTATAGAAAAACCTGCGTCTTCGCCGTGGGGTTGAATCCGCCCGCCACACCGATCGCTTCCGTCACCGTCATGTCGTAGCGCAAGTCGTACTGCCCGGGCTTACCCACTTGGCCCAGCGCGACGAAATACGGCTTCTGGAAATCCTTCAGGTCCACGTCGATGATTGGATCGCGCAGCGTCTTCGAATACGTCTGCTTCAGCGCCGCCACGACTTCCGGCACCGTCATGCCTTGGACGTAA
This sequence comes from Candidatus Acidiferrales bacterium, assembly GCA_036401315.1. Lineage (GTDB taxonomy): Bacteria > Acidobacteriota > Terriglobia > Acidiferrales > UBA7541 > Palsa-295. The sequence goes on from DASWVE010000160.1 coordinate 24,615, forward strand.
AGGCTCCCGGCGCTCAGCAGCGTGATGTAACCGTCCGGCTGAATCGTCACGATCTGGTTTAGTTCCGGCGAGAGCGCGAACGAAATAATCAAAATGTCGTCACGCTGCACCTGGTACCGAGGGTTGCGCTTCTGCAACCCGGGCCGGTCATCGCCGGCATTTGAGGCCACGGCGCTCGGCGCCGCCATCGGGCCGGAGATCGCCGCCACGGCATGATTCTGTTGGCCCCACAACCTCACCGGAGCCGTCAGGAGCAAAATCGCAATTCCAAGTTTCTTCATCGTCAGCATCGTTATCCTCGCGGTTCACCCTACGTAATGACTACTCTTGAGACACCCGTGGGTTGGGACCACCCCGTGCATTCCCAAGTTGGCAACTCATGGGCCACTTTCTTGCAAATCTAAGTCTTTATGCAGCTATCACTTGGTGAAAGACTGAAATTGCGTTGGCCCAAGATTTCCACAATTTCTCCACCATTTTTCACTCTCGTTTCTTTTTCTCTTTCTTCACAGTTATCTACGCTCTAGTACCCGGCTGCGACCGTTGAATGTGCAATATCGTTATTGCAAAAACACCTCAACACTTCGTCGTCTCAACTTGATACCAGTTCTGGTATCCGGCTTACTTCCTAACATTTCTGGTAGCTGGGCCGCGACCCGCCGGACCGACGCCGACGAATTCACGCTTATGGTGGGCTGGGGAAATCCTCAATCAAGCCAATAGCCGTCGGCGCAAATACAGTACTCGACAACAGCGAGCTGGAGTGATTGAAACTTCAATCCGTTTGGATTGAAAAAATGATGGCTGCAAATTGGCTGGGCTTTGGGATAATTCAAAACTGGGGCTGGGCTTGCAGTTCTAGTACTTTTTCGGCGGTCTCCCTACGTCCTGCTTTCGCCTTGCTGCTGATTTTCCCAAACTTCGATTCCGCATCGCCGGTTCGCGTTGCCTCCCTACCGTATCACCCTTCAAAATTTATTGCGGCGTTAATTTGATGTAATCCCAGGAGAGCGAATAGCCTGTGCTGGCCGCATCTTTTCCGGTCACCCTGAAAGTGAACACTTGGTTTCCCGCTCCCAATGCGATCGTGCCCACATCGAATTCCTGCCAAGCGTCGACTGCCGCGTATTGATCCACCGGCGTTCCCAGGTTCGTTCCGTTCACCGTAAGTTGCGAGCTTCCGCGCGAATTGTGAATTTTCGCGGCGTACTTCACGTCGTAATTTCCGGCAACTGGCACGTTGAGTGTAATCGCCACGCTGTCGCCAATCTTGGTGCTGTCCAAAGTGGTTCCGTTGCCGTTCACAAAACCGGTCCACGCAAACGCGCGGTAGGTCGGCCCCGAACTCACACTCGACCCGAGCAGGCTTTCCGTTTCGTATTGAATCGGCGCATTTACCGGCGTCAGCTTGATGTAGTCCCAGGAGAGCGAATAACCCGTGCTGGCTGCATCTTTTCCGGTCACCGTGAAAGTGAATACCTGATTCCCTGCCGTCAGCGGAACATTGCCCAGGTCGAATTCTTGCCACGAATCTTCGGCTCCGTATTGATCCACCGGGGCCCCTAGATTCGCCCCGTTGACTGCCAGTTGTCCGATTCCTCGCGAGTTGTGGATCTTTACGGCATACTTCACGTCGTACACCCCCGCCGTCGGAACATTCAGCGTGATGGCCACGTTATCGCCGACTTTGGTGCTGTCCAGCGTGGTGCCATTCCCGTTCGAAAATCCGGCCCAGGCAAACGCGCGATAGGCCGGACCGGAACTCACGCTAGACGCCAGCAGATTTTCCGTCTCGTACTGAATCGCCGTCCCCGTCGTGCCCGATCCCGGCGGGGTCGAAACAAAGGTCCACGACTCGATCTTCTGGCTCGCGGTCAGGCCTCCTGAGCCTCCGGTGAATCCGACATACGCCATATTGCCGCCGACTGTGGCCGGGATGTTGATGGCCCAGCTTTGCGAATACGTTTTGTTAATAACATTGTCGGTCAGCGTCATCGTCAGCGTGGTGCCGTCGTAGGTGATGTGCGTCGAAATCGAATCCCCTTCGTAAAAAATGATTCCCGACGAAGAAATACTCGTGGCCGGGATCGTCGGGGATGCTCCGTTGGTATAGAGGCCCGTCGAATCCGATCCTTCGCCGTCGTTATTGAAAATATCGAATTTCACCGCGATGCTGTTTCCGATTCCAGGTGTTCCGCCCGGCGTGCCCGCGCCATAACCAAGCCCCGCGCCGATTGGCCCCAGCGCCGTCGGTCCCGCGGTGGAATTCTGAATCGTGAACGTAAATCCGTCCGCGCCCGCGCCTTCGGTCGAGATCTGAAAGGTGAAATCCGTGGTGAAGTTCCGGATATCCATCGCGGTGGTAAAAAAAGCACTGCCCGCTTCGTTTACGCTGCCATTCGTCAATTGCAGCCGGCTGTCGTCCAAGTCTGTGCTGCCGTTGAATTGCATTCCAGTCGGCGTGCTGAACCCCAAGCCGAAATTGATCGAGGTGGTCGCGTTCGGATTGATCGTATAGATTCCGCTGCTCATCGGACTATCCGTAAACCCAGGCGCGGAGGCGATCGCATTGATCGTGGTCGTGGTCGTTACCGGAATCGGCGCGCTAAATTGCGCCGAATTATGGTTCGGCGTGGAACCATCCGTCGTGTAGTAAATCGTCGCTCCGGCGTCGATGATCGAAATCGATTGCGCCGAAGCATAAGTCCCCGGTGCCGGTGAAAATGCTGGCGCGGCTGTCTGCGTCGAGATCGTGTAGGTCGCTGTCGCCGGCGTGCTCTGGATGTATCCGGTGGCAGTTGCAATCGCCGTGATCGTGGTCGGCGAACTTACGGTGATCGGCGCGGAATATACCGCCGAGGCCGTCGACGGCGCCGTCCCGTCTGTCGTGTAATAAATCGTCGAGTTCGCCGTCGCATCGGCCAGCATAACTTGGACGGCGGTGGCGTAAGATCCGCCTGCGGGACTGAACGTCGGCGAAGCTGCCCGCGTCTCCCCGTTGAACAAACCGAACACATCCACTTCCTTTTGCGTTCCCACGTAGACTTTGCCGTTGGTTACCACCGGCACCACGAATTTCACCGACGGTCCCATCGTGTCGCCCGCCAGATCTGAGGCGTACAACAAACTTGAAACATTTGTCGCGTCAAAGGCGCGCAGCACCGCCGGCCCATTCGACGTGTAGGCATGCGTCTCCGCCACCCACGCAATTCCGTTCGTTGTGCCGTTGGCCGAAATCACCGGGCTCGCGCCCGGGTATCCGATCGTCTCCGCGCTCTCCGAGGTCGGCGATTGGGAAAGCAGTCCGTTGGTCAACGTGTACGATTTCAGGTGATCACTGGTGCCGGCAAAATATACGTTTCCATTCCAGTACGCCGGGACCGACCACAAACCGCCCACTCCGTCCAGCGTCCCAATCACCTCTGGATCGCTCGAACACCCGTTGCAGTAGTGGCTTCCGTCCTTGGTCAAGGCGTCGCGGTTCACCATATAAATCCGGCCCTGCTTGCCGGTCTGAATCAACACGTCTGGATATGTTCCGCTCTGCATCGGCGGAATCAGCACGCCGCCGGAACCCAGGTCCGTGTCCGAACCGTCCAGGCTCGCGGTGTTGTACGGCGTGAAATAGTCCGTCGGAGTGATCGAGCCCGTGGCCGAAAGCGTCAACTGCACGATGCTATCGCCGAAATCCACGCTGGTCGAAGGGGCTGGCGCCGGATTCGGCACCACGTTGCCGGACACCGGAAAATCTCCATTCCCGGTGGCCACGAAAATTCTTCCCGCACCCACTGAATCGGCCGCCAGGCCCGCGCCCGCCGCCCAAAATCCGCTGCCGCCGCCATTCGGAGAAGCGCACCACGCGCCGGCCGCAGCCAGCGTTCCGGCGTTATAGCTCAAAATCCATCCGTGCCACGGACCGTTATCGCCGTGCGCCGCGAATCCTACGTACACAAATCCGTTTTGCAGGAGCAAACCAGGTCGCTGATTTTCCCATTGCGGACTGAAAGTCAGTTTTCCGCCGGAACTTCCGTTCCCCGTTCCGGTCACCGTCGCCGCCATCACCACCGGCCCGCCAAATTTTTCCGCGCCGGTCGTAATGTCTAGCGCGTGCAATCGCAGGTAATACTTCCCACTCTCGAGCGTCTTGGCGACCACGTATAGTGTGTTCGACATTGGATCGATCACCGGGGTTCCGGTGATACCGATTTCCGGCACGATGTCGCCCGAGCTCACATTTCCGCTCGGCACCGTGCTGCCACTGTTTAGAATTAGACTCACCTGCCAGAGCGGCACTCCACCATTGTCCGCATCGAATGCATACACGCTGTCATGCTCGGTCGCCACGTACACAACGTTGTGCGCGACTCCCCCAATCGATACGCCCGGCTTATACAACGGCTGTGCGTATACGTAGCCATCGACCGGAATCGAAAATAATTTCCCGAACGTCGTCGAATTCACGTTGGTCGTGTTCAGCAGTACTTCGGTCGTGTTCTGCCCGGTTCGTCCGTTGTCGTAGTGTTGCGTCAGGATGGGGGTCTGCGCAAAGCTTCCCGGCGCCAGAAGGACAACGCCTAGCAGAAAAGCCAGCGCGACGCCCGCAGCGGTGCCGCGCTCACGCCATGCTCCGGTTTTTTCGCTGCGGCAGAATGATGGCATCTCGATGGGCCTCGTCAATGGATTGTGTGACGTACTTCTGTACTTCTGGCAGGACGGTCGCGTACCGTAGCACGCACCTGTTGCTGCGTTTTCAAAAATCTTTTCGACGCGCGCTATAGGCGGAAATTATCTAGGTCGTACTGAGCGGTACAGTACTCTCCGCTATTTCCAAAACACCTGCCGCCACCACCGATACGCACCCTACTCGGCTTCGGATTGCGCGTTCGTTCCGCCTGTAGAGCTGGCGTTACGGAAGCACCGTCAGCTGCTGCGTCTTCTGCGGCCGGCCGATCGTCGACGCCGACACCACTAGCGTTGCGTTCACGGTGGGACGGTGCAATTCCATGGCCGAAATCGTCGCTTGCGTCTGCCGCGCCGGAATATGGAAGTATGGCGGCAGACTATTCAGCAATCCCGCCGGCTCCGCCTCCAGTTTCACCCAAGTCCCGGACGCCGGCGCCGGCGCATTTAGCGTCACCGTCAAATCCACGGTGTCGTGCCCTTTCACGGAATCAATGGCTTTTCCGTCTTTCGTGAATTTAGCCTCGTTCACCGGGATCCGCGCGAAGACGTTCACTTCGTTTCTCGTCACATAAACCTGGTCTCCCGGTGGATCCCCCAGACAATGCACCGTCAATTTCGTAATTACTGTTTGTGCGCCTGAAGCTTGACCCACGTGCGTGTCATCCCAAAACAAATACACGCCGTTCTGAATCACCGGAACCTTGGTATAGAAGAGTTTTGTCTCCGCGTTGGTGTCCGGCTTGTGCTCGCCCGTTCCGTCGTTCCAGTCGATCGTCGGCGCGAAATTATCCGCGTAGGAACAAGGGTTGTTGATCCATCCGATCGGCGCGTGCGATTGCACTTCGCGGTAGGAAATCCCCGCTTCATAATTCGTCACCGTCAGGATCATGTTGTCCTGTGCCGCGCCAACCGTCGGCTCGGCCCGTCCCAGCAGGATTCCCGCCGCAAGAATCGCCAGCGTTCCAATCGAGAATTTGCGTTTCATGGCCCTGAATTCTAACCCAAAATACGGGCCCGTTCCTACGCTCCTCAGCAGCGCCGCACGCATTTGTCGATTTCTTACTGTCGAACCCCCCTACTGCCGGACCCAGCGGCCCGAAAATGCGCAAAGGTTTGCTCAAAACCGGAACAAAATCCGTCACATCGCGCACGGAGGTTCTGTCAAATCAAACTCCCCGACTCGACTGCTTATTTGGCGTTCTGGCCGTGACGTTTGCCGCCTCACTCTCACTTGTAGATGAGCCGTGCAGTCCAGCGAACTACATGACCACCGTCGCTCTCATTTGGGCGCGAATTTATTCGCGTCTCGACCGTTTTCGCCCTAGAATGCCGGGCCAGTAACTGCCGCCCGCAAGCTACAACGTCCCCGGCAACGTCTCCGCCTGCTGCCAACCGGCGGGATCTCGAAACAGACAGGAGCTTTATGAGAACCGCAAGTCTCGCGCTTTCGCTGGCCGCATGGTCACTCTTGATCTTCGCTGGAAACACCGCCGCCCAATCCGTTGCCTCGCCATCCGTGGTGCTGACCAGCCAGCCCAGCCGGGCCTGGGAAACCGATCAGCTCACCGTGGATCTGCAAGGCACCACGCGCGTTCGCGGCGAGATCAAAAATGTTTTGTGGGTCAATCAATTCGGCAAGCGCGGCCAAGGCTCGTGGCTGATCGCCGGACGAACGGCGACTTGGGAAGCAAGAAATATTCCGCTGCGCCCAGGCTCCAACCTAATCGCCGTCACCATCATCGACTCGGAAAATCACAGCGACTCGCTGCACGTCGCTATCAATCGCACCATCCCTTCTTCCTCGCTGCAGCCATCACTTCCGGTTTTCGCCGGCACCTGGAAAAACAAACCGATCGTATATCAGGTCCGCAACGGAATGGCGGTCATCGAAGGCGACATCATTCTCGGTCCGGCGACGCTCGTCGGAAACGGCAGTTCCACTCGCACTCCAGTTCACGCTCAGAATCCAACCCGGCAGTCAGCCGTTACGCCGGACACACTCTCCATCAGTTACACCACAAATCTCTGGCCTTCCGTCGACGGCGTGTTTCAGATTCCTTACATCATCACCGGCAGCAGCACCAGCCTGAGTACCGCGATCACCAATTTCAACCAGACCTTCACCGGTTTCATCCAACTCGTCGCCCGCTCCAGCCAATCCAACTACGTCAACATCTCCGTCGAAGGCGACGGCAACGAAGGTTTTTCCAACGTCGGTATGGTCGGCGGCGAACAATCGCTGAATTGCGGCGCCGGCTGCGACGTCGGCACCTGGATACACGAAATGGGCCACACCGTTGGCCTACTGCACGAACATCAGCGCCCGGACCGCGCAAGCTATATCACTTTGAATCTCGTCAACGCCGATCTGCCTAACGTTCCCGGAAACTTCACCCTCATCGGCTACGATTCACAAACTATCGGGCTGTTCGATCACGCCTCGATCATGGAATATGGCGCGTTCGATTTCTCGAAAGCCGGGCTCCCGGTCATCGAATCGATTCCTCCGGGCATGCCGCTCAGCAACGACTCCGCCTATTCCGCCGGAGACATCGACGGCGTCGAACGCCTCTACGGCGCCGCTCCTTCGAAAGTCACGGTGACCACCAATCCCGCAGGCCTCGCCGTCGTCGTCGACGGCACGACTTACCCCAGCACGCCGCAGTCCTTCTCTTGGACTGTCGGCTCCACGCACACTATCGCCGCCGCACCCGATCCGCAGGTTACGAATCCGAACGACGGCGACACCTACGCTTTCGGCGCCTGGAACGATCTCGGCGCGGCCAGCCACACTATCACCGTGCAACCGGGTTCCGGCGCGCTCACCGCTCCGGCCACCAAACCCGCCATCACCGTGTATCAAGCGAATTACATTCGCCTCCAGCCGTTTGGCTTTCTCTCTCCTGCTTCCTATCCGAGTGGCTCCGGCTCAGTGAACGTGACGCCCACACCACTTTCCCAATTTAACGGCACCTTTTTCGCCGACCGCACCCTCGTCACCTTGACCCTCGTTCCCACTCAGGGCAGCGGATTCAATTTCTATGACTGGTTCAACCTTCCGTTCCCGCCCAGCGATAATCCGCATACCTTTTATATTCAAGCTCCCACCACGCAGGCTCAAGCCGTTTACGTTTCCGATCCGGTCACCATTGTCGGCGGATCAGTCACCGGCCCGAACACTACGAACCCCGGCCTGTCCGGAACCGTCGACGGCAGCTTCGCGTTTTTGCCTACCGGTTTTTCTCCCACCTATGACGGCACCGCCTGGAACGCCGGCACCACCCACACCATCGCCGTCGCGCAAACGCAGTCGCCCATCACCACCAACGTCTATTACAACTGGAACACTTGGAGCGACGCGCAACCCATCAGCCACAGCGTCACTCAACCCGCGTCCGGCTCGCAAATCATCACCGCGTCATTCACTCCGTTCTATGCTTCGTACACTGTCCCGCCGCCGCTCGGCGAATCCGGCAGCGCCTGTTACGGCGGCGTCACGCTTTCTCCCGCCGGCGTAAGTTATCCTTTAAATGGCTCGTTCGATTTCTACCAGGACGGCACCTCGGTCACCGCGACCGCCGGGGCCAACTCCGCGTTCCCCGGAATGTTTTTCGCAGGTTGGAGTGGCAGCTTGACTGGCACCACCAATCCCAACTCCATCACCATTCACGACCAGTTCGTGCCCACCGCGAATTTCAATATCGTCGCCTCGCCGCTGGCCATCACCGGACTCAGCCCAGCTTCCGCCGCCGCGACCTCCAGCGGGCTAGACGTCACCATCACCGGCACCGGATTCAGTCCCGCTTCATTCGTCAACTGGAACGGCAGCCGCCGCTCCAGCACCTACGTCAGCGCCACGCAATTGACGCTGCATCTGATCTCCGGAGATTTAGCCAATCCGGGCGGCCAGGATATTTATATTGGCAACAACACCACCAATTCTTCGAACGTCACCTGCGGCGTCGTTGCCGAATCCAGCTTCAGTGTAAACGCTGCAGTCGCGCCCAGCATTCAGCTCTCGCCGATGAGCATCGCCTTCGGCAGCGAAACAGTCGGCGTGCCGGTGACCAAACCCGTGACCGTCACCAACAGCGGCACCTCTCCCATCTCGATCGCCAGCATCACCGTGACCGGAGCAAATACCGTCAGCTTCCAGCAATCCAACAATTGCGGCAGCAGCATCGCCGGACCCGGCTCTTGCACCATCAACGTGACCTTTAATCCCACCGGAACCGGCGCACGTTCCGCGTCAGTCACGCTGACAGACAGCCTCGGCTCTCAAAATGTTCCGCTCACCGGAACCGGCGTCGCGGCTCCGCTCACGATCACCCCGACCAGCATCGCCTTCGGCAATGAGACCGTCGGCGTGCCTGTCGTAAAACCGGTCTCCGTAAAAAATAACGGCACCGCCGCGATTTCGGTCACCAGCATCACGGTCACGGGAGCCAACACGGTCAGCTTTCAGCAGACCAACAACTGCGGAACCAGCATCGCCGCCTCCGCCACCTGCACCGTCAGCATCACCTTCAAACCCACCGGAACTGGCGCGCGTTCTGCTTCGATCACGTTTATGGACAGCGTCGGCACCCAAAACGTTACGCTCACCGGCACCGGCGTCGCCGCCCCGATCACGATCACGCCGGCAAGCATCGCCTTCGGCAACGAAACCGTGAATGTGCCGGTGTCCCAGCCGGTCACCGTAAAAAACAATCAGGCCACGGCCATCGCCGTAACCGGCATCACCGTCACCGGCGCGAACACCGTCAGTTTTCAGCAGACCAATAACTGCGGCTCCAGCATCGCCTCTTCTGGCACCTGCACGATTACCGTCACTTTCAAACCCACCGGAACTGGCGCGCGCTCTGCTTCGGTCACGCTCACCGACAGCGTGGGGACCCAAAATGTTCCGCTGACGGGAACCGGCGTTGCCGCGCCGATCACACTGAGCCCCAACAGTCTGGCGTTCGGCAACGAAACTGTGAACGTGCCGGCTACCAAGCCCGTCACCGTGACCAACAGCGGAACTTCGCCGATCACCATCACCAGCATCACCGTAACCGGCGCCAATACGGTCAGCTTCCAACAAACCAACAATTGCGGCTCGACGATTCCGTCGCCCGGCAGTTGCACCATCACTGTCACCTTCAAACCCACCGGCGCCGGCGCACGCTCCGCTTCGGTGACCTTGATCGACAACGTCGGCACGCAGAACGTCCCGCTCACCGGAACGGGCGTAACTCCTTAGGAATTTCCAGCGGATTTATTTTGCGGACGGATTTTCGAAACGAAATTGCGAGCAGAAGTTGCGGGGCCGCGGCGAGCGCGCCGGAGAGCCTAGCCCTTGGTGCGCCCGCCCCGGAAAATTCTAAACGCGGTTGAAAAGAATCGGCGCGCCCAGCTTCGAACTATAATTCGGCCGGTAACGCTCCGTGTTGTATTGTGTGACGATGTCGACTTTCCGCGCGCCCGCTGAAACGTGCGGCAAATCGGCGTGCGCATAGCACCCGTTCTGCAAACCCACCATCCGTCCGGTCACTCCATCGCGAATCAGGTCGACGGCAATATTCGCAAACGTCGTCGCCACGATTTGATCCATCGCGTCCGGATCGCCGCTGCGTAAATCGTAAGTCAGATCGCTGGTCATCGTTTCTTCGCCGGTGCGCTGCTCTAGCTCTTTCGCCAGCAACTGTCCCACATCCACTTTTTTGCGGTGGCCGTAGGCGTCCATCTCTCCCACTTCTTCCACTTTGCCGGCCTTGGGTGCCGCGCCCTCCGAAACGATCACGATCGAATAGTTGCTCTCGTTGTGGTGTTTGTCTTCGAGCAGCAATTCCGACACCCGCTCCATATCGAAAGGATATTCGGGAATCAGGCAGCGCGCTCCGGTCACATACGCGGTGTACAAAGCGGTGAAGCCCGCGTCACGCCCGAATATCCGAAAAATTCCGATCCGTTCGTGCGAGCCGAGCGTGGTGCGCTGCCGCGTGATGGCGTCTTTCGCGCGGGTGATCGCGGTCGAAAATCCGATGCAGTATTCGGTGCCGGCCACGTCGTTATCCATGGTCTTCGGCACGCCGATCACCGGAAATCCGTTGCGCGAAAGCGTTGCCGCGAATCCCAGCGTGTCGTCGCCGCCGATGGCCACCAGGCAGCCGATGCCCAGTTTCTCCAAATTTTCGATCACGATCGAGGTGAAGTCGTAATTCTTCCCGTCGAACGGCAAGCTTTTTAGCCGCTCCTTCGAAATGTGCGCTGGCACCTTGGCCGCCGCCACCCGGCTCGGATTGGTTCGCGAAGTGTGCAGGATGGTGCCGCCGGTGCGGTCGATCGTTCGCGTGTTGTCCCGGGTCAGCTCCCGGTGGAAAATGCTCTCCCCGGTCTCCGCCGTGTTGACGTTGGTTAACCCTTTCCATCCTTTGCGAATTCCCACTACCTGCCGCCCCATCTCGCTCGAGCGGTACACCACGGATTTGATCACCGAATTCAGCCCCGGAACATCTCCTCCCCCGGTCAGGATACCGATGGCGCTCTTTGCCGACATTCGAAAGTGCTCCTTGGATTTCTCAAATCGCGAGCTACCGCTCGCGCCGGGCCTTGCCTCTCGACCGCTCTCGGTCTGTTGACGCCCAACATTATAGTGGATTGCCGGACTTAGGATAGTGGTGGGCCGTGTCTCGCGCCCGACCGGACGGCGTCAGCATGCTTTTGAAGCTTTCTAGCGCTCCGGCAAACCACGCATTTTGCGGCCAAATCGCTTCTCGCTTCCCGCGGAGTCTGATACTATTAGGGTTCGGTCCATACCAAATTTCTGTTGGGAGCAAAGCACCAATGGCACTCGCCTGTGAGATTTGCAACAAAAAGCCGCAGTACGGCAACACCATCAGCCACGCGCACAACGTTACCCGCCGCCGCTGGAACCCGAATCTGCGCCGCGTTCGCGCCATCGTCAAAGGCACCAACGTTCATATTCGTGTCTGCACTTCCTGCATCCGCTCCGGTCGCGTAACCAAAGCCGCGTGAGGGTCGACCCTTCCTGGAAGGAGCCTGGTTTGACCCACCGCGTACTGATCCTCAGCTCCCTGGCGTTTGTTCTGCTGGCCGGATGTAAAAAAGAAGCCGCTCCGGCGCCCGGCGTTTGGGCTGCGGTGAACGGCAACGACATTACCCGCGAGCAGGTCGAGAAATATTTCCGCACCCGCGTGAACGCCGAAGGCCCCACGCCTTCGCAGGAAGAAGCTCTCTCCCTGAAGTTGAATATCCTCGACGAATTGGTCAATAACGAAATCCTGCTCGAGCGCGCCAAGAAAGCCAACTTGATCGCCAGCGACGCCGAAGTCGAAGACAAGTTCACCGAATCGAAGACGCCCTTCACCGAAGAAGAATTCCAGAAAAAACTGAAAGACACCGGCCTAACCGTCGAAGACCTGAAAGGCGACATCCGCCGCCAGCTTTCGGTGCAGAAACTCTTGAACCGCGAAGTCGTCGCTAAGATCACCATCACCGACCAGGACGTGCTCGACTTCTACAATAAGAATCGGGCGCAATTTAACGTCGCCGAGCCGCAATATCACATCGCCCAGATCGTGGTCACTTCGCGTCCCGATGCCGCGGTGCACAACCGCAAGAACGACAAAGCCACCACCGAGCCCGAAGCCAAGCGCAAGATTTCGCTGATCGAACAAAAGCTCGCTGGCGGCGCCGATTTCGGCCAATTGGCCATGGATTACTCCGAGGATTCCACCGGCGCCACCGGCGGGGATCTCGGATTCGTTCCGGAATCCGCGCTGAATCGCTCCGACCCAGTGCTGAAAAAAACCGTGCTCTCAATGAAAGCCGGAGACATTACGCAGCCCATCGGTGACAAGAACGGATATCGCATCCTCAAGCTGATCGCCAAAGAACCTGCCGGACAACGCGAGCTTTCCGACCCGCAGGTACAGCAGTCCATTCGCGACATGCTGCGTAACCGCAAGGAACAACTGCTGCGCTCCGCCTACATGATCGACGCGCGCGACGATTCGCACGTGACCAATTATCTGGCCCGGCAGATTTTGGAATCCGCCGGCAAGCTCCCCAATTAGTTTTTCTTAATTTTTAAAATTCGGAAGGTTCCAGCGCTGCACGGCGTTCGGCTCGAATTCTGCCGTTACAAGCCGCGAGTCACGGTCGGCACCAGCGGACGGCTCGGGCGCATCAAGCGCGCGACGCCGATGGTGATTACGCCGATGAGCGGTGTCATTAACAGGCAGGCTACAAACGCCTTCCAGAAGACCACGCCCTCGCGTTCCATTTTGTTCGCGACTATCGCGCAGGCCATGACCCATAACAGGCCCGCGATGGCCAGCAACAGCCATCCGGCGATCAACGCGAAGTGAACATGATCCAACATTGTTGCTCCTGAAAACAGCGGCGGTTCAGGGAACGCGCCAATTGCACTGTCACGATTGTGGACGGAGCGGAGCAGCGGCGAAAGGGCCACTGCGGGGTTTAAGGCGTAAAGGTAAACAGTTGCTCGGCGATTACGTTGTCAGGAAACCACGGCGACCACGTCGCCAGAATTAACGGTCTGGCCTTCGATTACGGCAATGCGTTCGACTTTGCCGGATTTTGGCGAGCGAATTTCATTTTGCATCTTCATGGCTTCGACGATGGCCACGCCCTGGCCAGTCTGCACTTCATCGCCGGCCGCAACCAGGCAGCGAATGATTTTCCCGGCCATCGGCGCGGTCACGCTCTGGCGACCTTCGGCCTCCGCGGCGCCCGCACGGCTCTTTTTGAGTTCGCGTGGATTTTGAATGGCCGCGGAATATTCCTGGCCGCCGGCGAAGACGCGCAAGGCCGAACTTTTCCCTTCGATCCTCACTTCGATCGATTCCCCGCCGATCACCACAGAAAATAATCCGGGCGAGATCTCGATGGCGTCCGCTTCGACTTCGCGGCCATCAATCTCCCAGCGCAGACGTTCCCCGGGCTGGGTGGCCTCCACGTTGCGCTGGCGGCCCTGAATCAGCATCTTGACTTTCATGATTTTGTCGACGTTAGCATCTGGAATCTAGGTTCGCTGGCTGCCGGCAAGTTGTTCGCTTCGTCCCTCACTTTTCCAACGCGACAGCGATTCCGAGTTTTGAGACGCTGCGGCGCGTTTGTTTTCGCTTCCCGCGCTTTGGTGCCACAGCGCCACTGCGATGGCCGCCGCATCGTCGCGATTTGAGTCCGGTTTCGCCGGGGCGTTCGCGTTTTGCGGCTTGGCCGTAGTGAGCAGAAAATCGTCGAGCCAGCGGGTGTAGATCGCAGCGGTTTCAAAATCGCGGCTGTTCAGAATCTTCTCGAATAGCGCCACATTGGTTCGAATCCCTCCGGCGTAATACTCGCGCAGAGCGCGTTTCAAGCGCGCCAGGGCTTCACTGCGATCGCTGCCGTAGGCGATCAATTTTCCGAGCATCGGATCGTACTCGTTCGGCACGGTCCAGCCCTCGTAGACCCCATCGTCCAGGCGAACTCCGGGACCGGAGGGCGTGGCGTACTTCGTGATTTTTCCGGGCGAAGGAAAAAAGTTGTTGTCCGGGTCTTCCGCGTAAATCCGGCACTCGATGGCGTGCCCACGCAAAATCAAGTCTTCCTGTTTCAGCGGCAGCCGTTCGCCATCGGCGATATGAATCTGCAGCTTCACGATGTCGAGGGAAGTAACCATCTCGGTCACCGGGTGCTCAACCTGCAGGCGAGTGTTCATCTCCAGGAAATAAAATCTGCGCGCGGCATCGACCAGGAATTCCACCGTGCCGGCGTTGGTGTACTTCCCGGCCTGGGCCAGTTTCACGGCGGCTTCGCCCATCGCCGAACGCAACTCCGGAGTCATGACCGGCGAGGGAGCCTCTTCGATCACCTTCTGGTGGCGGCGCTGGACGGAACATTCGCGTTCGCCGAGATAAATCGTATTCCCGTGCTGGTCGGCGAGAATCTGAATTTCAATGTGCCGCGGCTTTTCCAGATATTTTTCGAGGTACATGCGGCCATCGCCAAAAGCGTTCTGCGCTTCCGAAGACGCGTCGCGCCAGGCCGAAGCCAGGTCGCTTTCCTGCGGTACCATGCGCATGCCTTTCCCGCCGCCGCCCGCTACGGCTTTCAGGACCACCGGGAAACCGGTACGCTTCGCGGCCTCAACCAGTTCGGCGTTGCTTTCGATGGGAGCCAGCGTTCCGGGAACAGTGGGAACTCCGACCTCTTTCGCGATATTCCGCGCCGCGGTTTTGGAACCCAAGCGCTCCATGGCTTCGGCGGTTGGGCCGATGAATTTGATTCCGGCCTCCGCACAGGCCCGGGGCAAAGCCGGATTTTCAGCCAGGAATCCGTAGCCGGGATGAATGCCACCACAACCGGCGAACTTGGCGGCCCCAATGATTTTGTCGATGACCAGATAGCTGGCGCGGGACGGAGCTTCGCCAATGGGATAAGCTTCGTCGGCGAGGCGCACATGCAATGAAGCGCGGTCCACATCGCTGTACACAGCGACGGAGCGGATCCCCAGTTCGCGGCAGGCGCGAATGATGCGCACCGCGATTTCACCGCGATTGGCGATCAGTATTTTCTTGAACATTTATCGCGCCTTTAATTTCGAAGCAAGGCGCAGATTTTAACATTTCAATGCCTTCGCCGTCTGTCCACCCACTGAAAATTCGCGAATCCAAGAGTTGGCAAGGCGTGCGCGGGCGTCTATGATGTCCAGCGTCGCTTCTGCGACATGAGCCCATACTCTTGGAAAAATCCCAGCAGGATCACCTCAAGAAACTAGCCGGAGAAGCAGCCGCAAAATTAGTCGAAGACGGAATGGTCGTTGGATTGGGGACCGGATCGACGGCGACCTACGCCATCCAGGCCCTGGGCCAACGCGTCGACAACGAAGGACTTTGCATTTTTGGAATTCCCACCTCCGCCCGGACGATGGAACAGGCCCGCAGCGTGCACATCCCACTGACAACGTTCGCGGAGCATGCGGAAATCGATCTGACCATCGACGGGGCGGACGAAATACTCGCCGGACCGTTATACTTGATCAAAGGGCATGGCGGAGCACTGTTGCGCGAAAAAATCGTCGCCGCAGCGAGCAAGCGGATGGTCGTGGTGGCGGATTCCTCGAAGCTCGTGACCCGGCTGGGCGAGCTGTGTTCAGTACCGACGGAAATCGTGCCGTTTGGTTGGGAAGTGACGCAGAAAAAACTGGAGCGACTGGACGCGCATCCGGTGCTGCGGCTGGGCCCGGACAAAAAGCCTTACATCACCGACGGCGGGCATTACATTCTGGACTGCGCGTTCGGGGCGATGGACGATCCCAAGGAAGTGGCGCATCACCTGGATCACGTGGTGGGACTCGTGGAGCACGGATTATTTCTGAAGTACGCGACCGAAGCGGTGGTGGCTACCGCGGATGGAGTCAAAGTTTTGAAGAAGCAGGGCTGACGCGATTTTTCTTCTTCTCTTTCCGTTAAGAAAATAAAAGCGCAGGTTCTTTTGAGAGAACCTGCGCTTTTCTAATTTCCGGAACGTCTCGATTTTTTCGGAACCAAACTAATTCTTGGCGCAGCCTTCGGGATAAACGGCGTCTAGCGCGCCCCACAGAGCTTTGAGGCTGCGTTCGGCAGCGCAGAGAACGGCCACGGAATCGGCGCTATCCTGCTTCGACAGCCATTCGCGCCAAGCGGCGCGGTGGCGCACATCGGCCTCTTCGTGCACCGCGAAATAAGAAAGCGCGCGCGAATCGTTGACGCCATAGAATTTCTTGAGGCCCGAAATCTTCTCGGTAGCGATTTCAGGAACCTGCGCTTCGTAAACGTAAAAAGCGGCGACCGCCTGGGCCAGCGTGCCCTGGGTCGAAACTTCGTCGTAGCTATCGAGCAGCGCGGCCACGCCGGGCAGCGGCTGGGTGCGGTCGAGCGATACGTCGCTGACTCCCAGGGAGGCGGCGAACTGACGCCAGAGTTGCGGATGGGTCGCGTTTTCGTCGAGCTCTTCGGCCAGATTCTCGAGTACCAACGCCTTCAGTTTCGCGTCGCCGGCAGTGCGATCGGCCAGATCCTTCAGGTTTTCCGGGAAAGCTTGAACGTGTTGGTAATACTGCTCGGCGTATAGCGCGAGCGCTTGCCTGGAAAGCGTGCCCTGGGTCCAAGCGCGATAAAAGGGGTGCTTGAGCAGATGATATTTTTCAACAAGAGCATCGAGCGAACCGAGCAGCGTCTTCCGTTCCTGGCCAACCTTGGGCATCCACATCTCCTAGGCTATTGCGATATTTTGGGGGGCAGCAAAACCACGAAATCCTATCTAATTCTATCCTGAAAAGCCAGTTCGGCGCATTTCCTGGGCCCATTTTAACACTCCCGTCATAAAGGGATATTCCCGTGTTTTTTGCGGGGGTTGGTATCGCGCTTGTTTTCGAGCGAGCGCAGGGCGGTGATGATTTTGGCGCGGGTGTGGGCCGGCTCGATGACGGCATCGATATAACCGCTTTCCGCGGCGACATAGGGGTTAGCGAAGGTGTCGCGGAATTCATCGATTTTTTCGCGGCGCAGGGCTTCGCGTTCGGCTTCGGGGGCGCGGTCGATTTCGCGTTTGTAGACAATGTTAACTGCGCCTTCGGGGCCCATCACGGCAATTTCGGCGGTCGGCCAGGCGAAATTGTAATCGGTGCGAATGTGCTTGGAGGACATAACGCAGTAGGCGCCGCCGTAGGCTTTGCGCGTGATCAAAGTGACCTTAGGGACCGTGGCTTCGGCGAAGGCGTAAAGCAGCTTAGCGCCGTTGCGAATGATGCCGCCGAATTCCTGCTGGGTGCCGGGAAGAAACCCGGGAACGTCTTCCAGAGTGAGCAGCGGAATATTGAAGCAATCGCAGAAACGGACGAAGCGCGCGCCTTTGATCGAAGCGTTGATATCCAGCACGCCGGCGAGAAACGCAGGCTGGTTGGCGACGATCCCGACGCTGCGGCCATCCAGATGCGCGAAGCCGACCACGATATTTTTGGCGAAGTGCTCGTGGACTTCGAAAAATTCGCCGTCGTCGGCAAGCGCGTGAATTACATCCTTAATGTCGTAGGGTTGCTGCGGATTTTCGGGGACGATGGCGTTGAGCGCGGGCGTGATGCGATCCCAGGCATCGGTGGTGGGCCTGCGGGGCGCGTCATCAAGATTATTGGAGGGAAGATAACGAAACAGCTCGCGAATCATAGCCAGGCATTCGGCGTCGTCAACGGCGACAAAGTGCGCAACGCCGCTGGTGGCGTTGTGGGTCATGGCGCCGCCGAGTTCCTGCTTGGTGACTTCTTCGTGGGTGACGGTTTTAATGACGTCGGGGCCGGTGACGAACATGTAGGACGTGTCGCGGGTCATGAAAATGAAATCGGTGATGGCCGGGGAGTAGACGGCTCCTCCAGCGCAGGGGCCCATGATGGCGCTGATCTGCGGGATCACTCCGCTGGCTAGAGTGTTGCGCAGGAAAATTTCGGCGTATCCAGCGAGGGATTTCACGCCTTCTTGAATACGCGCGCCACCGGAATCATTGAGGCCGATGACCGGAACTCCGGCGCGCATGGCCAGATCCATAATCTTGATGATCTTGTGCGCGTTCGACTCGGAAAGAGACCCTCCGAAAACGGTGAAGTCTTGGGCGAAGACGTAAACCAGGCGGCCATCGATACGGCCGAATCCGGTGATGAAGCCGTCGCCCGGCGGCCGCTGGGTTTCCATGCCGAAATCGTGGGAACTGTGGCGAACGAATTTGTCGAGTTCTTCGAAGGTGCCTTCATCGAGTAGCAAGTCGATGCGTTCGCGTGCACTGAGCTTGCCTTGTTTGTGCTCCCGTTCTCGGCGTTCGGCGCCACCGCCGGCTTCGGCTTCCGCATTCAGTTTGCGCAGCTCTTCCAGACGGTCGTGATGCTTGCGATGTGCGCTCATTCGGCGGCCGCCGGAGGCAAATTTCGAACGGCAACCTTAATCGCAACACCAAAATTATTGTTGCGATTAGAAAATGCTACGTAGCTTTGTTTTGTGTGGTTTGCGTCGACGCTTACGTGGTTCACAGTTGCGATTAGAACTGGTCCTCTTGGGCCGGTTTTCATGCCGGAGGTCTGGTTCCGACTTTCGTTTTGAATCACGAGACAACCTAGCATGAACCGCAGGAAGAATGCGAATCAGGCGCGAGAACACGCGCGTCGCGAAGCGCAACTCAAGCTAGGGCGCACAGGCATCGACCGAAATCGTATCGTGTGGCATGGCCGTGATGGACATGACCGTCGCGGTCGGTAAGGCGGCGAGGCTGGATTTTGAAATGATGTTGTTGGTGGCCGAAACGGCTTGGGAATCGAGATCGCGCCAGGCAGCGATATCTTTGTTCAGCTGGTTGCAGGATTCATCGAGGGCGGCTTTGGCAGTGGAACTCGGGGCGGCATCGCCGGACTGAATGAAAAATTGCACGCGGGCGAGATCGCGATTGATGGGGCCGACGCCAGGAGCCGCGGGCGCGCCTTCGAGAATCTGGAGCGCCTTCTTGTCGAGCGCCTGGAGCGCGTCGGCGGAATCTTTGGCGGACGTGCTGGCGGGGGGCGGCTGAACCGTCGGCGAAGGCAATTTGGAATTGGGCGCGGAGGCGGCGGCTCCGGCGAGTTTGGAGGCTTGCGCGTCCTGATCTTTGTCTTTAGCGTTTTCGGCGGCCGCCTTGTCTCCGGGGAGGGGGCCGAGGGTTTTCAGGCGGTCGGCGATGGCGTTGTGGAGATTCATAACGTCATTAAAGGTTTTGGCGCTGCCAGCGAGGCCAGAATCGACGCGCTTACCGGCCAGCAACTGGGCCTCGAGGTCGGCCTGCGAAACGTGTACGCGAGGATCAAGGGTGACGGTGAACGGCTGCTTAATGAGCGCGCCGTTGGCGATCAGCACGGCTTCGTACTGTCCGGGAACGGCGAGCGGGCCGAGGGTCTGTTCGCGCGGAGTATCGTACGGAAGAGCGTGATCGGAAAGGGTGTACTCGATGTAATCGAGCATCTGGCCGTAGTAGCTAAAATTCAGTGCGTCGGGCGGCGCGTAGCGTAAATCCCAGACGAAACGGTTGAGGCCGAGATTTTTCGGCAGGCCGGCGAGCGCAGCGAACCAATAATCCGGAACGTTCTTGGGCGTGGTGTCGGGTTTGGGCGTGAGGCTATCGAAGTGACGAACAACCTTGCCCTGCGTGTCGTGAATTTCGAGCGTGATTTCTCCTGAGGGCGGAGATTTGAGGTAGTAATAAAAAATCGCGCCGTCGGGTGGGTTTTTGGCGGCAGGAGTTTCGGGAGTGAGTGGCGTTTCCTGATCGTTGTCGTAGCGTATGCGCATGGCGGGTGCGGGTTTCATCAAGTAAGCGCCGGCAGTAGTGACTTCGACGGAGGCCTGACGCAACGGAGAAATGTCGTCAAGGATGTACATGCCGCGGCCGTAGGTGACGGCGACGATGTCGTTGCCATGAACGACCAGATCGCGCACGTCGGAAACTGGGAAATTCAGCTGCAGAGATTGCCAGTGATCGCCATCGTCGAAGGAAACGTAGAGCGCATTTTCGGTCCCGGCGTAAAGCAGACCCTTGCGGACAGGATCTTCGCGCACGATGCGGGCGACCCAGCCCTCTTGCAGACCGGTGGTAACGAGCTGCCAGGATTTTCCAGCGTCGCGGGTGCGCGCGACGTAAGGATGCGAATCGAGGCGAGCCTCGTAGACGACGAAGGCTTCGTTGGGATCGTAGCGCGAAGGTTCGATGGCGATGATCTGCGTATCCTTGGGAATACTAGAGGGCGTGACGTTGGTCCAGGTATTCGCGCCGTTGAAGGTGGCTTGGATCAGACCATTCGAAGTTCCGGCCCACAGGATCGAGGCGCTGGCGGGCGAAGGCGAAAGAACGGTGAGCGAGCCGGGACGCACGCGCTGGGAGAGTTCGAAGTCGTCTTTCCCGCCGGATTCGCGATCTTCTTCTATTTCGTGCATCGCTTCGTTTTCTTCTTCACGGGTGACGGTTTCGTGTTCGGGACTATGTCCAGCGGTGGATTCGCGAGTGGCGGCCAGGCCAGAGGATTTTTTTTCGTCACCGGGCAAAACGGTCAGGTCCGGGCTGATTTCGGTCCAAGTGAGGCCGTTGTCGACGGTCTTCATCGCGAACTGGGTGCCGAGATACAGGGTGTGCGGATCCTGTGGGGAGAAAACCAGCGGTGGCATCTGCGAGACATGATATTTCGCGCTGCGGACGAAGACGTGGGTGATTTGTCCGGTGGTGCGATCGAAACGCACCACGCTGCCGTACCAGCCGCCGGAATAAACGATATTCGGATTCAGCGGGTCGGGCGCCATATAACAGAATTCGAAACCGCCGGCCGAAAACCAATCGCGGTACGTGATGATGCCGTAATCGGTGCGATTGGGGACGGCCACGGTGCCGCTATCCTGCTGCGGCGCGTAGGAAATGTAGGGAAATTGGTTGTCGGTGATGACGTGGTAGAACTGGCCGGTGGGCTGATTGAACCAAGTGCTCCAGGAATTTCCGTGGTCGACGCTGATGGTCGCGCCTTGATCGACGCCGAGAAAAAGACGATTTGAATTGGTGGGATCGATCCATAGGACGTGGTAATCGTCGCCGCCGGGCGCTCCCTTGAAGGCCGTGAAGTTAATGCCGCCATCGGTCGAGCGATAGGCGGTAGTTTGCATAACGTAAACGGTGTCGGCGTTATTGGGATCGACGTAGACGCGGCAGATGTAGAGATTGCCATTGATGCGCGGATCTTTGGTGATCTGGCGCCAGTTCGCGCCGCCGTCATCGCTGCGGTAGAGGCCTTCGTCCATTATGGCAAAAACGCGCTGGCCCTTGGTTCCGGGAGCGACCGCGAGGCCGAGGCGTCCGCGAGGATCGGAAGGCAGTCCTTCGGAGACGGGCTTCCAGGTGGCGCCTTCGTCGGTAGATTTGTAAATCCAGGAATCCTGCTCTGGCTTTTCGGGAGGACCCTGATGGAAATCGAAAGGCTTCCACATTCCAGCGTAGAGAATTTTGGGATTGTTGGTGTCGGCGGCTATATTGGAAACGCCGGCGATATCGTCCCGATAGAGAGTCTTCTTCCAGGACTTCCCGCCATCCATGGTTTTGTATACGCCGCGATTTTCGCTGGGGCCTAGAACGCCGAGAATCGGATGACCCAGCACGCCAACCAAAATAATATTGGGATCCTTGGGATCGATGATGACGGTGCTGATGTAGCGCGAATCCTTCAGGCCGATGTTGGTCCAGGTAGCTCCGGCGTCGGTGGAGCGGTAAACACCTTCGCCGTTGGTTTGTTCGCCGGTGCCGACGATGACGATGTTGGGATTGGAGGGCGCGACGGCGACGTCGCCGACGGAGGCGACATCTTCGGAATCGAAAATCGGATTCCAAACGCGGCCGGCGTCGGTGGTTTTCCAGACGCCGCCGCCGGGGAGGCCCATGTAATAGGTCGTCGGGTCACCAGGAATTCCGGCGACGGCGGAGACGCGTCCAGCGCGGTAAGGGCCGATGAGACGCCAGCGCATCGCGGAGTAGACGCTGGGATCGACGGCGGACGCAGAGAGAGATGAGCTTTGCTGGGCGAACGCGGACGAAGCGATAGCGGCAGCGACGACGGCGATGAAACTGGCGAAACGGAGTGGGCGTCGTAAGCGTGACAAATTCGTCCTCCACAATCGGGCGCGAACAGTGCGCAAAGCGCGAATTGTATCACCGCTCAAACGCCTGCGGAGCGGTAGCTAGGTTTTACGGGGTGCGGTTCAACGCTAGGAATTTAGACGCAGGCGCGAGCCGGGAAGCTTAACTGAATTTTAGTGCAGGCCGGACCAGTCGTCGGCCAGGAGGATGGAGTTGGACGGGTTGGAGGGGTCGTATTTGACGCTGGCAGTTTGGCCAGCCGCGAGGCGGCTGAGGTGCGCACGGAGATCGAGGCCAGTTATGTCCTGGGCAGTCTCGTAGGTTACGCCGGAAATGGAATAGGTGTAGTGCAGGAGCTTTTGCACGCCATTGGAAGCGGTCGCCGCGGGGCGCTTCTGAAAAAGGCCGGTCGGTTTGACATCGGCGACGGGCGTGGCGCCGGGAGCGTGCTCGGCAATTTCCAGAATTTGGCCCTCGACGATACGGCCAACGCGGTTTAGGTAGGCGCGGCGGTCGCGTTCGACGTCATTGGGATTTTTCGGAGTGCGGCGAAGCCAGAAGATGAGAGCGACCAGCGCCAGGACGGCGATGCCGGCCAGCGGGAGCCACTCGTGCCAGTCTTTCAGAATTTCTTTCAACCGTTGCCCTTGCGCCAGGCCAAGACTTATTTAATTTTCGTCAGCGATGACGGGATTGCGCAGCGTGCCGATGCCGCTGACGCTGACTTCCACGACGTCGCCGGGTGCGAGCGCTGAAACACCCGCAGGCGTCCCGGTGGCAATGACGTCGCCGGGCTCGAGCGTCATGACCTGAGCGATGAAGCGGATTATAGCATCAAGGGGAAAAATCAATTGAGAGGTGTGCCCGGATTGTTTCTTAACGCCATTGAGGAAGGTTTCCACCGTAACGCCGGCGGGATCGAGCTGGGTTTCGAGCAGCGGACCGAAGGGGCAAAAGGTGTCGAAACCTTTGCCGCGGGTGAACTGGCCGTCGAGTTTCTGCAGATCGCGGGCGGTAACGTCGTTGAGGCAGGTGTAGCCGAGCACGTAAGGAGCGACGGGTTCGGAATCGGCGAGGTGACGGCAACGGCGGCCAATGACGATGGCGAGCTCGCCTTCGTAATCGACGCGCTGGGAACTGGGCGGAAGAACGATGGGTTCTTCTGGTGCGATGATCGCGGACGGCGGCTTGAGAAAAATCAGCGGGACCTTGGGCGGCTCGCCGCCCATTTCTTTGGCGTGGTCCAAATAATTTTTGCCGACGCAGACGATTTTGCTGGGGACGGAGGGCGGAAGAAATTTCACGCGATCCACCGGCCATTTCTTTCCGGTCAGTTCGCGCGGATCCCAAAGCTCGCCGCTGATTTCGGAAATAGTTGAGCCTTCGAGGATGCCGGCGCGGGCCGGCGGGTGCGATTCGTGCGCGGCCCGAGTGAGTGCAGCGGCGGAAAATTCCAGAGGCTGGAAGCGGCAGAGTTTCATCAGGGTGGAGGCTATTCTTCGTCCCGGAAAATATCGGAGCGGCGACGGCGCGGAGCGATAGGACCGAGACGCGCGAGCAAAGCCATGCCGCCGACCCACGCTACGACGGCGCAGACGCCGTAGACCACGGCCCCTTCGAAGAAAGCCTCAAAGGGCGTGCGCAGAACACGGAATAAGTTGGTGAAAAACATTCCGGAAATATCGTAACCGATTACGAAGATGGACCAGGCCAACATACCGGAAGCAAACATTTTGGTGGGACCATTCCAGAAGCGGATCACAGGGATCAGCGTGAACAAAACGAAAAGGGTGTAGCAGGCTCCGTTGCGTTCGAGGGCGCGATTTTCGAGGAACGGCAGGCGATTGGCGACGATGAGAGAAATGATGGTGACCAGGACGAGGAGCGCTCCGGTGTAGAGGCCGGTGCGGATGGTGGCGCTGGTAACTTTTCCGAGAGCCTGCTCAACGGAAGCAGCGGGCGCGCCTGCGGGACTGGCGCTGGTAGGGGTTGGACCCGTGTTGGGATGATGGGGCGTTTCGATCATTAGGGCTGACTTTCGGCTGGCGCGTTTGGATCCGGCACGGTTCCTGGAACCGCAGTGCTTTCCGGACTTTCATTCCCGGCGCGATTCACCGCCGTGACGGTGTAGAGGTAACGGCGTCCCGGGGCCACATTCATATCGCGAAACGCGGGAGTTAGCAACAATGCCGGGTTGAGCTTAGTGCGCGTCGCGGCTGCGCCGGGTGTTCCCGCTTCCGTTCTATAGATGTTGTAACCGGCGATATCGTTATCCGGGCTGATGGACCAGGAAAGATCGAGATAGGCGGGAGATTGATCCTGCGCGGGAATCAGGGCGACGACCAGGCCTTCGGGCGAAGTGGGCAGGAAATTATCGAGGCGCGTGAGGCTGGCGAGGTTGGAGTCGGCGGAGTCGACGCGGAGCTGACCGTACTGCAGGACGCTGCGCACCGAATAGGCGTAGATTTTGCCGAATTGAATTTGGGTATCGCGGTACGGCGGCGAGGCTATGTCGCCGATGTGAATGAACTGCGGCGGCTGAACTTCGGTTGCGGATGTGGCAGCGGGCGTCGCTTGATTTGCTGATGCAGGGGATGCGGTCGTTGCGGCGGGTGTGGCGTCGGATTCCGCGCGATAGATGCTGTAGCTGACGATGGGCGGCGTGGCGCCAATCAGAGTTTTTTGCGGCGGCGTCCAGGTGAGCACGATGGCTTCGCGAGTAACTTCCGCTTTCAGGTCGGAGACGGGATTGGCCGCGGGTTGAACGACCAGTGAGGCGGCATTCGAATTCGCCGAGACTTTTTTTGGCGAGGTACGCGTGCGCACGAGATAGGAAGCAAGGCTGCCCGCGGGATTCTGCGAAAGATCCGCAGCGGTGAGAACGTCTTCATAGCGAACGCGACCGCGGCTGGCGAGATGATCGACCATTTCGGGCGGAATGGTGACGAGCAATTCTCCGGTGGGCGCGGCGTTGGCTGCAACGATGATCGGAGTCGTCGAAGCGGGCTGCAGCAAACGATAAATTTCGATGGCTGGAACGTTCTTGAGAGTTTTGTGTTCGACGCTTTCTTTGGGAAGAGTGAAGGTGAGGACGACAGCATCGCCCTGCTGCGCGGCGGCAAGATCGGCGATGGCCACGGGCGTAGGAGCTTTGCGTTCGGAAGGTTCGCCCGGCGCGCCGCAGCCGGCGGAAAGGCTTAAGGCGAAAATGGAAAGCAGAAAATAGAAAATCGGCAAAGCGCGGCGGGTGTTCAGCACCGCGGCACTTCTGGGGACTGAATAATGTTCGGGCTCATTTGGCGCGAGATGCAGTTTGCACCAGCGAGTTTGGAGTTTCAAGACTGCGGCCGGTTTAAAGAATGTAGCGGCTGAGGTCCTGGTCCTTGACGATGTTGGCGAGCTGCTTCTGCACGTAGGCCGCGTCGACTTTGAAGGATTTTTTCTTCATCTCCGGGGCCTCGAAGGAAATCTCTTCCAGAACTTTTTCGAGGATAGTGTGCAGGCGGCGCGCGCCGATATTTTCGGTATGCTCATTCACTTTGGCGGCGAAACGAGCGATGGCGGCGATCGCGTCTTCGGTGAAGGAAAGTTTGAAGGGTTCAGTATCGAGCAGGGCGATATATTGCTTGATCAGCGCGTTTTTGGGCTCGGTGAGGATGCGAATGAAATCGGCTTCGGAGAGCGAAGTGAGTTCAACGCGAATCGGGAAACGTCCCTGGAGTTCGGGGATCAAATCCGAAGGCTTAGTGGTGTGAAACGCGCCGGCAGCGATGAATAAAATGTGATCGGTGCGGACCATCCCGTAGCGGGTATTGACGGTAGTGCCCTCGACGATGGGCAGAATGTCGCGCTGCACGCCTTCGCGCGACACATCGGGGCCGTGCCCGGATTCGCGGCCAGCGATTTTGTCGATTTCGTCGATAAAGAGAATGCCCATCTGTTCGACGCGATCGACGGCGATGCGTGTGACCTGATCCATATCGATCAGCCGGTTTTCTTCTTCCTGGATCATGTAATCGAAAGCTTCCGAGACAGACATTTTGCGTTTCTTTTTCTGCTGGCCGAACATGCCGGAAAGCATGTCCTTCACGTTGATGTCCATTTCCTCCACGCCCTGATTGCTGATGATTTCGAAGGAGGGCATGGAGCGTTCGCGGACTTCCACTTCGACCATGCGCTGGTCGAGCTTGCCTTCGCGGAGCTGAGCACGCAGTTTGTCGCGGCTGCGGGCGTTCTGCTCGCGGTGATGCGCGTCGGCAGCGTGATTGGCTTCAGCTGTGGCGGAGGAAGAAGACATCGGCGGTGGAGATGGCGGCAAAAGCAAATCGAGCAAGCGGTCTTCCGCGGATTGCTCGGCGCGCTCGGCTACTTCGTCGAGTTTTTCTTCGCGGACCATATCAATGGCAGTTTCGACCAGATCGCGGACCATGGATTCGACGTCGCGGCCGACGTAGCCGACTTCGGTGTATTTCGAGGCTTCGACTTTGACAAATGGGCAGCCGGCCAAGCGCGCGAGGCGGCGGGCGATTTCGGTTTTGCCTACTCCGGTGGGACCAATCATCAAAATGTTTTTGGGCAGGATGTCTTCGGCCAGTTCGGGTGTTAATTTTTGGCGGCGCACGCGATTGCGCAGGGCGATGGCCACGGCTTTTTTGGCCAGATTCTGGCCGACAATATATTTATCGAGTTCGACCACGATTTCACGCGGGGTGAGTTCATCGAACGACGGAAGCGGTTCGGGTTCGGGCGGGCGCTGCTCGCCACCGGGAAGATAGATGACCATTTCTTTCTCCGTTTTCTCGGTCATAGTTCCTCGACCGTGAAATTGGAATTGGTATAAATGCAGATTTCGCTGGCGATGCGCATGGCCTCAGAGGCGATCTCTTTCGCGCTCATCTTGGTGAACTTGGAAAGGGCGCGAGCGGCGGCCAGGGCGTAGGAACCGCCGGAGCCGATGGCGCAAATGCCATCGTCGGGCTCGATCACATCGCCATTGCCGGAAATCAGGAACGTGCCTTTGGTGTCGGCGACGACCAGCAGCGCGTCGAGATGGCGCAGGGAGCGCTCAGTCCGCCATTCCTTGGCGAGTTCAACCGCAGCGCGCGCGAGATTACCGTGAAATTCCTGAAGCTTGGCTTCAAAACGGGTGAAAAGCGCCAGAGCGTCGGCGGTGCTGCCGGCAAAGCCCGCGATAATTTTTTCGTTATAAAGGCGGCGTGTCTTTTTGGCGTTGTGCTTGACCACGCCATCGCCCATGGTGACTTGCCCATCGGCGGTAAGGACGACTTTGTTGTCCTTGCGCACGCACAAAACCGTTGTACCGTGCATCTGTGCACTGTTCTGCGATATCGACATCCAATGATTATACTCCGGTGGAAGTGAAATCGAACCATCGGCCAAAGCGCAGCCAGCGCACGAAAAACCTCTGGCGACGTTCGCAGGCAACTCGCAGAGACCATCCGGCAATCTGAACAGGCAAAGTGGAACTCAGGGTGAAATTCCAGGGCTAGAACAAGCGAGGGACCATGGCCGGCGTTTCGAAATTCGGTCGATATATTTTTGCGCTGGCGGCGTTGGCTTTTGGCGTGATTCTCCTGCTGCATCTGGCTTCCGCGGCGATTCCGGAAGGCGGATTCCCCTTCAGCGTGGCCAGCCATTTCTGGGCCTGGGCAATCGGAGTCATCTGGATCGTCGCCGGAGTGGGATTGATGACCGAGGCCTATGCACCGGCGGCCCTGCTGCTGGCAGCAGTTCTGCTGCTGCGTGCGGTGATGGTCTGCCTGCCGCTGATTTTTGTGGACCTACACAAACCGAATCCGTGGGGCGCGCTGTTCGAACTGCTGGGAATTGCTGGAGCGGCCTTGGTGATTGGCGGAGGGCTGGGAGTGAAACCCGGCCGGGCGCTGTACACCGTACCACTGATTGGCTTCGCGACTCAGCATTTCATGTATGCGCCGTTCGTGGCCGCGTTGGTGCCAAGTTGGATTCCGGGGCATCTGTTCTTTGCCTACTTCGTGGGAATCGCGTTGTGCGCGGGGGCGCTGGCGATTTTGACCGGCGTGGGAATGCGCGCGGGCGCGCTGCTGTTGGGGCTGATGTTTTTCAGCTGGGTATTTATTTTGCACCTGCCGCGCGCGTTTGCTGCGCCACACACCGGGGCGGAGTGGACCAGCGCATTCAATGCGTTAGCGATGGCAGGTGGAGCTTTCGTGATCGCGGCGCTGGGCCAAGCGAGTGACGGGATTCGGCGCCCGAATTTCTAACCCCTTTTCAGGCTATAGCGCAGACTTAATTCTTGTCGTTGTTCTTGTCAGCCGGTTTCTGCTTGGAAGGCTTTTCTTTCTTGCCGACTTTTTCCCAGCGTTCGTCGAGGGATTCCTTGGTGAAAAGCGAAGGCGAGACTCCGGTGTTGTATTCGTATTTATCGATGAAGGCCTGATAAATTTTCTGGCCGTTGCGTTCACGGGTGATCTGGAAGGGCGACTGAATGCCATCGATGGGATGGTAGTTCGAGTAGAACTCGGTTTCCTCAGTGCGCATGCGGGTATTGGCATCGCGCGTGTCGACCACCTTCCGAATCGGCAAATGGCTGCTGCGGGCGATGGCGATGCGGAAGGTGCGATTGTCGCTATCGACCAGCTCGACCCAATCACACTCCGTGTAATCGACCACATCCAGCCCGCCGTAGCGGAAGATCATGCCTTTTTCGTGAATGCGGTTGCGCAGGATATTGTCGATGTCCTTGGCGTTGTCTTCTTGGCTGGTGGCGATATCGGTGACGGTGGCTTCGGAGACGCCACCGCGGTCGAGGCTCCAGCCCTTGTTGCCGTCGCGAACTTCGATGATGTTGCGTTTGGGCAGGTTCTCAGTCCGGTCTTTATCGGGGGGAATGGCGATGTCGAGAATTTTTATGGTTCCCCGAGATTCGCCGCCATGGTCGAACTGGCTGAAGTGCGCTTCGAGGGTGATGTCTTTGACGTTCAGGTAGGCCGGGCCGCCGAGGCCGGCGATGGCCTGCTGCAAGATTTTCTGGGCCTTGGCGGAGCTTTGGTCGGGAGTAAGGATGTCATCTTGGGCGGAGACGCGCGACGGCACGAGGAGAAATGCGAGCGCGAAGACAATCGCGACTCCCACGACGTGCGCCTTAACTGAGCTGGTGAAAATGTCGAAACTCCGGAAGACCTTTAGCCGCACAGTACCGAACCGCCGTTAACGTTGATTACTTCTCCGGTGATAAAGGTTGCCAGGTCGGAAGCGGCGAAAAGGATCGGTCCGGCGATTTCTTCGGCGGTACCCACGCGCTTCAGCGGAATTGGAACCAAGGCGCCCTTCAAGCCAGCCTTGGTACGCAGCACGGAAGCAGACATATCGGTATCGACCCAGCCGGGCGCGACGCAATTCACGATGATGTTGTGCGGGCCTAGTTCGCTGGCCAGGCCTTTCACGAAGCTGATGATGGCGCCTTTGGTCGCGCCGTAATGGGTGTGATTGGCTTCGCCGCGCTGACCGGCGGTGGAACTGATGGCCACGATGCGGCCGCTTTTCTGCGCGAGCATGTGCGGCACGGTGTAATGAATGACGGAGTAGACGCTCTTCAGGTTGACGCGAACCATTTCGTCCCATTCCTTTTCGGTGAGCTTATCGATGGGTGCGTCCTTTTCGTTCCAGATGCCGGCGTTGGCAACGAGGATGTCGATTCGGCCGAGGCGTTCGCGGGTGAAGTCGACCAGTTTCTTGGCATCGGTCATTTTGCCGAGGTCGGCTTTCAGGGATTCGACGCGGGTGCCGTGCTTGCGGGCTTCCTGCTCTACCTGTGCCGCGGCATCCTTGCTGCGATTGTAATTAAAAACCACGTCAGCGCCGGCCTGGGCGAAAAGCTTGACGGTGGCGGCTCCGATACCCCGCGAACCGCCGGTGATCAGAGCGGCCTTGCCTGCGAGCGAGATCATGTTTCCCCCAAGAAGAAATCGAATAATTTGGAAAATGAATACAACGATTCGTTTTTATTTCTGGCGCTACGAATGAACGGCGGACTTCTTTGCTGCCGATACGAATTCAGCGAAAAGCGACTGCGAAAAAAGATCGGTGGGCGCCATGCGCTCCGGATGCCATTGCACGCCGGTGACCCAGTTGGAATCGCCGGTCCATTCGACGGCTTCAACCACGCCATCAGGCGCATGCGCGACGATGCGCAGATTTTTTCCGGGCGTGAGCACGGATTGGTGATGCGAACTGTTGACGCGAATTTCGCTCGAGCCGGCGCGCTGGGCGAGGCGCGAATTCGGTTCAAGTTGGATCTGGTGGTGCGGCTCGGGTCCGGCGTGTCCGGTCCACGGATGCGGAATCTGGGTGGCGATTTCGGCGGGAATGTCTTGGACCAGGGTCCCGCCGAGAAAAACGTTCAGGCTTTGGGTACCGTAGCAAATCGCGAGGACCGGTTTCTGCTGCTGAAAAGCATGGGCCAGGATGCCGAAATCGGTGGATTCGCGGCAAGGATCGGAAATCGAGCAGTTCGGGTGGACCACGGCCTTGAATAAGGATGGATGAACGTCGGCGGGGCTGCCGGGAAGAATGAAAGCGTCCAGATCGCGGATTTTTTGGCTCAGTTCGGCGGCACTGAGGCCCAGGGAGATTTCAACCGTTTCGGCGCCAGCGGCGCGCGCAGCAGCGAGGTATTTATCGTAGGACTCGCGCTCGTTCTTAAGTTCTTCTTTTCGAGTGCGATACGGGACGCCAACGCGCACCTTGGGGCTGGTTTCGGCGGTCATGGAAGGCCCATCCTACCATTCGGCTGGGAGGCGGGCAACTGCGGAGAAAATGCGACGAAACGGCGAGTGGTTTGGATTTTTGCGTACGTTTTAAGGCCAGGACTGTTTGGGTACCACGGCCGGACGAGTGCGATGCCAATAGGAGAGCAGATCGCCGACGAGATAGAGCGAGCCGGTGACAAAGACGGCGTCTTCTGGACCGGCGAGGGCTATGGCGCGTTCGAGAGCGGCAGCGGGATCGGGAACGATTTCGATTTTTTGCGCGAGGTGGCCCGTCATTTCGTTAAGCAGCGTGGCGGAGATGGCGCGAGGCTGGCGCGGCTCGGTGAGGATGACGGTATCGGCGTGCGGAAAGAGCGAGCCGGCGATTTCGTCGACGGCTTTATCGCGCATAGCGCCGTAAACGAGGAAGATTTTGCGACCGCGGAAATTGTCGCGCCAGAATTTTTCCAGCTCGCGAGCGCCGGATGGGTTGTGCGTGCCGTCGACGTAGAGCGCGGGATTTTCAGCCAGGCGTTCAAGGCGGCCGGGCCAACGGGCGGTCGCGATGCCGCGTTCGATGGCGGCGGAATCGATGGCGAGACCGCGCCGCGTGAGGAGCGAAGCTGCCGCGACGGCCGTGAGGGCGTTGCGGATTTGGAATTCGCCGGGAAGATGCGGTGCGAGCTTTAATGTTCGCGGATGCTGCGGATCCGCCGCGATCGTGTTGGCGCTGTATAGGCCGTCGCGATCTTGCAGGTCCTGGACACGATAGGCGGAATCGGTTTCTACGAGGCGCGCGTTCATTTTGGCGCACTGCTCGCGGATTACGGCTTGGGCTTCAGGGCGCTGGGCGGCGCTGATGACGGGGGTACCGCGTTTGATGATTCCGGCCTTTTCACTAGCGATCAGTTCGATGGAGTTGCCGAGAAAATTTTCGTGGTCAAAATCGATGGCGGTGATGACGGCGATGGCCGGCTGGACGATGTTGGTGGCGTCGAATCGGCCGCCGAGCCCGACTTCGTAAATGGCGAAGTCGACTTTATGGGACGCGAAAGCTACAAAGGCCATGGCCGTGATGCATTCAAAAAAAGTCGGATGGGCGGCAAGTTTTCCAGCGGCGAGCAGTGATTCGATGGCGGAGTGAACCGTGCTCCAGGCGGCGGCGAAATCTTCATCGGAAATATTTTGGCCGTCGAATCGAATGCGTTCGTTAATCGATTCCAGGTGCGGCGACGTGTAAAGGCCGGTGCGCAGCCCGGCGGCACGCAGGATGGATTCGAGCATAGCGGCCGTGGAACCTTTGCCATTGGTTCCGGCAATGTGGACGCAGGGGACAGCGAGGTGCGGGCGGCCAAGTGCTTCAGCGAGCGCGGAAATATTTTCGAGGCCGAATTTCTGGACGCGAGCGCCTTGGGCGGCGCTAAGCGCGGGCTGCCGGGGAGACGCGAGTTCCTTGCCCAACGAAAAAAGGGCGTGGATGGCTTGGTCGTAGGTTGCGGGGGACGTCATGAACGGGTCACCGCGAGCGTCACGGCTAGCCGACAAAAAAATCGAGGGCTTGGCTGATGTAGGGCTTGAGTTCCTTACGCGGAACAACGGCGTCGAGAAAACCGTGCTCCAGTAGAAATTCCGAAGTTTGAAAACCTTCGGGCAGCTTCTGGCGGATGGTCTGTTCGATGACGCGCGGTCCGGCAAAACCGATGAGCGCGCCGGGCTCCGCAATATTCAAATCGCCGAGCATCGCGTAGCTCGCCGTGACGCCACCAGTGGTGGGGTCGGTGAGCACCGAGATAAAAGGAAGCTTGGCGTCATCGAGGCGGGCCAGAGCCGCGGAAACTTTGGCGAGCTGCATCAAGCTGACCGTACCCTCCATCATCCGCGCTCCGCCGGAACTGGACACAACGATGAGCGATTCCCGTTTTTCGATGCAGCGCTCGATGGCGCGGGCGACTTTTTCGCCGACCACGGCGCCCATGGACCCGCCGATGAATTTGAATTCCATCGAGCAGCAGATGACCGGCTTGCCGTTGAGGTGGCCTTCGGCGGAGATGATGGCGTCCTTCATGCCGAGCTTGCGCTGCGCGTCTTTCAGGCGCTGGGCGTAGGGCTTGGTATCGGTGAAGACCAGCGGATCATTTGAAGCGAGCTCGGCGTCGAGTTCCAGATAGAGCTCCTCATCGAGCAGCAATTCGAGGCGGCGCCGCGCGCCGAGGCGGAAATGGTATTCACACTTTGGGCAGGTTTCCCAATTCGCTTCCAGATCTTTTTTCCAGATGATCGCGCGGCAGGAATCGCATTTGATCCACATGCCTTCGGTAACCACGCGGCGTTCACCGACGGGCGTGGGATTTTCGATGGGTTTTTTATCGCGCTTAAACCAGGCCATGGGTAAAAACGGAACCTCGCCAAGGGAGAAGTATCAGCTTTCTAGTGTACATGGCAAGTAGGTGAAGCGTAATCCGCACCGCGCGCGGATGGCGCCTGACGGGTAACTGTCGGCTAGTAGTCGATTCCGCGCTGGGCAAGAATTCCTTTCACGTAGGGGTGCTTTACTTCGCGCATTTCGGTGACGAGGTCGGCGGCTTCCACTAGTTTTGGATGCGCGTTGCGTCCGGTGCAGATGACGTGGACGCGTTCGGGGCGCGCGGCCAGAGCCTCGACCACGCGGTCGGGGTCGAGCATTTTGTAGCTGATGACGTAATTGATTTCGTCGAGGATGACCAGATCATATTTTTCGCTGTAAATCTGCTCGCGGCCGAATTCCCAGGCCTGCTCGCACATTTTTACATCTTCAGGGTCGGTATCGGCGCCGCCGACTTTGACGAAGCCGCGACCCATCGGACGGATTTCAAATTTGTCGTCGCCAAGCATTTTGGCGGCGTCGAGTTCGCCGTAGTGCCAGGAGCCTTTGATGAACTGCACCATCATGACGCGCAGGCCTTGACCGACGGCGCGAAATGCGGTGCCCAAGGCACAGGTGGTTTTACCTTTCCCCGGCCCGGTGTAGACGATCAGCAGTCCCTTCCCTTCCGGCATTGTTCATCCCTCTATAAATTCCTTCGGAATATTGAGTGGCGGCGCGAGAAACGTCAAGCGGTGCGTTTGTGTTTTGAGAAATGCTGAACGGGAATTTTAGGCGATGAAACGGTAGCCGACGCCGCGGACGGTGGTGAGATGTTTGGGCTTGGAAGGATCTTTTTCGATGTAACGGCGAAGGCGCACGATGAAATTGTCGATGGCGCGCGTGTCGGTGTCTTCGTGCAGGCCCCACACATCTTCGAGAATGGATTTGCGCGAGACGGGATTTCCTTTGCTGCGGATTAGGTGACGGAGGAGCTTGGCTTCCATCAGGGTGAGCTGCACGGTAGCGTCGTTGGCGTGGAGTTCGAGCTTATTGAAGTCGATGATTTTGCCGTCAAATCGGAAGACGTCGGCTTGGGCGTCCGCGGCAGCGGCGCCATCGGTTTTGGCGGCAGATGTATCGGAGCGCCCGGACTTCGTCGGCGCTTCGGACACGGCGCTGTTTTTACCTTCCGATTTTTCGGGGCGGAGCCATTCGCTGCGGCGCAGCAGGCCCTGCAAGCGGGCCAGAAAAATCGGCAACTGGAAAGGCTTGGGCAGGTAATCGTCGGCGCCGGCGGCAAAACCTTGCAGCACGTCTTCCGGGCGGCCGCGCGCGGTCAGCATCAGGACCGGAATATAATTTTTCGCTTTGCGCAGCGCGGTGGCCACGGCGAAGCCGTCTTTTCCGGGCAGCATGACGTCGAGAACCACGGCGTCGAAGGGCTCGCGGCTGACCAGCAGTTTATCGATCGCAGTTTCACCATCGCCGCAGACTTCGACGGAGTGGCCTTCAGCCTCGAGATTAAAACGCAAACCTTTCGCCAGATGCGCTTCGTCTTCGACGACCAGCACGCGGCTCATGCGGTTTTGCGGGGCAGCTCGAGCGTGATGGTAGTGCCGCGGCCTTCGCCTTCGCTGGCCGCGTACGCTTTGCCGCCATGTGCTTTGGCCACGGCGCGGACGATGAACAGGCCGAGGCCGGTACCTTTGATTTTGAAACTGTTGCGTCCGGGCACGCGATAGAAGCGTTTGAAAATACGCTTCAGCTCGTCAGCGGGAATGCCCACACCGCGGTCCGTAACGCTAAGCAGAGCGAGGCCGTCGGGAGTGGAGAGGCGCACCGAAATTTCCACCTTTTCGCCGGAATATTTGATGGCGTTATCGAGCAGGTTGGAAACGGCGGTGCGCAGGCCGTCAGGATCGGCAACGACTTCGACGGCGTGACCGGCGGCTGCGGATTCGAAAGTAATCGCGGCGGTTTCGAGATGATGGCGATTGCGAGCCAGCTCGATACATTCGCGGACCAATGCTTCGAAATCGAGCTGGAGATGATGGCGTTTGCCGCGCCTGTAACCGCTTTCGCCGGCGGTCAGAACTTGCTCGACGGTGCCGAGCAGGCGATCGGTGTCGGAAAGCATCAAGGTGAAGAATTGCTGGCGCTGGGCTTCGCCGACGTCGCGGCGCTGCATGGTTTCGAGGTACAGGCGGATGGAGGTGATGGGCGTCTTAAGTTCGTGGGTGACGGCGTTGATGAAGCTATCGTGCTGCTCGTTGCGGCGAATTTCGCGTACCAGAAAAATGGTATTGAGAATCATGCCGGCGATGATGGCAGCGAAGAAAATCACACCGAAGAAAAGTTTTACGCCTTCGCGCCAACTGAGAATGATCCAGCCGACGTTGAGAGCGACGGCCAGAGCCACCAGCGAGCAGCCCAGCACGACGAAGAAGGCGATGGTGCCTCGGCGACTTGTGATTTTTGCCACTGCGGGACCTAGCTGGATTGTACCGCGAAGCGGCAGCGTCAAGGTGCGTAGGCTCGACACGCGGTGGGGAAGGAGCGAAATAAAAAAGAGCCGGCGCTTGGCCGGCTCAGGATTACCTTCAAGTTTTGTTTTGTAGGACTACAGCTCGACGGCGGCCAGGTCGCGTTGCGCTTCAGGAGTGATGGTGCGGCCGACGATGGAGCCGACGGCCGGTCTCAACTCCGAAAGCTTGGCGACGTAAACCTTCTTGGCCAGACCGATTTTCTCCAGCGCGGAAATCACGTACCAGTTGCAATCGACTTCATACCAAGCCAGCCCGTGGCGCGCGGAAACCGGATGCGCGTGATGATTGTTGTGCCAGCCTTCGCCCCACGTGAGCAGCGCCACCCACCAGCTATTGGTGGAAAGATCGCGGGTCTGAAAACGTCGCGAGCCCCAGGAATGAGTAGCAGAATTCACCAGCCAAGTCGCGTGCAGGCCGACCACGGTGCGCAGGAAAATACCCCAGAGAACCAGCGGAATACCGCCCCAAGCGAGCAGCGCCAGACCAACCACGATCATCGGAACGTAATGATATTTGGTGATCCACACATAGAACTTGTCTTGCGCCAGGTCCGGAACGTAGCGCGAAAGAGTCGAGGTGTCGTGGTGCATAGATTTGCCGGTGAGAATCCAGCCCATGTGCGACCACCAGGTGCCGTCGACGGGAGAGTGCGGGTCGCCGTCCTTGTCTGAATATTTATGATGAATGCGGTGCGTGGCCACCCAGAAAATCGGGCCGCCTTCCAGAGCCAGCGTGGCGAAAACGGTGAGCGTGTATTCGAGCCAGCGCGGAACTTTATAGCCGCGATGGGTGAGCAGGCGGTGATAGCACATGCCGATCCCGAGGCTGGTCGCGACCCACCACAAAACGGTGGCGACGATCAGCGCTTTCCAAGAAAAGAAAAACAGTGCGGCGATGGCGCCGACATGAAAAATCCCCATGAAGATGGCCGTCACCCAGTTCACTTCGGTCTTCTCCGCCTGCTTCTTTTTCAAAACTTCCAGAGCGGGAATGACGCGGACGGGAGCTTCCTGCGTCGCGGCGTTCATCTGGCTGGTGGTCGTTTCCATCGTGCTCATGTAATGGCCTCAGTCGGGTGACTATGGTGGCTCAGCCAACCCAGAGTAGCAGCGGCGCGCGGGCGATTTTGTAATACTTCTGTAATACCGAAAGGCGTTCCGCGAATGAGTTATTGGTACGAAATGGCGATTGCAACCGCCATGGAATGAGCAAGATCGGAACGGGACGGCGGACAGCGTCTCAAAATGAATCACTGCTGATCGCACGGCAATTGCGCGATCCCTTCCGGGCAGACTTCTCGCCGTGCGGGCAGCGGAAAGGCGAGTACCATAGTTCGCGTTGGAAGGCGGATTTTACGACGGAAACTAGGAGGCATTTATGTGGAAGTTGATAGCGATTTGCGGACTGATTTTGTTGAGTGCGGGAATGGTGCAGGCGCAAGAAATGGGCGGAGCGAAACCACCGGTGGATAAATCGAAGCGAACGAGTCCGGCCGCGCACGCGGAATTTCAATTCCCCGATGGCAAGACGGTGATCGTGGACTATTCCAGCCCGCGGATGAAGGGCCGGAAGATTTTCGGCGGAATCGTGCCGTACGGGCAGGTGTGGCGCGCAGGAGCCAACGAAGCAACCACGTTCGTGATCAATACGGATTTGACCGTGGGCGGGAAATTGGTTCCTGCCGGCAGCTACACGCTCTTTGCGATTCCGGAGGCGGACAAATGGACGCTGGTCATTAACAAGAAAACCGGTGAGTGGGGCACGCCGTATACCGGCGAAGCTACGGAGCTGGCGCGAATTCCGATGAAGGTGGCGACGCTGCCTTTAGCGGTGGAGGATTTCACGATTGCTCTGGATAAGAACGGAAGCAGGTGCACGTTGCGCATGGATTGGGAGACGACGCGGGCATCGGTGGAGATTGAGGAAAGCGGAAAGTAAGCAGCAGAAAGGGAAAACAGAAGATAGAAACCGCGGGTGGAACTTGCGTGGACGAAACTAGGCGGCCCAGTCGATGGGCCGCCTTTTTATTTTGTGGCAACGATCAAGAAAGAAAAAACGTGCAGCGAATATTTTCGGCGATGCGCGAGACGGCTTCGCGGGCCTGCGGAGACATTTCCTTCATCTGGCCTTTTTCGCGCAAGACGATCCAGATGCCGGGGCGGTGAATGCCGCCGTCGTGGGAGATGGCGCCGGTGAGTTGGACGACTTCGAGTTTGTGCGCGGCGGCATCGCGATGGAGCAGCGCGCGAACTTCATCGAGCAAGTCGAGGAAGCCTTGCGAAGCGAGCATGGGATCGACGTCGCGAGGGATGGGCGCTTCAACCTCGAGCAAATCGTAATCGGGCTGCGGTTTGGTGAGCATTAGCTCGATGGAGGCGGTAGGCGCCCCGGCATCGAAAGAAATTTTGGTGCCGTTTAGGACATTCATAATTTATTTGTGGAAATCACTTTGAAGTAGCGTGCGGCCGTTGAGCGGCTCGACGGGGCGGGCGTTATTCGGATAGAGCTTGGCGAAAGCGGCGATCTGCCACGGCGAGGCTTCGATGGGCTGCTTCAAGACGTACCACCTTACGCCTTCGGAGCAGGGCGGCGTGGTGAGCGAGCCGTCGAAGACGTAGTAATTCTGGTCGGCGGGCAGAAACCCGGCGGCATTGATGACCACCTTTTTCTTTTCTACTTCTTCGCCAACTTTGGAGGGCGCGTGGCTTAGCAGATCGCGTAGTAGCGCGTTTTCCGCGCCGCTCTTGATCAGGATGGCGACCACGGCAATGCGTCCCGCGGCGGGGTCCTGGTGGACCAGATGCAGCTCCATATCGAATTTCTGGCCGTCGATTTCAGTTTCGCTGCGATGGTGAAAATGAAACTGGGTGAGCGGGAAAGAAATGCCGTTTACGACGATACCGCTGCCCACTTCGTAATCGACGCGAATGGTCTGGCCGTTGTTGACGATTTTCAGCGGCGACAATTTATAGTCAAAGCGGATCGGAGCCAGGTCCGGCGATTCCGTTGCGTCCTTAATGTCGATCGGCGATTGGCGGGTGCCGGCCTTGCAGGCAGCGAAACTGGAATCGAGGTCGCCCCAGTGGTCCGGGCCGTCGGCTCCGGCGTAGCCCCATTGGGGCTCGGAAGGTTTGGACTGAGCGCCCGCTAAGTGCGGGAAAAGCAACGCGGTGCAGAAAACCGAGGACGCCAAAGCCAGTTTGGTGGACGGTGCGAACACCGGTCGCTCCTTCGATTCAGAA
Organism: Candidatus Acidiferrales bacterium; assembly: GCA_036401315.1. Classification (GTDB taxonomy): domain Bacteria; phylum Acidobacteriota; class Terriglobia; order Acidiferrales; family UBA7541; genus Palsa-295. The sequence goes on from DASWVE010000160.1 coordinate 63,850, forward strand.
CGCCACGTAGGATGCCACTTCGCGCCTCGTTCTTCAACCGCTGCGGGGCCTGCCGACGGTTGACGGAAAACGGAAGTTGGAACAGTCTAGGCCGAACGGAATTATACGGGAGGCATCATGGCCGACATTTGCACACACTTGAATGAGATCAGGAACGTGAAGCCGAGTGCGAAGGGATGCGAGGAGTGCCTGAAAATGGGCGACACCTGGGTACATCTGCGCATGTGCCTGGAATGCGGGCACGTGGGGTGCTGCGATTCTTCGAAGAACAAACACGCGACGAAACATTTTCATGGGACCAAGCACCCGATCATGCGATCGATCGAGCCCGGCGAAGCGTGGAAGTGGTGCTACATCGATGAGCTGATGTTCGATTAGCGTTTTGCCCGGCCTGCACGGCGCTGCGGCATGGAAACCAATCCCGACATCTTTGTGGTGGTGAATCCGGCATCCGGCGGCGGACGCGCAGCGCGGGCGGAGCCTGCGGTCGCGGCAACATTGGCCGCAGCGGGGCGCTCGGCGAAATTCGTGCATTCGCGCAGCACGGACGATATCCACGAGCTCGCGGCGCGCGCCGCGGCCGAAGGATTCCGTTATGTGGCGGCGCTGGGAGGCGATGGCGCGCTGCACCATTTGATCGAAGGCGTGATCGGTAAAGACGTGGTGGTGGGATTCTTCCCGGCGGGAAACGGGAACGACATCGCGCGAGCGCTGGGCATTCCCAATCATCCGGTCGAAGCAGCGAAGGCCTTTTTGCGCGGCGCGCCGCGCGCGGTGGACGTGGTGCGGGTGCGTTCGGGCGGCGGACTGACCGCGCATTTTATCGGCGCCGGCGGACTGGGAATGGACGCGGAGGCAGCGTATCTGGCGAATACGCGATTCAAGTCCTGGCCGGGAACGTCGCGCTATTTGGCGGGAATGATGCAGGCGTATTTTGGCGGAAAGCTGTGGAAGCTTTCGGCGCAAATCGATGGCTTGCCCTGGAGCGGCGAAGTTCTGTTTGCGGCGGTGGCTAATGGAAACAGCTATGGCTCGGGATTACATATCGCGGCGGAAGCGGAGATGGACGACGGGTGGCTGGACATCGTGCTGGTCGGGGCAATCCGTTTACGGCGACTATTGAAAGCGATTCCGATCGTGCTGACTTCGGGCGACCTGCGCAGCTTTCCTGAACTGCAGCGCTTTCGCTGCCGGAAAATTTCGATGCAGACCGACCGCGTGGCGCGGCTGCACGGCGATGGAGAGGACCTGGGCGAGTCCCCCGCGGAATTCAAAGTGATGCCCGGTGCGGTGCGGATCATCGCGGGTAAATAATTCGCGCGCGATTTTCGCGAACTTTACACGCTAGTTCGCAGCTTTCTTCTTGGATAGCTTCAGTGTGACTTCGATGTCGCGGCGACTGTCGAAACTGGAAATCGTGCGGACCGATGAAGTCAGGTCGTTATGCTCGGCGTGAATTTCGTAATCGACGTTGGGATCGAGGCCGCTGAAACGGTAATTCCCGGAATCGTCGGCGATGTAAGTTTTCACCGCCTGGGATTTGACGTTCTTCAGATACACCACGCTGGTAGCGATAGGATTTTCGTCCTTATCGATCACGCTGCCATGCAGCACGCGCAACTGGGCTTCGGCGCGCTTTTGTTCCTTGGTCTGTTCCTGGGCGCGCGACGGCCCGGCCGCGGGAAAAACAAGAACCAACAAAAAGAAAATCCAGAGCGGGCGCAGCGTTTTCATGGTCTCCTGTTTTCCGGCACGCGCGACGAATGAATGCGCGCGTCGCTATTCCTGTCCGCCGGATCCCTCGGCGGACGATCGGGACGTAGCGGGACGGGCTATTCCTCGTCCTCTTCCTTCTCGTTGTCTACTTCTTCGTCCTCGTCGTCTTCATCGTCTTCTTCGACTTCTTTCCCGACGACCGAGTCATCTTCGTCGTCATCGTCCTCATCCTCATCGTCGGAGATCACGATGAGATGGATGGGATGGGTCTGAGTGACTTCGAGCTCGGCGTCACATTCGGTGCAACTGACGATTTCTCCCTCTTCCACTTCGTCTTCGTCGAGGTCAAGTTCGGTGTCGCATTTAGGACATCGGGTCACGGTGGTTCTCTCCTTCCTGGGAGTAGGACTGATCGAGGGCTATTATATACCGCGAGTGTGCAGCTTTCGCGCAACGGGATTTTTGGGATTCGCGGCGTGGTAGTGAAGTAGTGACGGGAGAGCGCGTGAGCCAGCGGGAATATCCGGAGCGGCCGCTCGTGGGCGTGGGCGGAGTGGTGATTGAGCAAGGGCGGACGCTGCTGATCAAGCGCGGGAGCGCCCCGCTGGAAGGCCAGTGGTCGATTCCCGGCGGAATGCTGGAACTGGGCGAGGCGATCGAGGAAGGCGTGCGGCGGGAATTGGCGGAGGAAACCGGACTGGCCGTGCGGGTCGGCGAACTGATCGAGGTCTTTGAGCGCATCATTCCAGGCGAGGGCGGACGGCCGCGGTATCACTTCGTGATTCTGGATTATCTTTGTGAGCGGATTAGCGGCGAGGCCCGGGCGGCGAGCGATGTGACCGACGTAGCTTGGGCGCGAGAGGACGAACTGGAGAAATATGCAATTACTGCGATCGCGAAGCGCGTGATCCGGCGGGCGTTTGAAATGGATCGAAAGCGCCGCAGCGGTTAGCTGGCGGCGGCTTCGGGTAGCAAGCCGAAACGCCGTTCGCGGCCTTGAAAGTCTTCGAGGGCCTGGGCGAGATCTGTGGCGCCGAAATCGGGCCACATGCGCGGGGTGAAGAACAGCTCGGCGTAGGCACATTCCCATAACATGAAGTCGCTGAGGCGGCGATCACCGCCGGTGCGAATCAGCAGATCTACGTCGAGAGCCGGGCCAGGCGCGTGGGTAACTTCGCCGAGGCGCCTGGCGAATTCGCGCTCGGAAACTTCGACGCTGGACATCATCCAGCAGGCCGCCCGCAGAATCGCGTCGCGCGAGGAATAATCGACGGCGATGCGGAGTTGCAAGCCGCGGCAATGCGCGGTCAGACATTCGGCGGCTTCGATGGCGGCAGCGAGTGACGGCGGGATTCGATCGCGGCGGCCGATCACGCGCAGGCGAACACCTTCGGCAGCACAGCGGCCGGCTTCAGCGCGAAAATATTCTTCGAGCAGTTGCAGCAGGGCGCCGACTTCGCTGAGCGGGCGGCCCCAATTGTCGGAAGAAAATGCGTACAGGGTCAGAGTGCCGACACCGAGCCCGGGCGCGGCGCGAACCACGCGCCGAACGGCTTCGACTCCGGCGCGGTGGCCTTCGGAACGTTTTAACCCGTGCGCGGAAGCCCAGCGGCCGTTCCCATCGAGAAGAATGGCGACATGCAGTTGCGATTGAGGGACCACTTCCAAAGTACTTTTGTTCATAGAGTCATCCCGCAAAAAATATATGAAGTTTATTTTTCCCGCGTTGCGTGGATCAATGCTTCCATGTGGCTGAGATATTTTTCCAGAGCGCGGCGACCGGCGGCGCTCAGGGCGTATTCCGTTTTTGGCATGCGGCCGTCGAACGATTTCGAGCAGGAAACGTAGCCCGCATCCTCGAGCTTGCGCGCGTGCACGCTCAGGTTGCCGTCGGTGGCGCGCAATAGCTGCTTGAGTTCGCTGAAGGTCAACGATTTGTTGACTGCCAGGGCGCTGACGATCGCCAGGCGCGTGCGCTCGTGAATCAGCCGGTCGAGATTCGTGGCGCTCGATTCAGCCACGTGCGTGGTGCTGCGCTTGGCACGTTCTTCGCGCTCGCCTTCACCAGTACGATACGCTCCTGATTTAGCCGCCATATTTCCTCGCAATGACTGCTCCAAAAATTATGTGTAACGCGCCGAAGCCCGCGGCCAGGAAAGCGTTTTGCCAGGTCCAGGGAGAAAACAGCGCTACCGCGCCCAGCACCATGAAACACAAACCCATCAGCGGAACGATGCGGATCGAAAAGGCCCCGCCGGTGACGACGCCCGCGCCATAGAGCATCAGCCACTGACCCGGAATGATGCCGATCTCATGCGTGCGCAAATGCAGAATGGTCAGCAAGCCGCCGACGAAAAGCGGCGGCGCGAAACTGTAAGCGAAACGGCGCGCGGGTCCGGTGACCAGCGGCGTGCCGGCGAGGCGTGCTTTGGAATAAGTGGTCCAGCAGGCGATGCCGATGGCCACGAAAGCTTCAGCAATCCAGGTGAGCAGCCACGCTGAAGGCGAAGTCTGCCGCGCTGCGATCGCCGCAGCGCCTAGCGCCGTGATACCCATGGCGACGCCACCCCAGCCCGGAACGGCGGTGAAGGACGCGGCACGTTCCATGGTTTCGCGGATGAATCGAAGATTATCGCGGGCGTGGTCGTCGATCGAAACGGGAGGAGCCGGACGACGAAGGGGTTCGGGTAACGCCATAATCGAAGGTTAGCATTTGAGTTGTGACTGTCAAGTACTTTGTAATACAAAGTTTTAGCCCAACGAAGTGGCGTGACTTGCCCGCGTTACTTCGCGGGACTATGCTGCTGCGGGTTTGATCCGTGGTATTTGTTTCGATTCTTTGATTGGTTTCTCTGGAGGAAGGCGATGAAGAAAATGTGTATGGCAATTTTAGTGCTGAGCTTGACGCCGGTGGTAGCCGTAGCGCAACAGCCGGCCCCGGCACCCGCTGCGACTGCGAGTAGTGCGGAGGCGAATCCGGTTTCGAACATGGTCCGGCAGATGCTCGAGCGCAGCGCGAAAAACATGGAAGCCGCGGCCGACGAAATGCCGGCGGACAAATACAGCTACAGCCCGACACCGGAACAGATCACCTTCGGGCATTTGATCGTGCATGTGACCAACTTCAATTACCTGATGTGCTCGAAGCTTTCCGGAACTACCGCGCCCGACGGACCGAAACTGGCGGAGACCGACCCGAAAGATAAACTGGCGCCCGCCATGAAGGCTTCCTACGACTTCTGCACGCAGGCGTTGGCCAAAGCGGACGATTCAAACCTTGGCGACCAGATGGCGCTTTTCGGCGATCACAAAGTGTCGCGAGCCGGAGCGATGATCATCTGGGCCAGCAGCTTTGCCGATCATTATGGTATGGCGGCGATTTATCTGCGGTTGAACAAGCTAGTGCCGCCGACGGCGGCCCCGAAGAAGAGCAGCGGAAACTAATTCGAGCAGGAAAAAATCAACACCCCGAAGCGGTCGCCGAGGAGTCGGCGGCGGCCGCTTTCGGATAGCGCCCGGTTAGCCAGTTCCAGCGGATATAGACCAAATCCCCGAACATCTTCAGGCTATCCCGCAGCACATGAACTTTGGTGCCGGGATCGTGCGCCCAGCGGACCGGAATTTCGGCGATGCGCAGGCGATGGCGCTGGGCGAGAAATAAAATTTCCGGATCGAATCCAAAACCTTCAATACGCTGCTGTTCGAAGACCACCCGCGAAGGTTCTCGCACAAAGATTTTAAATCCGCATTGAGTGTCGTGAAACGGCAAACCAGTGAAGAGGCGCACGAAACCATTGAAAATAATTCCGGCCTGTTCTCGCATCCAGGACTGGCGGCTGGAGATCAGCGAACGGTCCAGAGCGCGGGAGCCGATGGCGACTTCGTTGCCGATTTCCATGGCGATGAGCAGCTTTTCGATTTCCTCGATGGGCGAGGAAAGGTCCGCATCGGTGAAGAGCGCCAAGCGGCCCCGGGCTTCGAGCATGCCGTGGCGCACGCTGTAGCCTTTGCCGCGATTCTCGCCATTGGAAACCAGGCGGACGGAAGAATTGCTGCGCGCGAATTCTTCCGCGATGCGCGGCGTCGCATCGGTCGAGCCGTCGTCGACCACCAGGATTTCGACCCGATCGATCGAAAATGGCGCGCGCAGGTTTGAAAAATATTCGACGATGCGCGCGAGGCCACGGGGCAGGCGCGCTTCTTCGTTGTAGGCCGGAATGATGACGGAAAGATCGGGAGGCCCCAGCGCCGCACCGGTCGAATTGGTGGTTGGAGAATTCATGGCTGAGGCGTTGGCCGGGATTCGGCGGGCCAGCCGTATCGCCCGCGCAACGGAACGAAGCGGCAGGCAAATAGGGTTTCCGGCACAGCGTTCACGCCGCGTTTAACCGCGCGGATCAGGTTTTGTTCGTCGATCGTGCCCATGGGAAGCAGCAGACGGCCCCCTTCGACGAGCTGGCCGAGCAGCGGTTGCGGAATTTGCGGCGACGCGGCGGCGACCAGGATTGCGTCGTAAGGCGCGGCAAGCGGCCAGCCGAGCGATCCGTCGCCCTGCTCCACGTGCACGTTGGAAAAGCCGAGACGGGCCAGCCGTTCGCGGGCGGCGGCCGCCAGCTGCGGCAACAGTTCCAGCGTGATGACTTCACGGGCGAGGCGGGAAAGAACGGCGGCCTGGTAGCCGGAGCCGCCGCCGATTTCGAGCACGCGTTCATGGCCTTGAAGCCCGAGCGCCTCGGCCATCGCCGCGACAACGTAGGGCTGCGAAATAGTTTGGCCATCACCAATCGCGAGGGCCTGATCGGAATATGCGGACGCGAGCTGGTGCGACGGGACGAATTCGTGCCGCGGCACCGCGCACATGGCGGAGAGCACGCGCTCGGAACGCACGCCGTGAGCGCGCAGCTGTTGCGCAACCATTTCGCGGCGTTGCGCTTCGAACTGGGTGGTTTCTTTCAGCAGCGAACCGGAATTGCCGCTCATGCGAGAGGCGCGGCGGATTGCGGGTGAATGGACAGCACGAGAAAAACGTATCACACAGGGCGCGCGCTTGCCACTTGCCCCGCCAGCATCCCGGCGACTTCGAATGGCCGCGGGTCAATTGCATCTACTGCTCGCGTTCGATAGGATTCTTAGGTTCATTTGTGAGGGCCGCAACCAGCGAGTAGCCCAGACCAAAAACAGGAGATTTTCGATGAAGCTACGCACGGCCCTGATCACCGCAATTTTATGCACCGCCACTCCGACCATGGCCCAACTGCAGCCCGGCACGCCGGCACCTGCGCCCGCACAACATGCCGCCGCACCGGCGGCCGCGGAGAAACCCACAGAGAAACTAGACCCGGCGAAAGACGCCGCGATCCGGCACCTGATGGACATCACCGAAACTTCCAAAATGGGCGACAACATCAACGCCGGAATCACGCGTCAAGTTCACGACGTGATGGGCCGCGCCATTGCGCAGGACCAGCTGCCCAAGTTCATGGAAGCGTTTTCGCAGAAGTTCAACGCCGCGGCGCCTTCGAGCGCGGTGACCGACGCGATGGTCCCGGTCTACGCCAAGAATTTCTCGATGGAAGATATTCAAGGCCTGGTGAAATTCTACGAATCCCCGCTGGGCATGCGCGTGGTGAAAGCCATGCCGCAGGTGAATGCGGAACTGCAGCAAGCCGGAATTTTAATCGATCAGAAGGCGGCGATGGCCACGCTGCGCGGAATGTCCGACGAATATCCGCAACTGAAGCAAATGTTGCCGGCCGATCCTTCGGCACCGACGAGCGGAGCAACGCCGTCTGTCGGCGCGCCGCCCGCAGCGGCAACGCTCTCAGGAAATCCGCCATCGACAATCTCTCCGCCGCAGCGGTAAGCTGGCGGATATGATCGGGCGGATGAAAACGGCCCTCTATCCAAGGAGACTCGCGGTAGCGGGTCTCCTTTTTTGTTTTTTGGCCTGCTTCGCAGCATTTCCGTGGAGTTTCGCGTACGCGCAAGACAAAACGGAGATTACCGTTTCGGCCGCGATCAGCCTGAAGGATTCGCTGGATGAGATTGGGACGGTATTCGAGAAGTCCCATCCAGGCACGAAAGTCACATTCAATTACGGCGCGTCGGGAACGCTGCAAAGGCAGATCGAGCAGGGCGCTCCGGTGGACATATTTTTTTCCGCAGCCGAAAAGCAGATGGATCAATTGCAAGCCAAAGGTTTCGTCGATGCCGGGACGCGGCGGAATATCGTCGACAACCAACTGGTATTGATTACGCCGGTGGCCGATACCAGCGTGCACAGCTTCCAGGATTTGACCAATCCCAACGTGAAAATCGTGGCGCTGGGTGAACCGGCAACCGTGCCAGCCGGAATGTACGCGCATCAAACACTTGAAAAACTAGGGTTGCTAGCTTCGGTGGAGAAGAAAGCAGTTTACGCCAAGGACGTGCGCGCGGTGCTGACGTACGTCGAAACCGGAAACGCCGACGCGGGCATGGTCTACCAAAGCGACGCGCAAGGTTCGACGAAGGTTCGGATCGTGGCCACGGCGCCGGCGGATTCGCACGATCCCATCGTGTATCCGGCAGCGGTACTGAACGGCGCGAAGAACCTGGCCGCAGGGCGGATGCTACTGGAATTCATGTCGGGCCCGGAAGCGCGCGATGTTTTTTCTCGGCACGGCTTCGCGGCGGTTGAAAAGCAAGCCGTAACGAACTGATCGAAGTACAATCCCTCGCGATGGACTGGTCTCCCCTGTGGATTTCGCTGGCGACGAGCGTCGCCGCGACTGTATTTACCTTCTTTCTGGGCCTGGCTGCGGCCGCGTGGCGGGAACGGCGCGCCGGGCCCGGCGCGGCGCTGGTCGACGGGATTTTTCTGCTGCCACTGGTGCTCCCTCCCACCGTAGTTGGCTTTTTACTTCTGCTGATTTTCGGCCGCAACGGACCCGTCGGTAAATTCTTGCTGCAATTCGGCGAAACGATCGTCTTTTCCTGGCCGGCCACGGTGATTGCCGCCACGGTTGTGGCGTTTCCGCTGATGTACCTGACCTCGTGCGCGGCGCTGGAACAGGTAGATGCGAACCTGCTACAGGCCGCGCGCACGCTGGGCGCCTCAGAATGGCGCGTCTTCCGGGAAGTGGCGCTGCCGCTGGCCTGGCCGGGAATCCTGGCCGGGACTATCCTTTCGTTCGCGCGCGCGCTCGGAGAATTCGGCGCGACGCTGATGATCGCCGGAAACATTCCCGGAAAAACGGAAACGATTCCGATCGCGATTTATATCGCGGTAGAAGCGGACGAGATGCAGCGGGCGGTGCTATGGTGCGGCGTGGATGTGACGATTTCGCTGGCGCTGCTGGCGGGACTTTATATCTGGACGCGCGGCCGCGGGCCGCTGCGTTCGGGGCTGGGCTACCGCTGATGACGCTCGAGGTGCAGTTCGAGAAGCGGTTGGCGGATTTCACGTTATCGCTCGCTTTTTGCGCAGCGCAAGCTCCTCTGAGCATTCTGGGTGCGTCGGGCGCGGGCAAGTCGATGCTGCTGCGCTGCATCGCCGGAATCGAAAATCCAGATCGTGGCCGCATCGTGTTGAACGACCGCGTGCTGTTCGATTCGGAAAAGCGAATCGCGATGCCGGCGCGCGAACGGCGCGTCGGGATGTTGTTTCAGAATTACGCTTTGTTCCCGCATCGCACGGTTGCGGAGAACGTGGCTTTCGGAATTGTAGAGGACTCAGCGGCTTCCACACGCGGCGGCAACCTAAAATCGCTGGTGGAGCGCCTGCATTTGGGCGGCCTGCAAGCACGGTATCCGCGGGAATTATCCGGCGGCGAACAGCAACGCGTGGCCTTGGCGCGTGCCTTGGCGATTGAGCCGCAGGCGTTGCTGCTCGATGAGCCACTGTCCGCCCTCGATACGCATTTGCGGTCCCAAGTCGAAACGCAATTGCAGGAAACGTTCGCCACCTACCAGCGTCCCACTCTGCTGGTGACGCACAACATCGAAGAAGCCTACCGTCTAGGCGAGAATTTGCTGGTGCTTTCGCGGGGAAGGATCGTCGCGTCCGGCGCGAAAGAAGAAATTTTCCAGCGGCCAGCGACGAGCGAAGTCGCGCGGCTGACCGGCTGCAAGAATATTTCGCGCGCTGCGATGAATGGTGACGGCACAGTTGACGCGCTGGATTGGGGATGCCGTTTGCGGATCCCCGAGATCAAGAACGGCCCACCGAAGTTCATCGGAATTCGGGCGCATCATCTGGATTTCGTCGAAGCAGGTGCCACGGGCGCCGGCCAAGAAAATGTCTTTCCATGCCGCTACACGCAATCCTCGGAAACGCCTTTTCGCGTGACGCTGTTTCTGACGCTCGAATCGCGCAGCGACACCGCGAACCACGGTTCGCTGCAGGCGGAAGTCTTCAAGGAAAAATGGCAGCGGTTTCGCGATGTGCCGTTTCCGTGGCACATGCGCCTCGCCCCGGAACATTTATTCCTGATGCACGGATAGGCCGCCACGCGATTTCTAGTGGAAGTGTTTCACGAATTTCACGTCGAGACCGTAAGTGCCATTCACATCCCGCAAAAACACGATCGAGAGATCACGCTTCACGTGGTATTCGACCTGAATGAGCTGCTGCTGATCGGAAGCGGCGTTAGACGAATAAGTGATCGTCAAATCGCGGGTGACCTGCTGCTCGATGGTCACGCGCGCGGAAGCGTTCGATTCGGTAGCGGTTCCGGCCAAGAACGGATCGACGCGAAAATGGCTGATGCCGAAAAGATGTTCGATGCGACCGCCGAGTCCGGTGGAAATTGCCTCCGAAAGCAGCGCGGTCGCTCCGTAGTTGTTGCCGCCGGTTCCGGTTGTGCGGAAATTGCTCTCCTGGCCGGTGGTGCCCAGGGCCAGCAGCGCGACGATGTCGGTATCCGGCAGTGGCGGATCGGATCGATAACTCAGCGAAAGTTTGCTGGCCCGGCCAGAAAAATTTATGGTCACCGCGTACTGGCTGATCGTCGACGTGGCCTCGATGTTCAGTTCCGGATCCAGCTGAAACGGATTGGCGAAATTAATATCGCCGCGGGTGAGCGTAAAATTATTTCCGCGGAAGGACATCTGGCCGCCGAGCAAATGGATGTGTCCCAGAATAATCGGCCGGTCCCAGGTCCCGCGCAAGTGCAGGTCGCTATCGATTTCCACTTGAGCGGAAGTCCATTCGATGCGCGCGCCGGGACTACTGTGCGCTTCGATGTCGAACGTGAGATTGCGCATGAAGGCCGAAGAAGAGCTCGCGCCGCCGCTACCGCTGCCGGCCGAGAAAAATGAAGTGATGTCCGAGCCTTCGCCGAAGAGCAAGCGTTTGAGTTCGAGATTGCCGCTGAGAATCGCGCGGTCGCTGGTTCCAGTGAGTTGCAATGTTCCGCCGATCAGCCAGCTCATGCCTTGCGGGTAACGTACGCGGACCTGCGGCGTCGTTACCGAGATTTCGTAGCGCACCGGACCCTCTTCACCGTAAGTAACGCTCCCTCCAAGGGTCAACTGGCCGCCGCCCGATTCGGCAGTCACACTTTCAAGCAGCAGGCGGCTGCGATCGAAAACCAGATCGCCGTTCAAGTGGCTGAGGCCGACCGGAAAATCGGAATAGCTGGCTGAAGCGTCGCGCACGGTGGCTCGTCCGGTGATGCGCGGGCGGGACATGGTGCCTTCGGCGTCGACGTTCACGTCCGCTTTTCCCGTAGCGGTGAGATCCGGAAGAATTCCCTTCACCAGCCCCAGGTCCACTTCGCCGACCAGATTCAAATGGATGGGCCGGTCGCGATCGAAACGCGCCGAACCATTCACTTCGAAATTGGAATTCGTTCCTTGAAAGCGGGCCTGGGCGATGCGTACTTCGTTGTGATGATAGACGAACTGCACGGGTCCGGCGTTTTCGAGCGTGATGAAAAGATAGCCAAATGTAATGTGCGAAATATCGGCATTCATCTCGATCGTTTCCGGCTTGCGCAGCGCGCCGCTGAGGGTGAACTCGCCATCGACCACGCTGTGTGTGGTCAGATTTTTCAGGTGCAGCCCGCTGGTGAGCAGCGGGTCGAGGTCGAACTTCATCACCGAAAGTTTGCCGGAGATCGGCTGATCGCCGGAGAGGCCGAGGCTCACCTGGCCGCGCAACTGGCCGTTGGAGCGTTCGGAGTTCAGGGCGAGGCGGACGTTTTCGCCGTCGGAAGTGAGCCGGCCGCGAAAATCACCCTGATCCTCGGCGCCGATTTTCAGATTCACCACTCGAAAATCGCCGAGGCCGGAAGGCGCGCGAATCGGCCCGCTGCCGCGGATATCGAAATCCAATTGGCCGGCCAGGACGACCGAAGAATTCTGCAGCTCTTTAATTTTTTCGAGCGGAATGCCATTGCCGCTCAGGTGAAATTCCGTGGTCTTCTCCTGCGGGCGGTACAAGACATCTCCGGCGACGGTGCCGGAATCACGGGTGAGCTGTGCTTCGGTAAGGCGCATCTCGTCCGTGGCGAGATGCAGTCGGCCGGTGAAGCGGTCGAAGCGAAAACCTTTAGCCAGAATATTTTCGAGGGTGACATCCGCGTCGAGCACCGGCGCATTGCTCGTGCCACTGCCGTGGAAGACCCCACTGAGGTCAGCCGACACGGGATAATTCACACCAAACATGGATTGCACGTCCGCCGACGGCGCCTGTTTGGTCTGGGCTTCGACCGTCCAGGTGCTGCCGGGGCCAAAGCCCCAATCGTGATCGAGGTTCAGGGCGACTTCGAGCGCGACCGTTGCGTCGCCACGTTTTACCGTCGTTTTGGTCAGCCTAAAATCGTCGGGAGAATAATCGAGCATGCCATCGATTTCGTCCCAGGCGTACCGGTCATAGCGCGCATCGGTGACGTGCGCATGCCCGCTGAAAGTGGGGCCGCCGAGCGGACCAAGCACGCGGCCGCGGAACGCCAGCGCGCCGGCAGTAACGGTGGGAATGGCATTCTTGCCGCGCAGAGTATTGATGAAATCGTCCCATTCCTTCAGATCGCCGGCCTTCAAAGATAGTTCGAGTGCGCTGTCTTTGGCCGCAAGCGAACCATCGAAATCGATCTGGGTATCTGGAGTGGTAATTTCGCTGCGGCTAATGGCAAAAATCTGGGCGTCTTCGGTGTAGTCGAAAATAATGTGCGCGGTGACCGGAATCACGCCCGGAACGTTGGTGGGAGGGGGCGACCAGCGCGATTCGCCGTAAGTGCGAAAATGCTGAAAATTGGAAACCCACGTATTGGTGGAATCGACGTCGATGCCGCCATCCCAATGCAAAGTTTTTACCGGAAAGCTGTCGTTGGCGACGGCGGTGAGGGCGTCGGCCAGGCTGGCGTGATGAAAATGCGTTTTGGTGGTGAAGGCCAACGTCTTCATGTCCATTTCGAGTTGGCCATCGAGCGCGCCGGCGAGCGCGCGAATTGATAAATTCTGGACCAGCAATTTTTGGCGGGAGATGGTGAAATCTCCCCAGGTCTCGAGGCCAGTCTCGTGAAACCACTGATAGGGCATTTTCACGTCGTGGCCGTCGAAATGGCCTTTGCCCGTCCAGTCGCCGGCGTTGTCGCGCGCGTCGCCGGAAAAATCGGCGATCACGTCCGGCGTGAGCGGCGAGCGGAAAATGGTGCGAACGTCCTCGAGCGAAAGGCGCCCGCGGTAATGCACAACCCAGTCGGTTTTGGAGAAGCTGGGCAATTCGGCGCGGAGATTTAACTCCGAGTGCGGCAGCTTCCAGATGAGTTCGTTCAACTCGAACGCGTCGGGATGCAGCGTGAATTTCGCGGAGAGGCTGGAACGGAACGGCAGGTCTTTGGCCAGCGCGAAGTTCAACTGGTCCCAGCGCATATTTCCGAGGTACGCCGGCGTGTTCGTCGCAGTCACGGCATATTGCAGCAAGAAGGCCAGATTCTGGCCTTGCACGTCCAGCGGGATGCGCTGGTCGTTGATATCCGCGCTGCCGTCGCGTAATTCGAGCCGTCCGATTTTCAGATTGAAGAGCGTTTCCTGCCACGGACGCTTGCTGGCGGCAATTTTTGGCGTGGGAATATTGCTCGCGCCGTTTTTCGCGAAATGAACGGCCAGCTCCGGACGCTCGGCGACCAGGTCGTCGATTTTGAATTCCCGGCCGAAAAACGAAAGAATGGTGATGCCGATATTCAGGCGATCGGCGTGAAACAGTGGTTGCGCTGTAGCGGGTTCGAGGCCATGCAGCGTGAGGTTATCGAGTTCCGCCTGCAGGTGCAGGGCGCGCAGATGAAAGCCGCCCAGATCCACGCGCGCGCCGGTGCGCAGCTCCAACTGCTTGACAAGAATCTTGCGCACCCAACGTTCGGCGAGCCCTGTTTCGAAAAACAAAAACACCACCAAGATGATCAGGCCTAGGGCGAAAACTAAAGACCCGAAGAGGCGCAACAGCTTGCGCTTCACGAGCCACCCTCTTTGGACATCACGTCGATCTTCAAGCGGCCCCGCGTTTCATCCAGCCATTTGGTTTCACGGTCGCTGATGGCGCGCTGGATCAAGACTTCGCGAATCGTATCGTCCACGTCGTCGAGCGGCGGAATTTCGGCATGGCGGGCTTGCAACTGCGGGACGAAAGTATTCTGGTAATAGTCGGCGACTTGCTGGTCGGTCACTTGCGCGGCGGGACGAAAACGATAATCGATAAAGCGCGAAAGGTAGAGCTGCTGCTGGATCAGGCGGCGCACCGCAGCTTCGGAAAGTCCGGCGGCAGCGCATTTTTGCTGAAATGCTTCGGCGGAAGGATATTGCTTCACGAATTCAGCGTAGCCGCGATCGACGTCCGCCGCAGAAGGTTGCGCGTATTGGGCGGCGCTAGCCTCGGCGCGGATCAGCCACTGGTCGGCAAGTTCGCGCAGGATTTCGTCGCGCGTTTCGGGTTTGCCGTCGACCAGCTGCTGAAAAGCTCCCAGCTCGCGAACTTCGCTTTCGGTGATGATGTCGTCTTCGATGCGAGCAGCCACACCGTCGATCTGATCCGTTGGCATTGGCGCAGAAGACGGCGACGCGGCCGGAGCCGGCTGAATTTGGGCGCGCGCCGGCATCCCTGTCAGACCCAGCAGCAACAGCGTGGCACCGCAGATCAGCTGAGCGCGGTGCATCAGAATACCGGCCCGATGTTGAACGAAAATCCAAAATGGGGAATATGAAAGAACTCCGGCGTGGTCGTGCCGGTGGGCACGACCTGATACTGCGCGGGATTCAGCTGGTAGCCAAAATCCACACGCACCGGGCCGATGGGCGTCGGATACCGCAAACCGAAGCCGATCGTGTGTGAAAAATAATTAAGGTTGGTGATCGACGACGATTTCCAAGCGAGCGTGATGTGGTTTACGTCGCGGTACACATTTCCGCCGTCGTAGAAAATCGTGCCGCCCAGCCGATTGCCGATGAACGGTAGCCTCATCGGGAAATGCAACTCCTGGTTGAAGACCAGCAGCGCCAGTCCGCCGACCGGAAATCCGGTGCAAGGGTCGCGCGGCCCGGCTTGGTTCAAGCTGAAACCGCGGAGAGACTGCGCGCCGCCTGCAAAAAAGCGTTCGGGTAGCGGAATGATGACTTGGTCCGGAGTGACCGTCGAGTTGCAAACCGGCGCAGTGCCTTCCGTGGTCTTGCCCAGCGGATTTTCCATGCCGAAGCGGACGGCGCGGGCAAAAACGAAATCGCGGCCAAACGGTGTATAGGACGAGTTCTGAAAAAACGTGCGCACGAAGCTGGCGCTGGAGCCAAGCGTCGTTGAAGCGGTACTGACATCGAGCGTATTGAAGGTTCCGCGTTTCGGATCGGTGGGATTGTCGCGGCGGTCGCGGGCGTAGGTGATGCCGAAACCGGAAACCAGCGTGGGCTGGTTGTAGAGCGGAATCTCATCCTGAGTAATGCGCAGCTCGGAAGCGACCACGCGGCGGAAAAAATAACGGTACAGAATCGAGCTGGAACGCGGCAGCTTCTGCGAAATCTGAAATTGGCCTTCATAGCGAATCGAAGTGAAAGTCTGCACATCCTGGGTCTTGTCGGCAAAACCGGTGAGCGTAGCGCTGAGCGAACGGTGACCTAAAAAATCGTCGGCGTTATAGGAAATCAGCGAGCGGTATTGCAGCGTGCTGGCGCGCGCTTTGAAGCTGAGCGTCTGAGCGCGCCCAAACATGTTGGCGCGGGAAAGTTCGATAATGCCGCGGGGACTGGCGGCGATCTGGGTGCCATTAGGATTGCAAGGAGGCGCGCCGGCTTTCGGATTTGCCGGACAGGTAGAGGCGATGCTGAGGACTTCGAAACCGAATCCGTAGCCGAAGGTGTAGCGGCCGCCTTCCTGAACGTCGACCACCATGGTTTTTTCCGGGTCGGTGCCGGCCGGATTTTGCGGCGCGATTTGCACGCGGGTAAAAACGCCCAGGTTGTAAAGACGCCGCTGGGTTTCCACCACGTCGCCTTCGCGCAGCGGGCCGTCGGGTTCGATGGTGACCTGGCGGGCGATGACGCCGGGGCGCGTGTACTGGTAGCCGGTGAGCAGCACTTTGGCGACATCGATCTGTTCGCCCTCCGTGATCTGATAACTCACGTGGACTTCGTTGGGCTTCGTTCCCGGCGTGATTTTTTCGTCAAAATGCGCTTCGGGAAAGCCTTCGTTGTAGTACATCGCCAAAATATTGTTGCGGTCGCTGGCCACGCCGGCCGCGGAATAGGGCTGGCCCGGCGAAGAGCCGACCACGGCAAGCAGCGAATCCTTGTCGAGTTTGTGATTGCCCTGGAGGGTCAGCGTCTCGACGCGCGTTTGCGGACCCTCCTCGATGTCGAATGATACGAAAAGATTGTTCTTCTTCCCGGCGTAGTCGGAATCGACGGAGGGTGTGACCTTGGCGTCCAGAAAACCGTTGGAAAGATAAAGGCCCTTGATGGATTCGGTGTCGTCGCGCATCAGCGATTGGCTGAATCTGCCGCTCGAGGCGAACGACGCGCTCTGCAAGCTCAAGCGTCCGGATAGAAGATCCTTCCCGAAATATTTATTCCCTTTGAAAGCGATTCCAGCCAGGCGGAATTTATCGCCGCGGCCGATTTCGTAAGCAATCACGCGCTGGCCGGTCGCGGAATCGTCGTGCGCGCTGACTTGCACGTCCGCGTCGAAGTACCCCTGTCGCTGGAAGTAGTCGCGAATGTTGCGGCGGCCCTCCTGCAGTAAATCCTGATCGACGGCGCCTTCCGCGTAGACCGGGAGCCATTGGCGGAGTTTACTGTTGCTGAGGCGCGCGCCGGAAAGGGTCACGCTGATTTTGGGGCCCGTGGTTACGGAATAATTCAACGGGACCAGGTTGGCTTTGGGGTCGTACGCACCAGGAGTGATCAGAATTCCGGCGCCGAGGTAGCCCTGGTTGACCAGATATTTTTTCAGTTTTTGCGAGGCGCGGGTGACGCGCGCGGACGTAAAGGAATTTTGCATTTTTACGCCCGACCGCTGGACGAGCAGGGCGTCGGGATAGGGCGTCTGATTCTTGAAGACGAAACTGCCGATCGTGGCGCGCGGTCCCGAAGTTACGAGCACCCGCACGTCCATCTGCAACGTTTCCGGGTGCGGAGTGAGAATCCATTTCACGTCGGCCTGAAACAGGCCTTCGGCGCTGAGCGCATCCTTCAGCCGGCCAACAGCTTCGAGCAGAGCGCTCTGACGAAAAGGCTCGCCGAGACTCAGGCGCATGGCGGCCAGCGCCGCGGCTTCGGTGGGCGGAGCTTTTAAGCCTTCGACGCGGATGACGTTGTTGTAGTAGTTGCGGGTAACCACAAATCGAATGTGCAGCCCGGCGGCGGAAGGGTCGGCTTTCACTTCAATGTCGGAAAAATCGCCGGTGCGGTATAGGGCGCGGATACTGTCCCGTTCGCGGGAATAATCGAAAGGCTGATCGGCGACCAGCGGCAAGACGAGATTTCCTGGAACCATCTCGTGGCCGAGCGAATCGATAATGGTCACCGAAACGACATGCTGGCCTTCGATCGAGGGATTCTGGGCATAGACCGGTGCAGGCACCAGGAGGCCAACTGCCAGCGCTCCGATCACGCACCAAATCACGGAAATCCCGGCGTAACTGCAAGGAAACGCCCGGGATTTCATTCGTTTTCGTTGAATTCTCATCCGCCCAGAAGATAAGAGCAAAGGTTAGCACAAGCGCGTTGCCTGCCTATTGTGAAAAGGCGCTATCATGTTGATTCGATTCAACCAAGCAGCTGCGACGAACAGCAGGCGCGGCCACTCTGCTTATGAACAACACGCAAAGGGAAAAATACTCCCGCCAAATCTTGTTTCGCGAGATCGGCGAAGCTGGGCAGGAGCGCCTCCTCGGCGCAAGTGCGGTAATCGTGGGTTGCGGCGCGTTGGGCACGGTGGCGGCGAATCTTCTGGCGCGCGCCGGCTTAGGTCGCATTCGAATTATCGACCGCGACTTCGTGGAAGCTTCCAACCTGCAACGCCAGACACTTTTCGAGGAGCAGGACGCGCGCGATGCGTTGCCTAAGGCCGTCGCGGCGGAACGGCGCCTGCGCGCCATCAATTCGGACGTGACGGTGGAAGGGATCGTTGCGGATGTAACTCCCAAAAACGTACTGGAACTCCTGGCTGGATTTACGGTGATTGTCGATGGCACCGACAATTTCGAGACGCGCTTGTTGCTAAACGACGCGGCCATCGCAACGAACGTCCCGTGGGTTTATGCGGCGGCAGTGGGTAGCTACGGCGTCACCATGACCATCCGGCCGGGCACGACGGCCTGCCTGGCTTGCCTTCTGGAAGATGAGCACGGCTCGAATGGTATGGGCGCGGAGGACACCTGCGACACCGTGGGAGTATTGAACGCCGCAGCCGGTGCCATCGCGTCAATCGAAGCCGGCGAAGCGATCAAGCTGCTGGCGGGAAGACCGGACGCCTTGAACGGCACGTTGATTTCCTGCGACGTGTGGAGCGGCAAATTTCAATCGATTCGCGTCGAACGCAATCCAAAGTGCCGCGCCTGCGCGAAGAAGCAATTCAGTTATCTTGACGGAGACGCGCAACCGGAAATCACCATGTGCGGGCGGAATTCGGTGCAGATTCACGAACGCAGCCGCCAGCTGGATTTAGCCGAGTTGCGCCGGCGGCTCGCGAACGGCGCGAACTCCAACGTTCGCAGCAACGAATTCCTGTTGCGATTTCGGGTGGATGCGTACGAGATGACAGTTTTCGCCGACGGGCGCGCGGTGATTCAAGGGACCAAGGATCCGGCGGTGGCGCGATCGTTGTATTCGCGATATATCGGGGCTTGAGCGGAAACAGACCGGCAAGCCGCGTGGCTAACCCACGAAACGGCGAAGCGCCGACTGACGCATCGCGGCGCGATCGATATTTTCACGCGTGTTCATCAGGGTCAGCAGGGTGCTAAGCACGCGCGCTTTCAATTCATCGGACATGGGAAAACCGCTGGTGGCGACGTGCACCAAAGCTTCGCCGCGGCTGGCAATCTTGGTGATGAACTCCACTTGGCGTTCGTGACTGGTTTTAGCCAGCGCGGTTTCCCGGCGAATTTCCGCGCATTCATTTTCCACAAACAGCGTGAAATGCATGATGCACATATGCTCGGCGGCGAGGCCGGACGGGACGCTGATTTTGCAGCCTTTAGCAGTGCAGTTCTCGGACACGGAGACACACCTGTAACGCTTCCATTATTTTGTAGCACTTCCCCGCCCACTTGTACTAGAGCTGGTAAGCAGGCTGCGCTCAATTAGATAGCAGTAGATTGGAAAACCGGGCGAAGTGGGTACGGCGAGGCCAAAAGCGGAATCCGGGACGACGCCTCCCAGCAATCCTCCGGAGTTTCACGGTTCTGGCGATGCTATTGGCTGGCGCCCGACCGCGCGCCTTCGGCCGGAACACTGGCGGAAACTTCCGGAGCGTGGTCGCCGGCACGATACTGGCTCCAGGGCCCGGCGTCCATATCGGTTAAAGCCGGAGCCTGCCACAGGTATTTCGGATGCGCCTCGAGGAATGCCTGGGCTTTGAAATCGCTGCCGCATGGATGGCCCATGCGGGCGATGAAGGTCATCTTGGCGGCCATGTCGCTATCCATCACTTTTCCTTCCACCGCGCCAGCCGGGTTGTAAGGCGTCTGCACGAACCCGGGATCGCCTTCAGTGGCATTATCGCCGTGGCCGCAAAGCGTGCGGCGATTCGCTCCGGTCTTTTTGGTGTAGGAATCGTAATGATCAGCGAGGAAGGCTTCGGCCATGGTTGTATCGATTTTCCCTTTGTTTGCGGCCATTAAATCGTCCCAGCGCACGTGGCGTGCGTTGGCCGACGCGGCGAGGTTCGAGGAATCGAAAGTCGTTTCGTCCTTGAGCACATCCGGATCACTCGCGAAATTTGAGCCGACGAAATAGCCATCCGTAGACTTCCAGACTCTCGAATGTTTCAGGCCGAGCTCGAACCGCGCAATTTCTCCTGTTTTACGGTCCGCCAGCAACCAGTCGTTGGCGTAGCCTCCGTTGTTTCCGTCCAGCATGATTTTCACGTAGTCGTCGATCGAGTTCGCGTATTGCATCGCTTTACGGGCGCGAACGAATTCCGGTTTGCCGCTCACCTCCCAGCCGTGAAAGTTGGAGATGGTCGTTTCGGTGATCATCAGGCCGCCGGAGTTGACCCCGAAATCGTCGTCGCTGACGATCACGCCCGGGAAGCCATCCATCAACATGCTGAAACCTTTTTGCGGCACGATGTCGAAAATGATTTTCCAGCGCTCGCCCTGCAGGTAGCTGGTCCAATTGTTGTGCGCCATCACGATGTGGTGGTCTTTGGTGTAACTGCCGGTGGCGACGAACGCACTGCAATGCTCGTTATCGGACTTTGACGGCTGAATCTCTTTCGTCTGCTCGTTGAGCCACGGCACATAGTAGTCCGGAAGTTCCATGAACGCGTTCATCGCCACAATGTCGTCAAGGTCGAGCTTTACTTTGTGCGCCTGTAGTCCATCGACGACCCCCTGCAGCTCGGCCTGATATTCGGGATCGATTTTCGGCCAGAGCATTTGCCGCGCGGCGCGCCGGAAAAAATTCCAATCTTTGTTGCTGGTATGGGTCATTTCCAGGCTGACCGCGGCAAAGGCGTCGGCAATTTCCGGCGCCAGCAGATACCCGTGCTGGTAGCCAATATCGTGCGGCGAGCCTTCCAGGTGCACGTAGATCCAGCCATCGCGCCCGAAGCGGTAGCCTTTTCCGGAATTGGTTTCTTCGGAGCCGCCAGGCGCTGGGGCCGATGCCGGTGCGGCGGCTTGGACGGCTGGCGTGACGCCAAACGTAGAGAAGGCCGCGCCCCAAAACGCGGCGACGCTCGAGACCATCAGGGTGCCGAGCAAAAGCAGCAGAGCGCGGACGGGCAAGGAGCGCATTTGTTCTCCGAAGCGCAAGCGGTTGAAAGATTTGCGCGTGGCAGGGATGTTAGAAGGCGCAGCGCGGCAAGTCAACCGCGCAGAGCGCGCCAACTTCGTTGACAGCAGGAGTTAGGCCCGTATAATCAGGTGTTTAGCGCGGCGCCGGAAGGCTGTCCCTTCGCTCGCCGCGACGCTCCTGGAGGCCATCTTTCGGTGTTCGCTGCGTCCACCGCAATTTCCCGTGCTGCCTGTCACCTGGCCGCGCTCTTGGCCAGCGACGGCAACCCGTTCTCGAATTACTGGCGCCGAAATACGGACTCCAGCCTGAATCCTTTTCGCGGGCTTTACCACAGCAACAGTTTCGACATCGCCATCATGATTCCGTATTTCCTGGTAATGACGGTGCTCGCGGTTTACGGGATTCATCGTTACGCCCTGGTCTACAACTACTACAAAAATCGCAAACAGATTGCCGGCCCGCCGCCGGAAATTTCCGCATGGCCGCGCGTCACCGTTCAACTCCCCATCTACAATGAAAAATACGTGATCGAACGGCTGGTGGAAGCGATCGCGGCGTTCGATTACCCACGCGAACTGCTGGACATTCAGGTGCTTGATGATTCCACCGACGAAACGCAGGAAGTAGCGGCGAATTGCGTGGAGCGTTACCGGCAACTGGGCGTGCCGGTCACTTACATACATCGCGACAATCGCGAAGGCTTTAAGGCCGGCGCGTTTCAGGAAGGCTTGAAGAGCGCGCGTGGCGAATTCGTAGCCATCTTCGACGCCGATTTTATTCCTCCAGCTGATTTCCTGCGCCGCACCGTGCCGTATTTCGTAGACCAGAAACTGGCCATGGTGCAGACGCGCTGGAGCTACATCAACCGCCACTATTCGGCGCTGACCGAAGTGGAAGCGATCCTGCTCGACGGCCATTTCGTGATCGAGCATTCCTCGCGCTTTCGCACCGGCCTATTTTTCAATTTCAACGGTACGGCGGGAATCTGGCGGCGCGCCGCGATCGACGACGCCGGCGGCTGGCAGCACGATACCCTAACCGAAGACACTGATCTTTCCTATCGCGCGCAACTGCGTGGCTGGCACTTCACCTACCTGCCGGAAATCGATTGCCCCTCAGAATTACCCGTGGAAATGAACGCATTTAAATCGCAGCAAGCGCGCTGGGCCAAGGGCTTGATGCAGACGGCAAAAAAAATCCTACCGCGTGTACTGCGCTCCGATCTGCCGACCAAAGTGAAGGCGGAAGCGATCTTCCACCTGACCGCCAACATCAGCTACCCGCTGATGGTCTTCATGTCCATCATCTTGCTGCCAGCCATGATCGTGCGCTTCTACCAGGGCTGGGTGCAGATGCTGATCATCGACCTGCCCCTGTTCCTGGCGTCCACCTGTTCGATTTCGTCGTTTTATCTGGCCGCCGAACGCGCGCTATACCCGAAAACCTGGAAGCGGACGTTTTTGTATTTACCGTTCGTGATGGCGGTCGGCATCGGCCTGTCCGTGCGCAACGCCATGGCCGTGATCGAAGCCATCGCCGGCGTAAAATCCGAATTCGTGCGCACCCCGAAATACCGCGTGGAAGCCGGCGCGCAGAATGGCGGCGCCTGGTCCAAGAAAACCTATCGCAAGAGCGCCGGCTGGATGCCGTTCGCCGAAGTGGTTCTGGGCCTGTACTTCGCCGCCGCGGTTTTCTACGCGCTGCAGAACGAAAATTACGCCACCGTTCCCTTCCTGCTGCTTTTTGTCTGGGGTTATCTGTACACCGGCCTGATGTCGTTGGCCCAGACCTACATCGAGCGGCTGCGTTTCAGCGTCGAATCGGGCGAAGTGCGCCCGGCCTCGACTGGCGCGCCGGGATTCTAGATCTCAGGTTTCACCGCGGCTAACGCGCGCTTTCCCCGTGCGTCTATCCGCGAAAGCACGCTCTTATTCCCGGACAAAGGAAACCACCGTGAAACTTCGGACTCTGGCTGTGCGTGGCGCCGCGCTGGTCGTGGCGGTCTCGTTTCTCTCGTTCTTTGCCTCGGCGCGTTTCCCGCAGCCGCCCGCGGAATACCAAGCCCGCCGCGCGAAGCTGCGGACGCAGTTTGACGGCCCGGTAGTGATCTTCGGCTACACCAGCCATGAAGATTCCTCGGAGTTCGCCGTCTTCTTCCAGGAACCGAGTTTCTACTACCTGACCGGAGATCCCGAGCCGGACGCGGCGCTGGTGCTGCTGCCCGATGCTCCAGCGCAGGACGCGACGGCCGCGAAACGCCCGCGCGAAACTTTGTATCTAGCTCCGCGCGATCTACGCCTTGAAAAATGGGATGGGCCGAAGATGGGCCCGGACGATCCGGGCATCGCGCAGAAGACCGGATTTGAAGCGGTGGCTCCTTATGCGCAATTGAAGACCGATCTTGCCGCGCTGGCCAAAACCTACAAAGCCGTCTACACCATCCTTCCGCCGAAAATCGAAGATGGCTACCCGCACTTCACGGATGCCGTCGCATTCGTCCACGCCGCCGTGCCCGACGCCACGGTGAAAGATGCCGCCCCGGCGATTTATGCCATGCGCCAGGTGAAGTCGGCTGGCGAAATCGCGCTGCTACAAAAAGCCGTCGACCTCTCGGTCGACGCCCACGTCGCCGCCATGCACGACATGCGCCCCGGCCTTTGGGAATATCAAATCGCCGCGCACATGAAAGAAGTTCACGAAATGGGCGGCTGCGAACGCGAAGCCTACGCGCCGATCGTCGGTACTGGCCTCAATTCCACGGTCCTGCATTACAGCGCGCTGACCGATCAAATTATGGACGGCGACGTGGTGGTCATCGACGTGGGCGGAGAATATGGCGGTTACGCCGCGGACATCACGCGCACCCTGCCAGCCAACGGAAAATTCACGGCGCGCCAGCGCGAGATTTACGAAATTGTTTTGGGCGCGCAGAACGCGGCTATTGCCGCCGTAAAACCCGGCGCGAAACTTTCCGGCGGCAAAGACAGCCTGATGCAGATCAGCATGGATTACATCAACACCCACGGGAAAGATCAGGAAGGCAACGCGCTGGGGAAATACTACATTCACGGCGTCAGTCACCATCTGGGACTCGACGTCCACGATCCGGGCGACCGCGCCCGGCCGCTCGAAGCCGGCATGATCATCACCGTCGAGCCGGGAATTTACATCCCGGAAGAAAAAATCGGCGTGCGCATCGAAGACGATGTGCTGGTCACCGCCGACGGCTCGAAAATCCTCTCCGGCAAACTGCCGCGCACCGTTGACGAAGTGGAAGCAACAATGGCAGCCGGCCGTTCGACCCCTGAAAAATCAAACGGCGGCCAGTAGTCCAGAGGAGGCCAGTCTGATTTGCCCTGGCGACATCATCTCATATATAGAAATGTGCCAAGCTGAGGGCGCAAGCCTTCAACGAGGAATGAACTTTCGTTTACGGGGAGGCGCTAGCGTAATCCTGATGAGCCTTCGCCCGGGAGCGCCATATGCCGATCGAATCGAAGATGATGGAAAGACTCTCATATATGAAGGACATGACCGGTCCAAGTCGGCAGATGATCCAAACCCGAAAACATTTGACCAGCCGAAGGTCTTGCCATCCGGAAGACTCACGCAGAATGGTCTTTTCTTAGAAGCGGCACTCGCAGCTAAGGCCGGTTCGCAGTCTCCAGAAAATGTCAAAGTTTACGACAAGATTAAAAATGGAATATGGTCATTTGCGGGTTTGTTCCAACTGGTCGATGGCTGGCAAGAAAAAAGCGGACGAAGAAAGGTTTTCAAATTTAAACTGATACCAATCCGTGAAGAGTCAGCCGGCCCAGACCTGAGGGACCATAAAATGCCCCATAATCGCCTTATACCGACTAGCGTCAAAATCGAGGTTTGGAAACGAGACGGCGGCAAATGTATCCGTTGCGGAAGCAGCGACAACCTACATTTCGATCACGACATCCCTTACTCTTTGGGTGGATCCTCAAAAATTTCGAAGAACATTCAACTTCTCTGCGCCCGCCACAATCTCCAAAAGCATGACCGACTCGAGTAAACGACCCCCGAATCAAACGGCGGCCAGTAGGCCGCCGTTTTTCCTGCATTTCCATTTTCAACTTACGAAAATCTAAAACCTTGCTTTGTCTCCGGACGCAGCCGCGTAGTGAAACGCCGCGCTGCTCACCAGCTTGGGGCCGATTTCTACATCTGCGCTTGCAGGATTTCTCCCGGCAAGCGATCAATGCGTGATTTTGTGTTGGTCTGAAAACGCTCCACCGCACTTTTCATCGCGGGGGGCTGCTTTTCGCCCGGGTCGCCTTCGGCGCGCATGCGTTCCATGCGGAGACCGAGGGTACGCTCGAGCGCCAGCATCTCGGAGCGCTGTTCGCGGCCGAAAAGCGTGGATGCTATGCCCAACCCGCCGGCGCGGCCGGTACGGCCCACGCGGTGAATAAAATTCTCCGCGATGTCCGGCAAGTCGTAGTTGATCACGTGCGCGATATCCTGCACGTGAATGCCACGCGAAGCCAAGTCGGTCGCAACCAGAACGCGATAACGCCCTTGCTGAAAGCCGGTCAACGCCGCGGTGCGCTGCGATTGTGTGCGCCCGCCGTGAATCATGGCGGCGGCAAAGCCGTCACGAGCCAGAGTAATGGCCAGGCGTTCGCATCCGCGCTTGGTGCGCGCGAAGATCAGAACGCGGCCAGTTTCCTTATGCAGCAAACGATGCAGCAACGGCAATTTCTTGTCGGTAGCCACTTCGAAAGCCTGCACGCGGACATTCTCGGAAGGCTTCAGGATTGATCCGAATGCGAGTCGCACCGGATTCTTCATGTAGTCCTTAACGAGATGCGCCACGGACGCTTCCATGGTTGCCGAAAAGCACATCGTCTGCCGGTCTTTCGGCAGCACCGACACGATTCGGCGAATGGCCGGAAGGAATCCCATGTCGAGCATGCGATCCGCTTCATCCAGAATCAGCACGCGCAAATCGCGGAAGTGCACCAGCTTGCGCGAAAGGAAATCTTCGAGCCGGCCAGGAGTGGCCACCACGATCCTTGCGCCTTTGCGCAAAGCCGAGAGTTGCAGCCCTTCGGACAATCCGCCGACGACCAAAGCCGCCGGACCGAGCGTCTTGCCGCGCAGCGCGTTGTACTGCGCCACCACCTGCATGGCTAGTTCACGCGTGGGCACCAGCGCCAGCGCGGTGATCCCTGGCGTCTTTTCCTGCAGCATGCGTTCGATGACTGGAATCAGAAACGCCAGCGTCTTGCCGGTTCCGGTCTGCGCGGTCGCGAGCACGTCTTTTCCTGCTAGTGCTTGCGGTATCGCTGCAGCCTGCACTGGCGTAGGAACTGAAAACTTGGCGAAAGCGAGCCGCTCTTTCGTATAAGCGGAGATCGCCATCTGTGAAAATAGTGATTCGGTATTACTTTCCATCTGGGTATTGCCTCTTTTGGCGGAGCCGTCGCGATACACACGTACACTTCGAGGTGTAGGTCGAATTCGCAAACTGGTCTAGCCAGTTTTAAATTACGCTGAATGACTTACGGAGAGAACTGAAGGGCGGGTAATCTCAGATCAACGACTCACCAGAGGCCGCACTACACAACCGCGGTATTAAGCGCAAACAGAGAATAGCACAATTGGCTGATTTTTGCGAACTGTTTTTAGGTTATGTTGACTCTTGCGAACCGTAGCTTTTTCCCCGTTTTGCGCGTCCATAGGAATACGGCGAGGCCTGTATTCCGCGTTTCGCCTAGCAGCGTGTAAAATCGAGCGCGTTTGATAGCCTGGCCGCATCCGATTGTTCGGCATTCTCGCGCACCTACTGGGAGGCTCTCTTGAACCACCGCCGAAAACGCATTCAAGAAAACACCGTTGCATGCCTGGGCCTCGCTGCACTGGCTATTCTAGGCTCTCTTGCCGTCCCTTCCGCCTCGGCGCAAACGAAAAGCTTTCACGACGCGCCGCCCGCAGCCGCTACAGCGAAAAACCCTTTCGCCGGCAAGGCCGACGCGGCGCAGGCTGGCGCAAACATCTACGCTAAAAAATGCGTTTTGTGCCACGGCGACAAAGGCCAAGGCGTCGGCAATATTCCGGCTCTGGCCAAAGGCGCGACCCAAGCCGCCAGCGACGGCGCGATTTTCTGGTTCATCACCAAAGGTTCGGTAGAGAACGGCATGCCAGCATGGGCCAGCCTGCCGGCCGATTCGCGCTGGCAGATTGTGACCTTCCTCAAAACACTGCCAACCGGAAAAGCTCCCGCCGCAGTGAAAACTTCCGCGGACGCGGTAGCTGCTCCGGCTCCTTCGGCTGCAGGTGGCCCCGCACCCACCGCGCCGTTTACCGACTTTCGTTTCGAGCAGCCCGGAACGGTTCGTAAAATCACGGTAGCGGATCTGCCGCAGCCGTACGCGACCAAGTCCGCGGGTAATGGTCCGAAAGTTGTGCCGCGGCCAGCTGATGCGTGGCCGAAGACGCTTGCAGGATTTACCGTGCAGCAATACGCCACCGGGCTCAAAAATCCAAGACTGATCACCACCGCGCCCAACGGAGATATTTTTCTGGTCGAAGCCCAGGCGGGCGAGATCAAAGTCTTTCGTGGAATTAGCGCCGACGGCAAACCGCAGCAAATGGAAACCTTCGCCACCGGATTCAGCACGCCTTACGGAGTCGCCTTCTTTCCGCCCGGCCCGAATCCCCAGTGGATGTATGTGGGCAATGAAACTTCAGTGGTGCGCCTGCCTTACCAGAACGGCGACCTGAAAGCGCGCGGCGCGCAGGAAAAAATCGTCGACCTGCCGGGCCCGGATGGGCATTGGACCCGCGACCTGATTTTTACTCCCGACGGCAAAAAATTGATCGTTGCGGTGGGCTCGGGATCGAACGTCGATGATCCGGATACGCATCCTGACGAAAAAAATCGCGCGGACATTCTCGAATTCAATCCTGACGGCTCGGGCCTCCGCGTCTACGCCTACGGCATACGCAACGCCGGCGGAGGAATCGCCTTCGACCCCAAAACCGGCGAGCTGTGGTGTTCCGTAAACGAACGCGATGGCCTCGGCGACAATCTAGTCCCCGACTACATCACGCACGTGGAAGACGGCGGCTTCTACGGTTGGCCTTGGTGGTACATGGGCGGCCATCAGGACCCGCGACTGAAAGGCAAGCATCCCGAACTAAAAGACAAAGTGATCACGCCCGATGTGTTGCTGCAACCGCACAATGCTTCGCTGCAGTTCGCCTTTTACACCGGTAACCAATTCCCCGCCGAATATCGAGGCGACATTTTCGCTTCCGAGCACGGCTCCTGGAATAAAGCCGCGCGCGCCGGTTACGAAGTAATTCGCGTGCCGCTGCACCAAACCGGCAAAGCCACCGGCGAATACGAGGACTTTGTCACTGGGTTTGTGCTGGATAACGGCCAAGTCTGGGGCCGCCCCGTAGGGATGACTGTAGCGTCCGATGGCTCGCTGCTAGTCACCGACGACGCCTCGAATTCAATTTGGCGAATCGTTTACACCGGAAACTAGCCCGCCAATGCTCTTCGCTTGTCGTCCCTCCGGAAGCAAACGCTTCCTATCCCGTTTTAAATTTCCTGCGGTTCTGCGTTTGCCAGAAGAAATGCCGCTCCGCAGAAGGCCAGCGTGCTCACGAAAAAGTTAAGGCCGTTGTCGATGTCGGACCAATTGGAAAGGACCAACGGCAGGAACACGCAGACCAGCATGGCCAACGCTCCGAAACCTAAGCACCTCGCGGCCAAGCGCGGCTTCCAATTGAAGAGCAGGCTGACTCCCGTTCCCAGAAAAATAATACCCGCAGGGTATGGCCACAGCGCGTGCGCCGGAATCCAGGCCGGCGTCATTTGATCGAAGTCTAATCCGGGTAAGGATTCGCGATGCCGGAAGTGCTCGATGCCGAAGAAAATGGCGGACGCTGCCATAAAAATTCGCGCGAATGTCACGGCCATGGCCGCCCTTCCCTCGCGCGATCTTTCAACATAGGTCCCGGCGAAGGCCAGCATGCCGGCGCAGAAAAATAGATCGCGGAAGCCAGTGGCCCAGCGCGTCACCTTAGCGGGCTCGGCGATGATGTTCGGAATGTGCATCAGCACAATGAACAAGAACAACATGAGAGCCAGCATCGCAGCGGCCAATCGAGCGTACTTTCCCGCGGCGATCGCGAGCGCGGCCGCCTCGAGCGAAACGCCCACCAAGTAGGTCCAAAACAGTGGCGCAGGAATCCAGGCCGGCACGATGGTCGAAACGCCCTGGGCCTGAGTGAAATGCTGTGCGCCAAACTCCGCCATGGTCACCGCAAAAAACACGCGGGCCAGCACCAACAGTTTTTCCATTCCGCGCGCCTGGGCAACTTCGTTGCGCGTCGCGAACAGGCCCACCACGAGAATCACGGCGCCAGCGAAATACGGCCAAAACACATCCTTGGAAGGAAAAGCAAATATCGATACGTCAGATAAAACGTGAACGGCGAAAATACTCAATTCAGTACCTCCAATTTCGCAAAGGACGGACGCCACAGGCCTGCAGTCTGGGTATGGGAAGTGGCAACGGGCTGCGGAGTTGCCTGGACGCTGGGTAATCGCGAACGGACGCTTCGAGTTCGTCCGCGCCCGATTGACCCGCTGCCGCTGGCCTCGTTATACTTGGGGTTCCCCAAGTGCACAAAATGCGCGCTGAGAGCGGAATCGAGCGCTCGCGGGTGTCCGCAGACCTTACGCGGCAAATCTTCGGACCAGAATTCAGGAGCAGGAAATGATTAAGGCAACACAATTGCGCCCCGGAATGATCATCAAGCATGAGGGTGACCTCTGCGTGATTTACAGCGTCGACCACCGCACGCCCGGCAACAAGCGCGGTTCCATGCAGACCAAGATGCGCAACCTGCGGAACGGCAACATGATGGATTTTCGGTTCCGCGCGGAAGAAACCCTGGAAAAAGTAGTGGTGGACGAAATTCCTTTCGAATATCTCTACTCCGACGGCGACGGCCACCATTTCATGAACGTCGAGAATTACGAGCAACTGGCGTTGCAGGACGATATCGTCGGCGACACCAAGGACTACTTGATTTCCAACTTGCCGGTGAAGATCGAATACTACGACGAGAAGGCGATCGGCGTGCTGCTGCCCGATACCGTCGACCTGACCGTAGTCGAAACCGAGCAAAGCATCCAGAAAGCCACGGCCAGCGCCGTGATGAAGCCGGCCAAGTTGGAAACCGGCCTCATCGTCAACGTGCCGCCCTTCGTCGGTAATGGCGACAAAATCAAAGTCGATACGTCCGAAGCGCGCTACATTCAGCGCGTACAATAGCAACCGTTCCGCCACAACCTAGCGATGACCGGCGCGTCCGCCGCTAACCCAGGCTTCCTCGAACGCTATTTCCGCCTCGCCGAAAATCAAACCACGGTGCGGCGCGAAATGCTGGGCGGACTCACCACCTTCATGACGATGGCTTACATCATCGTCGTGAATCCCCAAATACTTTCGCAAGCTGGAATGCCCGCCGAAGGCGTCTTGTTCGCCACCTGCGTCTCTTCAGCCATCGCCACGCTGGTGATGGGACTCTGGGCCAATTATCCGCTGGCCTTGGCGCCAGGCATGTCACTGAACGCCTACTTCACCTACGCCGTGTGCCTTGGGATGCATGTGCCGTGGCCCGTCGCGCTCGGGGCGGTTTTTATTTCCGGTACGCTGTTTCTCGTCCTCACCGTCAGCCGCGTGCGCGAGCAGATCGTCAACGGCATTCCCGATTCGCTGAAGCATTCCACGGTCGTAGGAATCGGCCTGTTCATCGCCTTCGTCGGCCTGCGCAACGCGAAAATCGTTGTGGCCAATCCGGCCACCTTCGTGGGCATCGGCAGCTTCGCCGATCACGAGGTGCAACTCGCCTGCTTCGGCCTGATCCTTACACTAGTGCTGATGGCCCGCAAAGTTGGCGGCGCGATCCTGCTCGGCATTCTCGGAACCACGCTGGTCGGGATTCTGCTCGGCCTAGCACATTGGCCCAGCGCACTGATTTCGATGCCGCACCCCGGTGGCACCTTCCTGAAGCTCGACATCCGCGGCGCGTTGCACCTGGGCCTGTTCGAAATTATCTTCACTTTTCTGTTCGTCGACCTGTTCGACAACGTGGGCACGCTCGTCGGCGTCTGCGAGCAGGCCGGGATCACTCGCAACGGAAAAATTCCGCGCGTGGGCCGCGCGCTCATGGCCGACGCCGTTGGCACGGTCGTCGGCTCGCTGACTGGCACTTCCACGCTGACTAGCTACATCGAAAGCGCCGCGGGAGTCGCCGCCGGCGCGCGCACCGGATTGAGCAGCATGCTGGTCGGCGCGCTGTTCCTAGTTGCGATGTTCTTCTCGCCGGTAGCGACAGCGATTCCACAGTTCGCCACCGCGCCGGCGCTGATTCTGGTCGGCGCCCTGATGACCCAGTCGATGACCCAGGTCGATTGGAAGGATTTTACGGAGGGATTCCCGGCCTTTGTGATTATTCTCTCGATGCCGCTGAGCTTCAGCATCGCCACCGGCCTGAGCTTCGGCGTGATTTTCTACACGATCGTAAAACTAGCCACCGGAAAATTTAGGGAAATTAGCGTGGTGGTCTGGGTACTGACGATTCTGTTCGTGCTGCGCTATATCTATCTCGCAGCCGCCTAAGCCTCGGCAGTCCGGGGGCCAAATACCCGCCGGAAAATCGCATCCACCGCGCGCAACTGCCGGTGCAGATCGAACGTGTGCGCCAGCGCCTTCTCATCCAGAAATTTCCGAATCCCCGCGTCACCGGCGACGCGATCGCGAAAACTTGTTTCCGATTCCCACGCCGCCATGGCATGCCCCTGCACCCACTTATAAGCGTCTTCGCGCGGCGCGCCGTGTTCGACCAGGTCCTGCAGTAACTGCCCGGAAAACACCAAACCGAGCGTCGCGTTCAAATTCCGCGCCATGCGCTCTGGAAAAACCTTCATATTCGCCACGATCTCGGTGGTCTTGTGCAGCATGTAATCCACCAGCGTGGTCGAATCGGGCAGAATGATTCGTTCCACCGAGCTGTGCGAAATATCGCGCTCGTGCCATAGCGCAATATTTTCAAACGCCGCGGTCGCGTTGCCGCGCACCACTCGCGCCAGGCCGCAAATCTGCTCGCTTGAAACCGGATTACGCTTATGCGGCATGGCCGAGCTGCCGCGCTGCTCGCCGCCGAAGGGCTCTTCCACCTCGCGCACTTCAGTGCGTTGCAAGTGGCGAATTTCGGTGCAGATGCGTTCGAGCGAAGCTGCCACCACCGCCAGCGTCGCCAGATACTGCGCGTGCCGGTCGCGTTCGATCACCTGCGATGTAATCGGCGCGGTCGCCAGACCGAGCCGCTGGCAGATTTTCTCTTCGGTCTCCGGGCCCAAGTGCGTGCAGGTCCCCACCGCACCGGAAATTTTCCCCACCGCCATTTGCTGCGCCGCCACCTGAAAGCGCGCCAGGTCGCGGCGATTCTCGGCGTACCAGTTCGCGATCTTCAGTCCAAACGTGATCGGCTCGGCGTGAATCCCATGCGTGCGGCCGATTTCCGGCGTGTCCTTGAATTCCCAGGCGCGGCGCTCCAGCACGTCGCCCAGCGCCTCCAGCTTTTTCTCGATCAGCTGCGAAGCTTCGCGAATCAGCAAGGCCTGCGCGGTATCCACCACGTCGTTCGAGGTCAGGCCGTAATGCAGCCACCGGCCCGCTTCCGTGTCGCCGACGGTTTCCTGCACCGCGACGGTAAACGCGATTACGTCGTGGCGCACTTTCGCTTCGATGTCATTGATCCGCGCTACATCAATCCGTGCCTTTTCCCTCAGCTTTGTCGCGGCTTCGCGCGGCACCATTCCCGCGTCGGCCAACGTTTCGGTCGCGGCCAGCTCCACGTCCAGCCACTTCTTGAACCGGTTTTCTTCGCTCCAGATGCGGCCCATTTCCGGGCGCGTATAGCGTGCAATCAAAATCCAGCTCCTTCACTCGCTGCGAATTTCAAGGCGACAAACCAGGCCAACCTTCACTAATCATACCCGAAAAAAAGTAGCGGAGGACGAACTCAGGAGTACAGCCGGAATTACAGGTCGAAGGGGCCTAGCGGGATGCGTTGCGAAGCCACATGCAGGGTTCCGCGAAACGCATATTCCGCGGCGCGGCGATTCAAAGCCTCTTCGGCGCAAATACGCGCCAAGTCAGGCGTATTGTTCTGCTCCGAAACATGGGCCAGGACCAGATGCAACGCCCGACCGTCGAAAACTTCTGCATCGGCCAGAAATTCACTGACGATCGAATTGGAAAGATGCCCAGTCCGGCT
Organism: Candidatus Acidiferrales bacterium; assembly: GCA_036401315.1. Classification (GTDB taxonomy): domain Bacteria; phylum Acidobacteriota; class Terriglobia; order Acidiferrales; family UBA7541; genus Palsa-295. The sequence continues at coordinate 97,330 of DASWVE010000160.1, forward strand.
CATCACCCGCTGCTTGATGTACCAGGGGTACGGCCCCACCTTCAGCATTTCCAAATCGTGATTCGACTCCAGGATCAGCAAATCGCATTCGCGCAGATGGTGCTTCACCAACTCCGGCATGTAACCCAAGTCGGTGACGATCGCCACTTTTTTGCCGTTGGCGCTGAAGCAATAGCCCACCGGATCTGCGGCATCGTGTGGAATGGTGAACGCGGTAATTTCAATATCGCCGATGACAAACTTGAGACCCGGCCGGATGTAAACTGTCCGTTCGATCTTGGCCTTGGGCCCCGGCTCGAACATTTTCCGTATTTCGCGATGGGTCGGCTCGGTCAGATACGCCGGGCATTTCCAATCGCGCGAAAGTTGCGCGAGCCCGTTCGAGTGGTCGCTATGCTCGTGGGTAATCAGGATACCGTCGACATGCTCGGGACGCGCGCGGCCCAGTGTCTCAAACCGCCGCAGCATTTCTTTTTTGCCGAGTCCGGCGTCAATGAGGAGAGTCGTGCACCCCGATTCGAGCAATGTGCAATTGCCCGTGCTGCCGGAGGCCAGGATGGATATGCGGAACGAGATTCGATTTCCCCAGTTTTGGCGCGCCAGCAATTTCCCCGCGAGTGCAGCGCCGAATGGATAATGGCAAACTGCCGCACGCGCGTCAACCACGCAGATGAACTTAGGATGACGCTTGCGAATTAAATTGCGAGGTGTTCTTGGGTGAGTTTGAAGCCGTTCAGGTTTCCGACGACGGAAGCAGCCATGCGGCCGGGCTGGAAAAACTCGCGGGCCAGCTGCTGCACATCTTCGATCGTCACGCTTTCGAGCAGCGCAATCAAATCCTGCGCCGTAAAGTGCCGGTTAAAATACATGTGATAGCGCGCCAGACTGTTCATACGCTGGCCCGAGCCTTCAAGCGCCAACAGCGTAGCGCCTTTCAGGTGATCTTTAGCGCGGCGCAGTTCATCGGCTTCGAGCGGCTCGTCGCGCATCTTGCGGAATTCATCCAGCACCGAACGAATCAGCTGGCTCGCGGTATCGAGCGACGTTCCGGCGTACACTGAAAGCGCCCCGGCATCACGATAGGAACTCAGTTCGCTGAAGATCGCGTAAGCCAAACCCTGCCGCTCGCGAATATTCTGGAACAACCGCGAAGACATGCCGCCGCCCAGAACGTTATTCAGCACCGCCACCGCGAAGCGCCGCTTGTCGGTCATCGGCAGCGCCGGAACACCCAGGCAAAGATGAACCTGCTCAAGTTCGTGCTTGGTGCGCAGAGTGACGTGTTGCGCTGCTTCCGGCTTGCCTTCTGCCGGATCGAGTTTTGCCGCCGGCAAATCGGAGAAACGTTCACTCACTAGATCGACCAACTGCGTGTGGGTCAAATGCCCCGCCGCGGTGATAACCATATTGTTCGGCGCGTATTTGTTGGTGAACCAGTCGCGCAGGGTGTCGCGGGAAAATGAAGAAACCGTTTCGGGCGTGCCCAGAATCGGCTTGCCCAGCGAATGCGGCGACCAGAAATTCTGCGTGAACAGCTCATGCACTAGATCCTCGGGATTGTCCTGGGTCATCCGGATTTCTTCCAGGATCACCGATTTTTCCCGGTCGATTTCATCCTCGGCAAACCGTGGGTCGAGCACCATGTCGGCCAGTACGTCGAAAGCCTTCGGCAGATGCTCATCCAACACGCGCGTATTGAAGCAAACCATTTCCTTGGAGGTAAACGCGTCCAGCATGCCGCCCACGCTATCCACTTCGCGCGCGATGTCCTCAGCGCTGCGCCGCGTGGTGCCTTTGAAAACCATGTGCTCGATAAAATGGGAAATGCCGTTCAGCTCGGCCGGCTCGCGTCGCGAACCATTGCGCAGCCAGATTCCCACCGAAACGGAGTGGACGTGCTCCATCGGTTCGGTGATCACGACGAGCCCGTTCGGAAGAACTTCCTGCTGAACCTTATGATTTGTGTCGGACATCGATACATCCATTGTGGCACGCTGCAACAGCTATTGTCATATGCGCGAAACGATTATTTCCATGTGCGTGCACGCGTACATGCACGGCGCGGCGGCCGGCACCTAGAGCAATTTTTCGTCAGGGGAAAGTTTTCCGTATTCGCTGGAGTAATGCAGTGGCACGTCGCTGTATGCGCCCTTATCGAGTGAATAGACTTCACAGGACGCGTACGGATAAGAATAAATGTGCACGCTCGCGGCCTGCTGATTGAATTCGGGCAGATTCAAAACCTGATGCACCGGCTCTTCGGGCTGCACCACCGCCGGATGCGTCGGATCCATGTCGTAAGCATCGGTCGGAACCAGTTTGCAATTGCCATGCGCGGCGTCGCGGTCTTCCACCCGGAAATTTTGCACGCGCAAGCGGCCCACCGGCGTTACCATCCAGCAATTCTGGTCGCGATGATTGTGAATGCGGCTCACCTGGCCCACGTTCCAACAAATCGCCAGAACTTCAAACAGCTCGCATTTGTGAATAAGGTTTCGAGTGTAGTGGCTTTTCGCGTAGTACATGTAGGGCTGCAGCGTTTCGGCCTGAATGCCATTTCGCGCGGTAAATTCGAAAACCGAAGGGATCGAGAAATCCTTTTCCGGAATCGCGCAGAGTTTCTTGACCCAAGCATCGATGCTCATTACCTGCATGGGCGATTTATTGTCAACGGACGTAGTGGTTGCCATCGCAGCGCCTCTCAATGCGGAATCCAGCGGATTACATCCCATTATATCCCCCGTCCACTGTGCCGGCACTCAAAAATCCCGCGCCGGACTGCGTGTTATCATTGAATGAATATGCCGCCGCAAGAAACCGGAGTGCCCTTCGATCTGCTGGGAAAATCGCAGGAAGAGCTGCGGAATTTTGTGCAATCACTGGGCGAGCCGGCTTACCGCGGCGGCCAAATCTATCACGCACTGTATGTCGAGAAGCGGTTCGGCGTCGCGGCCATGAGCAATTTGCCGGCGGCGCTGCGCGAGCGGCTCTGTCGCGATGCGGTGATTCGCCTGCCCGAAGTGCGCCGCCGCTATACATCGTCAGATGGCGCAGTGCGCTATGTTCTGGCTCTAGGTGCTGGACAGAATCCCGAAACCGGCGCTGCGGCCGGAAAAGCCGCGACGGTCGAAACCGTATTCATGCCGGAGGAAAATCGCCAGACCATCTGCATCTCAACCCAGGCGGGCTGCGCCGTCGATTGCCATTTTTGTTTGACCGCCACACTGGGCCTGATCCGGAACTTATCGGCGGCGGAAATTGTGGGCCAGGTGCTGGTTGCTCTAGCGGATCATCGCGCCGACCTGAAACCGCAGACCAATGTGGTGCTCATGGGCCAAGGCGAGCCGCTCCTGAATTACGAAGCCGTGATGGCCGCGCTGCGCATTCTGCTCGATCCGAACGGCCTCGCGATCACACCGAAGCACGCCACGCTTTCGACCAGTGGAATCATTCCGGGGATCGAAAAGCTGGCACAGGAAAAAGTACGCCCCAAGCTGGCCATTTCGCTGAACGCCTCCTCCAATGGACAGCGCGACGCGATCATGCCGATCAATCGCAAGTACCCCATTGAGAAGTTGCTGGAGGCGTGCGCGAATTATCCCCTGCGCCCGTGGGAACACCTGACTTTCGAATACGTGCTGCTCGGCGGATTCAACGACGCGCCGGACGACGCGCGGCGACTGGCGAAACTCGTCGCTAATCTTCGCGCCAAAATTAATTTAATTCCGTGGAATCCGGGCGATCTACCTTACGAAGAACCGAACACCCAACGAATCGAGGAATTCCGGCGCATCCTGAGCGACAAAAACGTCCCGGCCTTCGTGCGCTATTCCCGCGGGCAGGATGTGATGGCGGCGTGCGGGCAACTGGCCGTGCTGGAATCCGCGCGAGACACTTCCGGATCCGGCCTTTCGCAAATCTCAGGGCTGTAGCTCTTCCGCTTTATTCCGGTTTGATGCCAACCGCGGCAATCATGCGGCCCGTAGTGCGTTCGCGGCGGTAGCTGAAAAGCAAATCAGGCCGGCACCCGGTGCACATGTCAGAAGAAAATATCCGCGCCGCCGGAACTCCGGCTTCCGCCAGAATCGCGCGGTTGGCCGCGGCCAGATCGAGCCGCGCCGTCGGCGCCGGAGGCGCGTGGCCCGGCGGACGCATGGTCAGCCAGGGTAGCCAGTTCGAATCGGCATCGCCGTTTTCGAGCGTATCGAACGGGCCGTCGAACCATTCGCGCGCGTTCGGAAATTTCGCCGCAAATTCCTTGATGACTTCGTGCCCCACTTCGTAGCAGCACTGGCCGATCCCCGGCCCAATCGCCGCCACGACGTCTCGCGGTCGCGTGCCGAATTCCATTTGCATCCGGCCCAGAGCCTTCGCCGCAATTCGTTGCGCCGTACCGCGCCAGCCCGAATGAATGGCCGCCACCGCGCGATTTTTCGTATCCGCCAGCAGAATGGGCATGCAGTCGGCGGTTTGCACGCCGAGCAATACTCCGGGCTCGCGCGTAATCAGCGCGTCGCCCTGAGGTGATTCCTGCCCCTGCGGAACTTCAGTGGAGCTGACGACATAGACGATGTCCGAATGAATCTGCCGTAGCAGCACAACCCGCGTCTTCTTTTTCGCAATTGCACCGAAGAACTCGCCGCGATTCGCGACCACGGTTTCCGCCAGGTCCCAATCCGTGAAGCCAAGATTCAAGACGCCTTCGACCGTTTTCTCGCCGTTTTCGCTGCGTTCGAGTTTGCTAGCGCCTCCCGGCCGCGTGCTGAACCCGTGCACCAGCCACTTCAGCCGCGCCAACTCCGGCGCTTCCAGAACCTGTAATCCGCCGGCGCGCCGCATTTTCCACGCGGGCGATTTTGTCGCGCTGGTAATCCGGTGCGGACGTTTCGGCTTGGAGGTTTTCGTCGCCGTGGGCATTAGGTCAAGCTCCAACTGATTCGCCAAGAAAAGACGCCAGGGCAGGCGTAATCGCGACCCTCACGATTACGAGTATAATTGCCGCTCGGAGCGCCCTTGATCGTCGGACTCGGTTTGGACATTTCTGAAATCGATCGCATCGAAGCGGCGCTCACCCGGCACGGCGCCGCGATTTTGCAGCGCCTATATAGTCCCGCGGAAATTTCCTACTGCGAAAGCCACAAAAACAAATTCGAGCGCTTCGCCGGACGCTTCGCCGCCAAAGAAGCCGCCATGAAAGCGCTGGGAACCGGCTGGCGTCGCGGCGTGCGCTGGCGCGATATCGAAGTCGTCCGCGAGCCTTCCGGCAAACCCACTCTGCGCCTGGCTGGCGCTGCGCTCGCTATCGCCCAGGGGCTCGGTGTGAAAAATATCGCCCTGACCATTACCCACAGCGGCAATCTGGCGCTAGCCGAAGTTATTCTTGAAAGCTAACCGCGGTTCCCTCTTCTGCTACCGTCTCGACTGTCACGTCCACTTCGACTTTTGCGTCAAACCACAAATTGGCTGCATGGCGGCCCGGAATTCGAACCTTTAAATAATTGCCGGTCAACGCTTCCGTCCAGTCGGGTCCGCCACGTGCCAAAGTAATGGCCCGCATCGTTCGTCCGGCTTGCGATACTCGAAATTCGAAAGCTTTGCGCCGGCTCAATTCCCGCAGCGCCCGAGCGCGATCTCGAATCACCGGCGCGGCCACCAATGTCGTCGGATCCAGACCCGCCGCTTTCGTGCCCGGCCGCGCCGAAAACGAAAACACATGGAGATAAGCGAGCGGCAGCGAATCGATGAACTCATAAGTCTCGCGGAACTCCACGTCGCTCTCCCCTGGAAATCCGGCGATCACATCCGCGCCAATCGCGGCGTCCGGCAGCGCGCAGCGAATCTGCTGCACACGTTCGGCGTATAACGCCGGACGATACCAGCGGTGCATCGCCTTCAATATCTTTGCCGAACCCGACTGCAACGGAATATGAAAATGCTGCGCCAAGCGTTCCGAAGAAGCGACCAGCGCGATGAAATCCTCGGTGACGTCCTGCGGCTCAACCGAACTGAAGCGCAATTGTTCGAGTGCTGTCTCGTCCAGTATCCGCCGCACCACATCCACCAGCGCCACGCGCGGCGAAAAATCCCGGCCATAGGATCCGAGGTTAATTCCGCTCAGAACAATTTCCTTCACGCCGGCGGCGACCAGCTTGCCCACCTCGTCCACCACCACGTCGGGAGTCAAGCTGCGGCTGCGTCCGCGCACAAAAGGAATCACGCAATAGGAGCAGCGGTTGTTGCAGCCATCCTGAATCTTCAGAATCGGCCGCGTCCGGCTGCCTTTGATTCCACTTTCCGGCGCAACCTGCACCGCGGTCTGCGCGAAAATATCGCCAGTTAGAATTTTGGCCGGCCCGCGCGCGAGCGACATCGCATCATCGTCAAGGCGCGCCAGCGGTACGAAATCGCTAGCCGCGCCAGGATCCGTGCGAAATTCCCGGAGCAGCCCCGGAATCTGCGTCTGCTGCGAATTCCCTACCACCCAGGCCACCCCGTCCAGATCCGCGATTTCCTCCGGCGCCCGCTGCGCGTAGCAGCCGGTGACCACGATCCGCGCCCCGGGATTCAGGCGATGAATCTTGCGCACCGCTTCCCGCGCCTGCGCATCCGCTGCCGCGGTTACCGTGCAGCTGTTCAAGACCACGAAATCCGCCTGAGCGTGATCGTCCAGGCAGTCGAGTCCGCCGGCGATCAAACTCCGCCGCAGCGCGGCGGCATCCGCATCAGTGGCGCGGCATCCAAAGTTTTCGATGGAAAAAGTAGGCACGCGGAGTTCCGGTCGCAACTTGAACAGCGAAGATTATAGCAGCCGAAGCGTATTTCGGAAGAAACCCAGGTGACGAAGGCGGGAAAGTTCGACGAAGAATCGAGCTGCCGTTTAAGTGCCGACGGCGCGGCGCTGGTAGCACAACAAAATCAAATCCGCCCGGCGGCGCACCCCGAATTTCGCCAATAAATTCGAAACGTGAAATTTCACCGTTCGCTCAGAAATATGCAGGCGATCCGCAACTTCTTTATTCGCCAGATTTTCGAGCAAGCCAGCGAGCACTTCCTGCTCGCGGCGGCTCAATTCCGCGGGCGAATCCCCGCGCAGCCGGCGGCCCTGCGTAGTAGTCAAAATCGAATCGACAAATCGCGATAGCACGTCGCGCGGCACCCAAAACCCACCCGAAGCCACCAATGGCAAAGCACGAGGCAACTGCTCCCGCGCTTCCTTGTAATTCAAAATGCCCTTAACTCCCTGGCGCAAAAGGGTATAACTGTCGGTTTCGTTCAGATTGTCGCCCACGACCAGAAGACGAGCCGCAGCGTTATGATCCAGGATATTGCCCAGCAGGGCGCCGGTAGCCTGCCGCGCAGCGTGCGCGTCAATCACATAAACTGAAACCCGCGGGACTTCGAGGTTGCGCAGATCCGGGGCCAGCATCGACTCCAGCTGCCTCACCACGATCTGAAATCCCGATTCGCTCAACGAGCGGCGAAACTCTTCCAGCACCATCGGGTGCGGGGAGAGGAGGCAGACCTTCAATTTTGAATTTGCGGACGCCTTTGCCATTGTAGTCAAGGCTAGCGGAATTACCGGGCCTGGGCAAGAACGATGGAGCGAACGATTGCATAACAGATACGGGGGTAACGCGGTGATTATCAGGGGGTTGGCACGGCCCACCGTTGCAAATCTGGAACGCCGCCAAATTCAGGATTGAGTTTCGGACAACTCTTGCAGTTCGATTTCTGTTCGTCTTTGCGGGCGCTTGGACGGCAGCCCGGCCTGGCGCACTTTATAAAGCAGCGCACGATAACTGATCTTCAAAATTTCCGCGGTTCGGCGGCGGTTCCAGTGGTTGGCTTGCAGCACCTTTAATATGACGTCGTGCTCCATGCGGCGCGTCACCTGCTGTGCGATGCGCTTCAAAGGAATGTTGCCGTCTTCGTTCAATTCGTAGGAAATGTGCAGGCCCTTCTTCTCCGCGGAATGATCCTGCTCGGAATGAAACGCTTCCTCGGAACCCAAGATGACATAGCGCGCGACACAGTTTTCGAGTTCGCGAATGTTGCCGGGCCAGTCACGCTGTTGTAACAGTTGCAGCGCTTCCCTGCCGACCGGTGGCGCGTCATGTTTGAATCGCCGATTGAACTGGGCGCGCAGGTAATCGACGAGATACGGAATATCGTCGCGGCGGTCGCGCAATGACGGCAGCGTAATGGTGATCACATTGATGCGGTAGAAAAGATCGGCGCGGAATCCACCGGTTTCAATTTCCTGGCGCAGCACCCGATTGGTGGCGCAGATCACGCGCGCATCCAGGCGTCGCTCTTCATGATCGCCGATGCGCGTGAAATGCCCGTCCTGCAGTACGTGGAGCAGCTTAGCCTGCAGGCTCGAATCGAGTTCGGCGATCTCGTCGAGAAAGAGCGAGCCGCCCTGTGCCATTTCCATGCGGCCCGGCTTCGCCGCAATCGCGCCGGTGAAGGCGCCCTTCTGAAATCCGAATAGCTCGCTTTCGATCAGCGTCCCGGGAATCGCCGGGCAATTCACTTTGACGAATGGCCCGCCCTTCCACGGCGAACGTTCGTGAATAAATCGCGCCAGAACTTCCTTCCCCGTGCCGCTCTCGCCCAGAATCAGGACCGGAACATTCAACCCCGCGGAGCGCTCGACGCGCTGCCGCACCAGCTGCATCGCCGGCGACGGGCCAAAATAAACATGGTCGGGTGGAAGCTCTAATGAACTTGGAATAGGAGCGAGTCGCGCTTCAGCTGCAGATGCCATGAATTTCCGTCGGAATAGAGTGAGGCTGGAGCCGCCCCCGCAAGTAACTTTGCACTCAGGACGCCAAACATTTCCACCAAAGCAAGAGCTTCCGCGACTCCGGATCCATCTTGAAAACTTCCTATGTCTCTCACTCTAAACAAATTGTCGCGACGCGATGATACTGGTAACCCGAGCCTCCGGTTCCCCAATGAAACAGCCACCAGAAAATCCTAAGCACTTTCGGGAACCAGCCTTCCCCAGAATGTTTGCCTCAAAATCATGCAAAGCCTTGGGAATGATGGGGTATGAAGCCGAATTGACTAGAGGTCAACTGGGAAGCGCGGCGCGACACCACGGAGGGGAACGTCGGCAAGGAACTACGTCAAAACTAGATCGGAGTGCCTTCACCACGAATGATGTCGTAACGCTCGATAACCGCCGCCACCCCAATCGATTCGTGCTGGTCATCCTGCTGCTTATCGACCCGCACCACCCGCCCATGGGCCCGTACAAATACTTCCGCGCCACGTGTAATTTCCGCAGGCAGCGTGAGCGTAAAATCTACCTCAGTCCCGGGAGCCAGGTCCTTCTGCATCATAAAGTAGACGCCGCGGGTAGAGATATCCCGGGTCTGGCCGTTATGGGCGGCCGGCTCGCGATTGATCGGCAAACGGACATTGACTGGCAGTGACAAATCGTACCGGCGTGCCGTGCGACGTTCCGTCATCCCCACTGCTCCTCCCGAAACAAATTGGATTGCGACACTTCCCCATGGTCCGGAACTGCAATCCCTCTTCCAAAGGACCGCGGACTCCGAATGCCCTGCGTCGCGCCCTGCCTGGTACTACTCGTTAGCGCCCGCCTGCCTACAATGCGACGCAAAAGGGAGTTGCAAACCCTTTACACACAGCAAAACACATTTCTGAAAAGAATCGTTTGGAAAGAGTACTGCCCAAAATCCCACGTGGACCAACCGCGGGCACCCCGTTTCGAACCGAATACTAGACCAAGCGCGTGCCGGAACGGAAGAGCTATTTCGACTAATGTGCTCTAGTTATGCAACTCTTTGCCCTGGTAATGGGACTACTTCAACTGAATTTCCTGTCGCAAAACGAGACTCAAATCCAAAATGAATTTACGATCCGCGAATCGCCGGAGCTGGATCCTTCGCCGCATTTTCTTTCGCCGCCGCTTCCTTCGCCGCTAATTCGCGAGCCGCGCGCGCCGCCGCCGAACGCGCGCCGCGTCCGGAATCCAAATTGAACTGGCGCATTTTGTAGAGCAGCGCTTTGTAACTGATGCCCAACATTTTCGCTGCGTCTTTGCGGCACCAGTTGGTTTTTTCCAGAGCGTCCGCGATCGCTTCCATTTCCGCTTCGTCTTTCAGGCCGCGTACCAGCGCCTTCAATCCTTGTTCTTTCGGCGGTGCCGCTTCTTCGCGCGGAGCGGTGCGCTGCTGTTGTCCGGTCATTTCCAGCAATTCGCGGAAACTACCTTCGTCGTCTTCCAGAATCACATAACGCTTCACGAAGTTTTCGAGCTCGCGCAAATTGCCCGGCCACGGATAACGCAACGCCGCTTCCAACAAATGTTTGGAAGGATCGAGCGCGGGCTTCGCATATTTCTCGCTGTACTTGGCGAGGAAATGGCGGAACAGCAGTGGAATTTCTGTGGTGCGTTCGCGCAACGGCGGAATGTGAATCGAAAGAACGTTCAGCCGGTAATACAAATCCTCGCGGAATCGGCCGGTGCGCATGGCGTCTTTCACATCCATATTCGTGGCGGCCAGCACGCGGACGTCGACATTCACTGTCGCCCGCGCGCCCAAACGCGAGAACTGACCATCTTGCAGCACGTGCAGCAGCTTAGCCTGCAAGTGCGTGCTCATCTCCGCGATTTCATCCAGGAAAATTGTTCCGCGATTAGCCAGTTCGAATTTGCCGGGCTTGGCCCGCACCGCACCGGTAAATGCGCCCTGCTCGTATCCGAACAATTCAGATTCCAGCAGTTCGCCGGGCAGCGCTGCGCAATTCACTTTGACGAACGGCTGCGAGCGGCGGTTCGAACGCAGATGGATCATCCGCGAAATCACTTCTTTGCCTACTCCACTCTCCCCGCTGATGAAAACCGGAACATCCACCGGGGCGATCTGCAGCACTTGCTGTCGAATTTTCAGCATCTGCGGACTGGCCGCCAGGAACGAAAGGTCTTCGGTGATCGCTTCGCAATACTCGCGAAGTGCTTTATTTTCCGAGCGCAGTTCTTGTTTCTGCCGGACTTTCAGGAAAGCGGCGTCGAGCTCCGGCTTCTCGAAAGGCTTGGTCAAGTAGTCCAGCGCGCCGATGCGAATCGCTTCGACTACCGTGGTCACTTCGTTCGAACACGAGAGCATGATCACGTTAAGGCTGCGATCGATCTGCATCAACTGCCGCAACGTCTCCAGCCCGTCCATCTCCGGCATCAGCACATCCAGAATGATGAAATCGGGGCGCTCGCCCGTGCCGATTTTTTCTAGCGCTTCCTTGCCGCTGGTGACGGTTTCCACTCCGAAGCCATCCACTTCCAGTAGCGTCTGGAGATATTTGCGAATACTCGGTTCGTCGTCCACCACCAAGATTTTTTCTTTGTCTGCCATTTTCGTTTTGTCCCTGCGAACGCGATCCTGCGTTCCACGCTTCCCGTCTCTACTCCACTTCGTTACTCTACGCGGTTACTCTACGTTGATGGGCAGCAGAAATGAAAATGTGCTGCCGCTTCCCGTGACGCTATCCACCCATACCTTCCCACGATGCGCCTGAATCAATCGCTTCGTGATCGCCAGCCCCAGGCCCATTCCCGAAGACGAAGGATCGACGCGTACGAATTCTTCGAATATTTCTTGATGAAACTCCGCGGCGATGCCGCTTCCCGTGTCGGTCACCGAAACCAGCACGCTGTTGCTGCGATTTCCGCGGCCACGGCGCCGGTCGTTCGCCGGTGCCGCTTCCGAAAGCCGGCGTTCCCAGAAATGCGGCTGTGCTACGAGCGTCACGCAACCATCGGGCGGCGTGTGCTTCAGCGCGTTATCCAGAAAATTGGCCACGCACTGCTGCACCTTCTGGTAATCGAACTTGAAAACCGGCAGCTGCGGATCCATTTTGATGTCCAGGCGTACCTTCGCGCGGCTGAACGCGTCGGCCCATCGTCCGGTGATGTCCCGGATGCAGTCGCGCAAATCGTTTTCGCGCAATTGTAAAATCAGCTTGCCGCTCTCCAGCGCCGAATAATTCAGGAACATCGAGACCAGGCGCACCAGACGGTCGCAGCTTTCCTTCGATTCCATCAGGATATCGCGCTGCCGGTCGTCGAGCTTACCCAGCGACCCGGTCAGCAGCAGATCGTAATAGCCCTTCATTACCGCCAGCGGAGTCTTCAACTCATGTGCCGCCGACGCCAGAAACACCGTCTTCTGCCGATTCGCTTCCTGCAATCTCAAATACGCCGCCAGCAAGTTGCGGTAGGTAATCTCCCGTTCCTGCATCAACTCCTGAACCGTCTGGCGCATTTCGGCCGCATCGGAGGGCGGTTCCGCCGGGATCGCCTCCATGTAAACGACCAACCAATCCGGTTCCGGCAGCCAGCGAATGCGCGCCCGGCTTTTTCCGCGCGGGCCTTCGACGGGAAGGTTCAGTTCCTGCTCCCCGCCTTCCAGCTGCGTCAGGATCTGGCGGCGGTCGGCATGCAAAATATCAGTGAATAGGTTGAGATCGGGCTTCGCGCTCCAGCCCTTTTCGTTCAGCCGATCTTGCGCGTGGAAGTTCGTGAACAGAATCTTGCCGGCTCGGTCGGTGACCACCAGGGGGCGGTCGAAGGCGTCCAATAGGCTCGCAACCAACTGAAAAACCTGTTGGTTATTAGCATTCTGTTCCGCTGTGGCAGTCTTCTCCAACGACGGGTCTCCATCGCGCAATGCTGAGCTGGGAAGCACACTCACCCCTGTTGCCGGAAAACGACTTAGGGGAGAGGCGCGAAAGGCAATGCTCGCAAAGGGTCCTTGGGGTGTCAATGGTAAATGCGTCCTACTTTGCACAATCGTGGAAACGGAAGGGAGTTAAACTGCACCGTCACCGATACAGATCTACGACTCCGGTGCTGACCGAATCTATAAGACTAAGCTAAGTAAAGAGTTACAAAATCTACAATTTGCTCGAAGAGTTGCACTCAAATTGCGTTTCAAAGCCCAGTACTATAACTGGGGTACCAATGGCCATTCGGGAAGACGTCTTGCAACGAAAATCGTACGCCGCGCCGGTCTATGATGAGCAGCGCCGCGCCCAAAGAATTCACCTGCAAGTGCCTCTGTTCATTCGGGGCAAGGATTTTCACGGGGAACAATTTCTGGAATTAGCTAAAACTCTTGATATCAGTGCATTAGGGGCTTTCATCACCTGCCCCCGGTCTTTGTCCGTCGGCGAAATCGTCACTTTGACCATCCCAGCCCCTTCGATCACGTCTTCGGCTCTGGTCCCGGCCGGCATGCCTCCGATCCAAGCCCGGGTCAAACGCCAGCAGGAAGCAGGCGATGTGCACCTCATCGGCGTCGAGTTTCTAAAGCCCATCGGGTGAGGGATTCGAGCGGAAGTCATCGGGCATCCTGGCGGGTGAAAGTGGAAGGTGTTTTCACCCCTCCATTGCTGTCGGCAGACCATCCATGAATCGCTGCGGTCTCCGTAGTGTAAGTCCATTATTCGTATGACATTGTAAATCGCTTCGCCAGTTCACACTTCTCTTGAATTGGACTATCCCTTGCTAGTACCTTGTCACCCCCGCAGTGTCCCTGGTAGCCACAGGGAAAACATCCCATTGCGAAACCAATTGACGCCCCAGCCCGGCGACCACGCCCAGTCGCAGATGTCGGCCGAAGACTCATTCCTGGACCTCCTGGTCGAGACCCTCGACGGAGTCGAAGAATCGGTCCGCGGCCCGTTTCTTCGCGCGTTTTTTCGCACCATCGCTCAGATCGACCTGACCGATACGGAAAGCTCCGAATACTGGGAGCGCATCCTCATCCGCCGCCGGGAACTCTCCGAAAATCTCGGCCGCCGTGTCTCCTTGAAGACCGCCATGGTGGACGTGCTCTCTTCCACCCACTTCTTGCGTGTGCCGATTCTGGTGGAATATGAAGAATTCAAGAAGTTGCAGATCAATGCCGCCACCGATGCGCTGACCGGCCTGTACAACCGCCGCCTCTTCGACGAATATTGCGATAAAGAATTAAATCGCGCGAAACGCTATGCGCAGCAACTCGCCGTAGTGATCCTGGACCTGCACAAACTGAAAGAAGTAAACGACCAGCGCGGCCACCTGCAAGGTGACGAAGTCCTGCGCATCGCTGCGTCGACCCTGGGGAAAACGCTGCGCGCTTCGGATTTTTCTTTCCGCATCGGCGGCGATGAATTTGCGCTGCTGCTGCCCCAAACCGACCCCGAGCAAGCGATCACCCTTTGCCACCGCATTCGCACGCAGTACGAGGCCGACATCGCACCGCTGCATCTCGACATCGGCGTGACCCTGGATTTTGGCGTCGCCGTGCATCCCGTCGATGGCGACCAGAAAAGCGCGCTGATGAACATCGCCGACCAGCGCCTCTACCAAATGAAAATCTCCGGCCGCGCGAAATCTGGCACGCGACAACCGGAAGCGTTCCCGCCACAAACCGCCTTCCCGCCAGCCGTTGCGGAGACTCGGGTGCCCACGCCCATCGCCGATCCCACCCGCCGCGGCACGCATCAAGCGGCACCCACGCCGATCAGTTCGCCAGCGCCGTCCCCCGTTACCATCCGTCCGCCGCAAACTCCGGCCCAGCCGGCGGCCGCCCCAACGGCTGCGGCCTCCAAAGAGCATCGCAAGTGGGAGCGCGTATCGCTGACTGGAACTAAAGCGTACGCGGTGCTGACCGATCTCTCGCAAAAAAACGCAAGTGTCGCCGATCTTAGCTATGGGGGTGTCGCTCTCATGGTCGATAAACCCGACGACATTCCCGCGCAATTCAATGCTGTTCTGCATGTTCCAATTCTGCCGCCCGTCCGTGTGGTCCTGCGCAAGGCTTACACCCAGCGCAGTGAAGACGGACGATCCCGCGTGGGCTGCTCCTTCGTTTCGTAGCCAATTCGGCCCTGCTAGAGGCACGCCGCCGAAAATGCTGCGTTTTGAAATCGCCCGAAAATCTTGTATAATCTGAGTTTCCCGCTGACCTAGCGACGCGACTGTATACCCGTGCTTCTCTTTCGCGCAGACCGGTCCGCACCAGGAGCGTCCCATGAAAGAAGGAATTCACCCCGATTACCACGCCGTAAAGGTGCAGTGCGCCTGCGGCAATGCCTTTGATACCCGCTCGACCTTCAAGGGCCAAATGATTCGCGTGGAAATTTGTTCGAACTGCCATCCCTTTTTCACCGGCAAGCAGAAGCTGGTGGATACGGCCGGCCGCGTCGAGCGTTTCACCAAGAAGTACGCCGACAAAGCCGCGGCCCTAAAGACCGCCGCAGCCGCGAAGAAGTAAGCGCAGTTCGGCGTCAGTCGCGAACACGTTTGTTAAGCCCCGGAGTTTTTCCTCCGGGGCTTTTTTTTGCTCCCCATCGGCGTACAATGCGGATGCAAATGGCCGCGCACCACTACCAACCATCCGCCGCCACGGAATTTCAGGTCGAGACCGGCGCGCCGCGGGTCACTCTGCGCAATTCCTTCGCGCATTCTTTCGATTCCGCCATCGCCGCCGCGCGCACCTGCTATGCCACGCGCCTGATTCAACCCGAAGAAATCACCGACAAGCAGCGCGTCATGATCGGTTCCGGAACTTTTTTCGGCGGCCATCACACTGTCTACCAGCACGCCCATTTTGAATTCGGCCTGGAAAATATCAGCCGCCAGTTCGTCTGGTCTTTCCTGCACGCGCATCCGTTTTACAATTCCGAGCAACAGAGCCAGCGCTACGTGCGCCTCGATCACGCCCAGGCCTTCGTCCCGCCCGCGAGCCCGACGTTCGGCGAAGCCGAACGAGCCATCTACGAAAATGCCGTCCGCCGCGCCTGGCAGCACTACCGCGAACTTTCTGATCTGCTGAAACCCACCGCCCAGGAAATCCTCGGTGACATCTGGCATGTCAGCGACATGTCGCATCCCAAACGCGTGCACAAAGTGCAGCGCCAGTCCGAAAAACGCGCCATCGAAGTCGCGCGCTACGTGCTGCCGGTTGGCGCCTTCACCACCATGGTGCACACCGTGTCGGGAATCGTGCTGCACCGCCTGTATCGCATGAATGCGGCCAGCGACACGCCGGCCGAAGCGCGCCAAGTAATCGGCGAAATGGTCCAGCGTGTTCGCGAAGTCGATCCCCAGTTTTTCGATCGCTTCGATAACGAGCCGCTGGAATCGCCAGTCGAATGGGGCGAACCCGCGCGCGACGGCGAGCCCTTCGCGCGTGAATTCGACGCCAAGCTTGGCGCCCTCACTTCCAAGATGGTTGATCATTCGCCGCGTGCGCTAGCGGTCATGGCCGAAGGCTATCGTGCCGTAGTCGGTTTGACCGCCATCGAATGTTCCGACGCCGAAGCGCTCGACCGGATGTTGAATCCCGCGCGCAATCCCTACCGCCGCGAAACTCTGAACATCGGCGTGCATGCGCCCCTGATGCGCCCGCTGCAAAACGCGAATTTCACTTTCGCCAAGAAAATCAGCCACACCGCGGACAGCCAGGATCAACGTCATCGCATGGTCCCCGGCTCGCGTCCGCTTTTGACCCTGGCGGACACGCGTTCGCCGGACTTCATCACCCCGGCGTTAATCCGCGATAGCCCGACCGCCCTCGCAATCTATCAGCAAGCCATGGAAGAAGCCTGGTCCGCAAAAAATGAACTCCTCGACCGCGGCGTCGCGCCCGAATTCGCGCTGTACTTGCTACCTAACGCCAAAGCGATTCGCCTCTACGAATCCGGCTCCCTGCTCCATCTGCTTCACAAATGGACCATGCGCACCTGCTTCAACGCCCAGGAAGAAATCTACCAATCGTCCATCGAAGAGGTGGAACAGGTCCGTGCAGCGTTTCCCGAGCTGGCCCGCTACATCGGGCCGCCCTGCTATTTGCGCGCGGGAATCTCCACGCCGATCTGTACCGAAGGCTCACACTTCTGCGGAGTGAAAGTCTGGCTTGATTTTCCAAATATCCAGCGGCGTATCTGAAGAAGTGGTGGGAAGCAGCAGCTACAGCTTGACGATGCGAGTCATGTTTGGCGCAAACAATTCGTAGCGAATTCCGCGCCAGCGAATCCGTTTGGTAATCAGCGACATCACAAAATTATAGGTAAATAGAAACGGCACCACCGGCGCCAGCAGCGGCCAAACCCACGCGTACTCGTTGACCTTCGCTTTCCACTCCGGCATCGCTTCGGCGGCGGCAATCGTGCGAATCGCGCCTTTCATCGAAGCCAGAAGTGGTATCGCCAGCCATAACGCGAACAATTGCCCCCACGGATCCCCATCCGCGATGTAATAGAAAATCGCATAGATTCCAAACAGCAGCGTCACGCAATACGCCGCGTGCACAATGAAGCCCTGCTGCCAGCGTTTCGGCGAATACACGCGTGTGATCAAAATCTGCCGATTCGTAAATTCGAGCAGGTCCCCAAAGTTCCACGGGGCCGGAGTCGCGGCCAAGCACTCTGGACAAAACACGATCGGCTTCCCGGTCTGCTCCAGCGCAAAGGTCATCGCGAAATCGTCGCTGACCGCGCCCTTCCAAGCCTCTAGAATCCGGGCATCGTCAAACGTCTTTTTGCGGATCGCCGTTCCGCCGCCCCAGCAGAAATCTCCCGAAGGTTTTCCGAGCATGGTCGCGATCGCCGCATTCCAGGCCGAAGCCAAGGCGCTCGCCAACATGTCCATGCCAGAGCCGCTCGGAATCATCCAGCGATACGCGGTAGTCGCGCCAATTCGCCCATCCTGTAGCGGCGCGATTAGTTTGTTCAGCCAGCCACGCGGCAGCCGCACGTCCGAATCCGTAAACGCCAGCATTTCAAATTTGTCGGGAGGCAAAGCTTCGACCGCCCGTTGCAGGTTATAGACTTTCTCTCCACAATCCGCAGCCGGCCCGGCAATCACGATGTGCACCGGATGCGAGCTCGCGATTTTCACTCGCTCGATAATTTTCAGCGCAGGATCCAGGCTAGTCGCCAGCGTGAAATAAATCTCGTAGTTCGGGTAATCGAAGCGGGTGAGCGACATCAAGTTCTCTTCGAGGCCGCGTTCGTTGCCCTTGCACGGGCAAATCAGCGCGGTCGCAGGCGTGTAAAAGCCCGAATGGGTGCCGATGCGCTGCCGCACCAGACGGAACCAGACAAACCCGTCCCACAGCGAATACAGACCCAGAGCGATCTGCCCAATAACCAAAATGTAGAAAATGACTTGCACTAGCGCGAGATTAGCAAAATCTCACGTTCAGCGGCACAGTCTTGAAGGAACCACTTGCCTAACAACCAACCTCGAGCTTAGTTCGAGCGTCGCCGCGAGAACGCTGTGCGCAGCACCCGATCGGCAGTCGCGTCGAGTTCCAGCTGAAATTTCCCCGCCGCCCGCCGCGCCTGCTCCATCAAGGATGGATCGAGCAGCAACGCCGTCCTATCCACGAATGGTCCCGACGCTACCGCTCGACGAGCCTGCCGTTTCGGCTCCGTGGCCTGCAGGCGTTCGCACAATTCCAAATCGTGCCAGAAGGATTGCGCCTCATCGTCCGTCCAGCGCAGCGCCTGGCCCAACGCCACGAAGAATTCCTCACGGAATAAATCCAGCAGCGGAATGGCCAGGTCGATGCCGCTGGTTCGCGTCTTCTTCCGAACTTTCGCGGCCTTCCCAGCTTTCTTACCCTTCTTGGATTTGGCCCGCGAACCCGCGCGCGGGTTCGTGCCCCGCACCACCACGTGAACCTTCAATTTGGTCGGCAGCGCCGCTTCGGCGCGCAATACCATCGCCAGAATCGCCTCCCGTCGAATCGTTTCCAGTTGTTCCCGGTAATGCGCCGGCTGATCAGCGCGCCCGGGCCGCCGGTTTTCCGCGGCATACATATCGAGGAACCGCGGCACCATTTCATTACGATCGAGCGCCGCCAGCAGCAAATGCGCTGCTTCGCGGGCGCGAATCACGAGTTCACGGGGACGGTATGGCATAGGGAAACTTCTTTAGCTGTACGTGAATCGGCCGCAGCCCGCAACAGGAAACGGACGCTGTATGCAAAAAGAAAAGGCCCGGAGACTTCTCTCCGGGCCTTTTCCAGGCTGTTTCCAATCCCGGGACGCTTCGCTCGCGCGAAGCATCCGGAACCGCGCTTCTTGTTTTAGTGCAAGGGGCCGGCGACCGGTCGATCCGTGTCGCGAGCGCCGCCCGGGATCGGCCGAACCGGCTTCTCGAATTTGCCCAGGGCAATTTCGAGCGCCTCTTCGGCAGTGCGCACGAAGTGAACTTTCATTCCTTCGAGCATCTCATCCGGCAAGTCTTCCTTCACGTTCGGCTCATTTTCCGAAGGCAGGATGACTTCTTGAATCCCAGCGCGCTTGGCGCCGAGCACTTTTTCCTTGATTCCACCCACCGGCAGAACAATTCCGGAGAGCGAAATCTCACCGGTCATCGCTACCCGCGGCCGAATCGCCCTGCCCGTCAGCAGGCTGACCAACGCGGTGACCATCGCCACACCGGCCGAAGGACCATCTTTCGGTACCGCTCCCGAAGGGACGTGAATGTGAATGTCCTGCTTGCGGAAGAAATCGGGATCGATTCCATACCGCTCGCAATTCGCACGAACCCAGGTGAGCGCCGCTCGCATTGATTCCTGCATAACGTCGCCCAGGTGGCCGGTCATCGTCAGCGTCTTCCCGCCGCGCATCTTGCTCGCTTCGATGAAAACGATGTCGCCACCCACCGGTGTCCAGACCAGTCCGACCGAAACGCCGGGCTGCTGCACGCGCTCTTCAACTTCTTTTTCCTGATGGACTTTAGCGATGCCCAGCACTTCGCGAATCACTTCGGGCGTGACCACCAATTTGTCAGTCTTGCCTTCAGCCAGACGCCGCGCCTGTTTGCGAACCAACGTGCCCAGTTCGCGTTCCAGGTTGCGTACGCCCGCTTCGCGCGTGTAGTGGCGAATCACTTCCCGTAGGGCCTCATCGGTGAATTCAATCTGCTCCCCGATGTTGATGCCATTTTCTTTCGCTTGGCGCGCGATCAAGAACATCTTCGCGATGTGGACCTTTTCTTCCTCGGTGTAACCGTGGAGTTCGATAATCTCCATGCGGTCGCGCAGCGGCTCCGGAATCGGATCGAGCCAGTTGGCAGTCGCAATGAAAAGCACCTTGGAAAGATCGAACGGTACATCGAGATAGTGGTCACGGAACGTCGAGTTCTGCTCCGGATCGAGCACTTCCATCAACGCCGCCGAAGGATCGCCCCGGAAATCGCGGCCGAGCTTGTCGACTTCGTCCAACATCAGGACGGGGTCGAGCGTCTCCGCTCGCTTCATTCCCTGAATGATCTGTCCGGGCAACGCGCCGATGTAGGTGCGGCGATGTCCGCGGATTTCCGCCTCGTCGTGCATCCCGCCGAGCGAAATGCGCACGAACTTGCGTCCCAAGGCGCGCGCGATCGATTTCCCCAGCGACGTCTTGCCGACGCCTGGAGGCCCGACAAAGCACAGAATCGGCCCTTTCATTCCCGGCTGCAACTTCTTCACCGCCAGGTAATCGAGAATGCGCTCTTTGATCTTGACCAGGTCATAGTGGTCTTCGTTCAAAATTGCGTGCGCCTTCGGAATGTCGATGTCCTCGGTGCCGGAAAGTTTGTTCCATGGCAGAGAAGTCATCCATTCGAGATAGGTGCGCGCGACCATGTACTCAGCCGAAGCCGGAGTCATCTTTGCCAAGCGCTTGAGTTCGCGGTCAGATTCCTTCTTCGCTTCCGCGGTCATGCCCGATTCTTCGACCTTCTTGCGAAGTTCGTCGATCTCGGCCGCGCCGTCGTCCGATTCTCCCAATTCTTTCTGAATCGCCTTCATCTGTTCGCGCAGCAAAAATTCACGCTGACTCTGATTAACCTGCTCCTGAACCTGATCGTGAATCTTATTTCGCAGATCGAGCACTTCGCGCTCTTTGGTCAGCTCGCTGATCAAGGATTCCAGGCGCTTGCGCACGCTGAAAGTCTCGAGTAATTCCTGACGGATCAAAGTGCTGAGCGAAGGCAGAGTGGAAGTCACGAAGTCCGCCAGACGTCCCGGCGAATCGATGTTCATCACTTCCGTTTGCAGGTCGTCGGAAAGCTGCGGCGAACGCGCCACCACTTCGCGGAACAATTCCTGCACATTGCGCTCGAGCGCGGTCAGTTCCGCATCCCGCTGGTCTTCCAGGTCAGGCTGCAGATCGACTTTCGCGCGCAGGAAAGGTTTGAATCCCAAAACTTCAGTTACCCGGATGCGGTCCATGCCTTCCAGAAACGCGACTACGTTTCCGTTGGGCATGCGCACCATCTTGTGCACCTTCGCGAGCGTGCCGACGCTGTGCAGATCCGTTCCGGTCGGCGCCTCCACGCGCGGGTCCAACTGCGCCACCACTCCCAAAATCTTTTCCGTGCCTTCCAGCGAGTTCAGCAAAGCCAGCGAACTCTCGCGGCCCACCGGCAGCGGCAAAACCGCGCCCGGGAACAGGACCGTATCGCGAACGGGAAGAATGGGAAGCTCTTGCGGTATTACCTTTGTTGTCTTACTCACCGTGTCCCCCTCGGACCAAACTGCAAGCCCGAACACTAGGCAGCTAATCGGCTGCTTGGAACGTTTAGATGCGCAGGAACCTGAAAAGATGTAAGTTCCTTACGCTGCTCTCTATAAGAAGATATGATAGCACCACGCTAAAGATTTAGATGCTAGCTGACCCTTCCTCGCTCCTTGTGCTAAACACTAATTCGTTCAACAAGTTGCCGACAGGCTATTGGATGCTAACTTATGGTCCCGGTACGGGTTACGTCTGGAGGAGTAACGTCATTCGCCAGCGTCTTGGCTAGCAGGAGAGCTGCTTCGCGGTCCTGAACCGTCCCGTTCAGTTGGGCTTCCTCTACATTATATAAGATGGCTTTGAACCTGGGTCCGGGCTTTAGCCCCAGTGCTATCAAATCGTCACCGGTGAGCAGGCGGGCGGGGCGGACCTCCTCCGGCGGGGTCTCCTGGATGAAGCGCGCGACCAGTTCGTGATTATCGAGCTTCCCATGACTGGAAACCGAATCGAGCCGGTGCAGTTCGAGGTGTTCGTCGAATTTGGGCAGGCGCACGAAGCGCTTCAGGGTCGCCGGCTTCATCTGCGGGACATCCTTGAACCGCATGTGATTCGTGACCAACGCTGCGATCTGCTCGGTCTCTTCGTTCGAGAAGCGGAAGCGGCGGCAAATCTCTTCGGCCATCTTTACGCCGACTTCCACGTGCCGGTCGAAGCGGATGCGGCCGTTCGGTCCGGTGGGCGGCGCGAACGTGGGCGGCTTTCCCACGTCGTGTAGCAGAACACCCCACGCTAACGTCGCGGAAGCGCCCGCGGGAAGTCCCCCGATCATCATCAGCGTGTGAATCCACACATCGCCTTCGGGATGGAATTGCGGCGGCTGCTGCACCCCTTTCATTCGCGCAATTTCCGGCAGCAACTGCACCAGCAGCCCAGTCTGATCGAGTAATTCGAACCCGCGCCGCGCAGCTCCTTCGGTCAAGATCTTGGTGAGTTCGTCGCGCAGCCGTTCCATGGAAACCTGCGTGATCTCCGCCACGAGCTTCTGGATGGCCTGCATCGTCTTGGCCTCGATCGCGTAGCCAAAACGCGCCGCGAACCGTACCGCGCGCACCATGCGCAATTTATCTTCGCGAAATCTCGTTTCCGGATCGCCGATGGCGCGAATCAGGCCGGCGTCCAAATCTTCCCGACCGCCCACGAAATCCAGAATGTCGTTTGTGCGCGGATCGAGTAGCAGCCCGTTGATCGTAAAATCGCGGCGCCGCACATCGTCTTCGGGAGTTTTGGTGTATTCGACGCGGTCGGGATGCCGTCCATCGGAATAGCCGATGTCCGAACGAAACGTCGCCACTTCGAGCTGCTGGCGCGCGTTGTTCGTTGAGTCGGTTGCCGCTTCGGGGACGATAACCACGCCGAATTGCGCGCCGACCGTCAGCGCGCCGGGGAAAATGGCTTCCACCTGCGCAGGAGTCGCGTCGGTGCTGATGTCGTAGTCCGCTGGCACGCGGTCGAGCAGAATATCGCGCACACAGCCGCCCACCAGAAAGGCTTGAAAGCCCTTCGAGGTCAGCGTGGCGCAAACCTGTTCGGCAAACGCGCGGGCAGCATCCATGGCGTGATTATGGGCGAAATGTGCGGAGGTTGGAAGTTTGGTGTGTGGCCCAGCCCCTCACGCGCAGATTTGCCTACTTGCGTTTGTCCTGAGCGGGAAGGGAGCCGCCGAACTGCACCTTGGAGAAGCCGAACTTGTCGCGCAATCGATCCGTCGCCTGCGCCAAACGTTCGAGTTTCTCTCGTCGATCTGGATCGAGCAGATCGAACTGCTGCGGCCCGCCGGAGAATTGCGTCAGCGATACGCCAACCAAGCGCAAATTTGCCTGACCGTCCCACGCGCGGGAGAATAGCTTGCGGATGATTCCCAGAAATACGGAATCGAGGTCGGAAGGCTCCGCCAGCGATTCACTGCGCGTGATGGTCACAAAGTTGGCGAAGCGCAACGTCAGCGTCACCGTGCGCGCGTGCAGCGCCGCGTCGCGCATACGCTTCACCGCCTTCTGGCACAGATAACTCAGAGTCGCTTCGAGCTGTTCGCGGTCATGCGTGTCTTCGCCGAAGGTCTGGTTATGCGAGATGGATTTGGACTCGGCGTCGACGAAGAATTCGTAGGCATCGATCCCGCGCGCCTTGCGGTGCAGCGCCTGGCCCCACGCGCCGAAAGACTGCTCGAGCCGCTCCGCCGAAAGTTGCTGCAGTTGCGCGATGGTCTCGATGCCCATCGCTTTCAATCCCGCGTCGGTAACTTTGCCAATCCCTGGAATTCTCCGCACCGCGAGCGGAGCGAGAAACGGTTCCTCGCTGCCCGAAGGAACCCAGACCAAGCCGCGCGGCTTGGCCTGCTCGCTCGCGATCTTGGCGACCAGGCGTGTCGAAGCCAAACCGCCGGAACACGGCAGCTCGGTCGACCCGGTGATTTCAGTGAGCAGCTTGTGGGCGGCGGCGAGCGGCGGCCCGTGCAGCTTCTCGGTGCCGGTGAGGTCGATGTAGGCCTCGTCGATGGAAGCCATCTCCACGATCGGCGAGTACTTGCTGAGGATCGTGGCGACGCGGTCGCTGTACTTGCCGTAGAGCTCGTAGTGGCTGCTGAGGAAGACCGCGTGCGGGCAGAGTTTCGCGGCGGTGCGCAGCGCCATCGCGGAGTGCACGCCAAACTTACGGGCTTCGTAGCTGGCGGAGGTGACGACGCCGCGTTGGTCGCGCGCACCGCCGACGACCACCGCTTTGCCGCGCAGCTCGGGGCGCGCGAGCAGTTCGACCGAGACGAAGAACGCGTCCATGTCGACGTGGAGAATCGCGACGGAAGAATCGGGCGCGAGCGGCGCGGAGGCTTCGTGCTTGGCGCGATATGTGGCGAGCTTGGGCATCGCGGAATGGCCTAGGCGAATATACACCGAAGATGTCGGCTCGTGGATTTGGAACGTGAATCCCGCCGTAAGCTGTTCTTACGTTGCGATTAGACTAGGGTGCTGTTCTTTGTTTTCAATGATTTAGGTAGGTTTCTAATAATTCACTTTGCGATTAGAAATTTCGTCCGGTGCGCGTCGTGGGGCGTTTTGGCTCGCCGGACGGCTACAAAGTGCGGGTGGTGGTCACGAGGTAATACGTGAGCAGGATGCCGAGGAGGGCGGTGATGCCGCCGACCACGTAGATGATTTTATTGGCGGGGCGGAAGGCAGCTTGTTCGATCTGGACGCGGGTCGACTGATAGCGCCAGATGGCGAGAATCGACATCAGGATGCCGACGACCATGAAGCCGACGCCGAGCGCGAGCGATTCGCCAGTCTCGCGCGCTTCGAGATTTTCAAAGCGGAAGAATTGGCGGAGGGTGATTCCGAATTTAGCGACGACGAAGCCGAACACGATCACGCTGATGCTGGTGCGCACCCACGCGAGGAAGGTGCGTTCGTTGGCGAGGTGATCGCTCGGGCGTTGCGGCTTGTCGAGGTCGGTCGGCATGTGCGGTTGGCGGCGTTATTTTCGCACAGCAGGGTCTTGCGGGGAAGAATCCAGCGCGATCAATTCTGAGTTTATCGCACGCGGGTGGCGGCGATGACACGGGGGATGCCGGCGAGGTCCATGGTGATGGCGACGTTGGTCCAGGAGGAGGATTGGGCGTCGAAGAGTTCGCGGACGCGGGGGGCGGAATCGTGGCCGAGTTCGAGGACTAGAATGCCGCGGTCGCGGAGTTTCGTCGCGGCTTGGGGGACGAGGCGCTCGTAAATTTCGGTGCCGGTGGGGCCGGCGAAGAGGGCGGAGTGCGGTTCGTGGTCGCGGACTTCGCGTTGCAGGGTGGCGGCGTCGGAATCGGCGATGTAGGGCGGGTTGCTGACGATCAGATCGAAAGATGTCGCTGGTGGGTCGTTTGTTGCGTGGGCACCCGCGGCGGTCGGCGGGAATAAATCGGCTTCGACGAAATGGATGTGGTCCGCAACTTTGTTGCGGGTAGCGTTGCGTTG
Organism: Candidatus Acidiferrales bacterium; assembly: GCA_036401315.1. Taxonomy (GTDB): domain Bacteria; phylum Acidobacteriota; class Terriglobia; order Acidiferrales; family UBA7541; genus Palsa-295. The sequence continues at coordinate 122,877 of DASWVE010000160.1, forward strand.
GGCGATTTCGAGGGCCACGGCGGAAATGTCCGTGGCGAGAATTTCGGCGTGGGGCAAGTCGTAGGCGAGGGCCACGGCGAGGCAGCCGGAGCCGGTGCCGATGTCGGCGACGTGGAGAGTTTCGCGCGGCAGGCCGGTGTCCAGGTGGATTTTCAGGCCGCGTTCGCCGAGGCGGGCGAGGGCGACTTCCATGACGTGCTCGGTTTCCGGCCGCGGGATCAGCACGGCGGGGTTGACTTCAAAATCGAGTCCCCAGAATTCCTGATGGCCGGTGAGGTACTGCGTCGGCTCACCAGCGGCGCGTCGGGCGATCAGCTCGAAATATTTTTGCAGCGTCGCATCGGCGACCGGTTCTTCGTGATGCGAGTACATCCAGGCGCGGTCGCGTCCGAGGGCGTGCATCAGCAGAACTTCAGTGGCGAGGGTGTGCGAGGCGACTTCGGCTTCACGCAGTTGGGCCATGCCCCATTTCAGGGCAGAACGAATGTCGATGGATTGGCCGGTTGGAGACATGACCTTTCGACCGAATGCCCGCTGCCAGAATTGCGAAGGCCAAACTAGACCAGGACTTTGATCGGCAAAGATTCAATCTTCGAAGATTTGGCCTCATGGATTGCAAAGCCGTCGTCAGACGACGAGGAGCCTGTAAAACGCGCTGCCATCTCCAATCTGATTCAATACCTCAAAGACGATATCGCCAAAGATTCTGGCCTCTTCTAGATGAGAACGACTAATCTTCTTATCGAGAAAGCTCTGAACCAGATACTCCTCGCTTGCATTTGTGACTTCCAAGAATCGTTCGTAATGCTCGAGAAGCCTCTTAATTGAAGCCTGGGCATGCGTAAGATTTCGCTGATCGCAAAGCCATTCTAACCGATGCGTCGGCGTCAAGAGAATCATCGCAATCACATCTGAGGGAGTGACCGTCTTTTGGATTTTGTACACTTCCAATAAATAAAGCAGCGCTGAATAGCAGGTTAGTAGTCGACTGTGTTTCAATTTATAGTTCTTCAGCTTGCCTTTTGCTTCTTGCTCTGGTGGTTCTCTTTTTGTTCTGGCTTCATAGTTAACGCAGAATGTTCTCCAAAGACGGAGAATATCGTTCGCGAGGAAGGCTGGCATGAAGTCTGATTTATGGCGCTCGTAATCCCTCCAATATTCGGCCACCACTTCGTCTAGAACCTCTCGGTATACATTTGACTCCAAGATGGGGCAGCTTTCGAGAACCAGAAGTAAGCGTGCCGTGAAAGTGTTCGTCACGTCATCGTGCGGCGTTCCGAGAGTTTTCGTGAATTCATGTACCGAAAAGTGAGTCAGGTAGTGCCCACCGTCTGTAAAATCCGGAATTCCTAATGCGCGGATAGTCTCAATGAGGTCTGCCTTGATGCAAATTTCATCTAGGCGGCCCAGCACGCTTCCTTGCTTGCCGTCCGCCCCTGCTTTGCCGCTCTTCTTCCCTACGATGAATACATCTAAATCGCTGTGGGAAGAGGCTTCGCGTCGGCCAAACGATCCGGTTGCAAATACACACGCCTTGTCTTTCGCGAGGGTTTCAGCGGCTCCAAGACGTCGCTGTAACTCGGAGATTCTGGCAAGCGTCTCCGATCGACGTTTAGCGAGTTCGCCCACCAACACCCTCCCACTCAAAAACATTGGCAAATATTTGAGCCTGCGCTATTGCATCGTCAATAGCGTGGTGAGTATGCGGATGGCGAGAACGAAGCACAGGATCAATCTTAGTGCGCCCCGCTTCTGAAATTGGTATTCCGGCTTTGACGGCTAATGCAGTTTTTATATCGAAGCATCTAGAATAGGCAAACGGCGATCCTTCCACCGCAAAACGGATGAAATACCAGTAGAGCCAACTCCAATCAAAGCTGAGCGGGTATGCCACTAACACTGGCTTCGACTCCCCAGCCGCACTTCTAACCCATCGTCCGGCCTCAGACATTACGACTTCTGCAGGAAACCCTTCTCGCCGGAGCCGTTCCCTGTCAAGACCATTGACCCGAAGCGCTTCGATCTCGAAGTTCTCTGAAATCGGCCTTAACTCTCTGTAGAAAACCCGTTCATAGTTATCTGGCCGATGAAAGGTGATTCCATTGAACGAGCCGGCATAAACAAGGGCAAAAGAAAGTATCGAAAACGGTCCCGGAATCGGTCCATCTGTTTCAACGTCTGCGGAGAAATAGGCATCCACATTTGTTTCTCGAAATTGATCCTTGCTCGGAAGATCAGAACCAGTTTGGTCTGCGTTCTTGTGAAGACTAGAGTCCATGGGCGACATATTAGCAGTGTCGAGGCGGTGCTAAGCGCAAGTTTTTCTGGAGCCACGTTCGTGAGTCTGGTGTCGGCGAGTTCTTGTTTAAGGGACCGGACTGGTAGTGAATGGAGAAGGCGTTTGCGATGGAGGATCTCTTGCGTTCAGTGAACCGGTCCGCCAGCACTGCGGCAGCGATGGAGTCGGGTTAGCGGTGGTTCATGAACCAAGAGCGGGCGGGTCTGAGACCCGCCCCTACCGATCGATTCGGTATGGATTCGCGATGTGCGCCAACCGTTTAGGCGTCGACGAGTTCTTGTTTTAGGCGTTCGGATTCGTAGTGGGTGGAGAGGGCGTCGACGATGGGGGCTAGCTTGCCTTCCATGACTTGGTCGAGCTGATGCAGGGTTAGGCCGATGCGGTGGTCGCTGACGCGATTTTGGGGGAAATTGTAGGTACGGATTTTTTCGCTGCGGTCGCCGGTTTTGATCTGGTCGCGGCGTTCGGCGGCGATGGCTTCGTGCTGCTTGGCTTGTTCCTGCTCGTAGAGGCGGGCGCGGAGAACGCGCATGGCCTTGGCGCGATTTTTGATTTGGGATTTTTCGTCCTGCTGGGAAACGACCAGGCCGCTGGGAATGTGGGTGATGCGCACGGCGGAATAGGTGGTGTTCACGGATTGGCCGCCGGGACCGGACGAGCAAAACGTATCGATGCGGAGATCTTTGGCTTCGATCTTGATGTCGATTTCGTCGGCTTCGGGTAGAACCGCGACGGTGGCAGCGGACGTGTGAATGCGGCCCTGCTGTTCGGTGGCCGGAACGCGCTGCACGCGATGCACGCCGCTTTCGAACTTCAGCTTGGAATAGACTTTGCTGCCTTGAATCGCGACGGTGACGTCTTTCATGCCGCCGATCGACGACGCGGAACTTTCGAGAATTTCTACTTTCCAGCCTTGTGATTCGGCATAGCGCGAATACATCCGGAAAAGTTCGCCGGCGAAAAGCGACGCTTCGTCCCCGCCAGTGCCGGCGCGAATTTCGACGATCACGTTTTTGTCGTCGTTGGGATCTTTGGGCAGCATCAGGAATTTCAAGTCGCGTTCGACGTTGACGCGGCGCGCTTCGAGCTCGCGCGCTTCGTCGTGGGCCATCTGCTTCATTTCCGCGTCTTCGGCTTCGACCAGCAGCTGCTGCGTGCCTAGCAGGCCCTTCTCGATTTCCTTCCACTCGCGGTATTTGGCGACCATGGCGGCCATGTCGGCGTGGGTCTTGGCGAGCTTCTGGAAGCGCGACGAATCGTTGTGAATGTCGGGCGAGGAGAGCTGGGTGGTCAGTTCGTCGTACTTGGTTTCGATATTTTCAAGCTTTTCGAATAGCGTTGCCATGGAAGCCTCGGAAACTGGAAAGGAGAAAATGGAAAATGGAAATGCGAATTAGGCGAAGAATCTGAACGACTTAGCCCAGGACGGGCCGGAGACAAATGCTAATGAAACGGGGTAAACATGGGAACGAGCGCTCAGAATAGCGCGATCAAGGACCTAAGTCAACGGGTCGACGCTGATGAGATTGACAACGCGGCGTGAAGTTGTATTCTTATTTAAGTAACTTTTTATAGGGAATCGTGAAAACCAAGAATTCTAGTTTGATTCGGGTAGCCGACGAGGTCTGGATCGCGACGGCTTTGCTGCATCGTGAGAACCCCGGGCGCGCGGACTTTTCGATCGAGGAAATCGTGGAACGGGCCGCGCGGGAAAATCTCGCGGGCATCAACCGCCCGGGCGTGTACGCGCATGCGGTCTCGCATTGCGTGGCGAACCGTCGGCCCAGCCCGAACCGGTGCATGATGCTTTTCGAATCCGGTGCGGGGCGACGGAGACTTTTTCGAAAGGGCGACACGTACGATGTGGCACGCGAGGGCTCGAAAGTAACGCCTGCGGCGGAGGGGATACCGGAGGAATACCAATCGCTGCTGAGCTGGTATCGCGAATGGTCGCGCGAAAGCACCCCAGAATCTCAAATCCCGGACCCGTTGCTGGCGCTGGCCGGATCCGGCGCATCCGTTTGGACGAACGAAACCGGCGATGAATATGTAAAGCGGCTGCGCCAGGGTTGGGAATGAGCCGGATTTTCTGGGACACGAATATATTCATTTATTTGTTTGAGGCGTACGGGCCGATGCACGACCGGGTGGTGCATTTGCGGCAGACCATGCTGGCGCGCGGGGATCAACTGGCGACTTCGACGCTAACGCTGGGGGAAATTCTGGTGAAGCCGATCGAACAGCGGGATACCGAGCTGGCGAAACAATACGAGGCGGCGATTGTGGCGACGTCGCTGGTGATTCCGTTCGACGTGAAAGCGGCGCGGGCGTTTGCCAAGCTGCGCGGGGATCGGACGATTCGAGCGCCCGATGCGGTGCAACTCGCTTGCGCCGCGACCGCTGGGGTGGATTTGTTTATTACGAATGATGAGCGGCTGCATGGCAAACATGTGGAGGGAATTCAATTCATCGTGCCGCTGGAAAGAGCGCCGCTGTGAACGCGCGGACCGGGCTGGGCTTTGCGGGAAGTGGACGGTGTACTACGATGAGCGGCGATCAACCACGATGAGTGAACTGGGGCAAACGCGAGCGGGCGGCCGGGCCAGCGAAATGATGTGGAAGTTCTGGTATCCGGCGCTGCGGTCGGAGCAGGTGCGGCGGAACAAATTGGTGCGCGCGATGCTGCTGGATGTGCCGCTGGTGCTGGGGCGGGACACGGCGGGGAAACCGTTTGCGATGCGCGACGTGTGCCCACACCGGGCGTTTCCGCTTTCGTTTGGACAATTTGATGGGGCCAGCGTCGAGTGCGCTTATCACGGGTGGAAATTCAACGCGCATACCGGGCAGTGCAACGCGATTCCTTCGCTGGCGGAAGGGTCAAAATTAAAATGCGAGCGGATTTATGCGGGAAGTTTTCCGTGCGAGGAGCGCGACGGATACGTCTGGGCGTATATGACGAATCCGGAGGGCCGCGGGCTGGATGAGTTGCCGCCCGCAGTGCCGGAGCTGCCGAAATTCAGCGCGAAATTCGAAACGGCGCAGTTGTATGCGGAGCTGCCCTGCGGCGTGGACCAGGCGATCATCGGGCTGATGGACCCGGCGCACGGGCCGTTCGTGCACCAGGCGTGGTGGTGGCGCAGCCGGCACAGCATTCGGGAGAAGGCAAAACAGTTCGAGGCGATTCCGAACGGATTTCGCATGAGCCCACACGCTCCTTCGGCGAACAGCGCGCCGTATAAACTTTTGAAATTGCTCACCGGCGAACCGGCGACGACCACGATCGATTTCGTGCTGCCGAATCAGAGGTTCGAGCAGATCCGCGCGGGAAAATACTGGCTCTCGAGCCGCACGACGGTGACGCCGATCCGTCCGGACCTGTGCCGGCTGGATTTTTATGCGGCGTGGAATATTCTGCCGTGGTTTCCGGTAGTGGCGTTCATCGTGAATGTCTTTGGGCCGCGATTCATCCGGCAGGATACGGAAGTGATCGAGAAGCAAGCCATGGGATTGAAGTACGAAGACCGGATGATGCTGATCGACGATGCGGACCGGCAGGCGCGGTGGTATTTCGAATTGAAGAACGCGTATATGGAAGCGCAGCGGACGGCCACACCGATGAAGCATCCGGTGGCAGGGCCGGTGATGTTGCGCTGGCGGTCGTAAGAATCCTCTGCAGTTTTTCCTACTCTTAGACTCTTCTCTCTCGATTTTACTTCGCGATGTTGCTGAGGAATGGGTAGTGCTCGGCGGCGCCCATGAAAAAAAGCATGGGGATGGAAAGCCAGAAGCCGACGCGCGAGGCGAGGAAAGCCCAGCGGCGGAGGCGGTCGGCTTCGGGAGGCATGGGCGTGCCATTTTCGTTCGCAGCGCGGGACCATTGAATCAGGCGTTTTTGTGCACGCCAGACGACGCCCCAGGTATTGAGCAGCATCAGGAAGCCGAGGCCGCCGCCGATGCCGATGGAAAGGTGCGCGTTCGAAATGGCCGGGCCGGCGGAGAGCACCAGGCTGAGATACGAAGCGGCGATGACGATCGCGCCGATGCCGACGATGCGCACGGCGGGAATATTCAGCGCGCCTTTCGCGGGCAATTGCAGCGGGTAGATCAGGGCGTAGGCGACCAGCCAGAGCAGAAACCATTCGAGAAACCAGCGGAGGGCGAGAGATGGATTGCCGGAATTTTGGGCGTCGGCGGCGAGGATAGTGAAGAAATAACGGAGGCCGACGAGCACGGTGATGAGCGCGGACCAGCGGAACCAGGACATGGCGCGGGACATTAATACGGGGAAAACTTTGGAACGAACCGGGGGGTCGAGTTCATTCAGGGTGGCGAAGCCGACCAGGTTGAAGAAATAGAGCAGGCCGATCCAGATAATTCCGGAAACGAAATGGATCCAGCGGAGGAAGATGAGTTCGTTGACCGGGCCGCGCGGGAAAGTGAATTGAGGATCGAGGTGATTCAGATGCACGGCGAGAATTTGCGGGAGTGATGAAAAGAGTGGGGCGGTCACGGTGGCGGCCTCCTGACTACGAAGCGCAAAAGGTAACACTGTTCGCGCGTCTGGGCGGATTCAATTCTTGTCGGTTGGCTGGAGGCGGGCGAGGGCCCAGCTGGCGTGCTCGGCGATCAATTCATCGGGAGATGCCGCCAACGAAGCCAGCAAGGTGACGATGCGCGCGTGGCTCGGAGACTCTTGCGGGAGTTTGGAATTGCCCAAGGCGACGCAGGCGTTGCGCACCAAGCCGCGCCATTTCGCCCGTTTGATGGGGCTGTGGCGGAAGACGGCGCTGAATTCCTGCTGAGTCAGCGATGCAAGCCATTCGAGTTCGGGCGCGAAGAGCGTCGCGGCGGACTGGGTCACGTCGTGGACATTTTCGATTTTCTCTTTTCCATTTTCTGGCGCCGCGATGGCACGCGGCTGAAACGCGGCGAGCGTCGTGACCGGCGCTTTGCGATTCCACGGGCAAACATCCTGGCAAATGTCGCAGCCGATGACGGCGTTGCCGATGGCGGGGCGAAGCTCTTCGGGAATTGCGGTGCGCAGTTCGATGGTGAGGTAGGAGATGCAGCGGCGGGCGTCGAGAACATACGGCGCGGTGAAAGCTTGGGTGGGGCAGGCGTCGAGACAAAGGGTGCAGGTGCCGCAGCGGTCGGGCGCGGGAGATTCGCCAGGCGCGAGCGATGGAGCTAGATCGAGAGTAGTGATGATGACGCCGAGGAAAAGCCACGAGCCGACTTCCTGATTAATGAGGCAGGTATTTTTCGCCAGCCAGCCGAGGCCGGCATATTTCGCGGCGACGCGTTCGAGGATCGGGCCGGTATCGGCGTAGGCGCGGGCGGTGAAAGACGGTTCCGGCCACTGGGCGCGCATGGCGGCGACGAGGGCGTTCAACTTCTCCCATAGTATTTCGTGGTAATCGTCGCCCCAGGCGTAGCGGGAAATCCAGCCGCGGGGCGCGTCAGAACCTGGATGTGGTGCGGAACCATTGACTGGTGCGACGGCGGTGGAATAGGGCAGCGCCGAATTGTAATTCAGCGCGACGACGATCAGGCTGCGCGCTCCTTCCAAAACCAGGGAAGGATCGGCGCGGCGCGGGTCGTGAAGGTAGTTCATTTCGCCGGCGTGGCCGCGGTCGAGCCATGCGGGCAGGTATTTCAGGTCGTCGAGTCCGGTGACTGGAGCGACGCCGCACAGATCGAAGCCGGCGGAACGGGCCTGGTCACAGATCCAGCGCGTTTTGTCGGCCGCGTCCATGAAGGTATGATGATAACTGGCACGCGGGGCGGGCGAGTCGCGAAGTTACGCACAGAAGTTGCGAGATAGCCGCAGTAAGCCGTGCTGGGCCTTGGCCTGGGCTGTTAACCGCTGCTACAATGCCCGCCATGGCCGATTGGCGACAGATTCAGGCGCGCATCCGTAAGGCGAAAAACGCCCCGGACGCGCCGACGAAATTGCATGAGCTCTACCAGCGCACACACGACGCTATGGTGGCCTGGGAACTCGGCGTCGTGGAAGAAAAAGCCGAGCGATCGGATGAAGCCGTGAAATGGTACACGATTGCAGTGGAACGTTTTAGACGAGCCGACTGGAAGAAAAAGGCCGAAGAAGCATTGACGCGCCTGGGAGCTCCTTTGCCGGAGCCCGGCGCGAAGCCGACGGCGGAGCCGGTGTTTGCGGCGCGCGAGGCGAAGAGTGAGGTCGTTACGGACGAAGATCTGATCAAGGAAGACCAGGCCGACGAAGTGGAAACCGCGGGCGTGCGACTGGCGCTGGGCGAAATCGCGGACGAAGACGAAGGCGAGGAAACGGAAGGCGAGGCTGCGGGCACGGCCGAAGCAGGCGCAGCGGCGGGCGGCGAAAACGATCCCAACAAGAAGAAGCGGCGCCGGGGACGGCGTGGCGGACGCGGACGGCGGCGCAAAGGCGGCCCGGCGACGCCGGGATTACCGGTGCAGACTTACGCGGAGCCCGGAGCAGCGGGCGCGGCAGGTGCGGTGGCGGCGGCTTCCGGAAATGCTCCGGCGCAGCAGGCGCAACACACGCGGCCGCAACATTCACAACATTCACAACATTCCGGCGGCTCGCAGCGCCAAGAACATTCTCGATCCGAACAGTCGCGGTCGGGTGCAGGGCGCAGCGAATCCTACGGACGCACCGGCGCTTCGCTGAGCGCGCGCGAAGAAGCCGAACCGCGCATCCCACTGGAATTGCCGGAACCGATGTTGCCTTCGGAGCGCACCGCGCACGGACGCGCGGGCGATCCGGCGCTGGCTTCGCGCATGGCGAAACTGGATTCGATGCTGCGGCGGCTGGTATCCAGTCCGCTGCACAAGCTGGACGATGCGGATTCGGCGCCGGCGGGCCCGGGCGTATTTCTGCTTTCCGATTCGGACCAAATTTCGTCGTACTACGTCGAAGCTTGTCAGACCCTGCGTGTGGGACTGGGAAATTTGGCGCGAGGCTCAGGACGCAGTACGACCAAGGCCCCGCGCCAGGGACGTCCGGTGACGGATAGCGGGCTGAAAACGAAGCTCGCGGAACATTTGGGAATTGGCGAAGCGAAAGTCGCCCAATACCTGAAAGAGCATTGTGTGGTGCGCTGGATTCAGCTCGACGACGACGCCCCGCACCTGGCGCATTTCGCCATCAGTATCCTACGCACGCCGCTCAATCTGGACTAGAATCCAAAGTCCGGCGCGAATTCAATTTTCCGCCGCAGTCAATTTCCAGCGAGTTGGCTCCAGTCGATTCCGAAGCGGCTCAAGTATTTCCGCAATCGATCGGCATCGTTGGTGCTGGCTTTACGCGCGCGCGAGGCATTGAACAACCGCCGGCCGGCATCCGAAAGCGACCGCGACTCCCGACACACGTCAATCACCTGCGCGAGCTGTGCTCGATCGAATAAGTCGATTTGGTCGAGCTGCTCCGGGGTGAGAATGCCGGTTAAAGCGTCCTGAGAATTTGTCCGCTGCAATGCGTCCCACGAAGCCTTTAGCCGCTGCGTTTCTTCGTCGACGATCGCTTCGGAAATGCGCCCGCCTAGCGCGAGAGTGGCCATGCGCACGACCGCTGCATTCAGATCGCGAAATCCGCCGGCCCATTTGGCGTCACCGGCCAGCGCCATATCCAGGAATTTCTGGCGTGCTTCCTTGCTAAAAGTGACGCGCCGACCAGTGCGTTCGCCAAACTGATCGACTTCGAATTGCAAGTTGGGCTCGATGTCCTCCGGGCGCAAGCGCAAGCCCGGCAGCGTAAAGGTCCACATGTTGATGCGGGAGAGAAGATCTTCGCGAAACCGCCCTTCGCGAACGGCCGCGGGTAAATCCCGGTTGGTACCGGCGATCAATTGGAATTCGCTCCTGACTTCGCGGTCCGAACCGAGCGGCAGAAATGTTTTGTCTTCCAGGGCGCGGAGCAGCATCGCTTGTTCGTCCAGTCCAAGCTCGCCGATTTCATCCAGGAACAGCACGCCCTTATCCGCGCTGCGCAGCACGCCGGGACGATCGCGCAGCGCTCCAGTGAAGGCGCCTTTCACGTGCCCGAAAAGCGTGGACATGGCGCCATCGCCGCGCAGCGTCGCGCAGTTCACGTCGATAAATTCTCCGATCACGGTGTGCCGGGTTTTCTTTAATTCGAAGATGCGCCGAGCCAGCCGCGATTTCCCGGCGCCGGTGGGGCCCATCAGCAGCAGGGGATCCCGGGTGGCGATGGCGACTTGCTCAATTCTTTCAATGAGTTGATTGAACGCGGCGTTCCGAGTAGCGATTCCTCCCTTCAAGTAAGACACCGCGTCAATTTTTTCTTCCTGAAAGCGCGAGGCAATCCGGTCGTATCTCGATAAATCCAGATCGATGAACTTAATCCGTCCGGGCGTAGTGCGATCGCGCTCCGGCGAAGCCTGCAGCAGGGTTCCAGGGAGGTACCTGGATTCGGTCAGCAAAAACAGGCAGATTTGAGCGACGTGCGTTCCGGTGGTGATGTGCACGCGGTAATCCTCGGAGTCCGGGTCGAAGGGATAGGCGCGGGCGAACTTGAAGAGCGTCTCGTAGACGTGCTCGAAATCCCAGGGGTCGCCGAAATCGATCAGATTCGAACGCACTGAAGTTTCCGGGGACACGCTTTCGATGTCTCTGGCGACTGTTTCCGCCAAGCGCGAATCCCTCGATCCGTGAAGAAGTTCGAGGCGGCTGACCACGAAGTCCGGTTGACGGCAAATCGCGACGGTTGGACGCCAAGCTTTCCATCGGTCGTTTCCAAGCCCGCCGTCGAGGGTGGTGCCGAGCAGCCCGATTACGACTTGGGGTTTAGCTTTCATATCCCACAGTATAAATCACTATTTATTATTAGCATCATTTCCTAACGACAATTGTGGGCCATTTCGTTAACCTCCCTGTTTGCTGAGCATTAACCTATGCGGAGTTTTGGTTATTCTCGTGCCTTTAAAGTTGTGACAAGCGAACACAAGCGCGGTCCCGGTTCGCGAGCGACGTCGGAGTCGCGAACCGAGGGGGCGCGGGCCTAAAGCGTCCGCGCCTCTCAGCTAAAAAGACTGAGAGGAGCCACCAATGACCGAATCAACTTACAACCTGATCGTCCCGGAAACGGGCGCACCGATTAAGACCTGGACCAAAGGCGTTCCGCTGGAGGATGAAGCGCGGAAGCAGCTGATGAATGTCGCGCAGCTTCCCTTCATCTTTAAGTGGATCGCGGCGATGCCGGACGTGCACTGGGGAATTGGCGCGACGGTAGGCAGCGTGATTCCGACCAAGGGCGCGATTATCCCGGCCGCCGTCGGAGTCGACATCGGTTGCGGCATGATGGCGGTGCAAACCGATCTGAACGCGAGCGAGCTGCCCGATAACCTGCACGCGATTCGAACCGCGATTGAAAAAGCGGTTCCGCACGGCCGCACGAATCATGGTGGGCGTGGCGATCGCGGCGCCTGGGCGAACATCCCGACGCACAATGACGAAGTGTGGCAGACGCTTAAGCCGCGTTACGATGCGATTCTGGAAAAGCATCCGAAGCTGGACCGCGGTAACCACTCGAATCATTTGGGGACGCTGGGCACCGGAAACCATTTCATCGAGGTGTGCCTGGATGAATCGGAAAATGTCTGGTTCATGCTGCACAGCGGATCGCGCGGAGTCGGCAACCGCATGGGCAGCTACTTCATCGATCTGGCGCGCAAGGATATGCAGAAATTCTTCATCAATCTTCCGGACCGCGATCTCGGTTATTTTTCGGAAGGAACCGAGCATTTCGACGACTACGTAGAGGCCGTGCACTGGGCGCAGGATTTTGCGCGACTGAACCGCCACCTCATGATGAAACAGGTGACCGAGGCGGTCCGCAATTCCGGTGAAGTCCGGCCGTTCGTCGCCGAGGTGAAGGCGATCAACTGCCATCACAACTATGTGGCGCGTGAACGGCACTACGGCCAGAACATTCTGGTGACGCGTAAGGGCGCGGTGCGGGCGCAGGAAGGCGATATGGGAATCATTCCCGGCAGCATGGGCGCGCGCTCCTACATCGTGCGGGGCAAAGGCAACATGGAAAGTTTCATGAGCTGCAGCCACGGAGCGGGCCGGGCGATGTCCCGGACCGAAGCGAAGCGCCGCTTCAGCGTGGCCGACCACGTGCGAATGACGGCGGGAGTGGAGTGCCGGAAGGACGCCGATGTGATCGACGAAACGCCGGCCGCCTACAAGTCGATCGAAGCGGTGATGGCGGCCCAGGCCGACCTGGTGGAAATCGTGCACACCTTGCGCCAGGTGGTTTGCGTCAAGGGCTGAGGCCGGCCAACGGCTGGCTGAAGCAAACGCAACAAACCGCAGTGCAACAGCGGAGTAAAAAACATGATTCACATTGACGGTTCATCCGGGGAGGGCGGCGGCCAAATTCTACGGTCGTCGCTCAGCCTCTCGCTAGTAACCGGAAAACCTTTTCGAATTGAAAACATTCGCGCGGGCCGCGAACGATCGGGATTGTTGCGTCAGCACCTGACGGCAGTTCTGGCCGCGACGGAAATCTCCGGCGCAAATGCCGAAGGCGTCGCGCTCGGCTCAAAAACTCTCAGGTTCACTCCGGGAGAAATACGCCACGGAACGCATCGTTTCGCCGTGGGAACGGCGGGCAGCAGCACGCTGGTGTTGCAGACGATTCTGCCGGCGCTGATGACCGCGGCCGAGCCCAGCCACATCACGATCGAAGGCGGCACGCACAACATGCACGCACCGCCGTTCGATTTTCTGGAGAAGGTGTTTCTTCCGGTGGTGAACCGCCTGGGCCCAAAAATATCGGTAAATCTTTCGCGCTACGGTTTCTATCCGGCGGGCGGCGGCAGTTTTGCGGCCGCGATCACGCCTTGCACCAAGCTTGCTCCAGTGGAGCTACTGGAACGTGGCGAAATTGGGCGCCGCTTTGGCCGGGCGATTGTGGCTAATCTCTCGCGGAGTATCGGGCGGCGCGAAATGGATGTGGCGACGGCAGCGCTCGGCTGGGATCCGGGTGATATGGAAGTGATCCAAACCCGCGATTCGGTGGGACCCGGAAACATCGTGCTGCTTGAAATTGTTTCGGTGGGAATCACGGAAGTTTTTTCCGGGTTCGGGCGCCTGGGTGCGAGTGCTGAATTGGTGGCGGGCGAAGCCGTAAAGGCCGTGCGTTCGTATCTCGCTTCGGGCGCGGCGGCCTGCGAACATCTCGCGGACCAACTGCTGCTGCCGTTCGCGCTGGCTGGCGGAGGCTCATTCACCGCTGAAAAACTAAATCTGCACGCGCGGACCAACATGAGCGTTATCAAACAATTTCTGCCGGTGGATTTTGTGGTTGGAGAAAGCGGCACAAAAACGACGGTCGAAATTCGCCAGCTTTCCGAACAGGCTTCGTAAACTTCCCGATGAAGCAAACTCCAGACGGAGCACTGTAACCCAGCTCCCCTGACCACGACCAAGTACCCCCTCCCGGGTACTATCCGGGGCAAACTGGGGCTCCCGTTGAGGCTGCCGCAGCGCCATTCGACCCCTGATTTGTACCTTTGGGCGCAGGACCCTAGACGGACTGTCACAAACCCATGCAAACTCTGCTAGCGTAATCGTTTACGGGTGTAGGTCTATTCGCATAGGCACACTCGTTCTGGGGTCAGCCCCTGGGGGCTTTTGCCGGTTGTTACGGCCGTTTTCGAGTTTGGGGCTGAACGAAAAAAGGAGAGGTACCGACTCATGCCGAAGACCGTATCCAATCAAATTTGGAAATCGTTCGACTGGGCGCTTTGCAAGGCGGCGACCGTCACGTACAACAGCATTCAGTATTTCAACAAGCACAACCCGAATCCTTCGTTCACTCCGAAGTGGTCGGATAAGCCGCTGCTCAAGTCGTGGGAGAAGTCGAAGCCGACGCTGGGCTGGCCGCGCACCACGGACTCGCTGTGTCCGGACTGCGTGCGCGAAGCGCGCGACCTGATCATCAACGGGAAGAAGGACTGGACCGATCTGGTTCACGAGAAAGTGGGCGAAATCAAGGCGCAGATTATCGAGCGCGATGGCCAAGTCTGGATGGTCAAGGAATGCCCGATTCACGGCAAGTTCGAAGACTTGATGGCCGTGGACGCGAAGTTCCTGGAATGGATTGAAAAGAATTTCCCCGGCCGCGATATTCCGGCCCACAACGACGAAGGTTTGCACCGCCACGGTTCGAGCACGGTGCGTCACGGGCGTGGATCGGTTTTGACCGTCGACCTGACCAACCGCTGCAACATGATGTGCGACCCCTGCTTCATGGACGCGAACCAGGTGGGTTACGTTCACGAGCTGAGCTGGGAAGAAATTCAGGAAATTTTGGAAAACGCCACGAAGATCAAGCCGCGCCGGCAAATGTCGGTGCAGTTCTCCGGCGGCGAGCCGACCATGCATCCGCGCTTTCTGGATGCGGTGCGTTATGCGCGTAAAGTTGGCTACAACAGCGTGCAGGCCGCGACCAACGGGATTGAATTCGCGAAGAGCAAGGAATTCTGCAAGCAGACCTTCGAAGCGGGCATGCGTTATGCGTACCTGCAGTTCGACGGGATCGGCAACGACGCCAACAGCCACCGTCAGGTGGGCAACCTGTTCGACGTGAAATTGCGCGCGATCGAAAACATGCACGAAGCGGGCATCGAAATCGTGCTGGTTACGACGATCGTCAACAACGTGAACAACGATCAGGTGGGACCGATCGTCAAGTTCGCGATGGAAAACCCCAAGAAAATCTCTTTCGTATCGTTCCAGCCGGTTTCGTTCACGGGCCGCGACGAAGAAATCACCCCGGAACGCCGCATCCGCCAGCGCTACACGCTTTCGCACTTGGCGAAAGACGTGAGCGCGCAGGTGGGTAAAGTGGAACCGACCCGCGACTGGTTCCCCATTTCGTTCATCAGCACGTTTGCCGGCTTCTCGGACATGGTTCATGGACCGGATTCGCAGTGGGGCTCGCTATCCTGCGGTTGCCACCCGAACTGCGGCGTGGGCACGGCGTTGATGATCAACAAGGAAACGAAGGAATGGGCTCCGGT
The DNA here is from genome assembly GCA_036401315.1 of Candidatus Acidiferrales bacterium. GTDB lineage: Bacteria > Acidobacteriota > Terriglobia > Acidiferrales > UBA7541 > Palsa-295. The sequence continues at coordinate 138,228 of DASWVE010000160.1, forward strand.
CCCGCGTTTTCTCGATGCGCAACAGTTGACCAAGGACGTGGCTTCGATTACCGACGCGAACCGCGGCAAGAACTTTTCAAACTTCATGATGGCCATGGCGCTGCTGAAGAATTACAGCCCGTTCCAGGCGCCGCCCAGCTTGCGTTTGAAGGATTTGTGGAAGAAGTTCGATAAGACCTGGGCGCTTTCGAAGAATTCGGCGAACAAGTACGGCAAGGTGGCTCCGGACCGCACGCTGGACGACGCGATGAAGCGCCGCAACGAAGATCCGTGGAACTTCCTGTTCATCGCCGGAATGTGGTTCCAGGATCTTTTCAACTACGACTTCCGCCGCACCGAAATGTGCATCATCCCGTACGCGACGCAGCAGGGTGAAATTTCCTTCTGCGCGTACAACACGGGCGTCGGCTGGCGCAAGATTATCGAGAACATGCACAAGAACGCGACCGTGGCGCAGTGGTACAAGGAACACGGCAAGCACGACATCTTCGCCAAGGGCAAGAAGGTCGACCTCGGCAGCTATGAACATTCGCTGCGGATCGACGCCGAAGATGCTTCGCGCGTGCGTGAACTCGAGCACGACATTCCGCAGACGGCCGCCGAAGAAGACCGCATCCGCCGCAAGCTGGCGCATGAGGAAGCCGCCAAGGTTCGGCGCATTTACGAAGAACTGGTGCTGAAGAAGGCCAACGAGCCGGTGGTGCAGATTGGCTCGATGCAGCAGATTCTTTCGGCGGTTCCGGGCGTGACGGTGAAGCCGGTGCAGATTGCTCCGGCGGTACCGGCGGCGCAGGAAGCCGAGACGGTCGCAGGCGACTAGTTTTTCAACTCAACTTTTTCAACCCCAACTCCGCAGGGTGTTGGACGAGCAGCCCCGGTGAAAGCCGGGGCTGTTGCTTTTTAGGCGCCTTTTCGTGGAGCCACATGCAGGAGCTTGCATTAGCGGTGTCCAATAACAAGGGGGAGCATGCTTAACTAGGCAACGGGGAAATCTAAGATGCCCATTTACGAATATGTTTGTGACGATTGCAGCGAGCGGTATGAACGCATCGTGAAGAATGAGGATGCGGCGGTGACGTGCCCGAAGTGCGCGAGCGCGAAGCATACGATTCAGCTTTCGGTGTTTGCATCGTCATCTGGTGGCAGCAAATCGTCGGGTGGATCGTCGTCAGGATTTACGGGTGGCGGCGGGTGTTGCGGCGGCGGTTGCGGGTGCCATTAGAGACGAATCGCAGATTGGCTACGAGCAATGCAGCATCCTCCACGAAAGTCCCTTCGTCTTTCTGATTTCGATTACACGCTGGGCCGTGTCTATTTTCTGACAATTTGCACCCACGAATGGCGGCCGATTTTCGGCGACATTGCCGGTGGCGTACTGCATGCGAGTAAGTGTGGCACGATCGTGAGCGAGTGCTGGTTCGAATTGCCGTATCACTACGCGCGCTTGAAATTGGGAGACTTTACCGTGATGCCGAACCACGTGCACGGATTGATCTCTCTGCACGATCCTGTAGGGGCGGGTCTCAGACCCGCCCGCCGTTCTGACAGCGTTTCCGAGATCGTCCGGGCGTTCAAGAGTTTTTCGTCTAGACGCATTCACGCAGCGGTCGCGAACGCGCCGAAAAATATCTGGCAGCGCGGCTTTTACGATCGGATCGTCCGGAATAGCGATGAGTGCTCGCGGATTCGGCGATACATCCGTCGCAACGCGGAACGTTGGGAATATGACCGGGAGAATTCGGAGAGGCGGAAGGATCGTGACGTTGAAGAGTGGGATTCATGAGGTTCGCGATAGCGGAAAAGGATGGGAGCGTTTACATCTAAGGCGGGCGGGTCTGAGACCCGCCCCTACAGAGCGATTTTGGTTGTGGTAAAAACCTCGGAGTCATCAGCGAATTAACTACGTTGCGAGAAGAGCCAGGCTGCCAAGTCGGGTTCGGTGAAGGCTACGTCCCAGACGTTGTGACCGATGCTGGGGTATTCGGTGTATTTGGGCCTGCTGCCGGCGGCGCGTAGTTTCTTGACCCATTCCCTCATGCCGGCTACCGAAACGATTGGATCTGCTTCTCCCTGAAAAATCCAGGCTGGAATTTTGGCTACGCGCGGAATCATGAAGGCATCGCCGTAGCCGCAGAGCGCGATGGCGGCGGCGAAACGATGGGGCGCGATGGACAGCGCGGCCCAGACGCCTTCTCCGCCCATCGACTGGCCAACTACGTACTCGCGGGGGCGGTCGATGGAGTATTTCGTTTCGACCTGATCGAGGATTTCGAGCGCGAGGCGAATCGCGACGGGCGATGTATTGGTGTGCGGGCGGGCCCAGCCTTTGGTGACGTTGACCTGCGGGGCGAGGACGAAGGCGTGGTATCTGTTTTGAATTTCGGCCGTGGTCCAGGCGTGCGAACCGGCGAAATTTCCGCCGGTGAGTTGCGAAACGTTGTCGGAGCCGCGTCCGGCGGCGCCGTGCAGCCACAGGACGATCGGATATTTTTGGCTGGGATCGTAGCCGGGAGGCACGAACAGGCGATACACCATCGATTCGCCGCTCGGGCTGCGATAGGAGCCGGCGACGAATCCTGCGACCGCTGCGGAGGCGGATTTGTCTTGCGCAAAAGCACGCGGAGACGCGGCGAGCCCAAAAAAGAGCAAGACGAAAAGAATTTTGCGCCGCGCCATTTGCTTACCGGAGATAGGTGCGCACGTTTTCCGGGGTTTTCAGGCCCGGGAGAACTTTCGGATCGTCGATGGGCGCGCCGGGAGTGGTGTGCAGCGGCAAAACGCCGGCCCAGATAGGCAGCGTGTAGTCTTCGGGTTCGTCTTTGGGCGGACCGACGCGGACTTTCGCGGAAACTTCGCTAAGCGGCAGCGCCAAAACCGAAGTGCCTTTTAATTCCTGGTCGGTGGGGAGGCGAATGTCGTTCCAGCGGCCGGGCATCACGTGATTGGTGAAAGCTTCGAGGGCGCGCATTTTTTCTTCCGGGTCTTCGATGAGGTGTGCGACTCCGAGCGCGACTACGGAGCGATAATTCACGGAATGATGAAAGGCGGAGCGCGCGAGGACCAGACCATCGACATGGGTGACGGTGACGCAGACGTTGACGCCGCCAGCGAGCGTTTTTAGCATGCGGCTCGCGGAAGAACCGTGGAGGTAAAGGATTTCGTCGACACGCGCGTAATTGGTGGGGATGACGAATGGCTGGCCTTCGACGACGAAGCCGACGTGGCAGACGAAACCCTGATCGAGAATGGCGTGCACCGTTTCGCGGTCGTATTTGCCGCGGTCGGGGAGGCGCTGGACTTTAGTGCGCGGCGTTGGGGTGAATGGCTGGCTCATGCATGCAGGTTAGGCGCGCAATCGCACGGCGGCAAGAGCCAATCTGGTTCGAACGGATATGGCCGCTTCGACCTTACTGCGGATTGGGAGCCGGCGTCGAGTCCGGCGCGGGCGTTTGCGATGGATCCGGAGCAGGCGTCGATGGCGGCGGGGCTGGCGTGTCTTGGTTTTGCGCAGCCGGCGCTGGACTCGGCGTGGTTTGATCCTGAGGCGCGGGCGCCGGATTTTGCGGCGTGGCGGAGTCGTCTGGTTTCGGTGCGGCGTCGGGTGTCGCCGGCTTTTCCGGTTCTGGCGCAGGTGCAGCGTCGGGAGCTGCCGGCTTTTCTTGCTGAGGTGTGGGAGCCGGCCTGGCTTCGGGCGGCGCCGGTCTCGCTGGTTTCCGTTTCGTGGTGCGCGGAGTGCGAGCTGGTCGTTCGGCCGGCGCAGGCGCGGGTGCCGTGGCTGCGACCGGCGGTGCGGCGATGTGGACGACGCGGAAGCCGGTGTATGGAGGATCGGCCTCGCGGTATTGCGATCTCGCATCGGCGGGACGGTCGGCGCTGAGGCCCGCGGTTTTGGGTGAGCCGTTGGAGCCGACGATCCATTCAGAAACGTTTCCGCCCAGATCGAAAATCAACTCTTCGTCTTTTTCGCCCTGACCGGGAAATGTGCCGACTTCGCGGAGCAGCGGCGCGTCGCCGTGGAGCATTTTGATTTCGGCTTCGAGTTTGGCGGCGTCTTCGGGGTTCAGCGGGTAACCGGCCCAATAGTCGAGCGTGTTTTCTCCGGTGCGGTCTTTGAACAGCGCGGCTACCTCGGCTTCATTCGGCAGGCGGTATGTTTCGGAAGTGAGTTTCGCGAGCCACGCGCAGTAATTTTTGGCCTGGTCGAAGCTGATGCCGTTGGCCGGATAATTTTCGGTGCCGGGTTCGACTTTGTAGTCTTTGTCGAAGGCCGCGTATTGCGCGCGGGTGACTTCGAAGCGGCCGAGTTCGATTTCGCCGCGTTTCACGGTTTCGGGGATCAGAATATCGGGCGGCGGATTGTCGGAAGCCGCGGCGGGAGCGTGAAAGGCGACACCGTAGAGCGCGCCAGATTTTTGCACGGTGCGGCGGCGCAGGGCCACATCCAGCGGAGAACCTTTCTTCAGCGCTTCATTTTCGGGCGGATTAATCTTGAAGAGATATTGATCGAGCCAGGCGTCTTCTTCGTTGATCTTGCGTAGTTGGTGGCTGAGTTTTCGGGGGCCGTGCGCTTCGCCGGGAAACAATATGAATTTCACCGGCGCTTTGCCGAGGGTGTAGAGGGCGCGGTAGTGGGTCCAGCCCTGCTCGGTGGGAACCTGGCGGTCGATGGTGCCGAAGAAAATCAGCGTCGGAGTCTTGACCCGGTCGAGTTTGAAGAGCGGCGATTTATCGATGTAGAGCTGCGGATCTTCGAGCGGCGTCTTGCCGAAATAATAATGGTCGAAGGACTCGCCGAAATCGACGTTGGCCCAGTCGCTGAGCCATTCGACATCACCGGCGCCAACCGAGGCGACTTTGTAGCGGTCGGGATTGGTGATGGTGAGCTGAATGGTAAGGATCGAACCGTTGGACCAGCCCATCGCTCCGATGCGATCCGGATCGACGAAACCTTTCTCGATCAGGTTATCGACGCCGCGCTCGATATCCGGAATTTCCAGCTCGTAATATTTTCCGCAGCAGATCGATTCCACCCACTTCAGGCCGTATCCGGTGCTGCCGTGATAATTGGTCTTGAGCACGAACGCGCCGCGCTGCGTCAATAAATTTGGAGCGTAGGCCCAGCTTTGCGACCAGCGATCCTGATCGTTGCCGGCGGGGCCGCCGTGCGTGGCGGTGACCAACGGGTAGGTCTTGCCGGCCTTGTAATCGTTGGGGTAGTAGAGAATGCCTTCGACCTCGTCATCGTTCGCGCCTTTCCAGTGCAGGACTTCGGTTTTCGCGATGGGTTTGTTCTTGAAACCGGAATTTAGATCGGTGATCTGCAGGGGCGAGTAAATTTTCACGCCATCGAGACGGGCGCGGAAAAACTGGGTGGGCGTGCTGGCCGTGGAATATTCGTAGATCAGCGTTTTGCCGTCTTCGCCGAGCGCGAAACTGAAATAGTGTCTGAGGTCGTCGCTGGAAAGCGATTTGCGGGACCAGGTGCCACCGTGGCGGGTGAAGCGGACCGGCTTGGTGTAGACGCCGTCCATCAACAGGGCGATGAAGCCGTCGCTGGTCGGCTCGAGCGAACGGGCGAAGCCGCGATCCCAATCGAGGTTCACGTCGACGGTTTTGGCCGCGGCGACGTCGTAAAAATAAACGCGCTCGACGGTGGCTACGAAGAATTTGGGGTCATTGGTAAAAGGCGCCACGACGTAAAAACCGGAATTGTCGCGAGCCCATTCGATGTCGTTGGGCTGAATGCGCTCGCCGGTGAAAATTTCGGTGCGCTCGCCGGTATTGATGTTGACCAGGTAGGTGACCGGCGGGATTTTCTGGTCCCAGGCGAAGCTAAGTTCCCGACTGGCCACGGCGACGAGCTGCTTCTTGTCATGGGACAATTCGAAATTTTCGATGCGGTCGGCATTGTCGGTGAGCCGCGTTACTTTCTGGTCTTTGATCGAAAATTTGAACAGGCGAATCGGCGCGGTGTGCGGCGTGTCGTCGACCACGTTGGAATCGTCTTTGCGCTCTTTGGTCTGGCGCTCGTAGAGCGACGCATCTTCCTCGGCGCTGAAAAGAATCATGTCGTTATCGAGCCACTGAATCTGCTCGATACCGCGCTCGAATTCGGTGACAGACCAGGGAGCGCCGCCGGAGGTATTGATCAGCCAGAGCTGCAGGGGCGCCAGGTCCGGCTTGGATTTGAGCAACGGCTGGCTGGAGAGGAACGCGATGGTTTCGCCGGAGGGCGAAAAGCGGGGCTGCGAAACCTGGAAGGCGCCGCGGGTGAGTTGAATCTGCTTGCCGTCGGAAAGATTGGAGAGGAAGAGATTGCTGACGCGTTCGTCTTTTTCTTTGTCGGCCCCGCCCTTGACCCAAACCGCCGATTTTACGTCGGGAGAAATTTGGAACTCGCGGGCGTCTTCCTGATTGACGACTTCTTCGGGCGTCCAGGGGCTCTTCTTCGCGGCGGCCGCCGGCTTGGCGTCGTCGGCGAACGCGGGACGCGCTACCGTCGCGACGAAAGCAAACCAGCCGAGAATCGCGGCGAGCAAAACGGGAAGAGTGCGGGACGAAACCACGACGGCGTTTTTCATGAATCCTCAGGTCTGGCTGCCACAGCGCGAGGCAAATTCTGCGCGCACGAAAAACTATCACAGACCAGCAAAGGTAGGGTAGCTCACGGCCGTGGACTTGGTTAGAATTGAATCCGCTTTCAGGAGAATCGAGCGATGGCCATCATGAGCCGCGAGCAGGCGCGCAGCGAACACACGGCAAAGACCGGCCACGACCAATTCAGCGAAACGATTTACGGACTGGCGTGCTCCGGCTGCCACAATTACGTGCTGATCGACAAAACGAATTGCGCGAAGACCTGCCGCGAGCACGAAACGTGCCGTCAGGCCTATTCATAGGCTATTTACAACGTATTCATGAAGAACGCGCGTCCGCGTACTGTCCCTCCGACCAGTATCTTTCGTTCTGAGAATTTTCTAAGGTAGAAGCCTGGGCGCAGAACTCCTCTGCTCTAGTGCACGCTCCGTACGTCCACGAATGACCAACCGACCTGGAGTTACTTGGGAGGCAGATATGGCGGAAGTCGAGGCTCTCACCTCGTTCAAACAAGGAGTACAGCTGCTGAAGGGCGGATATCCGCAAAAGGCGCTGGTGGAATTGCGCCGGTGTGTGGAAATCGAAAGCGCAAATCCGTATTATCTTTCGTTTTTGGGGCTGGCGCTGGCGCGATCAGAAAAGAAATGGCTCGAAGCCACGAAACTGTGCGAGACGGCTCTGCAGATGAAGAGGAAAGAACTGCAGCTGCACCTGAACATGGCCGAGGTGTATCACGCCGCGGGACAACGCGAACGCGCGATCGATACGCTGGACCGCGCGCGTGAGAATTTTGGTCCCGATGCGCGGCTGATGAAAGCGCGCAGCCGAGTGGAAAAGCGGCGATCTCCGATCCTGCCGTTCCTCGACCGTCAAAACGTATTGAACAAGAGCCTGGGGCGGCTTCGGCACCGGGCGTTCCGGCCACAAACGGCGGCGAGCTAACCCTCGGGCGGCGAAGTGGCCGCTGGCGGACACCACCGCGGCGCTGCATTCGCTCGCGAATCGTTGATATTTCTGCGCATCGTAGGTAACCTCCTCGGCGGTCGTTCGTCCATATTCATACCAAGGACCGCCGAGGGACTCATGCGAATTTCAAAAGCAGTTTTGTTTCAGCCGTTCATCGTGGTGTTGGCCGCGCTCGCCTGCTTTACCCCCGCACACGCGCAAGAAAAACCGCTGCATGGGATCGACGTTACTGATCTCGATCGCAAGGCCGCTCCCTGCCAGGATTTTTACGAATTCGCCAACGGAAGCTGGCGCGCGCAAAATCCCATTCCGCCTTCGATGGTGATTTGGAGCAAACGCTGGGCCGCGGGCGAATCGACGAAAGAGGTGCTGCACGGAATTCTGGAAGAGGCGTCGGCGAATGCGGCCGGCGCGCCGGCAAAATCCACGGAACGGTTGATCGGCGATTACTACGGCGCCTGCATGAATGAAAAGGCCATCGACGCGGCCGGGGTTGGCGCGTTGAAAAACGAAATGGCGCTGATTCAGGGGATTAAGACCAACGGCGATCTGCAAAACGCGATTACGCGGCTGAACGAGGAAGCCATCTACGTTCCGTTTGTGTTTGGTTCGTCGCAGGACCCGCATCATCCGACGATGGTGATCGCGGATGCCGGCGCCGCCGGGCTGGGGCTGCCGGACCGCGATTTTTATTTCAAGGACGACGCGAAATCGAAGGAAACACGCGAAAAGTACGTCGAGCATGTGGCCAAGATTTTCATGCTGACGGGTTACGACCAAGCGGCGGCGGATGCGGCGGCGCAGACCATCATGAAAATGGAAACGGCGCTGGCGGGAGCGACGTTGACGAACGTGGAGCTGCGCGACCCTTACGCGAGCGACCACAAAATGAAGCTCGACGAAGTGCAGAAGCTGACGCCGGATTTCGATTGGGCGGCGTACATCAAGGCGCAGGGCCTGGAGGCCGGCGTTGCGATCAATGTCGACCAGCCCAAATTCCTGGAGGAATTCCAGCGGCAACTGAAACAGAATTCGATCGCCGACTGGAAGACGTATTTGACTTGGCATGTTTTGGACACAGCCGCGCCCAGCCTTTCCACGCCGTTCGTGCAGGAAGATTTCGCATTCAACCAGCAATATTTGCAGGGCGCGAAGGAAATCAAGCCGCGCTGGAAGCGCTGCGTGGAATCGACCGACTCGGGTTTGGGCGAGGCGCTGGGCAAGAAATATGTGGAGAAGACTTTTTCGCCCGAAGCGAAAGCACGCATGCAGGAAATGGTGAAAAATATCCTGGCCGCGCTGCACGATGACATCCTGACCCTGGACTGGATGAGCGAAGCGACCAAGCAGAAGGCCCTGCTGAAGCTTTCGACGTTCAACCCCAAGGTCGGGTATCCGGACAAGTGGAAGGATTACAGCAGCGTGGAAATCACGCGGGACAATTTCTGGGGCGACGTGGTGGCCACGCGGCGATTCGCGGTGCGCGACGACACCGACCTGATCGGCAAGCCGGTCGACCGCGGTCGCTGGGGCATGACTACTCCGACTTCGAACGCCTACTACAATCCGCTGCTGAACGAGATCGTTTTTCCGGCGGGCATCTTGCTGCCGCCGATGTTCGATGTGAACGCGACCGACGCGGTGAACTACGGCGGAATCGGTCCGGTGATCGGGCACGAAATCTCACACGGCTTCGACGATCAGGGGGCGCAGTACGACAGCACTGGCGAGTTGAAAAGCTGGTGGACGCCGGAGGACTACAAGAAATTCCAGGGCCGCGGAAAATGCGTGGTCGATCAGTTCTCGAGCTACACGGTCGAAGGCGGGATGCACATTAACGGCAAACTGGTGCTGGGCGAGAGCATCGGCGACCTGGGCGGTGTGAAGCTGGCGTACCTGGCGTTCGAGAAATCGATGCAGGGCAAACCGCGGCCGGCGGATCAGGACGGATTCACGCCGGAGCAGCAGTTCTTTATTTCCTGGGGGCAGGCGCGTGGCGATGAAATCCGGCCGGACGCCCAACGGCAATTCGTGCTGACCAATCCGCATCCGGTCAGCAAATTCCGGGTGATCGGGCCGCTGTGCAACATGCCGGAATTCCAGGCGGCATTTGGCTGCAAAGACGGCGACGTGATGGTGCGTCCGGCCGCGGAGCGCTGCGCGATCTGGTAGGCGCTGGAGCCGCGCGTCTTGGTGGCGTTTTCACGGTGTTTTGAGGCTGAAAAAGGCCGAAAAACGCAAAGAAACCTGTGATCCTTCGTTGACGGAAGTGGCTTAAATCCGATATGATTGGGGTTTGTCGCTAGCTTCAGGAGGCAGTATGTACGCCGTTATACGCACTGGCGGGAAGCAGTACCGCGCCGAACCGGGCAAGACGATCCGGGTGGAAAAGTTGGAAGGAAAAGTCGGTGGCAAGGTGACGTTTGACGAAGTTCTGGCCGTCCGCAACGACGACAAGAAGTTTGCTTCGAGCGATTCGCTGGCCAAGACCAAAGTCGTGGGCAAGATCATCAACCAAGATCGCGGCCCCAAGCTGAAGGTTTTGAAGTTCAAGACGGGCGGGCAGTACAAGATTCAGCGCGGCCACCGGCAGAATTACACGTCGGTTCAGGTCAGCGACATTCAAGTTCCGTAGGGGATTGCAATGGCACATAAAAAGGGCGGCGGATCATCCACCAACGGACGCGATTCGCACGGACAGCGGCTGGGCATCAAGCGTTTCGGCGGGCAGCTGGTCACCAGCGGCAGCATCCTGATTCGCCAGCGCGGTTCGCGCTACAAGGCCGGTAAGAACGTGAGCCAGGCGAAAGACGACAGCCTGTTCGCGACCATCACCGGCGTGGTGCGCTTTGAAGATAAGGGTGGCCACGGGAAGTTTATCAGCGTGCTGCCGGCCGAGGAATCGGAAATCGGCGGCGCGGACCGTTCGAAGGCGCGCTTGGCGGCTGCGGCGAACAATTAAGTTCGTTCTCTGAATTTCAGATACGCGCCTCGCGGCGATTCTCTCCGGGGCGCGTATTTTTGTCTTTGGCCTCGGGCTTGGCGTATGATTTCTCTTCATTAGGTCTTAGGTTCCTGGGCATTTTCCAGTTGTGACTCGCGGGTGAACAGGTGTTTGCAGACGAAGCAAAAATTTCGATAAAAGCAGGCGATGGCGGCGATGGTTGCGTCGCGTTCCGGCGGGAGAAGTACGTCCCGCGGGGCGGGCCTTCGGGCGGAGACGGCGGCGATGGCGGCGATGTCATTATCGAAGCGAATCCCAACGACAACACTTTGCTGCGTTACCGCTACAATCGCGAATTCGAAGCGAAGCGCGGCGGACTGGGTGAAGGCTCAAATTGTCACGGAGCTTCCGCCGACGATTTGATCCTGCAGGTTCCGGTGGGAACGGTAATTTTCGACGCGAATACCAGCGAAGTGCTTTTCGATCTGACCGAGCCGGGCCAGAGGTTTGTGGCGGCGCGCGGCGGGCATGGCGGACGCGGCAACGGAAATCCAAAGTTCGCCAAGCCGTGGCATCAGGCTCCGCGAGAACATGAAGACGGTAAGCCCGGCGAAGCGAAGAAGCTCCGCCTGGAATTGAAGCTGCTCGCGGATGTGGGGCTGGTGGGATTTCCGAATGCGGGCAAGTCCACGCTGATTTCGCGCATTTCCGCGGCGCGGCCGAAAATTGCGGCCTATCCTTTTACAACGCTGGAGCCGAATCTGGGCGTGGTCTCCGCCGATCCGGGTGCGGTGCCGGGACAAGGGCGCACGTTTGTGGTCGCGGATGTGCCGGGATTGATCGAGGGCGCGCATGAAGGCGCGGGCCTCGGCACGCGCTTCCTAAAACACGTCGAGCGCACGCGGCTGATCGCGCATTTGGTGGATGTAAGCGATTTCAACGATCGCGATCCAGTGCGGGATTTCGAGATCATCATGCACGAACTGGCTTCGTTCAGCCCGATGCTGGCGGAAAAACCGATGATCGTGGTGGCTACCAAGCTGGATGCCACGACGGACACTTCGCACCTGGATGAACTTCGCGCTTTTGCCATAGAGCGCGGCCTCGCGTTTCATGCGATTTCATCCGCAACCGGTGAAGGCGTGAAAGAACTGGTGCGTGCGATGGCGGATGCGCTTGACCGCATTCCCAAGCCGGTGGTGCCGGCTTCAGAAAACGAAGGCGGGATCGAGTATCGCGAAATGTCCCGGCCAAGGGATCGCGAAGCCGAAGACGCCGATCACGCGCAGACCGCGGATCATTCCGTGGCGCCGGGCGGGGACGAAGATTGAGTTCGCATACCGCGCAGAAATCGCACGGACACGGCCACCGCAGGTCCGTGGCGCTTTTTGGCGGAACCTTCGACCCGATTCACGCCGGGCACATCGCCGTCGCCGAAGCGGCGCAGAAGCGCTTTCATCTCGATACGGTTCATTTTGTTCCGTCCGCGCGCCCGCCGCATAAAACCAAGCCGGCCTTGACGCCTTTCGTGCATCGCTACGCTATGGTGGCGCTGGGATGTTCGGAACATTCCGATTTTCGACCATCGCTGGCCGAAGCTCCCACGGATGGAGCTACGCCGCACGTTTTCTACACGATCGATACGGTGCGGCGTTATCGCCGCGAGCATCCCGACGATCATTTGTATTTCATCGTCGGCGCCGACCAGTTTCTCGAAATTCCGACCTGGAAGAGTTACGAAGCCCTTCTCGATTCCTGCGACTTTATCATCGCCAGCCGGCCGGGGTTTCGTTTGGATGCGCTGCGGCTGGTGCTGCCGCCAGAAAAAATGGGGCGCACGGCGTCCAGTGATCCAAACAAAATCGTGCTGCGCAAATCCGTGGTGCATTTGCTGACCACGGTGTCGAGTCATATTTCCTCGACGGAAATTCGCAACCGGCTCGACCGGCGGCAGAACATTCACGGCCTTGTGCCGAAAGCCGTGGAAGATTACATTCGAGGACAGGCCTTATACCGATGACCATGAATTCGCTAGACAAAGACGTGCGATTGGCCGTGGAAGCGGCACAGGATAAACAGGCGCTGGATATGACCGTGCTGAATCTGCGCGGGTCCGCGGCTTTTTCCGATTATTTTCTGCTCTGTTCGGGCAGCAGCGCGCCGCAGATGAAAGCGATCAGTGACGCGGTGGAAGAGAAGTTGCATCGCGCCGGACGCCGCGTGGCCCATCGTGAAGGACGCGGCAGCGCGGAATGGATGTTGCTGGACTACGGATTTTTGATCGTGCACATTTTCAGCGAACGCGCGCGGCAGTATTACGATTTGGAGCGACTGTGGCGCAATGCGGAGCGCATCGACCTCAACACCGGCGGAGACGCGGCAGCGGATACTCGGCGCCTGGGCAGTTCGCATTCAGGATCTGAAGATAACGCAGCGCAGTAGCCGGCCTGCCAAATGACCACCGCGAAAATCCAGTGGATCGCCGTGGACCCCGCCTCCCGGCGCGTTCTGGAGCTCGCCGAAAAAGTGGCCGATGCCTCGACCACGGTGTTGATCACCGGCGAAAGCGGCACCGGCAAAGACCAACTGGCGCGCTGGATTCACGAACGTGGCGCCCGCCGCAACGCACCCCTGCTGAAAATCGATTGTGCCAGCCTGCCCTCTGAACTCATCGAATCCGAACTTTTTGGTCATGAACGCGGCGCGTTCACCGGCGCGGTGGCGCGCAAACCGGGAAGGCTGGAAATGGCGCAGGACGGAACCATCGTCCTCGACGAAGTCGCGGCGCTCGCACCGGGTATGCAGGCGAAATTGCTGCGCGTCTTGGAGGAAAGGAAATTCGAGCGTCTGGGCGGAAATGAAACTCTGAAGATGGAAGCGCGGCTGATGGCGCTGACCAATACGGATCTGAACCGGGCGGTGGCTGCCGGGCGATTTCGCGAAGATCTTTTCTTCCGGCTGAACGTGTTGTCGATTGTGGTGCCGCCACTGCGCGAACGCCGCGCCGACATTCCAGAATTGGCCGCTCACTTTTTGGCGCGCCTCGCGCCGGTGCATGGCCGTGCGGAGACTTCGTTTGCGCCAGGGACGCTGAAATTTCTGGACGCGTATGATTGGCCGGGAAACGCGCGCGAATTGAAGAATGCCATCGAGCACGCTCTCATTTTCGGCAGGGGTGCGGGCAACGATCCGGACAAAGACGCGCAAATTACTCCGACCGATTTTCCGGAGATTGTCCGCGCCGGAAATACGGCCCGCGATGGAGCGGGCGGTTTACGCTCGCTCGAAACGCTCGAGCGCGAGGCGATCAAAGAAACGTTGGAAGCGACGCATTACAAAATCGGCAGAACCGCCGAGATCCTGGGCATCAGCCGCAAGACGCTGCTGGAAAAACGCAAGAAATACGCTTTGCTCGACTAGCGCCACCCGCGCTGGGCGTTTTCAACCATGAAAATCCGCCTGATCATGCTGGGTAAGACACGGCGCGAAGAGGCGCGAGCGCTGGTCGAAGACTACGTGGGCCGCATCAAACGCTACGCGGAAATCGGAATCGTAGAGTTGCGCGACGGCAGCCCGGCGGCGCTGCGCAAGCTAAAGATCGAGCCTGCGGCGACGGTCGTGATGCTGGACGCAGCGGGAAAGCAGTTCACTTCACAGCAATTCGCCAAGTGGCTGGGCGAATTGCGCGACCGGGGCATGCGCGAAGTGGTCTTTCTGTGCGGCGATGCGGAAGGTTTCCCCGACGAATTGCGGGTCAGCGCCAAGCAGAAAATATCGCTATCGACTCTGACCATGCCTCACGAGTTCGCGCGCGTGCTGATCGCCGAACAGATTTACCGCGCCTTCGCGATTCTCGCGGGCCATCCCTACCCGAAGTAACGCCACTTGCGTGGCCCACAGGAAGGGCGAGCCGCGATTAGAAGTAAAACTTCAGCGCGAATTGCACCAAGCGTGGATCGTGCGACGCGGTGGCAAAACCGAACTGCGAAGCGCCGCGTTCGATGGAGAAGTTTTCATTGGTGGTGGTTTCGTCGGCGAACGTGGGATTCGGATGGTTAAAGATGTTGAAGAACTCCGCGCGAAACTCCACATGCATCGATTCGCGAATCGGAAACTGCTTGATGAAAGAAATATCCCAGTTCTGCAGGCCGGGACCCAGAATGATATTCCGTCCCGCGTCTCCGAATGTCCCCAGAGTCGTATTCCCCACAAAGGCGCAGGTGTTGAAAAGGGTTCCGGGCAGGCAGTGCGCTCCATTTGGATTGCCGACCACATTGGGGCGCGCGCAGTTGAAGACCGCGCCGCCGCAGTCGGAATTCGAGGTGTTCACCAGAGTATCGGTGGGCGTGAACCAGTTGCCGGTCTGCGCCGAAACGATCGTGGTCACCTGCCAGTTGCCGATGATCTGATTCAGCACTCCCGATGCATTTCCCGCGAAACGCTGATCCTTGCCGAACGGCAGGTTGTAAACCGAATCGAAAACAAAACGGTGGCGAATATCGAAATCGGCGTTCCCGTATTCGAGTTGCGGAGCGGTCTGCAGGCGGAAGTCGCCCTGATTTTGCGAGCCGAGGTTGGCATTCGAAGCATCGTCGAGCGCATGGCTGTAGGTATACGCTGCCTCGAACTGCAGTCCCTTCGAGAAACGTTTTTCGACCCGAACCTGCAGGCTATTGTAGTTTGAAAAAAGATTGGAGCGCAGCGTGTCGATGCTCGCGTCGATATTGGGATCGGGGCGGCGCCCGGCGAGCGGACTGTTCGGATCGGTGGTAGGGACCGCCTGGTTGCCATTGAACAAACCGAAGAGATTCGAGCCGTGCGAGCCGACGTAAGAAATTTCGGCAACTGTGTTTCCCGGAAGCTCGTATTGAAAACCGAGAAACCACTGCTGATTGAACGGCACGCTAATTTTCGGGCTGATTGAGAACAGCGTCGGCGTATTCGGATCGGTCAGCGCGGTAGAGGGGAACCCCTGTTGCAACGAATTGAATCCGGGAATCGAACAATCGATTTGACCGAGATTCGGATTCGCCGAAACGTCCGAGCAGGGCTGGTTGAAAGACTGAGTCACGAAGAACGGCGGGTTGAAGCCGGGACTGGGATTTGAATACGGCCCGTTCTCCGTGCCGCCGTAAAAAATTCCGTAGGACGAGCGCAGCACCAGCTTGTCGGTAATTTTGTAGGCTAGCCCGAGGCGGGGGGCGAAGTTGTGATACGTGGGCGAGATCAGGCCGGGCGTACCGTTGCGTTCGATGGGAAGTTGCGCGGCCAGCATCGGAGTCAGCACGGCAGTCACGCCTTTGGGGACAATCAAGCAGCCACAACCGAAGTCGAAATTCGCTTGCTCGTTCCCGGCGGCGTGGACCGTACCGTAGAACTCGTAGCGCAGACCGGCATTGATCGTCAGCCGCGAGGAAACTTTGAAGTCGTCCTGGATGAAGC
Organism: Candidatus Acidiferrales bacterium; assembly: GCA_036401315.1. GTDB lineage: Bacteria > Acidobacteriota > Terriglobia > Acidiferrales > UBA7541 > Palsa-295. The sequence goes on from DASWVE010000160.1 coordinate 154,177, forward strand.
CGGAGTAGGTTCCGCGGTGGTACTGCACGTTGTGCAGGTTGACGATCGATCCGCCATCGGAAATTCCCAGTAGAAAAGTGGCGAAACCGTTTCCGCCCGTGCCGGGAGCCGCTGGATTGTCCGTGAAGGTGGGGCCGAAATCCGCCGCGCCGCGCGATTGCGACGGCTGAAAAATACTGAACTGTTCATAACGAATTTCCGTGCCGATTTTCAACGAGTGGCGCCCTCGCACCCAGGTGAAATTATCGGTGAACACATAGCTGTTCTGCTTTTCGAGCGATGGCAGAAAGCCCGAACTGCCCAGTTCGGGGGCAGAGCCATCGGCGAAGGTCAACGTGGGCAGGCCGCCGTTATTCGTGCCAGCTTCAAAGGGGACGCCTGGGAAATTCAGCTGTGAGCTGACGTCCGTATCGAAATTATTCTGAAAGCGATGCGCGTTAATCCGGTTGTAGCCGAAGCGGATTTCGTTCACGTGAGTGGAATTGAAAACGTGCGTCTCGCTGACCGCGAAGCTGCGATACGAAAAATCCTCGTGGCCGTCGAAAAAGCCTCCGCCGTCCAACACGTTGTTAAACGGCGAGGGAATGAAGCTCGGCTGGTCTTCGTAGCTGAACCGTCCGAAGATCGAGTCGGACGAAGAAAAGGTGTTGTCGACGCGCACATCGAAATTGTTGCGAGTCTCAGTGCGCACCGGCACCGCGATGTAGTTGAAGCCGGGATTGTCGGAATTCGGCGCGGGGATCAAAGCGGCTAAGCGCGCGGCCAAGGGATCGACCGAGCCTGCGGGAAAAATATTTGTGGGATTTCCGGCGCCATTGGTCGCAATCGGCACGCCGCACAAACCGGTGGGGTGGGCCGGCGTGATGGGAACCACAGTGGTTTGGCGCGCATTGAACAGCTCGCCGACGAAGGTGGGATTCCCGCTGCAATCGGTCGCCACCGCGCCATTCGGATTTCCGGTATTGGGATCGATGGCCATGGCCGGAGTGTTGGTCAGCAGTTCCGAAAAATCGCCATTCACCATGCTCTGGTCGGGCAGAAAGGTCGTCTGCGGAAGGCCGCGGCGCAAGCGGAATCCTTCGTAGTCTCCAAAAATAAACGTCTTGTCTTTGCGGATTGGGGCGCCCAAGGTGCCGCCGAACTGATTCTGCTTGTACGAAGGTTTCTGGTCGACGATGAAAAGCGGCGTAGCGTCGAGGGCGTCGTTGCGGAAATATTCGAAGACGTCGCCGTGAATATCATTGGTGCCGGACTTGATCACCGCGTTCAGGATGGCGCCATTGCCACGGCCAAATTCCGCGCTGTAATCGTTGGTCTGCACCTTGAATTCTTCGATGGCGTCGATCGGCGGCTGGATGACGTAGGAAGATTCGTTCAGCAAGTCGCCCAGGTTCGAATTGTTGTCGATCCCATCCAGCAAGAAATTGTTTTGCAACGAACGCGCGCCGTCGACGCTGAAGCCATAGCTTCCGCTGACGCGCGAGCCGGGCTCACTGGGCACCACTCCGACGCCCAATTGCGCGAGCTGCGCGAAATTCCGGCCGTTGAGTGGCAGGGCTTCGATGCGCTCCTTATCGATCACTTGGCCCAGCGAGCTGGTTTCGGTTTCGAGCAACGGATTCTGTACCGTGACCTGAATGCGCTGCGAGACCTGGCCGACCTCCAGCTTGACGTTCACTTCGACGCGGCCTTGAACGTCGAGCTGCACCGGCCCCGCTTCGGCGGTCTTGAAATTCGCTTTTTCCACGGTGACGGTATAGCGGCCGACTTTCAGCGGGCCGGCGGAAAAATTCCCGTTCGCGTCGCTGGTGGTCTCGAAGGTAGTTCCGTGGTCCACGTCGACCACCGTGACTTTTGCGTCGGGAACGATTCCGCCCGACGAGTCTCGAACCAGGCCGACGATATTCCCCGAGTCTTTCTGGGCGAGCGTCAGCGCCGGAAAGAGCAACAAGAGCAGCAACGCGCCGAGGAGTCGCGGCGGCCGCGCGAACGCCAGAACCCGGGATGCCACTCTAAATAAAGGATTTCGGAAGGAATGATCCACCGTAAGGCCTCCAGGACACGTCACCCACACCCAAAAAAGGAACTTATGGCCTTTCTAAATAGTCCGATTGTGCACGTTTGTCAACTTTTTTTATCGAAAATGACGTATTTTGCATTTTGTCGCTTGCTTCGCTTCGGATGTGTGTCAGAATCTCGCTGTTTGCGCGCCAGGTGACGACGCCAAGACGCGCCGAGGCTCCATGAGTTTGTTGGGCGAGGAACGGCGATTCCGCATTCGCGAGATACTCTCGCGCGAAAGAACCGTTACCGCCGCTGACCTAATCAAAATCCTGGGAGTGACCGCGGCCACGATTCGCCGGGATCTGGAAGCGCTGGAAAAAGAAGGGGCGCTGGTGCGTTCGCACGGTGGCGCCGTTTCGCGGACCTCCAAAGAAACTCTTCAGCCTTCCTACGAATCGCTCGGGCGTTCACATCGAGCCGAAAAACTGGCCATCGCGCGGGAAGCGGAAATGCTGATTCGCGATGGCGAGACGGTTTTTCTGGAAGCAAGCACCACCGTTTTCGAACTCGCGCGGCGTCTGGTGCATCGCAACCGCCTCACTGTAATTACGAATTCCCCGCCGATTGTCGATGAGTTGCAGCGCAGCCCGCACGTGTCCGTGATTTCCACCGGCGGCGAACTGCAGAAAGATGTCTTTTATCTTTCGGGAATTTGGGCCCAACGCGCGATTGCGGAAATTCGCGTCGACAAGGCCGTGCTGGGCGTTGGCGCGATTGATCCGGCATACGGCATCAGCACTTCCAACCAAACCGAAGCGCAGATCAAAAAGTTGATTTTGAAATCCGCGCGCACCAGCATCGCCCTGGCCGATGACAGCAAATTCGGCAACCAGGGTTTTGCCTACGTGGGACCAACCACGGACATCGACATCCTGGTCACCAATTCGGCTACGGATCCGAAATACCTGCGGCCGCTGCGCGAAGCGGGAGTCGAAATTGTGCTGGCTGAAGTGCGCGAGCAGTCGCCGGAAAAAACCGGAGGCAAGTCGTAGGCCGGCACTTTCGTCACATAAGCAGCAAAGGATCACCGTGAATACGCGAATTAGATCCGTGGTCTTGCCGCTCCTTCTGGGAAGTTTGATCCTGTTGGCGCTCAGCATAAGCGGTTTCGCTCCCGCAGGTTCGTCTGCCGCGACGCTTTCGAACGCTGATTCGCCAGAATACGGCCTCAGAGATTTTTCCGCGTTACAACCGATCGATACGCACGTTCACGTTTTCAAGACCGACCCGGTCTTCATCGCGCTGCTCGAGCGCCTACATCTGCATGTTCTCGATATCGAAGTTGCGGACAACCAGCGGATCTTCGGCGATCTGAAAGCTGAAATGGCGCTGGCCGAGAAATTCACGAACGCAAATCCGGACCATGCCAGTCTATGCGTGACGTTCGATCCGTTTCGTTTTGGACAAAAGGATTTTACCGCGAGCACCGTGAGCGATTTGCAGCAGGAATTTGCCAACGGCGCCGTGGCGGTGAAAATCTGGAAAAACATCGGTATGGAGTTGAAAGACGCCGACGGTCGCTACGTGATGCCCGACGATCCAGCCTTCGACCCAATTTATCAGGCGATCGCGGCGGCGAACAAAACCCTGATCGCGCACGTGGCCGAGCCGTGGTCCTGCTGGCAGGCGCCAAATCCACAGAGTCCCGACTACGACTATTACCAGGAGAATCCGGAATGGTATATGTACCGACACCCGGATCATCCGCGCAAAGAAACGATTCTGGCGGCGCGCGACCATCTGCTGGCTACGCATCCCAATCTGCGCGTCGTGGGCGCGCATCTGGGCAGCATGGAAACGGATACGGACGATATCGCCAAACGTTTTGACCTGTATCCGAATTTCGCGGTAGATACCGCGGCGCGCATGGAATACCTGATGATGCAGCCGCGCAACAAAGTTCGGAATTTCCTGCTCAAGTATCAGGATCGGGTTTTGTACGGCACGGATTTGGGTTTTGAAACGAAGGACTCTGGAACCGACGTGGTGAAAGACTGGCAGGAAACCTACGCGCGCGACTGGAAATTCCTGGCTACGGATCAGACGTTTGAGTATCACAAGCGGCAGGTCCACGGACTGAAATTGCCCGCGATGGTGCTGCGAAAAATTTATCGCGAGAATGCGATCAGGTGGATTCCAGGCATTGCGTCAACAAGCGCGCCCGCCAAGTAGCCGCTACATTCGCTTTACGTAAACCTGTGCCAGTAATGACTGCACGCTAGCTCGATTGATTCTGCCGGAAATCTCGGACGCGCAATTCGCCGCGCCGCAGGCCACTGCCAGTCGAATCGCTTTTTCGCCGGTCAGCCCCTCGCTTTGCGCCACTGCAAATCCCGCCAGCGTTGCATCGCCGCACCCTACCGATGAGACACATTTCATTTGCGGCGGATACGCCAGCCACACTGGTCCTTCCGCGCTTTCCATCCAAACCACGCCGTCTTTGCCTAACGTCACCGCTGCACTCCCGGCGCCTTGCTGAATGATTTCACGCACGGCGTCGAGAGCTTCGCGCTCCGTCGCCACCGGCTTGCCGGTCAGATCCGCCGCTTCGGTACGATTCACTTTTACGAAATGCGGCTTGGCCTTGATTCCGACGCGCAAAGCCTCGCCGCTCGTATCCAGAAAAACGGGGATTTGTTTCGAACGAGCACCAACAATTATCGATGCGTAGAAATTCAGTGGAACGCCTGCCGGTAAGCTGCCCGAAATAACGATGAGGCTGGATTTCGTTTGGCTCTGAATGGAGCGCCGGAAGCGGCTCTGCTCGGCGGTGGTCGGTGCGTTTCCAGGTTCCAGAATTTCCGTAATGTCGCCGTCGGCTTCCAGAATTTCCAGATTCACGCGCGTGGGCGCGCTGGTGGCGATCGCGTTCACACGAATGCCCAGAGCCTTCAACTGAGCGGCACATTCTTCGCCGACGGCTCCGCCCAGAAATCCGATCCAGGACACTTCCGCCGCCAGCGCCCGCGCCGCCATCGCTACATGAGCCGCTTTGCCGCCCGCAAATCCGCGCGCGTGCGTGGCCCGGTTCACCGCGCCTTTCGTCAATGTGGCAAGATGAACGCGCCGATCCATGGCCGGGTTGGCGCTGATGCAGACGATCCGTGGCTTGGAGCCTGCCCTCGGCATAAATCCTTGCTCCTGACCGGCGATTATGGGAAGCTTGGCGTTCGAATAACAAATAGTAACAAATAGTAAGGAATCGGAACTAGCCTAAAAACACGATGCTGGCGGAAGAACGGCGGCGAAAAATCCTGGAATTGACGCGGCGCGACGGCAGAGTCGTGGTGAAGGACCTCGCGCGCCGTTTTTCAACTTCGCTGATCACCATCCGCAAAGACCTCGAAGCGCTGCATCAAATGGGCCGCATCCACCGCGCGCACGGCGGCGCCCTGCCGATGGATGCCTCCGCGCTGCGCGACCCTACACTACACGAGAAAGAGCAGCTGCACCGGACCGAGAAACTGAATATCGCGGCCGCGGCCGCCCGCTTCGTCCAACCCGGCCACGTGGTGATCCTGGATTCCGGCACCACCACCACCGCCGTGGCACGCGCCATCCAACATATCGGCAACCTCACGGTGATCACCAACGCGGTGAATATCGCCGCCGAACTGGCCGGCACGGACGTGGAAGTGATTCTGACCGGAGGCGCGCTGCGCCGGAATTCGTTTTCGCTGGTTGGTCCGCTGGCTGAGGATTCGTTGCGCCACGTCACCGCAGATCTTCTATTTCTGGCCGTCGATGGTTTCGACGTCGAATACGGCCTGACCACGCCGAACTTGCTGGAAGCGCGAGTGAATCGCGTGATGATCGAAAATGCCAAAACCGTGGTGATCGTCTGCGATTCCAGCAAATTCGGAAATCGCAGCCTGTCCTTCATCGCGCCGACGTCTTCGGTTCACCACACGATCACCGACAAAAAGATTTCCAAGGCCAACGCGAAGGCACTGCGCGCGGCGCACATCAAGTTGATTACAGTTTAGGATTTTCGGTCACACCGGATGGAGGCACAGTTGGCGCAACTCGAATCAGACGCGGGCAAAAATACCATCGCCGAAATCCTTTCCGAGCCCGAGACTTGGAAGGCTTGCCTGGAATTGGTAGACCAATCGGGCCAGCTGAAAGATTTGAACGGCAAGCTCGCCCGGAACGTCGAGTGGGTGTTCATCGGCTGCGGTTCCAGTTTTTATCTGGCGCAGTGCGCGGCGGCGAGCTGGTCGATCGTGACCGGCGAGGAAGCGCGGGCCATCCCGGCCTCCGAAGTGATGCTTTTCCCGCAGCTACTCCCGCTGCCTTGTCAGCCGGTGGTGATCAGCCGCTCCGGGCATACTTCGGAAGCGCTGGAAGCGGTCGAGTATCTCGAGCGGGTGAAAAACATTCGAACCCTGGCGATCACCTGCGGCTCCGCTACGCCGATCCAAAAGCTGGCCAGCCATTGCATCGTGCTGAGCCCGGCCGACGAAAAAAGCACGGTGATGACGCGTTCGTTTACGTCCATGCTGATCGTCCTGCAATCGCTCGCGGCGATTCGCGGGAATCGCCAGGATGTAATCGATGGTCTGCGCGCGCTTCCCGCGCAGGCGTCGGCGCGATTGGATGAGATTCACCAAACCATTTCGTCGCTGGTGAAATCCCAGCAATTTGCCGCGTACATCTATCTGGGCCAGGGGCCGTTCTTCGGAATCGCGCAGGAATCGATGCTGAAAGTTCTGGAGATGTCGTGTTCCTTTGCGCAGAGCTTCCACGCGCTGGAATTCCGGCATGGACCGAAGGCGATCGTGAGTCCGGATACGCTGGTGACCTGTATTTTGAGCGAAAGCGGATTCGACGCGGAAGTGCTGGTTCTGGAAGAAATGAAAAAACTGGGCGGAACGATTTTAGCGATCACGAACAAAGCGACTCCCGCGGTTCGACGGTCGGCGGACTACGTGGTCGAACTTTCGCTCAGCGTTCCGGAAGTCGCGCGCGTCGCCGCCAGCGTTTTGCCCGGGCAGTTCCTCGGATTTTACAATGGACTGAGGAAGGGCTTGAATCCCGACGAGCCGCGAAATCTTTCTCGCGTGGTGATGTTGGAAAGCAGCAAGTAGCCGAGGCCTGCAAGCGATGCCACTGGACGTCTGCGTTGTCGGCGAGCTGAATCCGGATTTGATTCTTTACGGGCTGCCGAAGGAATTGAAACCGGAAGAAGAAACTCTGGTGAAAGGCTTCCGCCTCACGCTGGGGAGCTCGTCCGCCATTTTCGCGCACAACCTGGCGGTGCTCGGAACCAAAGTCGGCATGGTTGCCAAGGTCGGCGATGACGCGCTGGGAAAAACGGCGCTGGATTGGCTGGCCAGTTCCGGAACCGAAGTCAGCCGCGTCACGAAAAGCTCACCGGGAGTGGCGACCGGCCTTTCGGTGATCCTGACGCAGCCGGAACATCGTTTTATCCTGACCTATCCCGGCGCGATTTTTGACTTAAGTTTTGCCGATCTCGATCTGGATTATATTTTCTCCGCGCGGCACCTGCATCTCTCTTCTTATTTCTTGCACCGCGCCCTGCGCCCGCACATTGGCGAACTCTTCCGCCGCGCCAAGACCAACGGGCTTTCGACCTCTCTGGATACCAACGACGACCCCGAAGGAAAATGGGCGGACGACTTGCTCGGCGTTCTCCCCTTTGTCGATATTCTTTTCCCCAATGAGCGGGAGGCGAAGAAAATCGCCGGCTCGGATGATCTGGAAGAAGCGATCGGCAAGCTGGCTGAAATTTGCCCGATGGTCGCAGTGAAGCTTGGCGCTCAAGGCGCGCTGCTGCAAAAAGGCGCGAGCCGCTGGCAACGGATCGGCATGCGAGTCGATGCCAAAGATTCGGTGGGCGCCGGCGACAGTTTCGATGCCGGTTTCATTCATCGTTTGCTGCAGGGCGGCTCGCCGGAGGATTGCCTGGCCTACGCGGATCTGGCCGGCGCGTTTTCTACCACCTGCGAAGGCGGCACCGAAGCTTTCCGCGATCGCGAAGCCGTAAAAGCTTTCTTCAGCAACCCGCCGCGAAACTCCGCCGAAAACATTTCTGCCCAACGCTCTACTGTTTTGTAACTTCCAGCAGCAAGTGATCGGTGAAGCTGGCCTGCAGCTTGGCGCCTGGCGCAGTGACCTCGCCTAAATCTTTACCGTTGGTGTAATCCGTGACGTGATATTTCCCGGGCGCCAGTCCGCGCAATTCGATTTCACCGGACCACGCCGGCGCCACAGACGCTTTTGCTTTCGGCGCGGGCGCTGCCGCCGGCTCCGGCGCAAAAAACGCGTAATACATCGCGCCATCTTTTTCGATCGCGTAGCCCTCCGGCACGTCATAGCCATAGACGTACAAATTGCGGAAGGTTCCGCGCGAGAGCATCTTGTCGTTGTAAATCCCGATCCACTTTTTCCAATACGCTTCTTTTTCCGGCGTCAGGTAGACGTCACTCAACTTCGGCCCGTAATCCGGCCACGCAAATTTCGTACCGACCACGCCTCCGGTTCCCACGGTCGAGGCGAAATCTTTGCCCAAATCGCGTTCGCCCCCGTTGGGATTCGAAATGCGCGTCAGCTCGACGTGGTCTCCGTACACCGCGGCATTGGGGCCGAGCAGAGCCTTGTACATCTTGGTACGCTGGCGAACCTGCGCGGAACCGACCGGATCCGCAGTGACCGCCTGATCGAGATAACGCAGCCAGGCAATGCTGGGAGGCGTGCCGCAAGAACAACTCTGCGTGACGCTATCGGGTTTCAGCGCGCGCGTGGTGTCGAAAATCGTTTTATAGACATCGCCCATGGCATAGACGGAATCTATCGGCGATTTGTGGTGATGCTTCGGGTTATGGCATTCCGGGACGGTATAAATGTTGTCGAGCTTGGAGCCGTCGAAATCCCAGTCGTGGATAAATTTCTGGGTGAGCTGCTTGTAGTATTCGCGAACTTCGGGGACGGCTGGGCATAGCGTGGCCAAACCGCGGGTCATGCGCGCGGGCTTGCCATTTTTATCGAGGATCAACCAGTCGGGATGCTCCTTCACCACTTCGGATACGCCGTACTTATGCTCTTCGTATCCGGCGCCGCCGTCTTCAACCGCCAGCGGCAACCACCAGAGCTGCACCTTGATACCCTGTTCGTGAAATTTTTTCACCATGTCGCGGATGGTGTCGCCGGGAAAAGTATCGGTGCGCGGCTGCCAGTCGCCATAGTCGTTGAACCAGCGGTCATCGAGAGTCGCCCAGTGAATTCCAAATTCTTTCAGCTTCGGGATGGTGCCAAGCATTTGCGCCGGTGTGACGTTCGCCAGATAGCCCCACCCGCACCAAGCCACGGAATAATCCTCGGCGTTGGTCGTCGCTTTCTTCAGGCCTTCGCGGTCGATCAGGTTCGAATACATCTGCAGCGGTTCGTAATAGTCGCCGGAATAAACGGCGACGAATCCTTGCGGCGTCGAATAGGTCTGCCCCGGTTGCAGGACGGTGTCGGGAATGAGGTGAATTCCAGCTTCCACGCGGCCGTCGTCCGCGGTCGCGACCGGAATCGAGAGCGAGAGCGGGAGCGTTTCGGCGTGGCCGATCGCTTCCCCGACGGATTTCGTCCAGAACGCGACGACCGGGATTCCGCCACCCACGCTGCCCAGGTCGCCTTTTACTTCCACCACCGTGCCCATTTGATTCTGTTGCGAGAATTTCTTGGGAATCTCGAATACGTTCTCTTTGCCCCACCGAATGCTGGCGCCGTGGAAGGACCACATCTCGTAAGGCGCAGTTTTCGAGTCGGCCAACGAGGCATTGAGGCGGTGGAGGTCGAAATCGACCGACTTCAGATTCAATTCGCTCTTACCGGAGTTTTGAATTGAAACCGAAACGAACGCGACGCTAGGAAATTCGTCATACACGTCGATGGACAAGGTTTCGCGAACATCGCCGGAAGGCGTGGTGCCACGCACTTCTATGCGCTTTCCGGCGCTGCCCAATTTCCCATTCGGCTGCGACACGTCGGGATGCGCGACGTCGAAGACCACGGCGGGCAATGCTCCCTGCTGCGCGCCGATTTCGACACCCGGCTGATTCCCAGGATCATCTAAAGACAATTTTCTTCCGTCAGATAGCAGGCTGCCCGACACATAGCCACTCGGCGTTATCGTGAATTCCGCGTTCGACGTGGTAATCGTGGCAGCGTCGGCGCTGTGCGAAACGTGCACGCTGGATTCAGTTGCTGCGGGCGCAACCGGAGCGGCTTGCTTTTTGCTGCATCCTGACGCGCCGAGCGCCAATGCACCGGCGAGCAAGAAAAGAATCGGAAAAGTTGACCGCACGCCGCCGGTCTCTGGGAATGACTGAAAGAGGGTCATTATTCAAACCTCACAAAAAGAAACAAAACGCTCTATTTCGTAACCATACGATACGCGCCCAATATCTCACATTTTGGAATAGCTCCAATGAAAATCTAGGGCGCCCCAGGGAGCCGACCGAAAAGAATCGACGGCCGCGAGTTTCTGGATCCGGTCTTACAAGAGGCTGTTGAAGTGATTCGCGGAACTAAACGACGGGGCGTGGGGAATTAATTGGTGCCGGTTGTGGGACTCGAACCCACGACCTAGGGATTATGAGACCCTCGCTCTACCTCTGAGCTAAACCGGCCACAAGACAGCCTTCGATGCTAAGGGTTAAGGCTGCGGAGTGTCAAGATGCGGACTCGCGATCCGCGCGATAACGCAAATCCCCAATGTTCAAGGCCTCAAAGCGCAATGCCCCGATTCGGAACGGCGCACATTGATAGTACTTTGGGTCCATTGACCCAATTCGATCTGAACCGCTACGTTGCACTCGACAATTCGGAAAGGCACTGGCCGTCGCCAGTAGGAAGGGGTGTGTACCGTTTAGACACACGCCCCTAAAATTCCTCTCTTGACGGCAATTGACCGCTTATAGACTCCGCCCGTTGTTACCCTTGGGAGGAAGTCTATGAGTAAATGGTCAGCAGTTGCTGCATTGGCAGTTTTGATCGTCACCAGCGCAATGGGTCTAAAGGCTTTGTCGGCCAGCCCAGCAATGGCGAGCACAACAGCTCCGATGCCGCCAACGCCGTGGGCAAGCACCACCGCACCAATGCCGCCGACGCCGTGGCGCAGCACAACCGCTCCAATGCCACCGACTCCGTGGGCAAGCACCACGGCGCCGATGCCGCCAACGCCCTGGAGGTAGTCGTCAAAAGCTCCCTATAAGGGAGCCGGGGCCAGGCTTTCGCGGATTGTCACCAAGAGATGCTGGGCCCTTTTGATTACGCTTTGTGGTGTTTAGGTTTCCTCGCGGAGATCTACCTAGTGGTGTGCGCGTTTCGCTCCAAACTCCTCAAACGCTATTTCCCCCTTATTATCTATATCTTGAGCGATGCCACCGTTACTTTCGGCATGTATTATTGCCTGAAGCAGTTCGGCTTTAACTCTCTGAAGTACACCTACTTCTATTACTACTCGGACAGCTTGCTGACCCTACTGCTCTTTTGGGTGGTCATTCATTTCTACCTGCAGGTCTTCGAAGAGATGGGCGCCAGCGCTTACATTCGCGGCGCGGCTGCCATCCTGATTGTCGCTACCGCCGGTTTCTCGTACCTGGTCGTGCATCAGAATCGCGGTCACCTGACCAGCCGGTTCGTAGTTGAGCTGGGCCAAAACTTTTATTTCGTCGGCGTAGTGCTGACCTATCTGTTGTGGGGCGCGATCCTTAAACTGCGTGAGACGCGCATGCGGTTGATCCAGTTGGTCCTCGCGCTGGGCATTTATTTCAGCGTGGATGCCGGAACCTACGCGCTGCGCAATCTGTATCCCGGCCTGCAGTCCAATTTCCTGCGCTGGATTCCGCCGCTGATGGGCCTCTGGCTGCCGGTAGCGTGGTCCTACACGATGACCAAAGTCTCCGAAGATTCGCGGCTGGTGCCGGCGGAACTGCTGGAGAAAGCGCAATGATTGCGGCGCTGATCTGCGTAGCCTCCATCGGCGTGTTCCTGCAGTTTTTCCTGGTGTATTGCCGTTCGATTCTGGCGCCCAGCCGGCGGGTGGCGCTTTCCGACCGCGTGAAAGAAGTCACTGGCATCGCCTCTCAGGAAGTTGCGCCGGATGATTTTCATCGCCTGCTGCAACTCGTACGACTCTGCCCGGAACGCGGCGACGATCGTTCGGAGATCCGCGCGGTTGGTACCTACTACCGGATTCTGGCCGTGGTTAAGCGAATTGCGATTCTGGGCGGCCCGCGCGCGGCAGATTGGATCGATCACGAGCGCCGGGACTGCTCGTACTTCGCCGCAGTAGCGCTGGATCGCCGCATATCGTACAGCCGCGACTTATTCACGCAGCAGATCAGCGACCGCATCTGATCTAGTTTTCGACCGGCCAGCGCGAGGACCCGCACCCGCTGTGCCCCGCCCGCGCCTCCTCGACCCTTCCTGATTCAACTGTTACGATACGAATATCCCGTCACACGTATTGACCGTTTCTATGCGATCAGCGTTTGAACAGAAGGTACTGGCGCACATCCGGAGGCAGCGTGTGATCCTGCCGGGCGCACGCGTGTGCACAGCCGTTTCGGGTGGCGCGGATTCGGTGGCGATGCTGCGGCTGCTCAGCGCGCTGGCAGACGAGCTGGGGATTACGCTGTTGGTCGCGCATTTAAATCATTCGCTGCGCGGCGCCGAATCGGATGGCGATGCGGAGTTCGTCAGATACCTGGCGCAGACGCACAACCTGAAATTCCTACAGCGGGTAGAAGACGTCGCCGCTGCCGCAGAGCGCAACGGCTGGAATCTCGAAGACGCCGGCCGGCGCCTTCGCCGCAAGTTTTTCGACGAACTGGTAAGTGAGGGCTCGGCGGATCGAATTGCCGTCGCGCATACCGCCGACGACCAGGCCGAAACGTTGCTCGCTCATCTCTTCCGCGGCACCGGAATCACGGGGCTCGGCGGCATTCATCCCGTCGACGGGCCGGTCGTGCGTCCTCTGCTCGAAATCCGCCGCCAGGAACTTCGCGACTACCTGTACACGCTGAATCAGGAGTGGCGCGAAGACGCCACCAACCAGGACACCACGCGCACCCGCGCGCGCATCCGCAAAAACCTACTGCCGCAGATCGAGCGCGATTATTCGCCCGCCGTCGTCGGGCACCTAAATGATCTCGCCCGCCTGGCACGCGAAGAAGAAACATTCTGGGGCGCGTTCATCGAAGAACGCTTCCGGAAACTCACGCACGAAACGGCCGTAGGCTTAAGCATTTCCGCGGCTGATCTGTTGGCTCCGCTGCCAATCGAAACAGCTGCGACGCGCTCCGTCAGCGAACGCCTGGTCCGGCGAATCTTCGAAGCGCTCCAAGGCGACCGCCGCGAGCTCAGCGCCAAACACGTTGAGCAGGTGCTTCTTCTCGCCGGCAGCTCACAAAGTGGCCTGACCACCGAACTGCCACGGGGAATTCTGGTGCGGAGCGATCTGGGCCAGCTGGTATTTTCGCGGCGCGCCGCCGTCACCACGCGGACCGCTTCGCATGAAACTACCGGCCAAGCGAATCCGTACCAATATGAGGTGACCCTGCCACTGACAGCGAAGGTCACCGTAGCAGTTGTTGAAGTGGGTAAGCGCCTGAGCCTAAATTTGATTGACTGGCCCACGCCCGAGCGCGACACTATATGGGACAACCAAGCCCTCGATGCGGACCTCCTGCGTGCGCCTTTAATTCTGCGGAATTGGCGGCCCGGCGATTCCTATAGACCTCGCGGTCGGCGGAACGAGCAAAAGCTCAAGCAGATGATGCTGGGCAAAAGGGTTCCGGCAGCGCAGCGCACGGGCTGGCCTGTCCTGGAAAGCGCGGGGCAAGTGGTTTGGGCTCTAGGGATGGTACCGGCTGGAGAATGTGCCGCGGGGGCGAAGACGCAAAAAGCCCTGTGGATTGCCGAAGAGCAAGGCTGAGGACGTTTTAAAGAGCGGAAACGGCGGTTCCGGCATCTAAGTATGTAGGTAGGGTTATCAGCAGCGCCGTGCGGTTTTTAATATCTACGAAATCATGGCAATGGCGAGACGGCAAATTCCGTTTCGCGTTTGAAATGGGCGAGGTCCAACGGTGAACTCAACAGTCCGAACGATTCTTTTTTGGCTCTTAATGATTTTGCTGGCGGTGGTGTTGTGGAAGATGGCCTCCACGGGCGGGCAGTCCGCGCACGAGGATGAACCCAACTTCACGACCTTTCTCGCCAAGGTGCAAAGCGGCAGCGTAAAAGATGTGACGATTTACCTGGCGCAGAACAGCGCCGAACTCCAGGGCGAATATCGCGAAGCGGGCAAGTTCAAGGGCGTCACGATTGCCAACACTTCCATCCCGGACGTCACCAAAGCGCTCCAGGATCACAATGTTCTCTACAATTTCAAGGAAGTGAAGAACGCCGACTGGCTGACGTTTCTGATGAATTTCGCGCCGATCATCCTGCTGGTCCTCTTCTGGATTTTCATGATGAAGCAGATGCAGGCCGGCGGAAACAAAGCGCTCAGCTTCGGGAAATCGCGCGCGCGCCTGCTCACGGCGCAACAGAAGAAGGCTACGTTCAAGGACGTGGCTGGAATCGACGAGCCCAAGGAAGAGCTGTACGAAATTATCGACTTCCTGAAAGATCCGCAAAAATTCCAGAAGCTCGGCGGCCGCATTCCCAAGGGCGTGCTGCTGGTCGGGCCTCCAGGAACGGGCAAGACTTTGCTGGCGCGGGCGATTGCCGGCGAAGCGAATGTGCCATTCTTCTCGATCTCCGGTTCGGACTTCGTCGAAATGTTCGTGGGCGTCGGCGCCAGCCGCGTGCGCGATCTCTTCGAGCAAGGCAAAAAGAATGCGCCCTGCATCATTTTCATCGATGAAATTGACGCGGTCGGCCGCCATCGCGGCGCAGGCCTCGGCGGCGGACACGATGAGCGCGAGCAAACCTTGAACGCGTTGCTGGTCGAAATGGACGGATTTGAATCCAACGAAGGCGTGATTCTAATTGCCGCGACCAACCGGCCCGACGTGCTCGATCCGGCCCTGCTGCGCCCCGGCCGCTTTGACCGCCGCGTCGTGGTGCCCCGTCCCGACGTCAAGGGCCGCGAAGAAATTCTTCGCGTGCACACCCGCAAAGTTCCACTGTCCGAGGACGTGGATCTCTCTGTGATCGCTCGCGGCACTCCCGGATTTTCGGGCGCGGACCTCGCGAACCTGGTCAACGAATCGGCGTTGTGGGCGGCACGGCAGAATCGCAAATTCGTGGCCATGGTCGATTTCGAAATGTCCAAGGACAAAGTACTGATGGGCGTCGAACGCCGCTCCATGATTTTGTCCGACGAAGAAAAGCGCAACACGGCGTATCACGAAGCCGGACACGCGCTGGTCGCGGCATTAACTCCGGGCGCCGACCCGCTGCACAAAGTGACCATCATCCCGCGCGGGATGGCGCTGGGCGTTACCATGCAGCTGCCCATCGACGACAAGCACACCTACACCAAGGATTTCCTGGAAGCGCAATTGGCCGTGCTGATGGGCGGGCGTGCTGCTGAGGAAATTTTCCTCAACCACATCACCACCGGCGCGGGCAACGATATCGAACGCGCCACGGAAATTGCCCGGCAGATGGTTTGCGAGTGGGGTATGAGCGTTCTGGGTCCGCTAACCTTCGGCAAGAAGGAAGAAGCGATTTTCCTGGGCCGCGAAATCGCCCAGCATCGCGACTACTCCGAAGATACGGCGATCAAGATCGACGGCGAAGTTCGCAGCATCGTGACCACCGGCTACAGCAAGGCGCGTAACATCCTCGAAACGCAGAAAGAACTGCTCGAGCGAATCGCGCACGCCCTGCTGGAACGCGAAGTTCTGGACGCTGTCGAGTTGAAGCTCTTGCTGGCGAATCAGCCGCTGCCGGAAAAGGTTCCACCTCCTCCGCCCGAACCGCGCGCCACGGCCAAGGAGCCGCAGCTTTCGTTGCGGCCCGAACCGCGGACGATTCCGGGATTGGCAAACGGCGAAAAACCGGCCCCCGCTTAGAACGCAGCCACACGTATTTCGCAATTTCCAGACCTCGTCTTGCAAAAGACGAGGTCTTTTTTTGCGTTAGGTTTTTTGAATTGCGGTTACGAAGTACGCACGAAGGAAGACACGTTGAATCCCGAACTGTACGCCGATGACTGCGATGGCGGCGCGGCCACCAAACGAACGGCCTGGCGTATTTTTTCCAGCTTGCACGGCTTAGACATGCACACGATCGCGCCGATCAAATGGCTCGAAGCGTAATTTGATGGCAGGGCGGAGCTGGTCAGCAGAATCACCGGAATGTGTTGCAGGTGCGGAGAAGACTTCACGATGGCGCACAGGTCGTCGCCGCTAAGGTCGTGCCCTTCCGCTTCGGCGACGATCACATGCGGCGCTTCGGTCTGGATCACGCCCAGAGCTTGATCCGGTCTTTGCACATGCACCACGTGATAGCCGTCGCGTTCCAGCAGTTCGCGCACCGAATTCCCGATGCTCACGTCGGATTCCACGATCAGCACGCGCACCTGGCTCGCGTGTGGACCGGAACTGCGCCGCAGCGTGGGCGCGTCTTCCGGCTCGTCCGGAAGAAATTGCAGCGCAATTTCATAGCCCAGGTTCGGCGTGATTTTGCAGCGAATCACTTTGGCGTTGCGTGATTTGTTGATCGCCGTGGGACAGTCCCAGAACGGACACGTCACGCTGAGCAACTGTCCTTCGAAATAGCCGTGCCGCAAAGTGGGCAAGCGAACCCCATCGCGCGAAATATCGTTGCAGGTCACCACTTCCTCGAAGCCATGCAGCGAGCCGATGCCGCCGCAAATACGCGCGCGCACCGCGACCATCGCCCGTTTCGATTTTCGCCGGTCGCGCGGCCGGGGCGAAACCGCGGGAAGCTCGTTCCCTCGTTCCGATTTTTCGACAATTTTCAGTTGAGCGCTCATAGAGTAGGAATCGCTTCCGCCGCCATCGCGATGGCTGGATTTACAATGATGTAGCTGGATATTGCTTCTGCTATCGGCCGCGCCACGGCGTGGCTTTAGCACGAATGTGGCCAGGGCAAGAACGGCACAGCACAGTACTGGGCCGGACTTTCACCCACGCGCTCCTCTGCCGAAAATTGGAGTAAAATAACCTCATGGCCAAGAAATTCGTCGACACCTTCGAAGTGAATTGCCCCTGCTGCCAGGCGAAATTGACCATCGACCGCGAGGTTCGCGCCGTCCTCTCGCACGTTCCGCCGCCCCGCCCGCCTTCTTCCGTCGACCTCGAAGACACCGCCAGCCTGCTGCGCAAGCAGGTCGACGCGGTCGAAGCGAAATTTCGCGCTTCGGTGGAAGCGGAGAAAACCAAGGAAGATTTGCTGGCACGGAAATTTGCCGAAGGTCTGAAAAAAGCCAAAGACGGTCCGATCGAAAAGCCGCTGCGCGATTTCGATCTCGACTAGGCCGGCGATGCGGGCGCTTCGAGGACGCTTCTGTGATCTGGCCCGTGCCAGCGGTTTCCATTTAACATTTATTTCTTTCGCCGTTTTCGCCACGGCGTCTCTGCTCGTCTCGCTGCCCCGGGTTCATGCGCAAAAGCAGCAGTCTAAGAGCCTTCCTAAACCACACCGCCTCGATGAATCCGTTTCCTGGCGCCGGGATCCAGCGACCGGCGAGCTGATCGTTGGCCGCGCGGCCGCGGGGCCGGAAGCCGGCGCGCAACCCGCCGAAACCGCGCACTCCATTTCCGTCGTCACCCAAATCGTTCCGGTCACGTGCAGCGTGGTGGGCGCCGATGGCGTGGCCATTCAGAATCTGCAGCAAAAAGATTTTCGCGTATTCGATGACGGCACCGCGCGTCCCATCGTTTTCTTCGACGCGTCCAGTCAGCCGGCGAACGTGGCTCTGCTCATCGACGCCAGCCCCAGTGTGCTGCGTGAATCGGAAGAAATGAAGAACGCAGCGCGCGCGCTGGTCGATGCGCTAGGCACATCAGACGAGACCGCCGTCGTCGATTTTTCCGCGCATTCCTATCTGCAGATTCCGTTCTCGAACGATTGGGGGCTGATTCGTAAAGCTGTCGGCCGCGTCGACGCGCGCCAGCTTCTCGGCGATGTGGGTGGAACGAACATCTATCAGGCGGTATTTGTTGCCGCCACGGAACTTTTTGCCGGGCGCAGCGGACGCAAAGCGATCGTGTTGCTCACCGACGGGCAGGATAGCGGCCTGGGCCTCACGCTCGATCCCGAAACGTCGCGACCGCGCCCGGGATTTCCTCCTGACCGGCTGACCTTCGAAGATGTGGTGCGAAAACTTTCCGCCCAGGATATTCAGGTTTTCGCCGTCTCCACCGAGAGCCGCCCTAAAATCATGACCGCGGATTGGCTCGCAAGTCACGAAGACCAGACGCTGCTGACGCGGGCGCGCGCCGACGAGAAAATTCCAGCCTACACGCTGTACCTGACCGAGATGGTGCGCCGTTCCGGCGGCCAGCTCTATTTTCTGCGCGAGGCCGAGACGCTGGCCGACACATTTCATCAGATCGCAGTGAAGATTCGCGCCGAATACACCATCGGATTTTCGCCGGCCGATGCTGCGGATCAAACTCCACGCGCCGGGTGGCACCAACTGCGCGTCGAAGTCGACGGCCATCCCAACGCCACGGTAGTGTCGCGCGCTTCCTATTACGTCCCCGCCAAACCGTGATTCAATAGCTGCGGATGTTCACTCGCCGCAAATTCCGTCTTCCTCTTCCGTCGCGCACGCTCGCCTTGGGCGAGCACACGCTGATCATGGGCATCCTCAACGTCACGCCGGATAGTTTTTCCGACGGCGGGGTGCACCCAAATGCCGAAACTGCCGCCGAGCACGCCTTGGCCATGGAAGCGGCCGGCGCACACCTCATCGACATCGGCGGGGAATCGACGCGCCCCGGCTCGCAGGGAATTTCGACGGAGGAAGAAATGCGGCGCGTGCTGCCGGTGCTCGAAATACTGCGCGGCAAACTGAAGATTCCGATTTCGATCGATACCAGCAAGGCGGAAGTGGCCGAAGCGGCGGCCGAGGCCGGAGCCGAGATTCTCAACGACGTGACCGGGCTGCGGAATGATCCGCGACTCGCGCAGATCGCCCAGCGCAAGAAACTTGGACTGATCCTGATGCACCTGCGCGGCGAACCGCGCACCATGCAGCAAAAACCTTTCGCCGCGAAAGTGATGAAGGACGTCATCGCCGGCTTGCGCCGCTCGATCGCCGTCGCGCAAAAAGCGGGCGTGGCCAAATCTCAAATCGTGGTCGACCCCGGAATCGGATTCGGCAAAAGCCACGAACAGAATTGCGAAATCGTGCAGCGCCTGCCAGAGCTGGCCAAACTGGGTTTTCCCTTGCTGGTCGGTACGTCGCGGAAAAGTTTTCTTGGCACTGCGCTGAAACAGGGTGAAGGAACAAATCGCATCTGGGGTACGGCTGCGACCGTCGCGGCCAGCATTTTGCAGGGCGCGCACATCGTGCGCGTGCACGATGTAGCGGAAATGGCCCAGGTGGCCCGAGTCGCGGACGTGCTGCTCTCGCCAAAACTATTGCGCGGGCCGAGCAAATAAATTTTAAGTCTGCGCGAGTTCCTTGGTTTGAAACGGAAGGCTGCGCAACCGCTTGCCGGTCGCGGCAAAAATCGCATTGGCCACCGCTGGAGCCGTGGACGGCACGCCCGGCTCACCGATCCCGCCGGGAGCTTCGTGGCTGGGCACGATGTGCACTTCGATGCGCGGCACGGAATTCATCCGCATCACCGGGTAATTATCGAAATTACTTTGCTGCACCTGCCCGCCGGCAATCGTAATTTTGTCCATCAGCGCCGAAGTCAGCCCGAAAATCACGCCGCCTTCCACCTGCGCCTCCAGCATGTCCGGATTGATGACTTGCCCGCAGTCGACCGCCACCACGATGCGATCGACTTTCAGCGTGCCGTCTTTCGCCACGGTCACTTCCGCCACGTGCGCGACGTAACTGCCAAAACCATACAGCCCGGCGATCCCGCGCCCGCTGCCCGCCGGCAGCTGCTTGCCCCAACCTGATTTTTCCGCGACCAGGTTCAGCACGCCCAGTAGGCGTTCCGGATTCACCGGCGCGTCGCCTTCGTTATCCGCCTCGCCGGCGGGCTTCTGCGGCGTGGTAATCAGCTCGCGGCGCAGTTCGAGCGGGTCTTTGCGGCTCGCGGCGGCAATCTCGTCGATAAAACTCTGCACTGCGAAATGGTTCCAGTTCATATCGACCGCGCGCCAGTAACCACGGCGCAACGAGGTTTTCAAAAAACTCTGCTGCAGGAAATAATTCGCAACCGAGCCATTGGGCAATCCGTTTCCCGCGATTTCGGTGCCGCCGGTATCGGGCAGCTCACCGCCAAGAAACGTGCTGTCGGTCGAAGCGGCCGCAATGTGATGCAGCCAGCTGGTGACCTTGCCGTTAGCGTCGAGCCCCGCCTGCATACGGTGTCGGCTGATCGGGCGGTAATAGTCGTGCTTGATGTCGTCGTCACGGGTCCAAATGACCTTCACCGGCGCGCCCACTTCGCGCGAAACCAGGGCGGCCTCCACGCCGTAGTCGATGCACAAGCGGCGGCCAAATCCGCCGCCAATCAAAGTGATGTGAATGGTCAGCGCGTCCTGCGGTATTTTCAGCACGCTGGCCAGCGCCGTAGCCATCGCATTCGGATTCTGGGTGGGCGCCCATACTTCGCATTTGCCATTCGCTACCGTCGCGGTGCAGTTCAGCGGCTCCATTGCCATGTGCGCCAAAAACGGTGTGTCGTACGTGGCTTCCACTTTCTTCGCCGCACCCGCGAACGCCGGTTCCGGATCGCCGATTTTTTTTAGTTCTTTGCCCGGTGTGCGCAGCAACTCGGTCAGCTGTGCACTTTGCGTTTCCGACGATTCTTCGGCGCCCGGGCCTTCGTCCCATTCGATTTCGAGCGCGTTCCGTCCGGTCACCGCTGGCCAGGTGGAATCGGCGACAACCGCAATGCCGCCCCACAAATAATGCTGGTGACCGGAATTGTCTTTGCGTTCTTCGCCGAAAAGCGGCGGCAGCTCCGCCGCTGGAATTTCAAAAACTTTTTTCACGCCCGGAACGGCCAGCGCCTTCGACGCGTCGAAACGTTTCACTTTCCCGCCGGTCACCGGAGGCCGCGCGATCACCGCCACTAGCATTCCCGGCAGTTTGGTATCGATTCCGTAGTGTGCCTCGCCCAGGACGATATGTTTCCCATCGATGCGGTGCCGGCGGGTCCCGACGATCCGGTAATCCTTAGGGTCCTTCAGTGGCACATCTTTGGGGACCGCAACCGTAACCGCTTTCACGGCCAGCGCGCCGTAGCCGAGCCTCTTGCCGGATTTTCGGTGCTCGACCAGGTTCGTTCCGGTCGTCGTGCATTCTTCTTTCGGTACGTTCCACGTTTCAGCCGCCGCGGTCAAAAGCATGTCGCGAGCGGAAGCGCCCGCTTTGCGCAAAGGATCCCAGGAGCTGCGAATGCTCATGCTGCCGCCGGTAGTCATGTCGCCATACTTCGCGTCGCAGTCGCCCTGTTCGACCTGCACGGTGGCCCAATCCGCGTCCAGTTCTTCCGCCAGAATCATCGCGAGCGTGGTTCTCACGCCCTGGCCCATTTCCGACCGGGCCACCACCAGGCGAATCTCGCCCTCGGGCGAAATCGAGGCAAACGCATTCGGCACAAAATTGGCGTCCGCAGTAGCAGCCAAAACTTCGGCCGCACCGCCCGCGAAATGGAACGCGATCAGCAGCCCCGCGCCGCCGGCCGACGCAGTCTTCAGGAAGTTACGCCTTGTGACGTTCCTTGCCGCGTTCGCCGCCGAACTCATCGCCAAACTCCTCGCGCCACGATTCGTGGCCTTCGTGCGCACCTAAACATGGTTCCCGTGAATCCAACGTTTTCGTAAGGCACCAGGCACACGGGAGTGCCCAGCAAAAATGCGTCGCTGAGGCGGATCGAAATGGGGTCCACTTTGGGCGCAACTCCTCCAGGAATGTCGCAGACTTTACGTTTCTGGCGTCCGAAATGCAATTTGTCTTTGCGTTCCCGCCGCCGGACGCGAGATTAGAAATACTTCATTCGCGCCTTTCGCGCGAACAGGGTAAAATCGGGGCCTTAGACTAAAATCGATAAGGAGCTTTTATGAGCGCGCCGTCCTCCGCAGGACCTTCCGCAGCAACAGTCGACCTGATCAAGGAAAAAGCCAAGCTGCTCAGCATTTATTCGATGATGTCCACCACTGCCGCGGGCTCGGGCCATCCGACCTCCTGTATGTCCGCCGCACAGTTGGTAGCCGGCGTTTTCTTCTACGCCATGAAGTTCGATCCTAAGAACGCCAATTCCAACGACAACGATCGCTTCGTGCTGTCCAAGGGCCACGCCGCGCCGCTTTTGTATTCGGCTCTCGCCGAAGCGGGCGTGTTCCCGGTTTCGCGCGTCATGACCCTGCGCGAATTTTCGAGCGAGCTCGAAGGCCATCCCACGCCGAAGATTCATGGCGTCGACGCCGCCACCGGTTCGCTGGGCCAAGGTCTTTCCGTCGGAGCCGGCCTGGCGATCGGCGCGCGCATGGATAAGAGCGACACCCGCGTCTACGTCCTCACGGGCGATGGCGAACTCGCCGAAGGCCAGATCTGGGAAGCCGCCGCGTTCGCCGCGCATTACAAGCTGGATAATCTGACGGTCATCTGCGACATCAACCGCCTGGGCCAGAGCGAACCGACGATGTATCAGCACGACATGAATCGCTACCGCTTGAAGTGGGAATCGGAAGGTTTCGAGACCCAAGTGATCAACGGCCACGACGTCGCCGCCGTGCTCGCCGCTCTCGACAAAGCCAAGGCCACCAAAGGAAAGCCGCAAGCCATCCTGGCGGAGACCATCAAGGGCCACGGCTTCAGTCAGGTTGCCGACAAGCTCAACTGGCACGGCAAGCCGTTCTCCAAGGACCAGCTGGCCGCGGCCATCGCCGAACTCGGCGGTGGACCCACGGTTCCCAAGGATCCGGGAGTTTCCTACGAACGCAAACCGCTCCCGACGCCTCCCGATTTCCCCGCGCCGGCCGCTCCTGACTACGCCGCCGATGCGAAAATTGCGACCCGCGAAGCCTACGGCTTTGCGCTCAAGCGCGTCGGAGCCGTAAACAAGGAACTGGTCGCCATTTCCGGCGACGTGAAAAATTCCACCTTCTCCGAAACGTTTCAGGATGCGGAACCCGATCATTTCTGGCAGGGCTACATCGCCGAACAAAACCTGGTGAGCGTCGCGGTCGGCTTGCAGGCCCGCGGCAAAGTGCCTTTTGCCGATACTTTCGCCTGCTTCCTTTCGCGCGCGTATGACAACGTGCGCATGGCCGCCATCAGCCGCGCCAACATCAATCTGTGCGGTTCGCACTGCGGCGTTTCCATCGGCGAAGACGGTCCTTCGCAGATGGCGCTTGAAGACATCGCTATGTTCCGCGCGATTCATGGCTCGGCGGTTCTGTATCCGAGCGATGCGGTATCCACCGAACGATTGGTCGATACCATGGCCCGCCGCGTCGGCGTCAACTACCTGCGCACCTCGCGGCCGAAATTTCCCATCCTGTATTCCAAAGACGAAAAATTCCCGCTGCCGGGTTTCAAAGTTCTGCGCAAGAGCGACCAGGACAAAGTCACGGTGATTGGCGCGGCCGTAACCCTGCACGAAGCGCTGAAAGCTGCGGACGAACTGAAGAAGTCCGGCACGGCTATTCGTGTCATCGACCTGTACTGCGTGAAGCCGATCGACGGCAAAGCCATCGCCGCCGAAATCGCCGCGACTGGCGGAAAGCTGATCACCGTGGAAGACCACTGGCCGGAAGGCGGCATCGGCGAAGCCGTGCTGTCCGCTCTGGCTTCCGTCGGCGTAGCGCCGTCGAAATTCAAGCTGATGGCGGTTAACGGGATGCCGCACTCCGGCAAGCCGGAAGAACTGGTCGATGCCTTCGGCATCTCGGCACGCGACATCACCGACGCCGTAAAAGCG